>CAYWLO010000013.1:0-35210 GCA_964459035.1 uncultured Polyangiaceae bacterium | reverse complement strand
GCTTCTAGATGTCCTGCTGGTCGCGACAACCGGTAAACCGGTCGCCGCTTCTAGATGTCCTGCTGGTCGCGACAACCGGTAAACCGGTCGCCGCTTCTAGAGCGTCTCTCAGTTTGAAGGAAATACGCGGCATTTTCGCCCACCTAGAGATTGTAGAGGTGGTCAAAAATGTCGCACTAGCTTCAATTGTGCCCACTTATCGACGCTCTAGATGTCCTGCTGGTCGCGACAACCGGTAAACCGGTCGCCGCTTCTAGTTCAGGGGGGGGAAAATAACAGATGTGTTCCTGTGAGTATTAGCACAACGAGCACTGCGCGAAGTATGACTTTTTCTCCGCCTTTGAGTGTCATGCGTACACCCACTAGCGTGCCTAGTACGGTTCCGATTGCCAGGAGCATTCCCGGAAACCAGCGCACCATATCTGCCTGAAGAAAAATAAGGAGGGCTGGCACGGTAAAGGTGAGGGTAAGCGGTAATTTTACCGAATTAGTTCTCAAGACACTCACCGAAAAAAGCGAGCTTGCACCAATGAGGATCCAGAGACCCACGCCCGCTTGAATGAATCCTCCGTAAATTCCGATAAGAAAGAGCGCCGGGTAGCGCAGGGCATGGGGGGGCTTACTTTCTGGTCTTTTGATACGCGCGCGAATGAGTAGGAGGCCCGCCATGAGCAGGAAGATTGCTCCAAAAACTTGCCTGAGGTGAGCTGGGTCGAGCTTGGTCGCCAAATAGGCGCCGATCAGGGCGCCTGCCAAAATTGGTGGAAGAAGTTTTTTATAGAGGCCGGTGTCAAGTTGCCCCTTTCGTCGATACTCGAAGGTTGCAAGACCGCCCTGCAAAAGGACCGAGAGGCGGTTGGTGGCGTTGGCCATCTCAAGAGGCAAACCAGTCGCCATCAGCAGGGGCAGAGTTAAAAATGAACCACCGCCCGCCAGGACATTGACCAGGCCAGCTAGAAAACCTCCTGGTAAGAGTAGGATCTCCCAAAGGAGCTGACTTGAACTCGTGAGCACTCAGTCCACAACTTGCCTGCGGCCGTCGATGGCTCTGCCCAGGGTGATTTGGTCCGCAAATTCAAGATCACCCCCATGGGGTACGCCGCTGGCGATTCGACTGACCGAGAGTCCGCGGTCTCTCAACTCGCGAGCAAGAAGCAGGGCCGTCGCCTCCCCGTCCACGCTGGGAGGAGTTGCTAAAATTACTTCCGTAGTTCCGTCCGTATCGAGTCGTTGAGCGAGAGCTGCGAGAGGAAGTTCGTCCGGTCCCACGCCGTCTAGGGGCGAAAGCAGGCGTCCCAACACAAAATAGCGGCCGCGCATGGCACCACTTCGTTCAATAGCCAAGAGATCTTGCACTCTGGCAACGATGCACAGTAGGTGGGCGTCGCGGCGAGTATCACTGCAGATAGTGCAGAGGGCGCGATCATTCTCGTCTACTTCCGCCAAGTTTCCACAGTGTTCGCAGGGACGAAGTCGCTCTTTGAGGTGTGAGAGCTCTGCTCCTAGTTCTACCGCTAGGTTGGGATCTGTCATTAAACGTAGCGCAAATCGTTGGGCTGTTTTTTCTCCAACGCCAGGAAGGCGGCTCAGGAGCTGAATTACGCGTCGCAGCGGTTCGGGTAGCACTGACTTATAACCTGGTGGCGGAATCGGCGAGGGTAACGTTACGAACTTCGGCACCAAAAATGGTGAGAGCTTCGCGAATGAAAGGGTGGTTTTTTACTTCTGCGATTGCGGCTAAGTGTTCGGCTTTTCGCTGACGAATTCTCTCGGCGCTCAAGGTTTTGTTTGGGGTGGCTTGGTCGCAGTTTTGAACGAGTTGAAAAGTAGCATCTGCCCCCCAGAGCGCTTTTACCGCAAGCTCGAAAACATAGCGGGCTTCGGGGGTTGTTAACTGGGCCTCAAAAAGATGTCCCTTTTCGAGGCCTAGCTCGACAGAGCGTCCGTCGGCGCGCAGGGGAACCGTCTGTTCGAAATAGGCTGCGAGGGCGCTGTCTTTCGCTCTTATCTGTTCGGCCATTTTGGACATTTCGCCCAGAAGTTGTCGCTCTTCTGCCGTCGGTTTGTAATCTGTATCTAAAGATGCGCTGTTGATTGATGGATCACGAGGCGGTTCGCTTGTTTTTTTGGAGCCTTGCAGGGGAGGGGCGGTGTGCCTCGTCGTTGACTCGGGAGATTTCGCAGGCGCGGGGGCTGGAGCATTATCCGGAGGAGAAAAGTGAGTTCCCAAAGGAGGCCCCTCGTCGAAGGCTGCTGCGCGCGAGTCGTTTTCTTGTGCATCCTGGGGCTCTGAAGAACGAAGAGAGGAATTAGGGGGCGGGGTGCCACGGGTTTCCTTCCGAGGGATAGCTTGAGGGGAGGACGATATTTGCCGCGGCTCGGGGGGGGCAGCCGGGGGGGGCGTGATTGGCGCCTTTGCGGGAGCGAGATCAGGGTGATTGGCAAGGGAGGAAGTGTGAGCACGCGAGGGATTGCCCGGGGACTCCGAGGAGGGGAGCTGAGCGACCTGCGGAGGGGACGCAGGGCGTGGGCCACCGCCGCCACCGCCTCCACCGCCGCCGCCACCGCCGCCGCCACCGCCGCCGCCACCGCCTCCACCGCCACCGCGCCGGACAGAAGCTCCTCCTTTTAATAGACGCTTCTCTAGGTTGCCGATGCGATGCAGGAGTTCATCAATTGGAAGCAAAGGGGGGCGCAGGGCAAGGCGCACAAGGAGCATCTCAAGCCCCGCGCGCGGATCGGCTCCGCGTACCACGTCATCGTACCCACGACCAAAGGCGTGATGAAGTCGCAAAAGATCGCTTTCGCTTGCCGAGGAGGCAATCGTGAGAACTTCTTCTTGCTCCTCGTCGGCTGAGTCGAGAAGATCCCCCGGGATTTTACATACTTTTGCCACCACCAAATCGCGTAAGAGAGCTAAAATATCCCGAGTTACGTGACCTATATCGAAACCTTGGTCGGCGAGCGCCCCGACTTTTCTTAAGCATGCCTCTGAATCACCGGTGACCACTGCTCGCCCAATATCGACGAGAGCGGCGCGACTAGCCACTCCTAAAACCCGAGCGACGTCGTCACCATTGAGTTCGGTTCCTCCAAACGCAAGGACTTGATCGAGCAAGCTCATGCCATCGCGCATACTGCCAGCTGCTTGACGCGCCAATATACCCAAAGCGGTATCGTCCGCCTTGCAATCTTCTTGCTCGAGCACCCAGCGCAGGCGATCAAAAATAAGCCGGGTAGGAATCATCTTGAAGTCGAAGCGCTGAACGCGGCTAAGAATTGTGATGGGAATTTTATGAGCCTCTGTCGTCGCAAAAATAAATTTCACATGAGCAGGGGGCTCTTCTAGAGTCTTAAGAAATGCATTCCACGCGGCGTTGGTGAGCATGTGCACCTCGTCGACGATGACGACCTTGAATCGATCGCGACTCGGTCGATAGGGAAGGGTGTCTTGCAGTTTGCGGATTTCCTCTACGCCATTGTTGCTTGCACCATCAATTTCTAGAACGTCGGTATCGTGCCCCTCTGTAATTTCTAGGCAAGCGGAGCACTTGAGGCAAGGAGTGACTGTGGGGCCGGGATCGGGCTCACCCTCCTTCAGGGAGCCTGGCTCTCTCATACAATTGAGGGCCTTTGCCAAAATACGTGCACTGGTCGTTTTTCCTACGCCACGTACTCCAGTAAAGAGAAAGGCGTGGGCGACCCTTCCAGCATCTATCGCGTTTCCTAGGGTGCGGGAGACATGATCTTGCCCCACCAAATCTTCGAAGCGCATGGGGCGCCATTTGCGCGCGAGTACGACGTAGCTCATCTTATGGCAACTAGCAGATCGCGGGACCTGGCTCTATGGGGGGCATTGACCTAGCGTTTCTGCCATGGCTCACGGCAAAGAGACGGAAGGCGTGCCCCGGAAAATATCTAAGCGAGGAGCTTTTTCGAATCTTGCGCGACCAAAGCGGAGTGGTGCTGCCCTGCTCCCCCTCGTGTTGAGCGCCTGTTTACCAGCGCCCAAGTCTGATGCGCCCCCCCTGGTCGTGGAGGCAGCTCTACCCAGACCCCCCCAGCAAGAACCTCTACCCGCTTCAGGGGATGCCATCGATTCCTTCGAACGTCTGGCTCCCTTTGTTCTGCACCGGGAGACCAATTGGGCGTCCAATCTCCCAGCCTCCTTCGGGCGAAGTGACGTCGCCCGGTGGCGCATCGAATGGTCACGGCAAGCGGACTTGAAGGGCTTCAGTCGTTGGCTAGCAATAGACCATCATGCGTTTCGTTTTGTAGCTCGGGCTCAGGGTGAGCAGGCCCAGGGTGAGCAGGCTAAAAAATTACGTCTAACGGATCTCATCAACGAGGACGAGGAACTGGCGCCGGGAACTCATTGGCTTTATATGATGGAAGTAGGAAAAAAATCAGCCAGCATCCAGGCGCACTCTTTCAGTGTAGAATCCCCTACCGATGATAAACCTATAGCGCCGGCTTGTTTATTGTGGACCAATGGTCTTACCTTCAACGGAAAAGATGCCGCCGCCAATGTGCAAATACGCGTTATCTCTCTTTATGATGAACTAAAAGAGGTAAAGTACTTAGTTCACGGGGACAATTGGCAAAGTACGACTACCGAGAAGGTGGGAGTGCCTCTGAAGCTAGTAACTCCTCCCAATGGGGATCTCGACATTGAGGTCGAATGCAAAGGTGCCGATGGTTTTTTGACGAAAATTTCACGCACAATTACGGTCAACGAGGACGCCCAGTCTCCAGAGAGTTCGAAATGAATGACTCTGTCGAAAGCGTTGGTTTTGTCTGGACGTGGGTTCTTGGTGGTATTGGAGTATTTTTTGCGGCAGCATCGCGGCAATTTCCACGCAAGGGGTATCAGTTTTTAGGGTTTGCGATGGTGTTCATTGGGGTGGCCGAACTATTGGGCACCTTAGGACATCGCTGGGGACCCGGCGCCCTCGGCTTGGTCAGTTCGCGGGCCTCCCTTGCCCTTGGTCTCTTTGCTGTTTCCTTTAACTTGCACTTTTTACTGAATTATTGTGGAGCCAAAGGGAGGCGTCTGGTCCTGTGGTTTTCCTATGTATCAGTCGGCGCCGCGGCGCTAGCAAACCTGATGGGCTCTTGGAGCCAATTTGCAAATTGGGGGGAGCTGAACTTTCCTTCCGAATACAGCTCACCCTCGAGTTTTCTCTCGTTCTACGCGGTCGGGCTTGTCGCCTTGCACTTCATCGCAAACATCGCGGTGCTCTATGCCGCCTACAAAGCCCGCAAGCGTCATGCCTTGGGCATGCTGGTGGCACTGGCTCTTTTGGGCGCGGCGTGTCTTGTCGATCTATCGAGCGCATTGCTTTTTTCCGAGCGATGGCCAGTCGCCCCCATCGGCACTTGGCTTTATGCTTTGGTGATGTTGGCCGCGATGCTTTCTGAAGTAAAAGGAGCAGCAGGCCAACTAGCAGCTACAACTTCTACCCTGGCCAAAAGAACTGCTGAGCTAGAGGTTTCTCATGCGGAGATAGACTCCATTTACGCGGAGCTCTTTCAAAAAGAGCAATTGGCCGCGGTGGGCGAGTTGGCAGCCGCCATTGCCCATGAAGTACGTAACCCTTTGGCAATTATCATGAATGCGGTCTCCACGATGCGGCGCCCGACTCTTTCGGATATCGACAAGGAAACCCTTCTTTCTATTGTGAACGAAGAGTCAGAGCGCCTCAACGAGTTAGTTGCTGAACTTTTACGATTTGCACGCCCAGTCTCCGCGTCCAAAGGGCCGGCGTCTCTATTGGAGATATGCCAAAAAGCGAGTGAAGAACCACCCGAGGGCTATTCGGTAAAAGTTCTGCCGCCGGAGGGTGAGTCGTTGGGGATGGTGCTGGTTGATTCGGGACTTTTTCGCCTGGCACTTGGTAATTTGATGGCAAATTCTGCCCAGGCAATGACCCGGGGCAGTATGATTGAGCTTGCGGTAAGAAAGTCGAAATTCACCGATGGCAGCCCAGCTGTTGCTGTAGAAGTTCACGATTCGGGCAGTGGAATGACCCTGGAAGAGCTAGAGGGAGCAAGAAAGCCATTTTTCACGACCAAACCTCGGGGTACTGGTTTGGGGCTTCCTATCGCCTTGCGAATTGTGGAGGCTCATGGAGGAGAAGTGGAGATCACAAGCACTAAAAACGAGGGCACCAGCGTCATCATGAAATTTCCTATCGATACAGACTCCAATGGGCAACCCAGTTATTTTCCGGGGTCCAAGGCCCCCACGGCGCGCAGACGGCCCCGAACTATACCACCCGTATTTGGCGAACAACTCGCCGAGCCCCAAAAGAGCGAAAGCTAAATATGACTCCAGAGGAACGAGCTCAACTTGTTGAGCGAGATAAAAAATCAGTGTGGCATCCCTACACACCGATGGATGAGTACCGGCGTTCCGGTCAACCCTTGGTGATTGAACGAGCAAGCGGCTCTCGCCTCTACGATGCAGATGGCCGCAGCATCATTGATGGCAATGCCTCGTGGTGGACTTCCCTCCTTGGTCACAACCACCCACGTTTGGTAAAAGCTCTTCAATTGCAGTCAGAAAAACTTTGCCACACGTCCTTAGCCGGTGTGACTCATGAACCCGCCGTACAATTCGCCGAGGCGATTTTGGCCCATGCTCCCCCGGGATTGAGCCACGTTTTTTTTAGCGACAACGGTTCCACGGCTGTAGAAGCGGCCTTGAAGATGGCGGTGCAATACTGGGCTCAGCACTCTGTCTCGACCCAAAAGAAGACACGATTTCTCTCGTTAGAAGGGGCTTTTCACGGGGACACCTTGGGTGTAACTGCCTTGGGAGGGGTGAGTGCGTTTCGTGCCCCTTTTGCGTCATTGACGATGCCCACAGTGCATCTACCTTCGCCCGCTGTAGATATGGAGCGAGCTTTGGATGCGTTGGAAGACGAGCTCAAAAGGGGAGCTGACTCGATAGCGGCGCTTGTCTTGGAGCCTCTGATTCAGGGGGCTGGCGGTATGCTCATTTATAAAGATGAATACCTGATTCAGGCGCGAAAAATGTGCACACAATATGATGTGTTACTTATTCTTGATGAGGTTTTTACTGGCTATGGGCGCACCGGTAAATTTTGGGCATGCTCTCACTCTGGAATTTCTCCAGATATTGTTGCAACTGCAAAAGGTTTGAGCGGTGGGCTACTGCCTTTTGCCGCGACTCTTGCCTCGTCGAAAATATTTGATGGCTTCTTGGGCGACGCCTCGAGGGCATTTTATTATGGACATACCTATTGCGGAAACCCCCTCGGGGCGCGCATCGCAACTGAGGTGTTGTCTGTCTATGAAGACGAGCAGGTCATTGAGCGATCTCAAACCAGTGTACTTGCCATTGAGAAGTTCTTTAAGAAGATGAGCCAGAAAAATGGAGTCACAAACGCACGTTCCTTGGGCATGTGTGGCGCTTTGAATTTGGGGCAGGGTGAGGGCTACCTCGAACGAGGTGGGTGGAAAGTCTTTGACCTAGCTCTTGCGCGCGGCGCCTATGTGCGCCCCTTGGGCAATGTCGTGTATCTCACCCCTCCACTCAACATTCCTTCTGAGGACTTGAGGTCATTACTTCAGATCGTGGAAGAGTCAGTCAACGAGGTTTTGGAGAGCTGAAGGGGGGGCCAATGGCCAAGAACGGCCGGTTTTTACCCAAGATGACAATATGTCATCTTGGTGGCAGTTTGACACAGGCGGGGCACTCTGACAATTTCCACGCATGAATACCGAGCGCGATTTGCTTCACTCAGGCCCACCTTCGGAGCCAAGTACTGCTCCCCACTCCTCCAAACACCGAGAAGTGCATCCGGATGCGCCAGTGATTTTGATTGTGGACGATGAGCCGAACAACCTCATGTCCCTTCAGAAAATTTTCACCAAAGAGGGGATGCGTGTTTTTACAGCCGACGGAGCAAAACGAGCTCTTACGTGCTTAAGACAGCAGAGAGTTCACGTTGTACTCACTGACTTGATGATGCCCGGACCCAGCGGTGTCGACTTGCTCAAAGCGGTTAAAGAAGTCTCGCCCACGACCCAAGTATTGCTGATGACAGCCTACGGAACGGTAGAAACGGCCGTAACCGCAATGCGTGAAGGTGCCTACGATTTTGTGGAGAAACCACTGAAACGAGCCACTATAGTGCGCTCGGTAAAGAAGGCATTGGAGCACGCTTTGTTGGTTGCAGAAAACTCTCAGTTAAGAGCCGAGTTGAAGGCATTAACGACCCGCGAGATAGTCGGGCAAAGCGCTAGTTTGCGAGCTGTTTTGGAGATTGCAAATCAAGCGGCTCCCTCGATGGCGAATGTGTTGGTTCTTGGTGAAAGTGGCACGGGCAAGGAGCTGATAGCTCGCTATGTTCATGCAAAGAGCGGTCGAGCAGCTGCTCCGTTTGTGCCCGTCAATTGCGCTGCTATTCCAGAAACTATATTAGAAGCGGAGCTTTTTGGCTACGAAAAAGGCGCATTTACAGGTGCCACCGGGCGCCGTGAAGGGCGTTTTGGCAAGGCGCGCGGTGGTACTATATTCCTCGACGAGATTGGCGAGCTATCACCCGCTGTGCAAGTAAAGTTGTTGCGGGTTCTTCAAGAGGGTGAGTTTGAACCTCTTGGGGGTTCAACCACACGTGCAGACGTGCGAGTTGTCGCCGCGACCAACCTTGATTTAACGGCGGAGGTCGAGGGAGGCCGTTTTAGAGAAGATCTATACTATCGTTTGAATGTCATAGCCTTAGTAGCTCCGCCTTTGCGAAATCGGCGGGAAGATATACCTCTCCTGATAGATCATTTTTTGGGACTCTATTGCGCGAGAAATGGACGAAGTCGTCTCACCATTCACGAAGAAGTTCAGGCCAAATTATGCGACTACCCTTGGCCCGGCAATGTGCGCGAATTGGAAAATACGATGGAGAGGGCGGCGGTACTTTGTCGGGGCACCGATTTAAATCTCAGCGACTTGCCCGAGTCGATTGCCCAAGCCCCCACGCCCGAGCCCGAGTCTCTGACTTTTGGAGTCGGCACTCCTTTGGCTGAGGTCGAGCAACGTTTGATTCGAGAAACCTTGCGCCACGCTCAAGGGGACAAGTCGCTCGCCGCACAATTGCTGGGGATTTCAGCGCGCACCATCTATAGAAAATTAGAAGAAGCTCGCTGAAAATTTTAGTATCAGATTATCTTCCACGCTTCTGCGAGCAAGAAATGTAGAGGCACATGAGTCAGCATGTGCCGGCAGCCACACGGCGCCCCGCGCCTGAAATGGCCTAAAAGTCGTCTTACTATACGATAGCGTATGATAATCTCGGGAAAGTCTCATTTTATATACGAAATTGTATATACTGAGGACTAAAGTTTTATTCTGCTGAATAGTGAAGACATGGGGTCTCTTTCTCTGCTCATGCGTACAGTGTTGAGAAGTCTGAATGACAACTTGTCTCAAGAGCAGGGGGGAGATCAGCGCTTCTGCCACTTTGGCGAAGGTGGGGGGGCTGGCGACCAATATCTCGTTGATATTCCCCAGAAATTGAATATTTTTTGCCCATTGATTCTTGGCACGCCTCTCGCTTTAAGGAGAGCGGATGAGTGGGTTCACCGCTGATCATACGTTTGGTGTTCTGTGTCCGTCGACCTAATCTTCAAGAAGTATTTCTATGCAATCGTGCTTGTCATGGTTGCCTTGGCTGCGTTCTTTCAAGCCAGTGGAGTCAGCCATCTGTTGTCTTCGCAATTGCTACCTGGCAGTGGTCCCACTTTTGCGCCCTTGGCCAAAGGAAAGACCGAGCGCTTGGTGCGACCCAAGGCGACGCTCATCTACTCACGTAACCCTTTTGACTCGGTGACCGGATGCCTCAATTGCGAAGAGCCCGTACCCGAAGGGGAAGATGAGAGCGGTCCTGCTGAGATAGGTGATCCTCTGAGTGCTCCCCCTTGTCCCGGAGTGAGTATTTTAATTCTGACCGAGTCCGAGGACCCTCTTTGGTCGTTTGCGGCAGTGAAAGGCCCTGGGGATGACGGCCCCGTATTACGCCGCGTGGGCGATAGTATTGGGGATAAAAAGGTGGCCTTTATTGGCTTCAACCCCTCTACCAATTCACCCACTATTTGGCTGGAGGGAAATGGCTTGTGTCAGACGGGGCTCTTTTCAACCGAAGCGCCTCCTCCTGCTCCCAAAGCAGCTGCACCGGCTGCAAAGAAGGCTCCAGGGGCTCCAAAGAGCAAAGGTAAGAAGCGCGGCGTAGATCCCGAGATCAAAAAAATGATCAAGAAGATCAGTGACACCGAGTTTCAAATTGACCGAAGCGCTGTAGATAAAATTCTCAATGATCAAGCCTCGTTGATGCGCTCGGCGCGCATTGTGCCCGAGCAAAAGGACGGAAAGACCATAGGCATTCGTCTCTTTGGTGTTCGTCCCGATACTTTATTAGGCGTGCTGGGTCTGAAAAATGGCGATCGTCTAGAGCAAATCAATGGTTTTGAAATGGGCGATCCTCAAAAGGCATTGCAGGCATATGCCCGTCTGCGTACCGCCGAAAATCTTAAGCTTACTCTCAATCGGCGTGGCAAGCCGACCACAATCAATATTGCGATCAAATGAAACCGTATAAGAAGATGAGTTCCACATATTCTCTCGACAGCGCTCGACCGACTCGCCAGCGTTTGCCCCGGATTTCGTTTCGATGCTTCCAGGTTGCCTTGGGAGGTGCTTTCTTACTGAGCGCTTCGACTGCGGTGGCTCAGGAGGCGCGTCGTCCTCCGGAGGTCAAGCCTCCAGGCTCTGCTCCGGCGTTGCCCAGCACGATGGATAAAATATCGGCGGCTACAGATGTGGTGTATTCACCTAAGCCCGGCGGGCATCGGGTAAAGTTTAACCTGCAAGACGCCGACTTAGCCGAATTGGTGAATCACATCAGCGGCATGACAGGCAAACGCTTTATTTACGGAGCCAAAGTCAGAAAGATCAAGGCTACGGTGGTTTCCCCCGAGCCGGTGACTCTCAATGAGGCATACCAGGCTTTTCTTTCGATTCTTCAAGTCAACGGGATGACCGTCGTGCCCCATGGGCGTTTCTTGAAGATTGTCGATAGCGCTGGGGTTGTTGGCAATGGCTCACCTCTTTATTCTCGCGGTTCGGCCATTCCAAATACAGACAATTACATCACACGTATTTATCGAACGCGTTTTGTTAGTCCGGACGAGGCTTCGGCTTTGCTCATGAAATTTAAGAGCAAAGAAGGTGATATTTCACTTTACACACCCGGTAATCTCTTGGTCCTGACAGATACAGGATCTCAAATTCGCCGAATGGTGCGTATTCTTGAAGAGATCGATGTGGGGGGTGCTGGACAACAGATGTGGATTGAGCCGGTAAACCACGGCAACGCCGCGGATATGGCCCAACGCATCAACGACCTCTTTGAGGTCGGCGAGGGAGGAGGCGGAGGGCTGGTGAAAGTGATTGCTGATGAGCAGACCAACTCACTCATTGTTGTTGGAACCGACGATGCTTACACAAAATTGTTGCAGGTGATGAAGCGTCTTGATACCCGCCCCGGCGAATCAGCAGCTGTGCATGTCCTACGTCTTCAGCATGCGGTAGCGGACGAACTCTCCAAGACTTTGCAGCAGATGCTTTCGGGCAAGGGCGGAAAGAAAAAGGGCAAGGGGAGCGGCCCAGGAAACGGCATGTTTGAAGGCCAAATTACCGTGACGCCCGATCAGGCGACCAACGCCCTGGTCGTTTCATCATCCCCTCGCGACTTTGCGCAATTGCGCATGGTGATAGATAAATTGGATCAACCGCGGCGTCAGGTATTTATCGAAGCTGTCATCATGGATGTCTCCGTGAGTGACTCCAACAGTCTTGGTTTTGCTTGGCACGGCGGCACTCAAAAGAATACTGGCGGGGGAGAGTCCACCATCTTGGGCGGTTTTAACTCCGTAGAGTCCATGGGCTTTCCCTTGAGTACCGATTTGACTGGTCTAGCGGCTGGTATTTCGGGGCCCGCAATTACCGGCTCGGCGAATCAACTCATGCCAGGGGTGAGTATTCCTAGTTTTGGAGTGGTGCTCAATGCCCTGGCTGGTTCGGGAAGGGCCAAACTTTTGGCCACCCCCCATATTATAGCGACGGACAATATTCCTGCAGAAATCAATGTGGGAGAAAATATTCCTTTACAGACAAATGTTGGCGGCGGCATAGGAGCGTTGGCTTCTGCCGGTGCGGCCGGGGCGGTCGGAGCCGGCAACTTGGCTGCCCTCAATGGTTTTGGTTTTAACGCTCCTCGAGAAGACGTGGGCAACAAAATCAAGGTGACTCCTCATATCAACGAGTCCGACCAAGTGCGGCTAGAAATTGAGCAAGAAAGCAGTGCTCCGGGGGCAGAAAGCGGCAACCTCGGGGTGATTTCAATCACCAAGCGCACGGCTAAAACGACCGTTGTTGTCAAAGATCAACAGACTGTTGTTATTGGCGGCTTGATGCAAGATCAATACGTTACCAGCGAGAGCAAGGTGCCCATTTTGGGTGATATTCCCATCTTGGGGGTGCTTTTTCGCTCAACGAGTACTAAGAAAAAGAAGACGAACCTTCTTCTTATTCTCACTCCTCATGTAATTCGCGAGCAAGCCGATTTACGTCGAATTTTTGAGCGCAAAATGCAGGAGCGTCAGGAGTTCATCGATCGTTACTTTGTGTTCACGACCGATCAATGGAATCCGCAAATTGACTATAGCCGCTCCAATGGCTTGGTGGAGGATATTCGCCAGGCATATTTCGCGATTGACGAAGAGCACCGCCTAGAAGATGAGCTGCGCCCTCGTGAGCTACATGACCATTCTCCTGGGGATGCAATCGATATGCCCGGTAGTTTAAAAAGGAAGAAATCACGGGGCAAACCCAAGCGAGCACCCGCTCCCGCGTCGCGCCCTCGCAAAAAAGGAGCGTTGAACGTTGAGAACTCGACGCGTACCGCTCAACTGGACGTTACGCCGGGTCGCTCGCTGCGAGTCGCTCCTCCTTCGCGCAGCGTTCAACTCACGGACAACACGCAGAGGGTAGACTAACCTTGGACCAGCAGCGGGCCATTGGCGCTATTTTGGAGCGCCACGGGGTTGTCAATTCTGAGCAATTGTCCGAACTGCTTTTAGAAGCAGAAGAGCGAAAGAGCGCCATTTTGGATCTGGCGGTTGCTCAAAAGATGACGACCGAGGCGCATATCGCTCGTGCTCTTGCCCAAGAATGCGGGCTAGATTTTGTGGAAAGTATCGACTCCGAAAGTATCTCTTTGGAGTTAGCGGTGCGCTTGCCAATCTCTTACGCCAAAGCGCAAAGAGTGATTCTTTGCTCCGAAGAAGAGGGGACCATCCACGTCATTTGCGCTGATCCTCTCAATATCGAAGCGCTGGACGCCCTCGGTGCGCTCCTTGCTTGTCCTCTTCGAATCGAGGTTGCGAGCCCTAGTGTCGTTGTGGACGCTATTAATAGGGTCTACGAGCGCCAAGATACGATGGGCGAGCTGGAAGCCGAAGGAGAGATGCAGGACGATCTGCAGACGGACTTGCTTGATTCTGATGACGACGCCCCCATCATTCGCTTTGTGAATGCGCTCTTTTCTCAGGCCGTGAAGGAGCGAGTCAGCGATATTCATATTGAGCCCGAGGAACGCGAAGTGGTGGTGCGTTATCGCGTGGACGGTGAGCTTTATATTGCACGTCGTGCCAGTCGCCAGTTCATCAGCTCTGTGATTGCGCGCGTAAAAATTATGGCGGGTCTGAATATCGCCGAGAAAAGATTACCTCAAGACGGGCGTATCTCTCTTAAGATTGCGGGGCGTGCCATTGATGTTCGCGTTTCCACCGTGCCCACTAGTCGTGATTATGAGCGTATTGTGATGCGCTTGTTGCAGAAGACAAATGTTCTTTTAGATCTCTCTGACTTGGGCTTTGGAGTGCGTGAACACGCATTGATGGAGACCTTGATTACGCGGCCCAATGGCATTGTGTTGGTCACTGGCCCCACAGGTAGCGGTAAAACAACCACACTTTATGGCTGTCTGAACCGTATCAACAAGCCTAATATTAATATATTAACCGCTGAAGATCCTGTTGAGTATGAATTGGGTGGAATTCACCAAATACCGGTGAACCCCAAGATTAACTTAACCTTTGCAAGTGCCTTGCGTGCGTTCTTACGTCAAGATCCCGATGTGATCATGGTCGGCGAAATTCGCGATAAAGAGACCGCCGAGATTGCAATGCACGCCTCCATGACCGGTCACTTGGTTCTCTCCACTCTGCATACCAATGATGCGGCGGGCGCAGTGACTCGTTTGGTCGAGATGGATATCGAGCCATTTTTGGTGCGATCAACCGTTGCGGGCATTTTGGCTCAGCGTTTGGTGCGCATGTTGTGTTCCCATTGCAAGGAGTCTTATCAGGCAACGCCTTATGAGCTGGAGCAATTGGGGTTGGACCCTAAACGAACTGCATGGCGTGACAATCGGGTACTTTCTCCTCGCTATCAGTTGCCTGGGATTGATTATGAGCCCGTGGGTTGGCGCCAAGATGAGCCTCCTACATTTTATCAAGCCAAGGGCTGTGATGAATGCGACAATAAGGGGTTCATAGGACGACGGGGCATCTACGAGTTAATGGTTGTAGACGATGCCGTAGGTGCCCTCATTTTGGCGAATGCTGATGCTCAGGCTATTAAACGCGCCTGTCAGGAGTCCGGTATGGACACCATGCGCGACGACGGCGCGCGCAAAGTTTTGGCGGGCTTAACGACAGTGGGCGAGGTTGTAGCCGCTACCCAGGAGGACTTTCTCTTCGATGAGTGAAGTGAGAGAGGAACTGCATGGCTGTATTTGAATACACCGGAGTACAAGGTGGAAACGGTAAAAACGTTAAAGGCTATCGCGACGCAGAAAATGTGCGTGCGTTGCGTGTTAATCTTCGTAAAGAGGGCGTTTTACTGACGTCGGCCAAGGAAGGCTCCGAAGACAAGATCAAATCAAAAAAGGGCGAGGCGAATCTCTTTGCCTTTATGAGTCGAGTCAGTGCCAATGATGTCGCTGTGATGACCCGCCAGCTTGCCACTTTAGTGCGCGCGGGTATCCCGTTGGTTGAAAGTATCTCGGCCTTGGTTGAACAGGTTGAGCACCAGGAGTTCGTGCGGGTCCTTTCAGAAGTTCGTGAGAGCCTCAAGGCGGGAACAAGTTTCTCTAAGTCTCTTGGAGTGCACCCTAAGGTTTTCCCCCCTCTCTATATTAATATGGTGGCAGCTGGGGAGGCTTCTGGCATGTTGGAACTCGTGCTTGAGCGTTTGTCCGATTTTATGGAGAGCCAAACGCGCCTGAAGGGTCAACTGACCGCCGCTCTTGCCTATCCCGTTGTGATGGGATTATTTGCGATGGGGCTGATTACATTCTTGATGGCGGCCGTAGTGCCTCAGTTGACGAGCATTTTTGATAACTTGGGCGAAGCCTTGCCCTGGTACACTCAGCTCTTGATCTTTACCTCCAATATGGTCACCGACTTTTGGTGGCTTATTATGGGAGTCTCCGGAGGAGCCTTTTGGTATTTTCAGCGGTGGAAGAATACAAAGAAGGGCCATATGGATTGGGACGTATTTCGTTTGAATGTCCCCCTATTTGGTCGTCTGACTCTTCTTGCTGCCTTGGCTCGTTTTACTCGAACTTTAGCCACTCTTTTAGGGGCAGGGGTCCAGCTTTTGCCTGCGATGGAAATCGGTCGCAATGTTCTTGAGAACGTAAAATTGGAGGGCGTGATCACCGTAGCTATTGGGTCTATTCGCGAAGGAGAAAGCATTGCGGAGCCTCTTAAACAAAGCGGCGCATTTCCTCCCATGTTGACTCATATGATATCTGTGGGTGAAAAATCGGGCCAACTCGAAGAGATGTTGACCAATGTGAGTCGCGCTTATGAGTCCGAAGTGGAGACCAAGCTAGCCGCGGTCACCAGTTTGCTTGAACCTATCATGATTATTGTGATGGGCGGGGCAGTGGGCTTCATTGTTGTATCCATCATGATGCCCTTGATGCAAATGAATAACCTTGCTCAATAAGAGCATTTTCCCCCAACTCTTGAACACGTTTTTTTATGCAACCCCGTCGCCTGCAATCTGATCGCCGCATATTTTTTCCTTGGGAGGGGAGCGGTCGTTTGCGTCGTTATTTTGCGATGGGGCGCTTGGCGCCAATTTTGGTATTAATTCTTGCGGCTGGATTTCTGATGTGGGTTGGCGCTCGCGAAAGAGCGGCGGCAGGTGAGCGGCGCACACGGGTCAGTCTCAACCAGGTGCGCCCCGCGGTGGAGAGATACTTTCTAGAGAGCGAGGGGAGTTGCCCCGAGTCTGTACAAGATATCGTGCCGTTTTTACCTCAAGGGGTTTGGCCAAAAGACGCCTGGGGGCGGCCTTTACGATTGGTTTGCCCCAGCGTGCGCCCGGGTAAAATTTACGTGCTCATGAGCGATGGCCCCGATGGCAAGCTTGGGGGGCTGGACCGCATTGAGTATTAGTTTTTAAGCAAGGTTGTGGCCGGACCGCTTCCTTGTGCAATATTTTTAGAGAAAAGGATCATCATGAATACGCAAAATAAGAAGACAGTTGAAACAATGAAACGAAAAGCCTTGAGGGCGAAGCGAGCTGTAGAACGCGGCATGACGCTGATTGAGATCATGATCGTGGTGGCAATTATTGCCATGGTAACGGCGGGCGTAGCCGCTGTTGCACTGCCGAAAATGAAGGAGGCGCAAATTAAGCAGGCTGCTACCGGAGCTCGGGTAATTCGCGTGGCCGTGCAGCAATGGCAGTTAGCCGAAAACGAATACAGTGAATGCCCTACAGTGAGTCAATTAGTAGCAGACAAGCAGTTGGACGCCGGGCAAGACACGGCTGACCCTTGGGGTGAGGACTATTCGGTCGTTTGCACAGAAGACGATGAAGTGATCGTAGCTTCTACCGGTCCTGACAAGAAGGTGGACACAAAAGACGATATTGTCATTCCTAAACCTGACGTCGAAGACGAAGACGAAGATTGACAAGAGGATTAATTCGTTGAATTGGGGCTATTTTTCCTTCACACTTATATCACAAGGGGCTGATCCGCCTGTGATGCGGGTACTATCCAGAGCAAAGAAGAGTGAAGGCTCTTGCCTGGTTGGCTGTCGGAAAATGAATAAAAGCCGCGGCATGACCTTAATTGAGATCATGATAGTGGTCGCCCTCATTGCTGTTCTTACAGGCACGCTGGTTTTTGGTTCAGGTTTTTTTACCGGAGCTCACCGTAGGGCCGCTGCCACCCTCATTGTGGTGGGAGTACGCAAAGGCTTGGCTCACGCCAACACGACCGGAAAGCCCGTGCGCCTAGCGCTTGATATTGAACACGGCAGAATTACCCTAGAAGAATCGAGCTCCCGCGAGGTCTTTCGAAAGAATGGAAACGATGAGGATGACGAGGAGGAGCCGTCCACCAGTGCAGCGGAAAGTCTTCTGTCTGATGCGGAGGGGGCCGCTGAATTTTTCTTGAGTGGCTCGTCCTCTCCAAAACCGAACTTTCAGGCGATTGATTTATTAGGTCAAGATGGAGATGCGCCGGGACGCGTCTTGGGGCGTGGGGTTCGTTTTGTCAAAATACAAACCGAGCACGATGAGGATGCGATAGAGGATGGGGTAGCTCATCTCTACTTTTGGCCTGGCGGACTGACTGAGCGAGCGATTGTTCAAATTGCCCGTCGCTCCGAGGAAAGTGGCATTACTATAGTGGTCAGTGCCCTCACTGGTCGGGCGGAAATTAAGCGTGGTTTGCTTGATTTACCCCAGGGGCTCCTTGGCGAGGGTGAGCCTTTTTCCGAGCGGGAGGCCCCATGAGAGAGCAAGGCTCAATTCGTGCACAAGGACGCGGCTTTACCCTTTTGGAGGTGATGGTTGCGATGGCCATCTTGGCCCTTGGGTTGACGATTATTTTAAGTTCGCAAGCCGGACTCTTTGCCGCGACGCGACGAGTACAAAACGAAACTCACGCGGCCAGTTTGATGCGTTGCAAGATGAGTGAGTTGGAGGTCGATTTACTGGTCGACGGCTTTTCTCTGCTTGAACAAACTGATTCAGGAGAATGTTGCGAGGACGAGGACGAGGGCGATTTTCGATGCGAGTGGACGATTCAGACGATAGAACTCCCTCAACCTGCATCCTTTGATAAAACGGGAGGTGACGAGGACGACTCAGACGCCGAGATGGACGACAGTACTGCGGGACTGGGGCAGGTCGCCGGGGTCTTGGGGGGGAGTGCCCTGAAGGATGTTGGGGGCGTGGACGATCTGGCTGGCACCTTGGGAGGCGCTGCCGAGGGGGCTGCCGAGGGCGGTGGTATTGTTGGGATGGCCTTGGGAATGGTGTACCCCACTCTGAAGCCGATGTTGGAAGCGAGTATTCGTAAGGTAAAAGTTGCCGTTATTTGGGACGAGGGCGAAAAAGAGCGTCGTTTTGAGGTGACCCAATATGTCACTAATCCCTTGGAAGGTAGTTTAAACCCCAATGCCGCTGAGGGAGTAGAGGACGCTCTCGACCAGGCGAACTCTTTACTCAATGGACAGACTGGTGCGCCAGGGGCCGCAGATGCTGATTCGGAGAATTCCAAATGAGGGGCAGCGGGAGCAAAAGCTTGAGGGGTGAGCGAGGACTGACTCTGGTTGAGTTGCTCATTGCTATGAGCATTTTAGCGTTCATCAGTGTTCTCGTGTTTGCTTCTGTTGACGGTATGCGTCGAGGGCGCGCCGGAGTAGAGCGCATTACCAATCGCTATAGGGAGGGGCGCCTGGCGATGAACCGTATCTCGCGCGAGTTGCAAAGTTCCTACTTGTCAGCTCACGCGCCGATTGATGACTCCCTTCGGGTTGTTCAAACTATTTTCAAGGGAGAATCTGGCTCCCCCGCTTCTCGTCTAGACTTTAACTCGTTCTCCAATCGCCGTCTGCAGGAGTCCCGACGTGAGTCCGATCAGGTGGAGATTTCTTATTTTGGCAGTGAAGACCCCGACAAAAACGGGGTAACCGATCTAGCTCGGCGGGTCGCGCGCCCAGACGAAGAGCCGACCGAGGGAGGTCGGGTGGAGGTTCTAGCCACCGATATCGATCTATTTGAGCTCTCTTACTTAGATCCGCTAACGGGACGTTGGTTAGAAGAGTGGGATAGTTCTTCCGTTCTGGGCAAGAAGGGACTCTTGCCCCTGCAAGTAAAAGTTGTGCTTGTGCTCAATGGAGGGCGCCGCGCTCGATCGGATGGCGGTCGAGGTAAAATTCGTCTGGTTTCCAAGATATTTATTCCCATTCAAGACACCCTGAACTTCGCCCTCAAATGACGAATTTTTCTCAGCAGAAAGTCCCTGCCAACGGCGACCTCAAGGCCTATGCGCGCCGCTCTCAGCGTGCGCGAAGGGCCCTTGCGTTGCGTGCTGGCAAGAAGAGGAGAAGCGAGCGAGGTGTGGCCCTTTTGATGGTCATGGGAACATTGACGATTCTGACCGTAATGCTCACTGAGTTTCAGGACGCGACATCGGCCGAGTTGGGAAGCTCGGTTTCGGCTCGCGATCAGGTGAAAGCGGAGTATGCCGCCAGAAGCGCGGTCAATTTAACGCGATTGTTGATTGCGGCGGAGCCTACGATTCGGGGGCCCCTTGCATTGCTAACGAAAGGCGCACAAATTCCAGTCTGGGAGTATACTGACGTAATTTTGGGTGCGTTCAACGATCAAGATGGTGGCTCTGCCTTTGAGGGAGTGTCGGGAATGAGTCTTTCGGAGGGACGAAATTTGGGCATGTCTGACGCCCGATTCTCCTTGGTGATCATTGATGAGGATTCCAAAATAAACTTCAATACGGCCGCCCGAGCGGACTCGTTTTCTCAGAAGAGAATGGCCGAACAATTGCTCTCGATGATTGGTGGGGTGCAATACAATGAGTTCTTTGAAGACGCCCAAGACGAAAAAGGAAATCGCCTTGACCGAATGACCGTGTGCTCGGCCTTGATTGATTGGGTCGATCCCAATGCCGATAGAAGTCCTTGCGATCCGCGTGCTGAGACGGCCTCGGCCGCCGGTCCCGAAGACAGTTATTACCAGTCACTAGAATATCCTTACCGAAGAAAGAATGGTGGGTTCGATAGTTTGGAGGAGGTGCGCCTAGTACAGGGCGTGACTGATCAATTTTGGCGTACCTTCTTAGTGCCCGACCCCGATGATGAGAAGAGCAGGATCTTCACTGTATGGGGTGGGGGTAAGGTCAACGTAAACTCTGCGAATGCTCGAACTCTTTTGGCAGTGGTCTGTCATCAAGCAAAACCAGAAACCCCTCTTTGTGTCGATCCGGTGATGCAAAAGAATTATCTGATCACCTCAAAAATGTTTGCATCAATGACCGCAGGTATTCCAATATTTTCGTCACCAAAAGATTTTGTTAACGCCATCAAGGGTAAGGGCATGTTTGGACAAATGTTGACTAAGATGGGAATAGAGCCTGTTGAACTCTACTCTGATAAACTGATGACCGAGTCGGTAACAACCGAAAGTAAGGTTTTTAGTATCTACGCTACGGGTTACGTAAAAACGGGCAAACACGAAACGCGTTCGCGCATTCATGCTGTGGTGGATATGCGTGGTGCGCCTCCCCCAGGTAATGCAGATTTGGAGGCAAAGGCTTCCCAGGCTGGACTCTTGGCGACAGAGAATAAGCTGAAGGATTCAGGGTTAAAAGTTCCTGATGGATTTGATCAAGGAGGAGTCGCTCGCGCACTCATGCCTCGGCCAGGTGGCGCCATTCTTTACTATAGGGTGGACTGATGGGTGGACAGGCAGCAGTGGGCTTACAGATGAGTGGTGAACTCTCGAGTGAATTTCGGGACAGTAAATTAATGAGAGATCGATTCTCAGAGAAAAGAGTGATGCAATGAGTAGGGTAGTGGGCGTAGATATTCGCGACAATCATGTGCGCGTGGCGTCTCTCAAGACGAAGTATCGAGCTATAGAATTGGAAGCTTTGGAGGAAGAACTCTTGAGTCATCACTCCACGTCGGCTGAGGCCATTGCGGCTTGCATGAGCCGCCTGCCAGCGGGAACGATTGACTCAATTGTTGCTCTTCAGGATGGGGAACGCACTTTTTTTCAGAAAGTGATCCTACCTATGAGCGCTAAAAAGCGTATCGCGGAGCTTTTACCATTTGAGCTAGAGGCTGCCTTGCCTTTAGAAATGCACGAACTGCTCGTCGATTTTTCGGTCTTGCCCGGTCGAGGTGAGGCGGATGAGGAGTTGGTTGTGTTAGCCTTGGCGGCTCGTCTTGAAAGTCTTCAGGAGGTAATTGCCGTCGCGGAGAAGGGTACCGGACGAGAACCGGAGCGTATCGGCTGCTCGACCACGGAGCTGGTGCAATTAGCTACTCACGTCCCAGCGCTGAATACCAGCGAGTGTGTCGCTCTCGTTGACTTAGGTTTTCGACGCACTGACGTATGTATTTTGCGCTCCGGGCAAATTCTCCAACCTCGTGCTCTTTCTCTTGGAGTCGAGGGGTTTCCCGATTCGGCGCCGGCGTGTGTGGCGCGCTTGCGGCAGACCTTTTCTGCATTCGCCGCGAGCAGCGGACAGAGGGTTGAGAAAGTTTTTCTATTGGGAGAAGGAACGCAGATGCCTGAGCTGGATGCTTTTCTTCAGGCTCAACTAGAGCTCCCTGTCTCTATTTTACCACCCTTAGAAATTGCGTTGGTTCCCGAGGGGGTCAAGGAGCAGGTTCCGACCTATGGGCGTGCCTTGGCAGCCGCTTTTCATGGGGTGCGCGGCAAAGGATTTGACCTTCGACAGGGCCCCCTTTCGTTCGAGCGTGGGTATGAACACGTGAAGGAAAAAGCCCCCCTCTTTGCGGGCCTAGCTGCCGCCCTTTGTCTTTCCTTTCTCTTTTCTGTTTGGGCGGAGAGTCGTGCTCTTGCAAGTGAGTACGAGGCATTGTCCGAAAGCCTTGGAGAAATCACCTTGTCCACATTTGGCGAGAAAATTGAAGATCCAGATGAGGCGGAGGCTGAACTCGCGAAGGCAAGAAAGTCGCGCAAGGAAGATCCAATGCCCTATTTAGACGGATTTGGTGTCGCCGTTGTGCTCGCCGAGACTATTCCGGACGCAAAGGAGCTGACTCATGATGTGGAGGAGTTTGAGGTTGCAAAAGGCAAGTTGAAACTTCGTGGTTTGGTTTCTTCGGCCGAGGATGCCCAAAAGATCGCTCAAAACCTTGCAAAACATCGCTGCATCATCGATCCAAAAGTGAGCAAGATATCCCAGGTCGTCAACAGCGATCGTGAGCGTTATGTGCTCGAAGCTCTTGTGCAATGCCCCGAAGATCAGGCCAAGGGTAAAAAAGGCAAACGGGGCAAAAAGTCCAAAAAGGCGGGTGGAAAATGAGTTTGAAGGATAAGTTCGATCAGCTAGAAGAGCGTGAAAGAAAACTTTTAAGCATCTTTGGCGCAGTTCTTGGAACCATGGTCTTGATCCTCATTCCCCTTTTCTTTGTGATGAGCGTAAGCTCTCAGGCTGATGCAAATCGGCAAATGAGAGACATCATCGAGTCAATTGATGACGAACGGGCTACCTTGGCACGACGTCAGGCATCAAAAGAAAGAGTGGAGGCCCGTTATGCGCGAAAGGCTCCTCCTTTGGCCGGTTTTTTGGCAAAAATTGCCGATAGGGTGGGCGTTGATATTCCTGAGACTCAGGACCGCTCAACTATTCCTCATAAGAACTTCAAGGAGCGGATCACAAAGATTCGTCTTCGAAAAATTGGCATGTTCAAGCTCGCCGACTTGATGGAGAAGATTGAAAACTCGGGATATGCCGTGACAATCTCGAGGCTGATTATTCGAAAATCCGGTGGAAAGCCCGATAAATTTGATGCCGAGATGGAGATTTCGGCCTTCGATCGAGATGAGTCAAAGAAGAAGTCCAAGTCCAAGTCAGCCTCTGACAAGAAGACCTCCGCAGAATAAGGGGTACTGAGCCAATGCAATTATCACCCAAACAACAAAAGCTCCTCAAGGTAGCCAGTGTGCCTCTCTTTTATGGGGCTGCGCTTCTGGTTTTTGTACGCCTAACGTTTCCCTACGAGACGCTAAAGAATCGCATTGAGGCGGAGTACAATTCGTCTCAAAAAGAAAAGCGCCTGGAAATTGCAGAGCTTTCTGGCAGTGGACTCTTAGGAGTTGAGGCCAAGGGGGTAAAGATGAGCGAGGTGAGTGTGCAAATGCTTGATGGCAAGCCTGTACCTAGGGCCCAACTTCTCATTGAACGAGTGAGTGTTGGCGTCTCTCCTCTATCATATTTATTTGGCACAATCTCCGTCGACTTTGACTCTGAACTAGGAGGAGGGGAATTGAACGGGAGTTTTATTCAAAACGATGAAGAAGCTCGGATCTCGATTGTAGCCGATTCTATCGACGTCTCAGAGGTAACGCTTCTTAGTTCTAGTTTAGGGCTGCCTCTTGGTGGGGAACTCAAGGGTAAGGTGGAGTTATTTTTACCACTAGGGCAGATGAAAAAGGCCGAAGGCACATTTGATCTCGCGATTGACCAACTTTCTGTCGGTGACGGCAAAGCAAAAATTCGTGATACGATAGCTCTGCCCAAAATCAACGCGGGGAACTTGGTCTTTAAAGCCGAGGCTGCCGATGGACGTTTGGAGATCTCCGAATTTTCTGCAGACGGGCGCGATTTTAAACTGGATGCCGAGGGCAAAATGCGTCTCCGTGAGCCTTTTGAGAAGAGCAGCCTGAACTTAAACGCTACCTTCGCTTTTAAAGAGGCGTACACAAATAAGAGTGATCTGACCAAGAGCCTTTTTGGCTCGAAGGATTCTAAGGTACCTGCTCTTTTTGACATGGACCCGAGCGTACGTCGCGCCAAAGGAGCAGATGGCTCCTATAGTTGGCAGGTCACGGGGCTTCTCTCCAATCCGAACTTTCGTCCGGGGAGAAAGTCCAAGCCATCTTCAAGCAAAAAGAAAAAGTAGGAAAGGGCCGGATAGTCCTTTCCTTACGCGAGCGTCGACCGGCAAGGCGATCGTCACTCTGGGTTATGAGCGGGGAGGAGCTGGGGGACGTTGCGAGAAAATAGCGTCGGTCATCAAAAGAGGTTGTCCCGTGTTGAAGATAACGTCTCGCCAAAGGGGGCCATCGGGGTTGACACAATTTCTCCTACTAGAGGCGGCACCAATGGGAACGTGCACCAAGCGGTGATTGACCATGCCGACCAAGCAGGCTGTGCGTCCGCTCATTGCTGCGTGTACCGCGTTGGAGCCTAGACGTGCGCAATAGATAGAGTCTGAGGCGTTAGCCGCCTGACTACGAATCATGTAACTAGGGTCAATGTATTTGAGCGATATCTCGTCTTCGGGCTTTTCTGCGAAGTGCTGCGATATTTTATCTCTGAGATAGAGGCCGATATCACCCAAATTCTTGTTACCTCCGGCATCTTTGCCCGAGGTGGTCAGGTAGTTTTGTCCAGCTCCTTCGGCCACCACAATCAGTGCGTGACCTTGAGTCAAGAGGCGATCTCTGAGGTGTTTGAGTAAGCCATTGGGACCGTCAAGATGAAAAGGTATCTCTGGGATGAGGACAAAGTCGGCACCATTGCTAGCCAAGGCCGCATGAGCCGCGATGAATCCGCTTTCGCGGCCCATCAGCTTGACTAGGCCCACGCCGCGTAGGGCATCGGCTGCCTCCGTATGGGCCCCGTCTACCGCATGCACAGCCTCGGACACGGCCGTTTCAAACCCAAAAGAGCGCTCGACGAAACTCAGATCGTTGTCGATAGTCTTTGGCACACCTACGATAGCGATGGCCAAATTTCGACGGGCGATTTCTTGGCTTAAGTGCAGAGCGGCTCTTTGAGTACCATCGCCACCAATCGTGAAAATCATGTCGACCTTCTGACGCTCCAGGGTGTCGACTATTTCCGCTGTGCTCTCTCCTCCTCCGCGGGCGCTTCCTAATATTGTGCCACCATGACGATGAATGGACGAAACAACTTGGGGGGTCAGTACGACGGGCGCGTGAATTGGCTCTTTAAGGAGCCCCTTGTAGCCAAAGCGAAATCCCGTCACTTTTCGTACTCCATAATGATGCCATAGAGTCATGACTACAGAACGAATTACGTCATTGAGACCAGGGCACAAACCACCACAAGTTACGATAGCGGCGTGTACAGTAGGCGCGTCAAAAAACAGACTCTCGCGGGGGCCTGCTTTTTCTAGTTGTGCGCTCTCGCTGGTGTGAAAACCAGGCCGACTGTTGGATACGTCGATATCGTAGAGAATCTTTTCGTCATCTCGAACGTAGTTGGACCTCAAATCACCCAAAGTATGGCTGAGATGAATAGGAGAAGCGTGGGTGGGGCTTCCTAATGTTTGAGGTGTGAAGGTTGCGGGGGCAGGAGGCTGATTGTGCGGCATTGAATCGACTCAAAATGACAAGTGCGGATTAGAGTAACGAATTGCTATAGAATTCTAAAAGCGACTAAAATGACCCTGAAATTTGCCCCAAGGCGCCCCCTAGGGTGGGGCGGAAACGAAAGCTACTGAGGGAGTCTTTGTCGCCTACTTCGTCGCTTCCCCAAATGAGCAAGGAGACCCCTGAGAGGGTTCCGAGCGCTCCCGCCACCAGGCCAATATCGGCTACTGTGATGTAGGTTTTTGTTTTATCGACGAGCGATTGCTCACACCCCAACTCCAGGGATTTGCATTCGTTCAATTGTCCTTTGAGATTGAGCGCAACGATGCCGCTGACGGCCGCGACGCTCAACCCAAAAATACCGAGCCCAAAAGAAGAGGCCACCAGAGTTTGAGTTTGAGGCGATTTATTCGCATAGGCCCACGAATTGGCGGTGGACTTCTTTGGAATGTGGACCAGCACCTTTCGTAGTTTTTCTCCTTCGCGAATGTTGAGGATGAATTTCTCGCTCCACCCGTCGGAGCGTCTGAACACAAATGTTCGCTCTCCTGGATTGAGCGAGGTCTCTCTCTCAAGACCATTCGCGAGGAGAACTCCGTCTACTTCAACTTGAATATCTGGCGCGTCTGAGCCGTTGTCAAAGCGAGCTAGGAGCAAAACCGAAGGCAGTCGAGAGCTAGTGTCGCTTTCCCACTGGATGCAATCTTTCTGGACTTCGGTAGGGCATGCCTTTGAGCAGGCGCGAGCGTGTGCGTGCGCGGCCACGAGATCGCCTTCGTTGAGACTTATTTGTGATTGCTCAAAATTGAAGAAACAGGCGTCGACGCTTTTGTCCGCTCCTGATGCTTCTTTTGAAAAGAAGGTCAACGCCAAAAGACTCAAGGCGAGCAACGCTTGTTGTTTGGGCAGGGTTGCGATGGGGCTGGCGCGGCGGGGGGAGGTCCATCGAACACGCAAAGGATTCATTTGAGAGACCAACACTTTCTATTTACCCGCTTGATACCGGCCTTGTCGACGATGAATTTTGGGCAGACTTTTCTAGGGCTCTTTGCCTGTTGGGTGGCGGGCCGAGCTACCTTTGCCGAGACAGCTGACCCCGATACCGTTTTGGTGGCTGGGGGGGGGGCATTGTTCGAAGTCAGTTGAGAAGCCGAAGGATTAATGACAGGGGTTTGTGCGGCAGATCCTTTGGGGAAAGAGTCGTCAGGAATCGCCCGGGGCACCTGGGGCAAGTCCCCCGGCAGCGGATGCACCTGTTGAGATGCGTTGTGGTGAGGAATATCGACGGAGGGCTCGGGTGAGGGGGCGAGTTGTGGGTAGTTGCTCCAGAGGAGCACTGCAATACCGGAAGCCACAGCAGTGAGCCCGAGAATGAGCGGAACGAAGAGGCCGGGAGACTTTTCGTCTTCGTGAATGATGCCAGCGGTGAGTGCCTGGGTGGAGTCGCTCTCGACCATTGCCTCAAAAGGTAGGTCAACCAAAGTGAGAAGCTCTTCGCTGGTCGGGCTGGATACAATTTGCTCCAAAGAGGGTGAGTTGCTCGCGATTTTATGACACTCAACTCTTTTGAGAATACGTCGCCTATGAGTCAATGTGTCCCGGGCGAGGCGTGACACCCAATCTCCAATGTCCGTAGGTGGGGCTGGGGCTACACAGCGGCAGAGTTCCTTTGCCATCTCGAGCGCGTGGGTGAATCTGTCGTTAGGATTTTCTGAAAGTGCACGAAGAGTGAGTCTTTCTAGATCAGCTGGCACTTCTTTGCGAAACTTTGAAGGGGGAGGAATCTTTCCATCGAGCACTTTTTTTAATATCTGGGCTTGATTGGTACCAGGAAAGAGACGCCGGCCGGCGAGGAGCTCCCAGAGCACAACACCCATCGCGTAGATGTCCGTTTTGTGAGTTACATGGCCTAACTGAATCTGTTCAGGGGACATGTAGGCGATCTTTCCCTTAATTTGTCCCTCTGCTGTCGTTTGAATGCGTTCGGCCGCCTGAGCTACGCCAAAATCTACGATACGTGGCCCACCATCAGCCCCGACCAGTATATTTTGGGGTGAAATATCGCGATGAACGATATGTAGTAGCTCGCCAGCTTCATTTTCCGCTTCGTGAGCGGCGTGTAGGCCATAGAGACTACCAGAGATAATTGCAGAGATAATGGGAAGGGGAATTTCTTCCCCTAAACGCAATGCTTCTCTCGCTAGGGCGGCAAGGGAGTCTCCCTCTACGTACTCCATCACAAGCGAGAGTTCGCCCTCGGCTGCTAAAATGTCTATTGTTGGGACAACATTGGGATGATGAATTCGTGCGGCCAAACGAGCTTCGTCGACAAACCCTGCAGAAAAGTCAGGGTTTTTTGCGAATTGAGCGTGCAAACGTTTGATTGCGACAGTACGAGAGAAGCCAACTGGGCCAATCAATCGTCCCAAGTGTACGGTGGCCATCCCGCCGGAAGCGATCTCGTCAAAAAGCGCGTATCGTCCGATGGTTCGGACTGTGACAGGTGAACTCTGAAGATTCATCAAAGAATGGGGGGACGGGAATGCCTGAGAAGGAACATGATAGGCATACTTTGACTCAATAATCTCGTTGGAGTGGTGCAAAGAGGACATAATTATCCCTGTTTCGCTCATGAGCGGGCGCAAATGGGTATTCATGCTACAGATGAGTCACCCTTTCATGATACCTCGTGCCTCTATCACTCTAGCCGTTTCCCTTTTTTGCCTTGGAAACCTGAGTGCTTGCGGCCGTACTCTTCTGCGGGGCGAGGAGGAAAATTTAGGTTTTTCGTCTTCGGGGGGAGCGAGTACCGGAGGAGCTTCGAGAGGCGGCGGTCCGAACAGTACGGGGGGAGACTCCGGGACAGGGGGGCTGGGGGATAGGTCGGGCAGCGGAGGCGGGACTGCCACTGGGGGGAACTCTTCTACCGGGGGGAGCTCCGGGGAGAAGGACTGTGAGAGCGACGAAAACTGTAGCGCAAGCAACGCATGTTTCCTCTCGGTTTGCCTAGATTCAAAGTGTGTAGAATCTATTCGAGATGCGGACGGTGATGGCTTTGTTCTTCCCCCGTGCGTGGAGTTTTCTCAGGAGGCCTTGGCCGATTGCAATGACCTCAATGAACGAGTTTATCCGGGGGCTCAAGAAAATTGTACGGATGGTTCGGACAACGATTGCAATGGTGTGTCCGATTGCTTCGATCCCGTTTGCTCGAATGCTCCCCGTTGCGGTTGTGAGCCAGAACTGGCTGGAGAAAATTGTGAAAATGGACTGGACGATGACTGTGACGGCACCATTGACTGCAATGACACCGATTGCGTCGGTCGCGCCCTTTGCGGGTGTGGTCCAGAACAATGCGGCAGCGGGTCGGATGAAGATTGCGATGGTAGAATTGATTGTGAGGATGATAACTGCGCAGGTTCCCTAGAATGCACCTGTCGTTCTCGGAGCGAGAATTGCGAAAATGGTCTTGATGACAACTGTGACGGCACAATAGATTGCGTTGATCCTCAATGCCGTTTCGATCCTCTCTGTCTCTGTGATGCATCGAGCGAGGTTTGCTCAGACGGTCGCGACAACGATTGCGACGGTTTGGTGGATTGTGGTGATCCCGATTGTTTTTCTGCGCAGGACTGTCAAAATTGCACTACGGAGCGCTGTGCCAGCGGTTTTGATGAGGATTGTGACGGTAAAATAGATTGTGCTGACCCCAGTTGCGCTTTTGACGCGGCGTGTCCGCCCCTCCGGGAGCAATGCAACAATGGGCGGGACGATGACTTGGATGGTCAGCTCGATTGTGACGATGACGAATGCGTCAATGTTGAAATTTGTAAGGAAAAACAGGGTAACTGCTTGACTGCTCGGAGAATTTCACCCCTCGCCAGCGCTGTTTACACCGGGTCAACGGTGGGCCAGCTCAGTCACCAGAGTGGCAGTTGCGGCGGCGAGGCGGGGGACGATTTTTTTCGCTTAGATCTCACGGAGCCGACTAGTCTATCCCTCAATACTCGAGGATCTCTTTTTGATACGGTACTTTATCTTCGTCACGGTAATTGCGAGTTGGGTGCGGAACTCGCCTGTGATGATGATAGTGGTGGCAGGCGCTGGTCCTCGGCTTTGGAGTTTCCTGTATTGGCCCCCGGCGCTTACTTTATTGTCGTGGACGGTTTGGTAGTCGACGAACGCTTAGGGCCAGACGAAGGCGAATACACCCTCAATGTGGAGGTGGGGCCGGTAGTGGAGGTCTGCGGCGACGGCCTAGACAACGATGGAAACGGTTTTGCTGATTGTGCCGATGATGTTTGTGCTGACTTGGGGCCGTGCAAAAATTGCAATAGTGGGTCGCCACCTGTCGCAGAGTACGGAACACAAAAATGTACCGATGGGGTGGACAATGATTGCGATGGTCTGATCGACTGCGAAGACAGCGATTGCAGCGCCAGTGATAGGAACCCCAGCGAATGCTGTAACGGACGCGACCAAAATGGCAACGGGATCGTGGACGACTTTGCCTGTCGATGTGCAGCGGACGCGGATTGTTCCTTCGGTCAGATTTGTTATTCGAGCACGTTGGGTACCTGCGGGGTACCCTGTGAACTTTTCGTGGGGGATATCTGTCCTTTCGACTCACCGGGGAGTCAGTGTAACTCCACTACCCAACAATGTGAATTTTGAGCGCTTGGCGTTCGATAAAGTACCCCCGAGTATTAGAGGTGAAGTCGTGGAAATAAAGAACGAATTTGAGCTTGCCCAGAGTCAAGTGAAACACCTAAATACCACCCCGCCTCCTGCCATTTTATTGGAACTCTACTCTCTTTATAAGCAGGGTTCACTGGGGGACGTAACTGGCAGTCGACCTGGGTTTTTAGATATTCGGGGCCGGGCTAAGTTCGATGCCTGGAAGAAAAAAAAGGGAATTGCTTCGGAAAAGGCTCAATTGGCTTATGTTCAATTGGTGAACAAATTGACACCGTAAAGGCGGTCCCCTGCCATGGACGATTGAGGCGCTTTTCGCCTAGAGAGCAATTTATTGACAGGTGTCAACGGTTAGTAACGATACCTCCAGAGCATGTCGACACCGGCTCCTAGGGTTCCAATCTCTGTTCGCACAGACCATTGGGGATGAAATCGCCAGTCGAGGGTGCCGCTGACGCCATTGCGCTCCTCGAGCACGCCCGTCGTTTGTCTTTGCAGGCTCCCTTCAAACCAGAGTTCTTCGCTGAGCTGAAATGCCGCCGTGTAGCTCTCCCAGCTGGTGTCCGTAAGAGTCGCCATTCTTCCTTCACCGCTCCCTTCTTGTTGAGTCATATAGAGCTCTACTCCAGCTCCAGAAGCACCGAGTGCTTCGTTTGCTGCCATGACAAGGGGGGTAAGACCCACATTTCCTTCGCCTCCTCCACTGCCGCCGTTTCCTCCCAGTACTAAGGCGATGATTTCTGCCTCGCCGCCTGGTAGGGCCGGTTCGCTCGTCCATTCGAGCTTGGGCTGTTCTAAGGTGCCGCGAACTACTATGCGAACCACAACGCCCGAAGGCGTCGTCCAATTGGCCGCGATACTCATTTGCGGGTTGGCGGGGTCGCCCGTTGCAAAAGTAATATGCCCTTGATCTAACGTAAACCTGCGACCCATGACGGTGAAACGTCCACCGGGGAGCAAGTCGATACTACCTCGCATCTGAGTCTCTTCGCCCATGCGTAGTTCAGGATTTCCCTTGATCCTTAAGTCGATAATACTACTTTTTATTCGTACATTGTCGCCCAGTTGCAGCTTGAGTGCCCAAGGGAAATTGCTGGTAGCTGCGTCAGTTTCTAGGGGGGTGAGCGCTTGGACAATATCAATGTTGGGGTTTTCATCTAATGCAATCAGATGACTCTTCGACGTTTCATCAAGGTCCATTCTCAACCTATCAATTTGAAGGGCCAAGGTGAGAAGTTCTTGCTCGGTCGTGAACTTTCCAAGGATCTCGCCGGTGAGTTGAGCTGATGGAGCGCCGCCCAATTGTAGGGGAAGGGATTGGGGCTCCAAGGAGAAGTCTCCTCGGACGAGAGTAAGGTTTTGAAAATAGAAGGTGGCCTTACCTTCGACAGTTTGATTGCTCGAGGAGGCGTTTGCGAAGAAGGGGTTCAGGCGAACGACATTCATTCCACTCTCTTGAGTTGCTACCAATTGAAGGCGGGCGTTGTTGAGGCGCACGCCGAGTCCTTTGGGCATAAAGACTCCCTCTTTGAGGTCAATCTTTCCGGAAAAACTGGTGGTCCACTCTTTCTCGCTTGGGCTGGGAGGACTTATCTCGGCTCTGAGGCGGCCATCGAGTACCCCTGAGAATTCATCGAAAGCTTCGCCCAATAAAGGAGAAAGAACCGCGGCGTTGTATTGCTCCGAGGCGAGGGAGACAAAGAGAGGCCGGGTCTCGGTGAGACGAGCAAAAAGGGGAGTGCCAACCAATCCCATTTCGACCCCCACTTTTAAGTTTCCATACTCGTCATTTAAGTGCATGCGGGCGATGAGATTGTCTTCGTGAGATTGTAGATTGATGCGTGCATCACCCAACCTGCGTCCTGCAACTTTGATGCGACGCAAGTAAAAGTCGCCCGAGAGATGGGGGACCATGCCCTGGCGCTCTATCTGGAGAGCCCCTTGTACGCGTCCATCAATTTGGTGCTGACGGAGTTCTTTGGCGAGTTCTAGAGGAGCATTTTCTAAGAGAAGACTAGCGGAGCCCGTCCATATGGGTATTTCGGGAGGGGGGGGGGCCAAGAAGTAGCGCCAGGGAATATTCAAGTCGAAGTGACTGGACCCCAGGCGACGCTCCCCGCGGTTCATTGAAAGGTTGCCGCGCAAATCGCCGCTGAGGGCTGAGTAACTGCCGCCCAGTTTTAGGTCGAGAGCATCGCTCAAGGGAATTTTCCCGCCTTTTAGTGATGCACCTTCTAGCAAAAAGTTGAAGTTTGGCTCTAAAAGTGAGCCCTTGAGGGCAACTCGTGCGCTGAGTCGTCCCTCGTCAATCGGTTTTGCAATAGCTCTTGGCCAGTCCCTCATTTCGCGTCGAGGAAGAACGAAAACCAGATTGAGTGGCGCCTCGAGTAGTTGATCTCGGAAGTCGTTGAGAGCTGGAAGATTGTTCAACCACTGGACCAAGGGCAGTTCTACGCTTCCGCTGACCGAAGCCAGGGAGCCCCGGCGGTCGTTCAGCCTGAGTGCTGTATCCAAACGGTTTCCTCCAGTGCGCACACTTGTGACGAAATTGAGGTCAACTCCTCGTAGCGTTCTTTCTTTATCTTTTAAGGTGAGTCCTTTGGTATCGAGGGCCAACTGAAATGTAGGAAATTCTTCACCCCTATGGCGCTCTGATGATGCCTCCATGTTGAGTTTTCCCCCAAGTTTCAATTGCTGGTCCGGGGGGATAAAGTCGTTGAGCCTGCTCAAGTCCAGTTCGCTGACCTGAATCTGCGCGATGCCGTGGGCCTGCAAGAAACTATCGGCCGATAGCAAGTACCCGCCTAACTCGCCGTCCCATGCCCCCTTCACCTGACCAAATCGCGAAAGATCAGCCGAGAGAGTGCCCTTGGTTTTATTTTTATGTATTTCTGCGTCGACATCCAAGTTGAGCCCGGTGACGCCTTGGTAAGTTCCGTCGGCTATTTTTAACTGGAGTGTGCCCTCGGACTCTTTTCCTATGTTGAGAACAACCTTTGCGTCGAGGTCTCCTGCTAGGTGAAAAGATTTTAGGCCCAACGCTCCGCTGATACGAGAAATGTTGAGATTGGAGGCGCTGACGTCGATGGCTGCACCATGGGGGAGAATTTCGATGTCTCCTCCGATTTTGCCGATGCTTTCGAGATAAAACGTTGAGATGAGAAGATGCTCTTTTTCGACTAAAATTCGCTCAGCCCCGGCGAGAATGGGTTTACCTTTTCCTTCGATGCGGCCTTCTAAGTTCCGCAGTTGAAAAGGCATAAATTGGGCCTTCGCCTGTGCGCTAAGACGAGCACCCTTGAGTGTATTGGCTCGAATCGAGAGGGCGGGAGAAAGAACCGGTCCTGTGGCTCGAATGCTCAAACTCTTAAAGATTGGGCCGCCCAAGTTGATCTGCCTCGTCTCGATGTTTATGTCCGCCTCGGCCTTGTCGGGCGTGGACAAATTGAGGTGTCCCTTCAATTGGAGCAACGCATGGGTACTCGTAATGTTTTTGTAACGCAGTCCTCCCAGAGAGAAAACGGCTTGACCCTCAATGGCGGCGTTGTCGTAAGTGCCCGTTAACTTTCCCTGAGCAAGCCCGGCCAACTTGCCAAATCTTCGCTGAATACGGGGACTGTTGGCGAGGTTGCTTTCATCAAGATGAATTTCAAAAGAGACGGGACTTTGAGGTCCTTTAGTTGCATTGAAGCGTGCCTGTAGCCCTTTCTCCAAGAGTGTCGCATCTAGTTTCCATTGACCTTCTTTGTATGAGCCCACTGCATTAACTTGGGGGGTGGGTACCAACGCGATGTGGCCCTCAGCCATCTTTAGATCTACTTGGAGCGCTGGACCTTCGGGCGGCAGTGCGAGATTCAACAGGACGTGCCCACTTAGATTGCTAGCTGGGAGAGTCGAGAGATAGTCTTTGAGATTGAGTGCCGTCGTCTTGAGTTGAAACTTCGCCTGAAAATGCGGAGAGAGTGAAAAGTTGCCCTGGATAGAATGGGGCTTTTCAGGAGAGGCATGCTGATTGTTGGTTACAAGTGACCCCCACTCTCCGGTGATATGAAAGTCGGGTGCTTTGCCGAAAATATGGGATTGAATATAGATTGGTCTGTCGAGAGGCCAGGTGCCAAGGAGGGGCCGAAGCGAATGGGGGTTGAGCTCCGGAAATTGGCCCTGAATATCTATCTCATCTCCGTCGAAGCGAAATTCCTGTTCGAAGGGAACCTCCCCGATAGCCCCCGCTACCTTTCCCCAGACGGGGCCGGGCGCGCGAACATGTACCTCACCAAAGACTGATGAGTCCACTCCGGCGAGCCCTGATGTTGTGAGGGCAAAGCGTTCAACGTCAATAGTTGCACCTTTTTCCGTCGCAAGAACTCGAGCTTGGGCGTGAGGGATCTTAGCCTCGATTAGAGGAGAACCACCTATTGCTCCACGAGAGTAGACGTCCACCAGCTCGACGTGTGGAAACCAAATGCGCACTTGTCGTGAAGGCGTTTTCTTGGAGGTCGTCTGCGTGTTGAGTTCGAAAGTATCACGAAGACTGGTATGACCGACGAGCTGCCCTCGCTTGTCTCTCATGGTTGAAGGGTGCAGGTAGAGGTCAAAACCCTCGGCGCGTACAAGTGGTACTTGAACGCTGAGCTTCGAGTTATCACTCAATGTTCGCTTGAAGATATCGAAGGTATCTACAGTACCACTGAGGTTCTTTACCCGAATGGTGCGGCGCTCATCAGGATCGAGAATGACAATGTCGCGAAAAACGACAGACGATTGCGTCAGTCGAGTAATTTCTCCAATTCGAATTGTTCCCCGTAGGGTTTTATTTAAGTAGCTCTCCAGGAGAGTTCGGGTGGCGTTGCGCGCAATGGGTAGATCTAGGTGAGCTATGGCCCCCACGACAATGCTGAGGAAAAAGATCAGAGTGAGGGCCGTTCTCCTCAACCAGAGGCGCACTAGAGAGAGCGCGCGCGAGCGAAGGGGTTGAGAGGAGAAAGGGAGAACCATAGGGAGGCCGGGG
>CAYWLO010000012.1:73733-81072 GCA_964459035.1 uncultured Polyangiaceae bacterium | reverse complement strand
CACAAACTCCGGTCAGTTGCTTGATTTAACCGTGTCGTAAAAGAGCCGCACCCTATTGACTTCCGCAACATGCGAAAGATCCAGCCAAGTGTCGAAGAACATGCGCATCGATTTGCGAGACTCATCACTTGCAAGGAGCCGCTCGGCTTGCACACGAATTTCTTCGAGAGTACTGGGGCGCCCGGCGTCGGCTTCAACGACCAGGGTGTCGTCGGGTATTGTGTTATGAAAGAAGAAGGAAAGCCGAGTAGCCATTTCGTAGTCGGTAAGGGGAACGACGTCCTCCCCTGCTTTTGGAGTGGTTCCGAATTCAACCCGATACAGAAAGTAAACCGACTGCAAAATTCCACGAATTATCATCTCTATTCCGTGGGCAAATGTGCCGTTTTCTGTGCGCCCCAGATCATAGAGAGCTAGCATCTCTTCGACTTCTCCATCTTCCATCGGGCGCCGAAAGCTCCTACCTCCAAAGGTGCGAGTAAAAGAATCTGCGCATGCGCGATCTTGAGCGTTCCCCGAACATCCCGTGAGGAACTCAACATCTAGGGTTGCCGCGACGGCCAACTTATAGGCAGCGCTCTCATAGTTTTCTGCAAGTAGAACCGTGACCGTTCGATTGCCATCTTCACCAATCCCCCCGGCGTCCGCAGGAAATTTTCCAGCCGGACTTGTTCTGTCGTTCAAAAGTACACTCATAGCATTTTCATACTGAGCATGAGAAAGTCGCCACTGCCCTGTGGGGCCAACGTCACGGGTACCTTCAATGCACAAGGCAGCCCCGTTTTCGTCAACCGGAACCCCATTTTCGTCGACAAGAGTTCGGTTTGGGTCGACAGCAACATCACCCCCGGTCCCGTGGAGAACAACGCCTTCCGCACGTCCTGCTCCTCCTTCTCTATCGCCGAGACTCCCCATACAACCGGAAGTCATCATCAGGAGAGCGACGCCAAGTAGCGACAGGACTCCCCTGTGAGAACGGACTCTCAGTGCTCTATACATCTCTCTTTTCTCCTACCTATGAGCGATTTTCGCTCCGTCATCCCTACGCCTCAGTGGCTGGGTCGACATGCAAGTGATAGGAGGCGGAAAAACGGGTCAGAATTCTTTCACTTTGCAGAATTTATTCCTAGAAATTCGAACACACGCACTCCCGTTGAAACATTTTCACCAGACTATATTTTCGATAGGAGGCTCTCCTAGCCAAGACTCCCTGCTACCGTAAATTAACTAAGATGAATGCAATTGTAGATATTACGGATCACCAACGAATACTTTACCAACACAATGAGATGACCCAAGGTGACGCTGGGGCATATTCGGCTCATCGCACACATCTAACTTCAGCCATCATCGACTGCGCGCCCAAGAACGCCACCTCGTTGTGTTTACTGGGAGCAGGAAACTGCAACGATGTTTCCTTGCCAAGGTTGCTAGAATTATTCCAGCAGATTCATCTTGTCGACATTGACGAAGAGGCTCTTGGGCGAGCGCGCAAGGGCTTATCAAAATTAGAAAAGACAAGAGTCATTGCCCACGATTCTGTAGATTTGTCGGGTCTTTTTAAGAACTTCTCTGATAAAATCCCTTCCGCACCTGCTGCCCCTGAAGAACTGGCGCATGAGATCTCAGTAAATGTATTAGGCTCTCAGCTTGGTCGACATGAGGTGGTTGTTTCCTGTTGCTTAATGAGCCAACTCGACCGGACATTGATAGATGTGCTTGAGGGACGAAAACGAGCGAACCCTGCGTTAGAGAGCTATCGAGAAGGGGTTATGCTCGGTCAGCTTCGCATCATGACCGAGCTTCTGGCGCCCGGTGGAGTTGGAATAATTGCCAACGATCTACTGGGCTCTGGCCAAGTAGATCTCGATAGTATCCACGAGCGCGGCGATCTCGCAGAATTCACCAAACAAGCCATTCTGCATCGACGTTGTGATCCCTCGGTAGACCCGGTGCGCATTCGTCAATTGCTTCGTCGCGACCCCATTCTAAAGCGCGCCTCTCACGAGGTCAAAACCGTAGGCACTTGGTTATGGACAGTCACTCACAAAGAAAAATACCTAGTTCAGGCACTAAGATTTCGGAAAGTCGAATAACCCCCGAACCGTTGCTCTAATCTGGCGCCCAGAGCGAAAAGTTCATTTTGCAGAACGCTGCACACGTACCGAAGCCACAAACTGCGTCCCCACCACAGGTAACACCCCAAGCTCCACAGGTGGCGCTACTCATTTTAGCGCGTCAATGGGATTTGCGAAGTATTCCTCCAAGAATGCACGATATTCGGACTTTACTCCACTGCGTTATATCGCGAGTGCCCGCACAGCACGCTCGGCTCCGCTGGCACTCACGCCATCCAGGCACAGGGGAATAGCCATTCCCCCACGTCACCTAAGCTCTGGCTACAACAGTCAGAGGCTCGCGAGGGTCGCCCTCGCGCACTAGTTGGTATTGGGCCTTCGGCAAGAGGGCCTGAAGAGCTTGTTCAATCGCAGGCCGAACCTGTTCAAAACTAGCATCATCATTCGCAAGATGCAGACGATCGGGAAATGCCATCCAAATTTCTTGTACTCCAAATTTCTTTGGTCCTTGAACCTGTGAATCAGCGTCGAGAATTTTTGCAGCTTGAAGTACTCGCCTGAGGGCGTCTTGAACAAGGTCTTCTCCTGGGGGCAAATCTCGTTTTCGCGAGTAAAGAATACCCGCGCGCCCCTGCCCTTGGTCAATCGCATAATCGCAAGCGTGACCAACTAAGAGTACGCCATTGCCCCAGGGTACGTGAGTATAATCTGCGACATCAAAAACCATTTCCTCGGGAATAGAATCGCGAATCCAGCGATGAAACACCGGAATATAGGATTCGAGTGACTGGTTGGTCTCGGCGTTTGCGTAGAGTTTGATTTGAACTTTAGTAGATTTCATCTTGATGGTTTCCTTCTTGCGTTCAATTCATCACTCGGCCGCAGCACTAGAGGCGAGCATTTTTTGATAGGCCCCGTAGGACGCTTCAACAAAGAGTTGTGCTTCTTCGATGACTTCACGGGCACTGTCCAAGGTGCTGTCCCGAGGTCCTTCTTTATGAATACGAAAGAGATAATTGGCGAATTTTGCTCCGGCGTATTTATCGTGAAAGATCTTTGAGTCGACCAAGTGTTTTTTGAACTCGGAGACGATCTCATCCCCTTGATCCGCCACATTGGGGTTGAACTCACGAGTCAAAGCACGAGCCGCCTGTAACATCGCCTTCAAGCCCAACTCAGCAGCCTTCTTCGCGTCCTTCTCATCAAGAGATAGCTGAGCCTCAAAAAGCTCTCGTTCAGCAGAGCTAAGCCCCATGTCTACAAAGCCCACCACTTCACCGGCGCACTCACCCACACCAATATCACCAATTGTAAATTCGCGAGGGTCACCCCAATCAGTGTAAAAGCTGGGATCTTCTTCGTAGGGGGGCACCTTCGTCAAAGGTGTAACCAACTTCTTTACCTCACGCTTACCAATACGATCGACCCATTGACGAAACTTTTCTCCCGGCTCTCCTCCTTCGGCAAAAGAATCGGTCAGAATTTTTAGTGCGGCGGGCACGTTCTTTGAAGGAATAGCTCCGATAGGCAAACCGTAATTGCTTGCGTTGTTCGTCCACTCACCGCCAACAACCAATTGAAAATGGGGCACTCGGCGACCGCTTACCATGCGGCTCACGCCCAAAAAGCCAATGTCAGCCACATGATGTTGACCACAACTATTGAAGCAACCCGAGCATTTTACGTGCAAATTCTCGACCTCAGGCTTGATGTCTTGAATAACAGAGAGCTGTTTACGCAACTCACCAGCAAGACCGCGCGAAGCGGAAATTCCTAACTTGCAGGTGTCCGTGCCGGGGCAAGAGGTAATATCGCTGATTGTCTCGGCACCAACCTCGGCAAGACCCACGGCCCCCAAACGCTCAAAAACAATCGGGGTGTCCTGGCGGGGGATCCAGCGAATGATCACATTCTGGTCAGCGGTAAATCGCACAGAGCCTGGACCAAATTCGGAGGCAATATCGGCAAGAGCGCGCCCTTGACGAGGAGTAAAGTCTCCAAGAGGTAGCTTGACCAAAACAACAGCATACCCCTCCTGAGCCTGTGGACGAAGATTGTGTACAGCCCAACTCTCGTAGCCATTGGGCAGAGAACCGCCTGGCTGGGGGCTACCGGGTCGACCAGCTGTCTCATCTGTATTTGTTAGGTCCCCTAGAAATTCTGTCCAACGAGGATCAGGGCGCAGATTTTTAATCTCCGCGTCCACAATTTCTCTAAACTTATCTATGCCTAACTTCTTCACCAGGAACTTGATTCGAGCGCGACTACGATTGGCTTTTTCACCCATCTGGCCAAATACGCGGCAAATTGCCTGGCAAAGGGGAAAAAGCTCCGCCTCGGGGACAAATTCGGAATAGGTGGGAGCAACGTAGGGCACAGCACCTAGGCCGCCGCCCACTACAACTTTAAAACCTCGTTGCCCGTTTTGCACTCGCGCGAGGGCACCAATATCATGAAATGCCGTCAGGCCACAGGGCTCGTCTTCACAACCGCTAAAGGCAATTTTTATCTTTCGCCCAAAGTCCATTGTGTCATCATGCCCCAACAAAAAGTGCATAATGGCGTCCGCGTAAGGTGTTACGTCAAACGTTTCTGTATTGCAGACTCCCGAATACTGGCACGCTGTTACATTGCGCACCGAATTACCACATGCCTCACGAGTGGTAATACCGACGGCCGCCAAGCGACGCATTAAGTCCGGGGTATCGTCGATATGAATGAAGTGAAACTGAATATCCTGACGAGTGGTCACGTGGAGGATCTGATCCGAATACTCTTCGGCCAAATCGCAATGAACCTCTAGTTGCTCGGAGGTAAGACGACCAAACGGAATTTTGATACGCATCATTCCTGGAGCATCCCACACGGTGTCAACGCCCTTGGTGCGTCCCTCCGAGGGAAAATCTATAGTGCGACTTGCGCTGCCATCGTGTCGCTGACCGTTGTCGTACCGCTGACCATAGGCCCCACGGCGCAGGCGAGTTTCGGCAAAGATCTTGTCTTCGATTTTACCCTGCTTCTTGAGATCAATCTGAGTCTGAAAGACGTCGATTTCTTCCTCCCAATCTGAACGGATTTTTCCTGCGAGTTTTTCTTTCCAGCTGGTCATCTTCAAACTTGCCTTTCACTTGCGACTGGCCCGCGAGCAAGGCCCCGGGAATCAACGCTCAGCTGCTATACCCGGTAATCCCGATAAGACAAGTGCGACAATTATCAACGTTTACACTAAACGTTTGAAACTATTCGTCTTATTATTCAAACTTCCCGCAAACTAGAACTTCTTCTGAGAAACTTGCATACATCTGCGTATATTAAGCTGGCATTTTTTCATAAAGACATACTACAGCGTATAGATAAACAGAGACCGAAGATGCTCAGCTAGCCGATCTCCTCTGCGCGCACTTGTTCCGGCCAAAGCATCTGATTTCCAGAGGCTTGAGCACATAGCTCTTACTATGCCCCGGCTACCCCCTCTCTTAGCCGAGGCCCTCTTTCCTACAAAAGAGCCCCCAGCGGCTACCCCCTAGCCCAATCAGCCAAAGATGACACAATTGGGCTTTGACCATGACGCAAAACCTTCGCCCCGCCAATGAAGCTGATCGCCTTGCCGCATTAGAGGAATACGCCATTTGGGACTCGGGACCCGAAGATAGCTTTGATGCTGTAACGCGCATTGTGCAGTCCATTTTTGGCACGCCTATCGCTTTCATTTCCCTCATCAACGAAGACCTTCATTGGACAAAGGCAGGCATAGGATACGCTGGCACCCTTGAAAGAGATTTCTCCTTTTGCGCGCACACAATACTGGAGGACAAAGTGATGGTTGTTCCAGACGCTAGAAGAGACTCTCGATTTGAAAACAACCCGCTCGTTATGCCCAACGATGGCATTCGCTTTTACGCGGGCGCACCTCTCATTGTGCCGGGGGGACATCGCTTGGGCACTCTTTGCGCGGTTGCTCTCACAAAGAAAACACCCACATCACACCAAGTTGAAGCCCTTTCGGCACTGGCAAATCAAGTAGTTATCTTGCTTGAACTCAGGCGAAAGGCTGCCCGCCTAGCAGACTCCCTCACCAAGGTACGTACCCTAGAAAAACTCATACCCATTTGCGCTCATTGTCATAAGGTTCGCGACGATAAAAGTTTTTGGTCCACTCTTGACGCCTTCATTGCCCAACAAACCGGCACTCACTTTGCGCGAAGCATTTGTCCAACTTGCGCAGACGCCCCCCTGACGAATCAAGAGGACGACGCTGGCGAACTCTCCCACGTTCCAAGCCGCTTAGATCGCGAACAAACATTCGACTTGCAAGAGCTCGACTCCGAGTTAGAGAGAGTCATCAACGTTTCAGAAAAATTTACGACAGGAGAAAAACACCACTTCATCATCGAAACAATAGAAACGCAAAAAGCGAAAATGCGCGATCTGCACGCCCTGTCGGAGCGCTTGGTTGCAGTACTCGATGGCATTCAATGTTTGGGTCAACTGCTCCCCATTTGCGCACGGTGTCAAAAGGTCCGCAACGACAAGATGTATTGGTCCTCGTTGGAGCTTCAAGTGGACGAAAAAACCGAGAGTCAATTCACTCATGGAATTTGCCCCGATTGCGTCAGAAAACATTATCCAGAAGTGGCAGAGCGAATTCTCAACTCGAAGGAATGAAGAGAACTCGTCGGCGAATGTACTCCACGCCCCGAGTTCTCGCCCGCTCGTAATTCCGCTCTCGCTAAAAACTAGCGCCTTCAAGTGCCTCATTGAACCCGAGATATCGAGGTACCTATTGAATCGAAGGGCCTGGAGGCCGGCTCGTGCAGAAAATCCCCCAGAATACGCCAAGCTATTGGCCCTTATTTCAATGTTCTTGCTAAGGTCCGAACGAGTCGTCCGCCATGAAGGCATTGCGGAGAGACACGCTTAGAAGGATAGACCGAGAGAACGATGAAGATCACCTGCAACTCCTGTGGCTCCAAGTACAATATTGCTGACGCAAAAGTGCAGGGCAAAAAGGTAAAAGTTCGATGCAAAGGCTGCAAAGAAAGCATTCTTGTCGACGGTACCAAGATTGGCAAAAAGGGCGTCGCCCCCGCGACCGACAAGCCTGCGGCGAGCAAAAACACGACGGTCAGCACACCTCTAAAGAGTGCTTCTCTCGCAAGTTCCGCCGCTGCAAGTCGACCCCCATCCGCTGCAAGTCGACCCCCAACCGCACCTGTTTCCAGTCGACCCCCATCCGCACCTGTTTCCAGTCGACCCCCATC
>CAYWLO010000012.1:26236-73633 GCA_964459035.1 uncultured Polyangiaceae bacterium | reverse complement strand
GACCCCCATCCGCACCTGTTTCCAGTCGACCCCCATCCGCACCTGTTTCCAGTCGGCCCCCGTCCGCACCTGTTTCCAGTCGGCCCCCGTCCGCGCCGACCAAGGACCCGAGTCCAGCGCCCATCAAGGCATCATCGACTAAAAAGAGCCTTTGGTCCGTCAATATTACCGATGATGATTCGCGAGATATGACCCTCATCGAGTTGGTCAAAGCTTGGAAGGACGGAGTGGTCAAAGAAGATGCCTATGTCTGGAAGGACGGCATGGATGACTGGAAACCCATTTTAGAAGTGGGCGAACTCAAATTAAAACTGGGAGCTCCGCCCCAGAAAAAAGATCAAGTTGTGTCCTCTGCCCCGGTCAGTCCGGCAGCTCAGGGGAACAAAATGGATGACCTCTTCGGCAGCGCCGATTTGGCAGGTAGTGAGCCCAGCGAAATGGAGAGCCCCTCACCTTTTGATGGTGATGGTGAGAAACCCACAGGAGCTCGCAACGACAGCTCGGTGCTCTTTTCGCTCGACTCCCTCAAAGGAGCTGGTGATCTGAAAAAAACCGCTCAAAAAACTACCGCTGACGATCTTTTTGGCAGCCTAGGGGCCAGTGGGCCCAGTCTAGGTGGCAATACCGATCTTCTCACAGCTCCGGCCAAAGAACCACCGCTAGCACCAGCCGGGGCTCGCGTGCAGTCGCCGACAGGAACACAAGGCAAAGGCAAGGGTGGCTTGATTGCAGCTATCTTAGGTGCAGCTATCATTGTCGGGGGCGCGGTCATGTTTATGTCTGGTGGAAGCGCCAAGGCTCCAGCAGATACCTCGGCCCGAGATGCAAAAGTAGCGGCAGCCGAAGCAAAAGCCGCTGAGGCTGAGAAAAAAGCAAAAGCCGCCGAAGCAAAAGCCGCTGAAGCGGCAAAGAAGGCCGACGCTGACATCAAAAAAGCTCGAGATGAAGCCAAAGCCAAGGGAGAAGATCCCCAAGAGGTTGCCGCAAAAAAGAAGGCTGAGCTAGAAACCGCTGAGAAAGAAAAGACTGCTCAAGCTGCCTCTGCCAAGAGCGGCACCAAATCCGCAGACAAAAATAGCGGCTCCAAGTCTGCAACGAAGTCCACTAAGAAAAAGTCTTCCTCCGGAGGAGCTAAGTTTGACGCAGGGGCGGCCCGAGCTGCTCTTTCAGCAGCGGCTGCCAATGCTGCTGGGTGTAAAAAACCAGGCGGGCCCACAGGTTCGGGTAAGGTACAAATCACCTTTTCTACCAGCGGACGAGTCACTAGCTCACGCATTGTCGCGGGCCCCTTTGGGGGAACAGCAGTGGGAGGATGTGTAGTTTCTACATTTCGCAGAACGCGTATTCCAAAATTCTCAGGTTCGCCCAAAACGGTGCGAAAGAGCTTCAGAATTCGCTAAAGTTCGGCAAAAGTCGTCCTCAGCATTCAGTAGGGCCATCGGGTGATCCGGGTGGCCCTACTTGTTTTGTAAGAGATTCATCTCAGAGGCCAAGGCTGCTTACAGCTCTATCGATGCGTGCTGCGAGGCCGGTATCCCGTAGTTCTCTCCGGGTTTCATTGAGTGCAAGAGAAATTGCCCGCTTGTCGGCGACCAACACACACAATTTCTTGGCTCGCGTAATCGCTGTGTAGAGTAAATTGCGCGAAAGCATCACAAAGTGTGCATTCAAGAAAGGGATCACCACCGCGGGGTACTCGCTGCCCTGACTCTTGTGAATTGTCGTTGCATAAGCCAACGCCAATTGAGAAAGTTCTGACTTTTCGTAGGTGACCAGGCGACGAGCCTCTTCTCCGTCGTAACAAACAGTCAGGGCCTGATTGTCGGTCTCGACCTGAAAAACCTCCCCCACATCACCATTGAACACGTCCCTGTCGTAGTCATTTTTGAGCTGCATGACTTTGTCCCCCACACGCAGCTCGCCATTTTCTCGAACAAGGCTCTCTCCCTGCGGGTTGAGATCATTTTGCAGCATCTTGTTCAATGCCAATGTTCCGGCATCGCCCCGGTGCATGGGGGTTAGCACTTGAACGTCTCGCTTTGCATCCAGACCAAAGCGAGCGGGTATGCGCTGAGTGACCACCTCGCGCACCATTTCGCGGGCCCGCTTTGGATCGGAACATTGAATGATAAAAAAGTCTCCCGCCGGGTCAACGCTCCCCTCTGGTAAGAGACCCTTTAGAATTTTATGCGAATTTTCTATGATTCCGCTTTCGGCTCCTTGACGAAAGATGACTTCTAAACGCGCAACAGGCACAGCCTCGCACGCAATCAAATCCTTGAGAAATGCCCCCGGCCCTACTGAAGGCAATTGGTCCGCGTCCCCAACTAAAACAACGCGCGCAGCATTGGGCACCGCGTCCAAAAGGCTTGCGGCCAGTTGTACATCAATCATTGAAGCCTCATCGACGATGAGTAAATCAGTGCGAATAGGATTGTCATTGTTTTTGGCAAAACCGTTTGCACCACCCCCCACCTCCAAAAGTCGGTGCAGGGTGGTCGTTTTGCGCCCGGTAGACTCCCCGAGTCTTTTAGCGGCTCGCCCGGTAGGAGCCGCTAAATGAATACGAAGTTTTTCTCCCGAGAATGCAGCTATAATCGCGCGTACCAGGGTAGTTTTTCCAACGCCTGGGCCGCCGGTTACTACCAAGAACTTTTTACTTGCAGCGGCATGAACGGCCTCACGTTGCGCCACCGCGAGAGACATATTTTGCTCAGCTTCAAATATTTCTAACAATCGAGGCAAGCCTTTGATGCTCTGACTAGGGGCCGACAGGAGCGCTGCAATTCTCTCAGCAACTTTTTTTTCGGCCTGGTATATTTTACGCAAATATACCATTTTTTCTTCTATAACTAGGTACTCACCCGCCCAGAGGGCATCAATTGCGGACTCAATATGAGAGTCAGCCACCCCGAGCATCTCGCTGGTTTTCATGACCAACGACTCCCGTAGACAATAGCAATGCCCCCCTTCACTGCGAAGATTCAACTCATGAAGCACTCCTGCTTGAGCCCGTTCCGGATGATCTAGCGGGAGCCCCTGGGAACGAGCGATGCGATCTGCCGTCTTAAAACCGATTCCCTTCACATCCATTGCGAGTCGATAGGGGCGAGTTTCCACGATCTCCTGGGCTTTTACTCCAAAACACTCGATGATGCGCGCTGCCAGGGCGGCCGAGGCACCATGAGCCTGCAATGAGAGAATGACATTGCTGGTGACCCGGTGCTCAATCCATGCCTCTCGTACTTGCTCGACCAATACCTTACCCAGGCCGGGCACCTCGGCTAGACGATGAGGCTCAGCGTCCAAAACACGGAGGCAATCGACACCAAAGTACTTGACGATTCGCTTCGCGTAAACGGGACCAACACCACGAATGACTCCGCTGCCTAAGTAAGTTTCCACCCCCTCAAGGGTGTCCGGAGCAACCAATACAACGCTTTCTACTTTAATTCGTTCTCCATATTGTTTGTCCACCTCAAGACGTCCCGTAACCCGCACTTGGCTTCCAGGTCCTAATGCCTGCATGACTCCAACAATCGTTGTGCGTGTCTGCTCCTGGAGACCAGAAACATTTTTTAGACGAATCACACGAAAACTCGTCTCCTCGTTTTCAAAGATTACGCGCTCCACTTGGCCGAGGACAGTTTCAGTCACAGTAAAACGGACTGCCACGTCCAAGCTACGTCTGGCAAGGCTAAGACATCTATTCAGTGTTCTTTGCTCACTCATTGCGCCCTGGGCCCTCCCAACAATGATCGCTAGCCTGCGCCGCCCACCCTAGAGAAAGCTCTGAGGCGGGTAGGTCTTGCTAGGCCCAATGACCCCAAGCTATTGCCCTAGGCATGTCATTGCACGCCGCCCACTCTTTGCACGGCTCCCGCCTTCACGCCGCCTGCGCTTGCGCTTCTTCCCGCCGCTTTACGCCGGGGAGTACTCAGCGAAAGTACGAGCGCTCTCGCCCCTTTCAAGTTACTCATCTGGCTCTAGATCTCGACGTCGGGTTCAAAGACAAGTCGATTCAAGGAAGCGCTACCCTAAGTGTCATCAGACGGGCTCCCGCCGGGACAGAGCTGAGACTAGACGCAGTTGGTCTACAAATTGCCCGGGTCGAATTGCGCTCCCCTCAACTGCCAGCGGGTAAGAAAAAGGCAGCTAAACTCAAAGAAACGGTCGACTATCAATATGATAGCAAAGAGCTAATTGTTAGCATTCCTCCCCTCTTCAAAGAAGGCGAACTCTACATCGAGTATAGTGCCAACCCGCGCTTAGGCTTGTACTTTCTCTCTCCCGATAAAAAGGTCCCCAACCGTCCCCATCAAGTATGGAGCCAATGTCAGGACGAAGATGGGCGTCATTGGTTTCCGTGTCAGGACAAACCTCACGTCAAAATGAGCTACGAGTTAAGAGCTCGGGTTCCTCATGGAATGAGTGTTTTATCAGGGGGAGAACTCCTAGAAAAGAAAACACCAAAAAAGGGCGCGTGGGTTTTTCATTATCGCTTAGACGTGCCCACGCCAGCTTATTTGCTGACGCTTGTCGTCGGAAAATTCGACGAATGGCAAGAAAAGCTCACTCTGCCTTCGGGCAAGAAGATCCCCCTGCGCTATTTGGTTCCTCCCGGCAAGATTCAAGACGGAAAGCGCGCATTTCATCGTACAAAAGAAGCTATTGAGCTCTTTTCTGAGAAAACGGGCATTGATTACCCCTTTGATCGTTACAGCCAGGTAGTGGTCAGCGATTTCATCTTTGGAGGAATGGAAAACACTACCGCGACCACAATGTATGAGCATATTTTGCTCGATAAAAAAGCTTCTCTCGACATCGACTCCTATGATCTAGTCGCTCACGAACTGGCCCATCAGTGGTTTGGCGACTTGGTCACCTGCCGCGATTGGTCTCACGCCTGGCTCAACGAAGGCTTTGCGACCTATTTTGAGCACGTCGAGCGAGAGGCACGTCTCGGTCTGGATGAATACGAACACAACGTCACTTGTGATCTCAACGCCTACCTCAGTGAGGCTCGAGGAGACTACCAGCGAGCGATCGTATGCCGCGATTACGTCGAACCCATCGACCTCTTTGACCGCCACCTCTATCAAAAAGGTGGTCTCGTTCTCCACATGCTCCGAAGGGAAATTGGCGATAATTGCTTTTGGCAAGGGGTGAAGAACTATCTCCAGGCCCATCGGGGAGGAATCGTTGAGACCAATGATCTCATGCGCGCATTTGAAGAGACAAGCGGACAGAGCCTAGAGAAATTCTTTGATCAATGGGTTTATCGACCAGGGCACCCGGAGCTCAAAGTGAGCGTCAGCTACAGCAGCGAAGTTCTCGTTGTAGACGTCGAGCAGACTCAAAAGGGAGCGGATATTCCGGTTTTTGAAGTTCCTTTTGAGATTGAAGTCGATGTCGATGGCGAAACGATTCTACATCGTCGTATCCTCGACGAGCGCAAGCTGAGCCTCGTTCTTCCTCTCAAGACTCGCCCCCAACGGGTAACAATCGACCCCGAGTATCGTATCGCCGCTCCTATTTCCTTGAAGGCGCCAGCAGATCTACTTCGATCTCTATTGAGTGGTGGAAAAAGAGCCCGTGCTAGAAGAATGGCAGCTCTTGCCCTCTCCAAGCAGCAAGATCCTGATACAATTGTGGCCCTGCAAAATTGCCTAAAAAACAATAAAGAGTTGTGGATGGTGAGGGCGCAGGCCGCTCATGCCTTGAGCAAGATTCGAGGAGAAAAGGCTGAGTTGGCTCTCTTGCGAGCCTCAAAGGTCGAAGACACGAAGGTACGTCGTGCCGTCGCAACCGCTTTAGGTACCCTGCGCACGGAGAAAGGCACCAGCGTACTGAGAGAGCTCACAGGCGATCCTAGCTATCTTGTCTCGGCGTCTGCCGCGCGTGCCCTGGGCAATTGTCCCGCCCCTCAAACCATCAAGACATTGGTGGCCCTGCTGAAGAAGGATTCCTGGTCGGACGTCGTTCGCGCTGGAGCCCTCGCTGCATTGGCTCAAATAGGGGATGATGACGAAATAAAGCATCTGATCACCTGGTCGGCTTACGGCAAACCATTGCGAGCACGGCGTGCTGCCATTGCCGCATTGCCTCAACTTGGCGAGGGCAGAAAGGTTCGAAGTCACCTAGTCGAGATGCTTCATGATAGAGATCCCCATATTCGTAGCGCAGTACTCTCCGCTCTGGGTACTTTGGGAGATCCCAAGGTCAAAGCAGACATCGATGCGCTACTAGACCGGGAGCTCGACGGCGGAGTTTGTACCCGCGCTCGAGAAATACTGAGTGACTTGGGTAAATCTGGCAGCCGAGGCCTCAAAGAAGCCCGTGAGACCAATCAAAAACTCCAGCAAGAGATGGGCGACCTCAAAACACGACTGGCTCGAATCGAGCAGCTGATGACCGAGAAGGAAAAGCCTTCGGGGGCCAAAAAAGCCTCCCGACTAAAGAAGCCAAGATAAACGATGACCGACGCCCTCACGAAGGGGGCGTCGCGTGCCCGCTTCTTAAAAACGAAAGATGAGTCCTTCTTTGGCGACCATCGCCCCCTGCCAAACTTCGCGCGCCTGAGCCGCAACTTTATCCATGAAAACATCGTCATGCTCTGGATCATGATGAAAAATCGCCAATTTTTTCACGTTTGCGGCTTTCGAGAGACGAATGGCCTCCTCCCAAGTGGAATGTCCCCAGCCTACCTTCGCTGGAAATTCTTCTTCTGTATAAGTCGAGTCATAGATCATCAGATCTGTTCCCTCGACGAGGCTCAGAATATTTTGGTCGGGTTTACCGGGCAGATGCTCTGTATCAGTAATATAACAGATGGATTTTCCACCATGCTCAATTCGGTAACCCGTTGCACCGTTGGGATGATTGAGGGGCGTTGTTTTTACACGAACACCGGGAGCAATGATGAAGTCTTCTCCGGCATCAAAGTCTTGAAAATTCAAATTTGCCTGCATCGCCTCTAGAGGAACAGGAAAAGTAGGCTGGGTCATTTGTCCGGCAAGAATTTCGTGAATTGAACCGTTTTTCAAATGACCCGCAAGCACCTGAAAATCATGTCCCTTTGCAAAGCCCGGTGCAAAAAAGGGAAATCCATTGATATGGTCCCAATGGCTATGGGTGAGCAGTAGGTGAGCAGATCGAATGCCACGCTCCATGAGGCTATGGCCTAGGGGACGAATACCCGTGCCAGCGTCAAGAATAATACTGGTGCCTCCTGCCGTTACTTCAAGACAACTCGTGTTGCCGCCATAGCCAGTATGACTTGCAGAAGGGCAAGCGATGCTGCCGCGAACTCCCCAAAATCTCAATTCGAGACTCATTGTTGCCCTCTATTCGGAGAGGTTACAAAACGACAAGTTGTCGCGGGACTACTCAAGAGACACGTCCTCGCTCTGCTTTGCTGCCAAATACCCATTTTCGTACACAAATGTCGTTCAATAGAGGGTGATCTGTCAACGCATTGCGGTCGATTTCCTCAATTGCGTCATCGAAACGAGACTCAATCACGTGAATGATGTCGAAATATCGCGAAATTTCGCGCTCTTATCCTCGATATTTTGATTGCTGCCCAGCTCCTCCAACGAGCCCTCTCCAAGAAGAGCGGCCACACTTACAGAAGTAGACCCTCTAGATCTCGTCCGCTCAGTCTGTCTGCCCTTGGTCCCCCACGATGATTTGTTACTCTCGGAGCTAAAGATGCAGTCGACCTTGCCCCAAGAGAAAGAGAGCCGCTACCAATTGCTCCATCGCATCGGTATCGCCCTAAGTGCCGAGCGCAATCGCGACAAGCTTTTGGATCTCATTTTGACCGAAGCGCAGACGCTCTGCAATGCCGATGGTGGAACGCTCTACTTGGTCAACGACGCAGACGAACTCGAATTTGCAATTGTAAAAAACGAGTCTCTACAAATCGACTTGGGCGGCATCTCAGGGCATCCCGTAGATTTTCCTGCACTCCCTCTTTTTGACAACTTGGGTCAGGCCATTCGCCAAAATGTTGCAACATATGCAGCCCACGAGAAACGTCCTATCCATACTCCGGACGCTTACAATGCCGGTAAATTCGACTTTTCTGGAACCCGAGAATTTGATCGAAGAAGCGGTTACCGCTCCAAGAGCTTTCTCACTATACCATTGGTCAACAGTGAGCCGAGGGTTATTGGTATTCTGCAATTACTCAACGCTCAAAATGACCGCGGTGAGGTAATCGACTTTGACGCCGCCCATCAGGAAACCGTGGCAGCTCTCACCTCCCAAGCGGCTATCGCTTTGGACAATAAAATATTGATGGAGGCCCAGAAAAACTTCCTGGAGAGCTTCATCAAAATGATGGCCTCGGCTATTGACGCAAAAAGCCCCTATACCGGCACCCATTGCGAACGTGTCCCTGTAATTACCGAGATGCTGATTCAAGAGGTATGTCGCGCCAAGACTGGGCCTTTCGCGAATTTTTCGATGAGTGATGACGAACTCTACGAATTGCATATCGCCGCCTGGCTTCATGATTGCGGAAAAGTCACCACCCCCACTCATGTGATGGATAAGGCGACAAAGCTGGAAACCATTCACGATAGAATCCAAGATATTGTAACGCGGTTTGAAGTTCTCAAACGAGACGCGCGCATAGCCTACTTAGAAGCGGTAGCCGCAGGCGGGGACAAAGAATTTGCTAGAAAAAGATATGAAAAAGAAGTGACCTCGCTCGACTCTGATCTCGCCTTTTTGAAGCGTGCCAATGTGGGGGGAGAGTATCTGCCCCCTGATTCTCAAGAACGAGTCAGCAAGATTGGCGAGCGAGTCTACGAAGAACAAGGGCGTCCCAAGACATTGCTCAGTCAAGAAGAGAGGGCAAACCTTCGGCTCTCTCGAGGTACGTTATCTCCCGATGAGCGCCTAATAATAAACGGCCATATGGTGCAAACAGCGCGCATGTTGGACGCTCTACCTTTTCCCCGCAATTTAAAAAGAGTCCCCGAATACGCAACGGGTCATCATGAAAAAATGAATGGCGAGGGCTATCCACGAGGTGTTTTCGCCGGTGATATGTCGGTCCCTGCTCGGGCAATGGCAATTTGCGATATTTTTGAGGCACTGACAGCGGACGACCGGCCCTATAAAATGGCCAAGAAACTTAGCGAAGCTATGCGCATTATGGGTCTCATGAAACAGGACAATCATCTTGACCCACAATTATTTGACCTATTTGTGAGCCGCCGAGTCTATTTACGCTACGCGACAAAACACCTAGACGCCTCTTTGATAGACGATGTAGACGAAGCTTCGTTGCTTGCCATCACGCCCAAAGAATTCACTCTACCTGATCCAGCGATTCGCAGTCTTCGTAAAGAGAAACTCCTTGAGAAATACAGCACTCGATTTCCGTTGAAGGAAAGTGCGGCGAGTCCCCTCTCCATCGCTCCGCTCTCCATTTCTCCTCTTTCGCTCACCCCTCCACCGCGAAACCCGGTTTCTCTTCGAGCACCCTCATTGAGGCCCCCTCATCCTCCAGTAAAACTGAGTAAAAAGTCCAAGTGACGAAAAAGCACCTTGGAGTTGCGGGTATATCACTCCTCGCTCTCCTCATTTTTTTCGCCAGTTACTTCAGCCTTCCACGCCCACTTCCCCCCTCGGCGGCACTGCCTACGACTCATCACTTGCAGGGGTATTTGGGCTCAGGCGCGTGTCGCTCCTGTCATCCTCAAGAACATGACTCGTGGCAAAAAACCTACCACAGCAAGATGACGCGAGTGGTAAACCCAGCAACCTGGGCCATTGCCGATGCCCCCACACTCCCTCTCATTTTCACCCTCTATGAGAGAAAATTTCGTCTCCGGTGGCACAAGGGTAAACTGCTCTATACGGGACCTAATTTGCAAGAAGTCGGGCGAGTTTTGCCCGCTATTGCTCGGACCAAAGACGCGAGTTCTCAATGGAAAAAATCTCACTCACTGAACGCGTTTCGTGATGCCAAAGAGGTAACGCGTGAACTGGTATTGCTCACAGGCTCTCATCACTATTTAGCATTTTGGATTGAGGGAAAAGACGGCCAGGAGTTACGCCAATTTCCATTTGTGTACATATTGGACGAAAAGAGATTTCTTCCTAGAAAGGACGCGTTTTTGCAGCCTCCCGATGCTCTACCTTTTTTAGCTCGCTGGAATGCAAATTGTATTCAATGTCACTCTGTAGCGGGGCGTCCTGAACAAAAAGAGGGGTATGATGAGAGAACTGGCAAGTTTTGGAGCAAGTACAATAGTCAAGTCGCAGAGCAAGGCATCAGCTGCGAAGCGTGCCATGGCCCAGGGCTTCAGCACGCTCGCCTCTACGCGAATCCTCTCAAGCGCAGGGAGGCACGGGCACAAAGCACCAGCGCCGCCATTTTTGTGCCGCGCCCCCAAGAAGGGGAACGAGGGAGCGAGGCATGCGGGCAGTGCCACAGCTATTTTTTACCAAAAGATCCTGAGATCTGGTGGACCTCAGGATTCAGCGAAAGTTTTTCTGCAGGAGAAACCCTAGATAAATCGCGATTACTATTGGGAGCCGATTCCTTCTCTAAACAAGGCAGTGAGGAGCTCTCGCCGCTCTTCAGCGCTCAAAAATCAAGTATTTTTTGGCAAGATGGCAGCATGATCGTCGGAGGGAGAGAGTACAATGGCTTAAGAGAAAGCCCCTGCTTTAAAGAAGGGGTCGGCCTAAGAAAGATGAGCTGTACCTCGTGTCATTCTTTGCACAAAGGGGATCCAAACGATCAACTCAAGCCTCAGCTCTCAAAAAACGAACTCTGCACTCAATGCCATAAAGAAATAAAGGAGACGCATTCGTTGCACGAGCCTGCAACCACTGGCTCCTATTGCATACAATGCCATATGCCGCGCACTAGCTACGCTCTGCTCCAAGGAATTTCATCCCATCAAATTTCTTCGCCTCGGGCCCAATTCACTAGCCCCCCCAATGCCTGCGCTCTCTGCCATATAGACAAAAGCCAAGAATGGATCACCACTCAACTAGTGAGCTACCGCGCTGCTACCCCTCGTGATTTTTCGAAAACTGTCGCCAAAAACACAGGCACTTCTTCGGTTGCTCTTGAACGCTCGTTGAGTGGAAACGCTGTCGAACGGGCTATTTACGCCTATTCATTCGGAACACAAGAAGTATACGAGACGGTGGGGGCAGCCCTTCCCCAGCAAATACTCCATAGAATGTTGAGCGACCCTTATGCCGCTATTCGCCTCATTTCCAAACGCTCTCTAAAAGAGCTAACGTCTATCTCCCAGCAACGCCCCCCCCTCTCTCTAAAAAATGCAAGCGATGATTCTCTCGATCTTTCGTCTCAAACCCTAGATAGATTGATGGAGAAACGCGACAATACTCCCATTGTGGTGAGCGAATGAAAACTGCAGCTCCTCCAGCAAATAGGGAACGAGATATCGATTCGACCGCCATGGGTTCGTGCACCTTGGTGCGCCGCCACTTGATCTATTGTTGGGCTTCGCTCTTTCTTTTCATTCTAGTGGGACTTGCTCTTGAAGCCCTGCATGCTTTTAAGTCTCCCTACTATTTAGACGCCGAGCATGAGACCCGACGCATGATGTGGCGCCTGGCCCATGGCCATGGGGCGTTTCTTGCGCTCATTCACGGGGGCCTCGCATGGACATTTTCTCAGCTCAATGAAAAGGACGTTGAAGCTGGGGGCGCCATCGCTTCGTTCTCGATGCTCGGGGCAAGCTTGCTCATTCCAGCTGGTTTTTTTCTGGGTGGACTCTACGCGATCGATGGTGATCCTGGGTTAGCAATTGCCCTCGTTCCTGCCGGAGCCTTTCTTTTGTTGGTCTCGGTCGGGCTTGCTTGCAAATTGTGCATGAAAAAAACCTAAACTATCGCGAGGATGGCCCAAACTAGCTCATTTGCGCCTTCTGTTTCCTAAGAATCTCGGGTGCAGACGCTATTGCTTCTCGGGAAGAAGCCGTACAGATCAAGAGTGAGCCTACAATCCGATGGGGGTGTGGTTAGGTTTGCAGGGTCAACCGGGGGGGCAAATGTTGTTCGGATATTTAGATGCACCAGATGAGAAGTACACCGATGATGTGCAAAGCTACGAGGCATGTCTAGAGTGCTTTGCCTTTGACAGACCGCTCATTTTAGCGAGTGAACTGCACGTTGCCGGGGCAATGGCTTTTGCGACAAGTTTTGGATTTGGCGGTATGTCACTGATAGAATGGGCGCTAATTCAAACACTTGAAAGTGCCAACGAGCGCGAAGAGTGCGACTTAGACATCTCCAATACCTAATAGGTCAACCCGGCGGTCCAATTTAAAACCTGCGTGGGTGATGGGCCCGGTGTAGGCCAACACTTCGACTCCACTTTTTGCAACCTGACGAAGAGTGGACGCGTAAGTAGGGTCAATAGATCCCGCGGCCTCTGCTGTCTTTGCGTCCGTACGCCCCACGCAAAAAAGAAGCACCGCGCGCGTGCCTTGACTGACCATTCGCTCAAGCTCAAGCAGGTGCTTCGTCCCGCGTTTGGTGACAGAGTCTGGAAAGGCGCACCTTCCGTCCCCAAATGTCATCGTCATGCTCTTTACCTCGACGTAGGCACGCCCGGGGCGCCCAGTAAGAAGAAAGTCGATGCGACTATTTTCTCCATATTTTACCTCGGGCTGAATCACGTCGTAGCCAATAAGCTCCTTGATCACATTTTGAGTGAGAGCGTCAGCGACAACGCGATTTGCCCCCATAGGATTCACGTAGATTCTGGTCTCCCCTTGCTCGGCGACTTCCCAGGTATACGCTAACTTGCGCCCTGGCCGAGCGCGGCTTAACCAGCACCGAGGACTCGGCTCAAGGAGGCTCCTCATCGATCCTGGGTTGGCGCAATGAGCCGTTACAATCTCGCCATTGTCCAACTCAATATCGGCTAAGAATCTTTTGTAGCGTTTGATGAGACGCCCATAAACTAGCTCTGGAAAATCCATGGTTGTCTCAATGGTAAAGTCTTGGCAGCGCATACTTCCGCTGCGCTGCCAATCGCTCAGACCTCAATAAGAAGGGCCTCTTTCTCCGCCTATTTGGTTAGACGCCAGGAGGTCCCCTGGGGGGTGTCGAGCATTTCTACGCCCTTCTCCAAAAGTTCATCCCGAACAGCATCCGCTGCGCCAAAGTCTTTGTTACTTCGGGCTTCGGCGCGTCTCGTGATGCAGCCTTGCACCCACTCGGCGTCAATGCCCCGGGACTTTGCCTTACGGTCGCGTACGCGAGCCAAAAACTCTTCCGGGTCGTCCAGACCCAATCCTAAAATATTTCCGGTCGCTTTTAACGCAATCCCACAGGCGCGATAGACAGAGCGAGAGACAGAGCCTTTCTTACCCTGAGCACCATCACACATTTCGTTCACAGACTTGAGGAGCCCAGAAAGGTGACCGATGGCTTGCGCTGTATTGAGATCGTCTTCCAATACCCGCTGAACACGCTCCAAATACTTGGCAATCTCCTCGGGAACATCGGCCTCAGTATCCTTGATCTTTTTCTCGCCAATTGCACGATGACGAGCAATGGCCGAATACAGATATTCAAGACGCGCTTCGGCCTCATCAAACTGAGGAAAGCTCAATAGATTGCCGGCCTCATCCAGGTTCATCTCCAAGTTGTAGGGAGAACGATAATGCACTGTGAGCAATGAATAGCGAACAGCCTCGGGCTCGACCCTATCAAAGGCTTCACCTAGACAGAAAAAGTTGCCAAGGCTCTTGCCCATTTTCTCTTTGTTGACCTGCACAAATCCATTGTGCATCCAATGGCCTGCAAAACATTTTCCCGTGGCACACTCGCTTTGGGCAAGCTCGTTTTCATGATGAGGAAAAACCAAATCGAGTCCACCACCGTGCAAATCAAAGCTTTCGCCGAGATATTTCATCGCCATGGCCGAACACTCGATATGCCAGCCCGGCCGCCCCTTACCCCAGGGACTCTCCCATGATGGGCTGGTTTCCCGCGCATTCTTCCAGAGGGCAAAGTCAAAGGGGTGTTTCTTTCGACTAGCCTCAACCTCACTCACACGGTCGCTTGCTCCTGCTTCCATTTGAGAGAGATCGCGATGACTCAATTTTCCGTATTCTTTGTCTGATGAAACCTGAAAGTATACATCGCCCTCAGACTCATAGGCGTGACCTCGCTCAATGAGCTTTTGGGTCAGTGCCACAATTTCATCAATGTGTTCTGTAACCTTGGGCTGGTGATCGGGCTCGACGTTATGAAGACGCGCCATATCACTCGAATAAGACTCAAACATTCTTGCCGAAAGCACTGAAGGTTCCTCGTTATTCTCGGCGGCGCGACGGATGATCTTATCATCAATGTCTGTGACGTTACGAACATAGGTAACACGCGTTCCCTGGCTTCGAAGAAACCTTACTAAGACATCATAAATGATGCAGGGGCGGGCGTGTCCGATATGAGCGTGATCGTAAGTCGTGGGACCACACACATAAATGCGCGCGTGACCCGGCTCCGCCAGCTCAAATTTTTTCTTCTGATTATCGAGAGTATCAAAGAGTACTAGGGCCATTTCGCGGCGACTCTAGTACGAAACCACGAAACTTCGTGCGGGGTTTCGTCTCAAAAAGACAAAAAATATTATTCAGACGAATAAGAAACAACAAGGGGACTCCCGCACCCTGGCTCAGCTCCGCCGGGCAAGGGCACAACTAGAGATTCAACCTTTGTCCAAGTCGAAGGCGTCTAGGGTCTCCCATTGCTGGGATATCTCATAACGACCACGGTCCGATTGACTCAATCGTCCAGCTGCAAGCTGCCAATCGTGAGCATAGAGCAAAAGGCATCCAACTCCTTCCTCTTCATAAAGGGCGCGTTTTTCATCAATCAATTGCTCGGGAAATCGATCATATCCCATCGTGATCGGTAAATGAGTCCAGGGTAAACCAGGGACTAAATCTGCACAAAAGACAGCTCGCTCTTCTCTGCCGTGCAATAGGGGAATCAACAAACCGGGCGTATGACCGTGACTAGTTCGCAACCTAATACGGTCACCTAAATATTCATGTCGAACGTCCCCCGTTTTCACGACCGAGAGACGCCCAGAATCTTTAAGGAGGGGTAAAAGTTCGGGTATGAAGGAGGCGCGATCGCGCGGATGGGGGGTTTCTGCTCGTTGGAGCGCCTCTTGTCCCACTACAAATTGAGCCCGCGGAAACGCCAAACTGAGCGGTTCTCCTGGGGCATATGAACTCAAAAGACCACCGGCATGATCGAAATGCAGATGACTCAGGAGCACGACGTCGATGTCTTCGGGCGCCCAGCCATGGGCAGCAAGGGAGGACAACAACACGTGATGACCTTCGACCACACCATAGCGCTCCCTCAGTTTTGGTTCAAAAAAAGCCCCCACCCCCGCTTCAATCAGGATGCGGCGTTTCCCGTCTTGCACAAGAAAGGAGCGGCATGCCAACTGTATGCGCCCCTCCTCATCGGGCTTGGACCAACGCTGCCACAACACCCGCGGCGCATTGCCAAACATCGCCCCGCCATCCAAACGCTGAGAATTTCCGCACAAAGAGGTAAGAGCTAGCATCGTCTACTCTAAGATAAATTATCACGAGCGACCACGCTTTCTGCCATAGTGCCTCGTGCCTGATTTTGCCGCCCCAACTAGGGTAGGGGGCCTTTGATCCCGGCTGCTTCGTCTCAGTTTGCCGTCGTACTAGTTTTTACGGCTTCAAATCACAATTTGAACTGGTGAATCTTAAACTGGTCCAAGCCTGCAAAGTTTGCGCTGATTTTTATTACTGAACGTATAGTCAGATGATCGAGCGATTTGCCGCTCGTCGCGACCATCTCGCCCTCCACTCCGGAGGCTCACTTTGTTTGGCGTCGCCGATATTCGAGCGAGGAATCTACTTTTCGGCTAGCCAAGGCACTAAAGTCGAAGCTTGGGTAGTAAATGAGACCCAATACCCCCACATACGAATGACTCACATAAGTTGAATCGCGAAGATCATAAAAATAATGAAAATCAACCCTGGTCATCTGGTCAAGGGCAGGTCAGCCTTGGGATAGGCGGAGTCGGTTCGGGGGGACAGACGCCGCTCTCGCGCGAAATTAATATTTATGAGTCAAACTAAGTCGCTAATTGAGAGCGACCCCCCATCCGCTTTCATCGAGCACGCAAAGCTAACGCTCTTTTCGGCGTTCCAGCCGATCATCAGCGTCGTGCATTCGAAGATCGTTGGACATGAGGCTTTGATCAGAGCGCGAGATCACGAGGTCGATTGCCTAAATCCGTCCGATATTTTTCCGCGCCTCGCAACTCAGCTCAGTCCACTTGAGGTAAATGAGACTTGTGTGCGACTCCACATGGAGAGCTTTCGCCGTCAAAATGGCAAAGGCTGGCTCTTTCTCAACTTTAATCCCGACGGTATCCCCGACCGAGCAGGCGTCATCGCAGACTTTGGGGCCTGGCTCGAATGTGCCCAGGTACCCGCTCATCAAGTTGTAGTAGAAATCATCGAAACACGCGCCTACGACGAGAGACATCTTGCAGAGGCGGTCTCTGGTTTTCGCGACCTGGGATGTCTCGTGGCGATTGATGACTTTGGAGCCGGTGAGTCCAATTTCGAACGGGTCTGGCGATTGCGGCCGGATATCGTAAAGCTTGACCGAGCGATGATTACCGAAGCGGCTATCAACCCCCTGGTACAACGTATCTTACCCGGCATCGTATCCTTGGTGCACGAAGCCGGTGCTCTCGTTGTGATGGAAGGCATCGAAACAGAGCGTCAAGCTATGATTGCCCTAGAGAGCGACGTGGACTTCGTTCAAGGTTATTACTTTTCGCGTCCCCAAGCCCGCTACACCGAATCAACCGATATTCGTCAGCAATTTGACCAGCTGGCATCGCAAATTCGTTGCACTCAATTTGAAAGAAAGGCCGTCGATAAAGGCTATTTCGCAAGTTTTAAGGGAGGGTTGGAAGCTTGTGTCTCCGCGCGCCAAGAAGGCGTAGGGTTTCATGACGCTATCGCAATGTTTCTAGCAGTGGCTGGAGTACAGCGAGTCTACGAACTCGACAACGAAGGCTACCAAATCGGTGACAATGCTGAGTCGCCTCATCATGGCATCAGTGATGCACGCTTTGCTCCTTGCTCCGACGGTAAAGGGGCGAATTGGTACCGACGTCCCTACTTTCAGCGAGCGATGGCTGCTCCGGGAAAAATACAAATTTCGCGCCCCTACCTCTCAATTCAAGACGCGTGTTCTTGCGTCACATTGAGTGTCGCCTTTGAACACGAAGGTGAGCTTCGAGTGATTTGTGCAGATCTCGATCACGAGCAGACAGATGTCCTAGAGCGTCGCTCTCTACGAGAGTCAGGAATCGTTCTAAAATAAAGTTCCTCTCGCCCTATTGCAAAGAAAAAACCGCCACCGTCAGGTGACGGGGCGGTGTTAGAGCTTGCTCTTCTAAATTTTCTATTGAGCCGCTTGAGGTCCTTTTGATTTTTTTGGCGGAGCAAAATGAACCTGAGCAACAAATGCGGCGAGGGTCGTTTCCTCTTGCTCGCCCGAATCTCGCTCGCGCACGTTGATGGTTTTTGCCTCGACTTCTTTCTCTCCGACGATAATAGCGTAAGGAATCTTCTTCAAACTCGCGTCGCGGATTTTGAAGCCCACGCGATCGTCCGATAAATTAGCCTGAGCGCGCATGCCCGCGTCCAATAGGTGATTTGTTACCTCACGAGCATACGCCTCAAACTTTTCACTCACGGGAATAATCTGCACCTGTACCGGGGCAAGCCACATGGGGAACGCCCCCGCGTAGTTTTCTATAATGATACCCAAGAAACGCTCTAGGCTACCGTAGCAAGCGCGATGAATCATTACAGGCGTATGCTTTTCTCCGTCCTTGCCCACGTAGGTCAAGCCAAAGCGCTCTGGCATAGAAAAGTCGAGCTGAATGGTCCCACATTGCCAACTTCGCTTGAGCACATCGCGAATATGAAAATCTATCTTGGGGCCGTAAAAGGCGCCGTCGCCTGGATTGACGACGTAAGGGATGTCCTTTTCGTCCAATGCATCCTTGAGTGCCTTTTCTGCAGTCTCCCACATTGCGTCTGAGCCAATGCTCTTTTCAGGACGGGTAGACAGTTCGATGCGCACGTCACCCAAATCGAATGCGGCGTAGACCTCCGCGAAGAAATCAATCAGCATCTGCACCTCACCACCAATTTGATCGGGCGTGCAAAAGTGGTGGGCATCGTCTTGAGTAAATGCTTGCACTCTAAAAAGTCCGTGGCGAACTCCACTCATCTCGCGACGGTGAACCAGACCCATCTCGGCATAACGCAAAGGAAATTCGTTATGGCTATGCTGATGACTCTTGTAGAGCATAACATGACCTGGACAGTTCATGGGTTTGAGGGCCATAGGGCGGTCCTCGACAACGTCCTCCTTGATATGAGTTGGGTCTTTCTCATCCCGTAGCTTCAGCTTGGTGAAAAACATATTCTCCAAGTAATTCTCGTAATGTCCGCTCTTGTGCCAAAGCTCTTCGCTTAGAACTAGGGGGGTTTTCACCTCTTGGTAGTCGCGTCGAGCTAATAGACCGCGCATATAGTCTGTGAGCTGATTGAAAAGCTTTGTGCCATTGGGATGAAAAAACGGAAAACCAGGAGCGTCCTCAATGAACGTAAATAGATCAAGCTTTTCTCCCAAAACCCGGTGGTCGCGCTTTTTAGCTTCGGCCAAGGCGTGGAGATAATCTTTGAGTTCTTCTTTTGCAAAAAATGCGGTCCCGTAAACACGAACCAGTTGCTCACGCGTTGCGTCAGCGCGCCAATAGGCTCCAGAGACTTTTGTCAGCTTTACATTCTTAAGAAAGCTGGTGCTGGGCACATGGGGTCCCCGACACAGATCGATAAAATCTCCGTGGCGGTAGAAGCTCAATTCGGCGCCTCGCTCTTGAATTCCTTCGATCAACTCGGCCTTGAATTGATTAGCCCCGCCGTCGATCGCCTTGTAGCGAGCAAAAACCTCGTCGTTGCCGTCCGAGGCACAACGTTGAAAGGGCAGAGCGCTCTTGGCAATACGCTGCATCTCCTTTTCAATTTTCGGAAAATCCTCAGGGGTGATTTTTCCGCCTTTCATGTGAAGATCGTAATAAAACCCATCCTCTATGACTGGCCCAATGGTCAGCTCGGCCTCGGGAAAGACACGTAAAATGGCATCTGCCATCAAATGAGCCGCAGAATGCCTAAGAACCTCAAGGGCCTCCGGATCTTTCTTTGTGATCAGAGCGACTTCATCGCCATCACTCAGGGGCAAACTCAAGTCGACAATTTGGCCATTGACGCGCGCAACAACTGCTGCCTTTGCCAAACCGGGACCAATAGATTTTGCTAGGTCAAAGGCGCAAGCGCCGTCGTCCAGGGAGCGAGCACTCCCGTCGGGAAGTTTCACTTCGATCATTTTCTTTTCCTCGTTTTCGAGGACGGATACAAGCCGACCTCTGGGCCAACGCTGGACCCATACAAAACTCGCTAGAGCGAGGCCGACGGAAACCGCCCGTCGACCCGCTGAGTCTAGCTCATTTTACAAGGATATCGAGCAAATCATCGCAGTGCGACAATCAACGCACTACGATTGAGACAATCTAAAGGGTACAAGACATAACGAATGACCATGCACCACTGGTGCTAGGCGGAGGACTACTGTTGCTGTCGTACTTGCATTCGTAAAGACTACCCATGTACCTGACGCGTTGACGGTTTGTACATTTAAATCCTGCGCCGTCGTTACCGTTACCTACGTCGGTAGTCCACTCGATTACTCCTTCGGCAGAGCAAGCAGAAATTACACAGCTGCCGCCTGAGCAAACCTCACCTCCCGCTGTATCGCACACATTGCCACATGCTCCGCAATGGGCGTCATTGTCGGCAACGGCAACGCACCCACCGCCGCAATCGAGCTTTCCGGGGGTTTGACACTCGCTACAGGTACCATCAGAACAGTATTTTGCGGCAGATGCTGGATCGCAAACCGTTCCGCAGGCCCCGCAATTGTTTACGTCATTCTTGGAGTCAAGGCACGTACTGTCACAGACAATCTCTGCGCCCGAACATGCACAATCGCCTCCCGAACAAGAGGCTCCCGTGGCACATTGAAAGTCACACTCGCCGCAATTGCCTACATCGTTCTGTAAATCGACACAAACCTCACTGCACTCGGAGCCGCCACTGTCACACTCACACACTCCAGCTGAACAAGACCGACCGTCCCCGCATGCGTTATCGCAGGTACCACAATGAGAATTGTCAGTCTGCATGTTGATACACATGGCCCCACACTCGCTCAGCGAAGCATCAGGCTGACAACTAAATACGCTACTAATTCCCTCACGTTGGCACGTGTCACACCCACCATCGGCTCGGCACTCATCAACGGTACAGCTACTTGTAGCCGGGCTACCCCCGGTAGAATTTGTAGCTCCGCCTGTGCTTGTTGAAGGAGCTCCCCCAGTAGATGCCCCCCCGCTGCCAAGAGTCGCCCCCCCGCTGGCGGTGGAAGCCCCGCTGGCGGTGGAAGCCCCACTGCCAAGAGTCGAGCCCCCGCTACTAGTAGATCCGGCGCCCCCACTTGAGGTTCCGGTAGAAGAACTTGCCCCGGTAGAAGAACTGTTGCCAGACTTTTCAAAGGAATCGGGTTCCGAAACTTGAGCGCACCCGAAAGCAGCCAGTCCTATCCACCCGAGAGCGCTGACCGCCTTAGCGGCCTTGCTTGAACTGCTCCGAAAAAACGCACTACTATTATAATTCTTCATTTTTAACTCTTCGTTCTCTGAAGAATCACACAGGTGCGATCCACCAAGACTTTGCTCCGTACTAAAACATCCGCAAAACAACTCTTATGCCCCATTGATATTTCAACACACTTTAGAAGTCGCGAATGCAGTAATCGTATCAGCCAAGCCTCGCTCCCGCCCCATAAACATACACCCTCGCGGCAATCAGGTAGCATCTTGCCCTCCCCCGGCACACTTTTACTCAAGAGACTCACCTATCATTACACACACAATCAATGGGCCTACGCAGTCAGGTTTATAGTCATATGTTCAGGAGCTCACAATGGACCTCATGTAAGCAATTCTTGCGGTACGTACACAATGTGTCGCAATTTTCTTCTGAGTATAAAAATCTAGCACGAGCGAATTATGAATTCTAAGAGGCCTGCAATGAGCGTAGATCAATAAAATACCTGCCCGGCGGCCCCAATTGCGTTAGGCTGAGGGGATGAAATATTCTTCACCAAGAGCCACGCGCTCATTCTCTACAGGATTACGTAAGGGGTCCAGTCCGATCCTCGCAAGCCTGTTCTTTGTGGGAGCACTAGTGAGCGGCGCTTGCTCGTCGAGTAGCACCTCAACTCCCAGTGGCACTGCAGCCGGAGCAACCACCGGAGCTGGAGCCAGTACAGGGGCCGGAGCAACCACCGGAGCTGGAGCCAGTACAGGGGCCGGAGCAACCACCGGAGCTGGAGCCAGTACGGGGGCCGGTGCAACCACCGGAGCTGGAGCCAGTACGGGGGCAAATGCTTGCGAGTGGTCTGGAGTCTACACGGGACCTGCTTTGGGCAGATGCTCTGAGAGCATGGTGGTAGCTGATGGTGGTTACCTCACCATCGACCATTTTGATGACAACGATACAAATATCGTAGCTTCTCGAGACGGGCGCACTGGCAATTGGTGGGAGGCCAAACATGACTCAGTTGCCACGATCTGGGACAAGGTCGCTCCCCCAGCCGGCGGGCCCGTCGATAGCGTAGGGGCGTTTCATTATACAGCCAGCGCTGGTAGCGAAGACGCTTTTTCTGCCACTTTAGGAGTCGATGTCAGCACCTGTTACGATGCTCGCGCTTACGAGGGGCTTACCTTTTGGTTTAAAGGAGATCCTGCTGCAGGGCACAAACAAGTTAAGCTTTCATTGCATTCTCCCCCGACTCAACCCGCAACAAGCGGTGGCGCGTGTGAGAGTGATTGTTACGACCATTACGCAATCATGCTCGAAGGAACGGGAGCGTGGACAGAGTATCGCATCCCTTGGTCGGATTTTAAGCGCCTAGATTGTACCGATCCTACCCCAGGTATTCCCGAGAATTTTCAACCCCAAGCTCAAATTGTTAACTTGAGCTTCTCACAACCCGACGCTACAGCCGGGGTCGATTTTTGGATCGATGATTTGCGATTCTTTAGCGGCACTCTCACCGCTCAAAGCACCTTCAAAGATATCGTGACAGAAGCCATCTTTGATGAACTCTTTGCAGGACATCATGCCAACCTCTCTTACGCTGGTTTGATGGAAGCGGTCGATAAATGCGTCAGTGGTGCCTGGCCAGCATGCAGCACGTTTACCACCGAGGGCACATTGCGCGACCGCATCTTAGAATCGGCAGCCTTTCTCGCCCAGGTCGCCCACGAAACCGCAAGTATGAGCCTCATTGAAGAAACAGGTTGTGGAGCTGACGGTACAACCGAGACTAAAGCGGCGTGCGTAGCTGCCTACCGCATTTACCACGGCCGCGGGGCACTCCAGCTTACGCACAAGGTCAACTACCAAGGGGCGACGTCCGCCTTTGGAGAAGATCTCGTAAACAACCCCAACTGGGTCATGGAAAAACCTTACCTCGCCTGGGGAACCGCTCTTTGGTTTTGGAGCACAGAGCAGTCAGCCAAGGGCATTTGCCACGATGCAATTGTGAAAAACAGAAGCTTTGGTGGCACCACAAGTATCATCAACGGAATCGATTGTGGAAAGGATAAAAGTCAAAGTCGTATCAATCTCTTCAAGACGATTGCCTTTGCTCTGGGCGTAAACCCCTACACCACAAATCTCGATTGCACGATGTAAACGGTCCCTGAGATCCATCGGTTTTCAATTGTGTTTCGTGAGTAACTGGGCCTCCTCAAGAGAGGCTGGCCCACCAGGAAATCTCTCACGATGAATTGAGGCGCGGAGGCGTTTGATTGACCACGCGCCCGCCTTTGCTAGTCCTCTCCCTCAGACTCTCTCCGTTCTCCAATTTAAATTACTATCTTTTGAAGGCCTCCCCATGAAGCGACTCAAATTAGCGACTTTTCCTACACTTTTCTTAGCCCTCAGCTGTAGCGCCGGCGCCACTTCACCCGATGGCAGCAAAAACAATGGCGATATCAATGTAGGAAACGGCCAAAACACGGGAAGTGACACCCCGGGTGGTGGAGGGAAGGACGATATCAAAACGGATGGACCGGGGTCGATTGATAGCGCCCCAGGAAACAACGTGGACAACCCCGAGAGCTGCGCCGATGCGAAAGAAAGCCAAAGCTATATTGGCTGCGACTTTTGGCCCACCATTACCGCAAACCCCGTTTGGAAAGAATTTGACTTCGCTGTTGTGGTTGCGAACGGTCAGAAGATAGAGGCCAAGCTCACCATTACAGGTCCGGGCGGGTTTTCTGCGATAGAAACTGTCCCAGCCGGTGGCTTGAAAACTGTAATTTTGCCGTGGGTGGAGGAACTCAAAGGACCCGAATACGACCTACCGGAGACAACCAAAGGCAGGCTACAAACTTCCCTCTCGATGAAAGGGGGAGCCTACCATCTTGTCAGCTCAATCCCCGTGGCCTCGTGGCAATTCAACCCCCTGCAATACAGAAGAGACAAGGCCGATTGTGGAACGCGTATTCAAGCAGCCCTGGCGTCCACTCCGAAGGCAACCGAGTGTCGCGCGGCCAGTAATGACGCTGCCCTTCTTTTACCGTCCACCGCAATGACAGGTAATTACCGTGTGGGGGGATACTCAGGGGCCAAGGGTGGTGATAACTGGGGAAGTACACCTGGAGCTTTTTCTATCACGGCGACCCAAGACGGAACCAAGGTAGACATTCAGCTCCCCCCCCATTGTGAGGCAAAGAACTGGAATACTAACAATGGCTGCTTACTTGCTGGCGGGCTCGTGCCGGCAGGAGTCAAAAATGAAGTACTCAGCTTGGAGTTAGATGCCGGTGATGTGGTGGAGCTAGTGGGAGCATACGGCCCTGTCGATGAGGGCATTGCCCACGCCGACCTCAGCGGTTCCGTCGTCCACGCGAACCACCCAGTCCAGGTCATCGCCTTCAGCCCCATTCTAAACATTCCCGAAGGCGCCGGTAATGCCGATCATGTTGAAGAAACCGTACTACCGGCTGAAGTCATTGGGAAAAAATACATTGTGCCTCCTCCTACTGCCTTTGGCGGAGAGCCACAGGGGCATATTGTACGCATTTATGGCAATGTAGACGGTACTACGCTCAGCTACCCCAACGGTAAGCCGAACGGGGCTCCTGACACCATCAATGCCGGTGAAGTCGTCGAACTTCCCCCGAGAAAAATGGGTAATTTCTGTAGTACAAGCGCGGCGGATTGCAGCATAACGGAGAGTTTTACGGTGGAGGGCTCCGAGCCATTTGCTGTCGGCTCATTCTTGCTCGGCGGCCAGTTGCAGGTCCCCAATTACACGGGTGAGTCCTACGGTCAGCCGGGCGATCCTGCTGCCAGTATGATGGTCACTCCCCAACAATTCCGAAAAAGTTATACATTTTTGGCACCCGCAGACTTTACTGAGAACTACGCGGATATTTTGGTTCCCGAGGGTGCCACTGCCATTTTAGACGGCACTCCCCTACCAGCGGGAACGGCCATCGGTACAAGTGGTTGGAGCATTGTGCGCGCTTTACTCAGCGGTGACAAAGGGGGAATTCACTCCCTCAGCACCGAAGATGAACGCGGTCTTGGACTGCAGGTAATGGGTTTTGGCGCTGCCACTTCTTACTATTATCCAGGCGGCCTCAATCTAAAGCACATCAGCGATCCGCCGGTGATAGAAGTTATTCGCTAACAAAGCGTACCAATGCGAAGAGGCTCCTCACTGAAGTATGCCTCATTCGCTTTGAGCGCCTCCAAGGGGCAGTGGTGGTCCTATCCTCCCCTGCCCCTTGCCAATTTACGCTGTAGCGTGCGTCGATGCATTTTTAAGCGCCGCGCTGCTTCGGATATATTTCCCTCACAATCGGCGAGCACACGCTGCAGGTGCTCCCATTCGACCACCTCGATAGGAGGGGCCAATGTGGCCTCTTGAGGAGCTACACCGGTAAATGCGGCGAGGAGTTCGTCCACCGAGACAGGTTTAGTGAGGTATTGGACCGCTCCCATTTTGACCGCCTCTACAGCAGTCGAGATACTGCCGTAGCCGGTTAAAACAACAGAGAGTATCTCTGGATGGTTTTTTGCAAGCTCTTGCACCAATTGCAGCCCCCCCCCCGGCATACGTAAATCGACGATGGCACGCGAGGGTTGCCAGGCCACCGTTTCAGCCAGACCTTCTTCCAAAGAATGGGCCACGATGACCTCATGCCCACGCCTACGCAACGCAGAAGACAGCGCTTGGCAAAAGGACTTATCGTCATCAACCAATAAAATACGTTCTGTGGTGCATGCGCCCCCAGGGTTCATGTCCCCTCCTGAACGGCATGCAACGGTTCCAGAGAATCGGATTTTTTTCCAGAAAACCCTAAGCGCGGTAGACAAATTTCGACTTGAGAGCCTTGCCCCAATTGACTTGTAATTTCCAAAGATCCCCCCAACTGGCGCGCGTGCACCATTGCTAAGAAAAGGCCCAAGCCAGTTCCCCCAGTTTCCGAAAAAAACGGCTCCTTGACCCTCTTCAATTGTTCAGCGCTCAACCCCGGCCCATCATCAATGACCCTCAGGTAAATCTGGTCCTCTCGCAGGAGAGTTTCCACCTGTACTCCATCTTTTGTTGCGACACGTTGAGCGTTGCGCACCAATTCTCTCAACATTTGAGCGACTATATTACGAGGCTGAGATATCTCAATCGACTCATTACACTGAAACAACACACCCAACGCCTGAAATTCTTCTTGCAAAGAAGCGATCTTCCAAAAGCATCCGTCACCCAAAAGAGCTGCCGAGAGTTCGCTACTATCCATCGAATGAACAATTTTTTTCATGCGTTGCACCTCACTCACAATTGTTCGCACAGACGCCTCGCGCTCGCTCTCATCTATATGAGCCAGTTCTTCGGATAATATTTGAATGGTGCCCAGGGGCGATCCCAACTCATGAGCAGCTCCTGCAGAAAGAGCTCCCAAGGCAATGGCAAAGTGATCTTCTTGCCGCGCGCGAGAAAGCTCAGCAATACTGACGCGCTGCGCTTCCAGGGCACGCGCAATACGATTGACGAAAAAAGTAACGAACGCGCCAGCCACGGCAAGAGCGATGGCCATTCCTTGCACATGCTGAAAGAAGTGGGCCATATGCTCATGATTTCTATGGCCCTTTAGCGTCACGGCTGTCTGAAAAAGCAAAAGGGCAAAACACGCTACCGCCAATACGGCCACTCGCCAGGTCCACCGAGGAGCCACAACTGTTGCCAGAGTAATGGGTACGAAAAATAGAAGGGTGAATGGGTTTTGCGCCGCCCCGCTCAAAGCAAGCAGAAGACTAATGCACACCACATCGGCAGAAAGCAGGAGTCCCGCCCTGCGCTCCCCTTTGAGCGAATGAGAAGAAAAACCCCGCGGCGCCCACCACCAGGACAAGAGGGCCCAAAGAGCACAAACGGCGAGGGGTTCCCACCATTTTCCTAAGAGTCGAGCCCCCCAAAGAGCCGAAAAATCCGTTGGATAAACGGCCAAAAGTGCGACTGCGATGAGCGCTTGGCGCGCCCAACTAAAGCCCTGCTCCCCCGTACGTGAACCATGTAAAAATTTTTGCTCTTCAAAAAACAATGAAAAATTTCTCCATAAGAATGCGAGAGGCAAAAGAGGCGTACACTATGCTTTCAATGGGAATGAGGTTCTTGACAACTGCCCCGACCATTATGACCATCGCAGATCAAGCCCGGGGCGCAGTGAGACTCCACTTCACAAGGGGCTCCCAACTGGGCGCCTCCTGAAAGCCCCCCCGCCCCTCCGGCGCTTTCTCCCTCAGAATCCGAGCAGCTCAAAGGAAAGAGCAACAGAAGCGTTAAAATACATAAAAAAGCAGGGCGCATTTGAAACATTTTTTTCAGTAGCATAGCTCGGCCCTGGGTGGTTGCGTCAGAATGTCGCAGGTGCCCCTGGGCAGACCTCATCTTGGAAAAAATGCCGACGATGAATATGCTCGGCGGGTCTTGCCTGAACTTCCCGAAGTAGAAATTGTCCGAAAACAACTGAGTTCCGTTTGGCTGGGGCGCAGAATTGAACGAGTCGAGAGTGTGGAGAAAAATTATTTTTTCGTCACCTCACCTCGCACTCTGCAAACAAAGCTCAAAGGACGAACTCTTTGCGAACTGAAACGCCACGGCAAGAGCCTCATTGCTCATTTAGACGATGGCAGCCGTCTGCATCTGCACCTAGGCATGACAGGACAATTTGTGAGCAAGAGATTGCCCCAAGACGGACACGTACATCTCGTTTTGTATCTCAGCGAAAGTCAGGTAATTTCATTCAGAGACGTGAGAAAATTTGGCAAGGTCGAATGGCTTGCACCAGGCAAGAGCAGTCGTCGCCTGGATAAACTGGGCCCCGACGCTCTCACCATCACTCCTGGTCAATTACTCAAGGGTCTGTCGGGCCGAAGACTGGTGATCAAAGCAGCACTTTTGCACCAAGAGATATTGGCAGGAATTGGAAATATTTACGCCGACGAAATTCTATTCAAAGCCCACATCTCTCCCTTTCGTATCTCCAACGATCTCTCAATCGATGAAACGAAAAGAATTGCCCGCGCTATCATTTCTATTTTGACAAAAGCGGTAAAATCTGGCGGCTCCTCGATCAGCGATTATATCCAGCCCGACGGCTCCCGAGGCGCCTTTCAAGACTCCCACAAAGTCTACGGCAAGACGGGTAAACCCTGCCCCCAGTGCCAAACTCCTATTTTGCGCAAGACTATTGGTGGACGAAGCAGTCACTATTGTAAAAATTGCCAAATTTAGAGTCAAGCCATGCACTCTGAGCGCCATCGCGCTATGGGCGGGCCATGAATTCTGACCAAGATAGTGCAAAGAAAGCCGTTGCCCTCGCTGCCATCGCTTACGTTCCCGAAACGGGCATCATCGGGCTCGGCACTGGTTCCACTGCAAAACACTTCATCGATGCCGTCGGCGAATTAGTAAAAGCTGGAAGGAAGCTTCAAGCAGTGCCGACCAGCGAGCAAAGTCGCAAACAGGCAATTGCTCTTGGCATCCCCCTCGCTGCAAAAGACGGACCTTGGGATATTGCTCTCACAGTAGATGGCGCTGACGAAGTGAGTGAAGCTCTCGATTTGATCAAGGGAGGGGGAGCTGCCCACACCCGAGAAAAAATTGTGAGCCACGCTTCACAAAAAAACATCATCGTAGTGGACGAATCAAAGCTCAGCAAAAATCTTGGAGAAAAGTGGCACGTGCCGATCGAGGTATTGGCTTTCGCTCACGAAGCGACAGCTCATACATTGAAACAATTTGGCGGCGTCGTTCGCCGTGAAAAAGACGGTGCACCAGTTTTTACCGACTCAGGTAATTTCGTTTACGATCTCAACGCCGGCGTGATTGAGAACCCCGCGCTTTTGGATACCCAACTGCGGGCTTTACCAGGAGTTGTTGAAACCGGTCTCTTTTGTTCTCGCGCCGACATCGTTCTTGTTGCAAGTCATGAAGGCGTACGAGAGTTGAGACCCACTTCATGAACTAAAAGCAGGCTCAACGGCTGAACGAGAATAAGCGGGACCCTGCTTATAAAAGAGACTCTTTCTGGGAAAGAGCCTCGCCTCAGGAGCTCAGAAGAGCTCCTGAGGCCCCTCAATTGGCTTCAGGTCGGAGACTTCACTACCCCGACGAAAAGAAATCGAAAAGAATCGGCATAAAAGCGCCTCTGGAATTTGACAATAGGCACCTCTGGCGTGGACGATGCTAGTGAATTCCCACAACTAGAGTGAGACACCCTTTGCGCATCGAAGTAGCTGGCCAAACCGACGTAGGACGTAAACGAGCTCAAAATGAGGACAACTTTGCCATCTTGGCTGAGTACGGTCTCTATATTGTAGCAGACGGCATGGGAGGACACGCGTCGGGAGACGTAGCCTCCCAATTGGCCGTAGACACCATGCGTGAATTTTTCACATCCACGGCGAATGATCCTGATCGGACTTGGCCCTACAAGATGGATCGTGATCGCGGCTACGAGGAGAACCGCTTGCTCACTGGGATCAAATTGAGCAACCTGCGAATTTTTGAATTCGCAAAAAGCAACCCAAAACTCAAAGGAATGGGCACTACCATCGTCGCACTTTTTGTGTCAGCCGAGGGCGTTTACACTGCGCACGTAGGCGATAGCCGCGTGTACCGGGTGCGTGACGGCTCGATGGAACAGCTCACAGAAGACCATTCTCTTCTCAACGATTACATGAAGATGAAGCAGTTGACCCCCGAAGAGATCGAAAACTTTCCGCATAAAAACGTGATTGTGCGAGCTCTTGGCATGAAAGAAACTGTTAAGGTCGATACTCGTTTTGATGCGCCCAAATCAGGGGACGTTATTCTGCTCTGTTCGGACGGTCTCGCGGGAATTGTACCCGACGAAGAGATTTTTCAGACGATTCAGAACACACCAGATCTGACGGCGGCTGCGGCTCGATTGATCGAGCAAGCCAATGAAGCGGGCGGGCCCGATAACGTAACTGCCGTTCTGGCACGCTGGGTCTGAGAGCAACCACTCAGAATGGCGATTGCATCTTCTCTTCTACCCTAGTCAAGGCTGGGGGGAACAATCCCTGCAGGCGGTTGTCTGTACTCAAGAATGCCCAGCCCGCCAAACGAAAAGCTGATGGACAGACGGTTCATTGAACGCCTCAAAAAGCGAGACGAACAAGCTTTCAATCAATTGGTCCTCACTTATGAGACTCAAGTACTGCGCCTAGTGTGGCGCATGCTGGGAACTCGTGAGGAAGCTGAGGATATGGCCCAGGATGTATTCGTACAGGTCTTCAAGAGCATTGATAGCTTTCGAGGAGACTCAAAACTAAGCACCTGGATTTATCGCATCGCCATGAACCTCACACGTAACCGTGCAAAATACATGGCGCGTCGGTACCACAAGAGCCATTCAGACATTGATAGCGCAGAGCCTCGGGAGGTGCACAACGAAGCCCAAGGGCGTACGTCAGGGGAGACGCGCCGGCCTGATTTACAGGCAATGGGAAACCAGGCCGAGCAAATTGTTGTAGAATGTTTGCAAAGTATGGAGAGTGAATTTCGGGAGATCCTCGTACTGCGTGACGTGGAGTGCTTGAGTTATGACGAAGTCGGCAAAATAACCGGCCTCGCTCCGGGCACAGTGAAAAGCCGTCTGCACCGCGCCCGAAATTTACTCAAAGCCGAAGTACAAGAGCGCTTAGGAACGCAAATCTCATGACTGATAAGCAGTCCCCATCCAATGGTGAGATGGATCCCGTTTTGGATCTTCTCCGACAAGCGTTGAACGCTCCACCCAAACCAAAACACGACTTTTTGCCCCGAGTGCAGCAAAAAATACGTTTGCGAACAAAAGGGCGTTACTTTCGCGATCGCTGGAGTACGTCTAGAAACCCTGCCTCATTGATTTTCTTGTGCACACTATTGCTCTTGATTCTGTGCGCGGCACTCTTTTTGGTCATTCAGCCCCTTGTCGACGCCCCAGTTCCTACAGATCTCGAACGACCACCCATCGACCCTCTGGCCAGAGAGCCCCTCCCTCAAACGCCACCTACTAAAATTCGACAAAATTCGGAGTGAATCAGACAACCGGGGCAAGAAAGCAATTTTTCTTCACACGCAAGTAAGATACTCCTTGAGCAATGGCTCTAGGGGTGCTCCGATGCGCTCCCTCGCGGGGCTAACTCCGCGAAGCGATTTGTGAAAATCGTATTCCGACATCGTCTAATGGCAGGACAAGGGACTTTGAATCCCTGAATCATGGTTCGAATCCATGTGTCGGAACCATCTAACTCAAAAAGCCGTAGGCAAATGCCCGCGGCTTTTTTTGATCCAGCCAGGCTGGGTACTCTTCGGTGATAAAAGCCGCAGCAACCAGGCGAGCCAGACAGGCAACCGCCTAGTCGAGTCGCTTAGCGCATGCCTTTTTCGTGTACCAATTCCACAAGGCGCGTGACAACGTCGGGGTTTACGTCGGGCACAATTCCGTGTCCTAAGTTGAAAATATGCCCCGGCAATTTCTTTCCTTCTTCAATGATCGACTCCGCTCGAGGAGCAAGAACCTCCCAAGGTGCTAGAAGCAGCATCGGCTCCAAATTTCCTTGGTAGGCAATATCGTCTCCCAAACGACGGTGGGCGTCGGTGAGCGTCGAGCGAAAATCGACCCCCATCACAGTTCCGCCCGCCTCTTTTTGCAATTCCAATAGAGAGGTAGTGCTCGTACCGAAATGAATCACGGGTACGCCCGTTTTTTCAATGTCTTGAAGAATATGAGCGACATGTGGCTGAATGCGAGCCTTGTAGTCTTCAGGGGAAATAGCCCCAATCCACGAGTCAAAAAGCTGTACAGCTTGAGCCCCGGCCTCAATTTGCGCGCGCAAATAGCGGCGCACAACTTCGGCTAACTTACCCATCAACTGATCCCAAGCTTTGGGCTCGGAATACATCATCTTTTTGGTGCGAATATACTGAGAGGATTTTCCTCCTTCAATTAAGTAGCTCGCTAGAGTGAAAGGAGCGCCGGCGAATCCAATCAAAGGAGTCTTTCCGTCCAACTCTCCGCGAATCATGCGTATGGCGTTGAGCACATATTCTAGCCCGTCTTCAGGCTCACAGACTCGCAGGCGCTCCACATCTGCCACCGTGCGAATCGGATTGTGCACAATCGGCCCCTCACCCTTGGCAAACTCAAAGGGAGCTCCCATGGGTTCCAGAGGAAGGAGAATATCAGCAAATAGAATGGCTGCGTCCACATTGTGGGCCACAACTGGCTGCAATGTGACTTCGGTGCACAGTTCGGCGTTGTGACAAATATCTAAGAGAGTGTTTTTTTCTCTGATCTTTCGATACTCAGGCATGTACCTGCCCGCTTGGCGCATGAACCAAACCGGGGTCGTATCTACCGGCTCACGCCTACAGGCGCGTAAAAATCTATCCCACATACTTACTTCTTCTCCAGCGCTTTTTCACGCTTCAAATCATCTTCTGCAAACAGTGCGTCAGCAGTATTCCCGTTCTGATCACCCTCGATGATCTCACCCATGGAATGAGGAGCCTTTTCCCCATTGCCCGCGCGCTGTTGCATCTCGTACTTCGAGGGGCATTTGGCCATAATATGCGTCGCATCAAAATGCCCGGCCTCATTGAGCTCCCCTTCGGCTGTTACCTGCACTTCTACTCCGGGGATGTCCTTAAAAGTGTCCGGAATAATGCATTGAGGGTAACGCACTTTGAGTTTCTGACCGTTCTTTTCCATTTCGAAGCGGTACTCACAGGGCTCTTTTCGCTGGGTTAGAGTTCCCGCGACTAAATCGCCCACAACGCGTACATTGCGACCTTTATACTTCTCTTTTTGGTTCACCAACTGATCGGTGGAAACAGAATAAATGGCGGCTTCGTCCACACTTGTAAACACAAGGGCGACGATTGCTAGCCCGGCCACAAGCAGTGCGGCCAGCAGGCCCAAATTGCGGCGCGGCGCCTCTTCAGAATCACTAGAACTTTTCCCCGGATTCATTGAAACACCAGGAGTATCCCCAACGAGCTCTGGCCCGATCTCTAAAGAACCGCTTGGTGTCTCTTGCTTGTTCGAATTTTGCTGACTTTCTGAAAGCGCTAACGCGTCACGCAATTCGTCGTCGAGATCTGCCATAATTTATTCAATGTAGTCTCCACGCGGGCACTGTCCACTTGTATCCGCCCAGCTTCTCCACCAGCCTCTATACCATCATCTATGGTTGACGAAGGAGCCCCCATCCCCCCCAACACGCCGTCCCAGCGCGCGCAATTGCTCCAAGAGGCTCGCCCTGTGGAGCTCCCCCGCAGGGCGAGCTCTTTCCTCGCCCACCATCAACTTTCTGCCGGACAGCTTCTTCCGGCGCTCTGCCCAAACTGTGGTGCCCCCGGAGTTCGTGCCCAAGCCATTGTTCAGAAAAAGGGGGGGGCGTCAGAACTCACTGCCCTTGACTCCTATTATTGTGATCTTTGCGCCGACCACATCCAGAAACAGACCACAATCGTCCTTGCCTACCAGGGCGGCACTCTTCTGCTCTCCCTCGCCGTAGCTACCTTTCCTCCCCTCTATTGGGGACAACGAGTTCTACCGCTGCAGTTTTTCCTCGGGGTGCTCTTTGCGTTTCTCTTACCGACCCTCTTGGGCTATTTTTCGCTCTGGAAGGGTGTATCTGCCTCGATTTATGAAATTTCCTCCAGTCAGGCGACTGAGAACAATGAGAGAATTATAGAAACTGCATCCGCGCAATTTTCAGAGACACTTATTGCTCATAAAATTCCCCTCATCAAAAAGCTAGACCAAGGTGAAAATGTAAATCCTCACTGGAGATGGGCCACCGCGCTCTCCCTGCTCTCCTTATTGTGGATGATTACCATTCACTCATTGGGCACAGCAACTCTACGCATCATCGCTGCTGGGGAAATAAACAGCGTTCTTCTCGTCGATTCCCGGCGTGAAACACTCATTGCTAGCTCGAACTTCGAAGACAGCCTCGCGGGTAAATTCGTAACCCTTTTGGGGGGACGTCATCGTCTCTCGTTGCTTCGCGAGGATGGCTCCCTCTTGATTGATGAAGATTTGACCATCTGGCCTGGAAAAACTTACATTGTGGGAGTCCTACCTCCCGAAAAATGTCTTTTTTGGGAATTTTTTTCCTCTGCCCCGGCTGGCGAGGACCATTTTGTCAAACCTTTGCCGGGTGTCGGACCAATTTGGGAGCTCAACGAGGTAGTTGACCACTGGTTTTCCCCCAATTCTCTCGAAAAAAACCCCAAAACAGCGGCAAAAGGTACTTGGGCCACAAGCGGCGGCACAAGGAGAGCAATTCGCCTCTTGCCCTGTAAATGACCCGTTGGCGAACTTACATTTCGTCCCCCAAAGGCATTCGTTACCAGTTAAATCAAAATCTTCACCGGAAGTCTCCCTTCGAATATTGTGACCCGGTCCAAGGCACCTATAATTCGCACGCCGTGACAGAAGATTCAAATACAACGAGTGCTCAAGCCAACAACAGCACCAACGACAGCAACTCGACCAAACCTTCCGAGGAGCTGACCCAAGAGAAGCAAACTGAAGGCACAGATGCGGTCACCGCTGAAGAGGCCAGCGAGCCTGTAGTGGTAGACCCTTTGGAAGAAGCTCTCGCAACAGCCTCTCAAATGAAAGAGAAGCTAATGCGTACGGCTGCGGACTTCGACAACTTTCGCAAGCGCTCTCGTCGAGAAGTCGCCGAAGCAGAAAAGAAAGGGCGTGATAGTCTCCTCAACAGCCTATTGCCGATTTTTGACAACTTGGAGCGAGCCACCGCCCACGCAACCACAACGGATGAAAAAGAAAATTCAGAGTCCACGAACGCTGACATGAAAGGTCTCGTGGACGGCATCACGTTGGTAGTAAAGCAATTTGTCGATGCCCTCTCTCGCCAAGGTATTGAGCGGATAGAATCAATTGGACAGCCTTTTGATCCCAGTGTTCATGAAGCGATTCAACACTTAGAAACCAATGATGTACCTGTAGGGTGTATCGCCGCCGAGGTACAGCCAGGCTACCGCCAGGGAGATCGCTTAGTACGTCCCGCGATGGTCGTTGTTGCGAAAGCTCTGTCCGCTCCAGCACCTGTCGCAAATGAAACGACCTCTGATGGCGCGGGCGAAGGTGAGTCTCCCGAGGCATGATTTTATTTCCCGGCCTAAAGCCCACCGAGAGGGCAAAGACCCAGCTCACCAGCGGTCAAGACTGGAGAGGCAGCACGCAATGAGTAAGATTATCGGAATCGATTTAGGAACAACCAACTCCTGTGTGTGTGTTCTTGAACGCACAGATACCCAAGGAAAACCCGAGATTGTCGTGATTCCCAATGGAGAGGGTGCACGCACGACACCAAGCGTCGTAGCTTTCTCTGAAAGCGGTGATCGCCTCATCGGCCAGGTGGCAAAACGTCAGGCCACCACCAACCCGTCCCGCACCGTGAGCGCGGTCAAGCGATTGATGGGGCAAAAGTTCGATACTCCGGAAGTTGAAGCACACCGCGAATCGGTCTCATACAATGTGGCTGCGGACGAACATGGCGACGCCTGGGTAGAGATCGACGACAAGAAGCTCTCCCCCCCCGAAATGTCGAGTTTTATCCTTCTACACATGAAGGAAATCGCCGAGGCATATCTTAACGAAGAAGTCACAGAAGCAATTGTGACCGTTCCAGCGTATTTCGATGAGGCCCAGCGCCAAGCGACAAAAGACGCCGGCAAAATTGCGGGGCTTGATGTGAAACGTATCATCAACGAGCCCACGGCAGCTGCACTCAGTTACGGTCTGGACGAATCGGCGGCTGGGCGAATTGTTGTTTACGACTTGGGTGGAGGCACCTTTGATATCTCGGTCCTCGAAATCACAGATGGTGTGTTCAACGTGAACGCAACAGGAGGTGACACACACCTCGGTGGCGAAGACTTCGATCGGGTATTGCTTGATATGCTTGCCGAGGAGTTCAAAAAAGAGAACGATATCGATTTGCGAGCCGATCGGATGAGTTGGCAACGTCTGCGTGAAGGAGCCGAACGGGCAAAGCACGAACTTTCTTCCTCTCTCGAAACAGAGATCAACATTCCCTTCATCGCCAATGGCCCCCAAGGACCTGTGCATTTGGAGCGCACCCTCAAGCGCAGTGAACTGGATATATTGGTGCGTTCTCTGATTGAACGAACTCTAGACGCCTGTCGAGCTACTCTTAAAGACGCCAACTTGGATGTAAAAGACGTAGAAGAGGTTGTTTTAGTAGGAGGAATGACCCGCATGCCCGCCGTGCAAAAAGCGGTCAGTGATTTCTTTGGAAGAACCCCCGCCAAGAGCGTGAATCCTGACGAAGTTGTTGCATTTGGAGCTGCGCTTCAAGGGGCAGCCCTGAGCGGACACATCGACGAGATGCTCTTGCTGGACGTCACCCCTCTTTCGATTGGTGTTGAGACAGGCGGCGGGGTTTTTACAAAGCTCATCGTACGCAACACCACCATTCCGACAGAAAAGAGTGAAATTTTCACCACCAGCGTCGACAATCAATCATTTGTGCCGATTCATGTTCTGCAGGGTGAGCGCGAGATGTCAGGGGACAATCGCAGCCTTGCAGAGTTCGAACTCACGGGTATTCCTCCAGCCCCACGTGGTGTTCCTAAGATTCAAGTAACCTTTAGCGTCAGTGCCGAGGGTCTACTCTCGGTAGAAGCTATCGATCTGGGGACCAATCGCTCCCAAAAAGTGGAGATCAAGCCTGCCAGCGGTCTCAGCCAAGAGCAAGTCGACGAACTCATCGAACAGGGTCAAAAGTTTCAAGAAACAGATCTACTCCGCCGCAGCCTCGCAGAACTACGAAATCAGGCAGAAACCCTGATTTACACAACGGAAGAAGCCGTCACGGCGTACGGCGATTTATTGGAGCCTGAACGCGCTGCTCAAGTAAAGAACGATGTAGAAGACCTGAAAGCGATGCTTGAAAGCGGAGCCGATCTCGAAAGTCTACGAGAAGCTCACGCACAGCTAGAGAACGCCGCCTTCGAAATTGCCGAGGCAATGTATGGTGACGAAGAGACTGAAGAGACGGGACTCGATCTCGAGGAAACTTCAGCCGAGCCGACGAACGGTTGAGAGGCTGTCGAGCCTGACTTTAGCTATTCCGGGGCCTTTGCTTCCCTGAGTATAAACGGAAACTTCGGTACAGTTGGCTGGAAAAGTGGTGTCTACTCGCACGATCCGGCCTACCCGTCCGTCTTGCAAGCATACAACGGATTGGCTGTCCTGAAGTTCTTGGACATTTCGTAAGGTCAACATGAACTCAGCTTACTCTAGTTCCTCAATAAGTGTCAGTTTGTAGCGAAACGAAATTGGTCCAACCCAATTCTACGAGAAAATTGGGCCTATTTTACGTGGGAGGGATAGAGAACACGGATGCCTCTCTCAGTCTTCGTTCTCTCTCGACGCGTCACGTTGCTAGGCGCCGCTCTTGGGATGCTTTTCTTGCTTCCAGCTTGCTCCACGCGTCACTGGGCACACGTCGCAGAAACGTCTCTCCCGCCACCCAGCGGGGAAAAGGTACTGCACACAACTCGACTCATCGTGCACATTCCTGAGACGAGCGAGGGTACCCAATGTGTCGCCTATGAGAAGTACCACCCCATTTGCTTTTACAATATTCGAGATTCTCTCGAAAAAGGTCTGGTCAGGGGACTCTGGCCGTCTTTTCCTGAAGTCATCATTGGCTCCCCCGAAGATGCTCAACCAAGTGACTACTTACTCCAAGTGGACGTGACTTTAGACGCCCTCCCCCCAGACGACGCGGGCCCGGGTTGGTCAGCTGGGGCACGAAGTCGCTTTCGTCTCTTGCGCGAAGGGAAAGTCTTAAAAGAAGAAACCCTCGCCTCCCGGTCGCGAGCCCACTTTCCCTATGGGACTCCCCTGGGAGAAGGTGCCACAGAAGTCATCGACGCCACGATTCATCATGTCGCTCAAACGATCTCCCTTGTGCCAGAAACCCGGCCGGACACCCCAGTAGGATTGCCCCAGGTCGCCTCTCGAGCAATGGAGAAATCGAAAGAAACTCCGCCCGAACTGAGCCCCCCTCAAACTATTCCCGCTGCGCGTGCCAAAACGGAAAATCAATCTGCTCCAACGAAGTAATTGATCGCGGGGTGAGTGTGTAAAAGGCCGAGAGCGGCAATTTACACAATTCACCGGCTCCTCAAGCAACGACCAGTTCTGGCGGTCGTTGTAACCAGAAGGACATGAAGGACGCCGAATCGAGCGAACACGTGGAGCTGTGAGGTACTGGGGCCAGCGCTACAGTCTGTAGGCGGGCGAAAATTCCACGTATCGTAGTCGAACGGAAAGGCACTCTTGTACTTCACACCTCATGTGACCAGTGCTGTTCTCAGCACTACTTCTTATCTCCTTGACACCAAAACCCGGCATATTCTGACGGTCTTTGGTCCTAGAGCTGTCGATGAGGAGCGTCTTGGGTTGAGCCCCCGACACTCACGATCAATTACTCATTGTTAGAAGCTAATCGACATTCGATTGCGTCCAAATGAGCCTCGACTTGAGGGTCCTTTCCGCGCAAGGTTTGCACCTTTCTCACCGCGCTCATCACGGTTGAGTGGTCGCGATTGCCAAACGCACGACCCAATTCAGGAAAGCTGGAGCGCAAACGCTGCCGACAGAGGTACATCGCCACCTGGCGAGCAAAAGCGATACTTTTGTGACGATCTTTACTCAAAAGCTCAGCATTTGTTACGCGAAAGTGATTGCAAACCGCCTTTTGGATATCCGAGACACAGACGACCTTTTTAGCGGGGGCCGCAACGAGAGAGATATCTCCTCGCAAAAGCGTCTCCTCTATGGAGAGGCCACACAGAGAAGCTTTGGCTGCAAGTCGAATCAACGCGCCCTCTAATTCACGGACATTGCTTTTTACATTTTCGGCTAAAGCCACGGCCACAGAATCGGGTAAATCGATCCCCTCAATTTGAGCCTTCTTCTTTAAAATGGCCACGCGAGTTTCAAGGCGTGGAGCCTGAACATCAGCGACCAAACCCGAAGTAAAACGAGAAACGAGCCGCTCGGGCATACGCTGCAATTGTTGGGGGTACTTATCGCTTGATACGATGATAGGTACTCCAGCGTCGTGTAAGGCGTTGAATGTATGAAAAAACTCTTCTTGGGTCTGCTCACGGCCCGCCAAGAATTGAATATCGTCAAGAAGCAACACATCACAATTTTTGCGATAGCGCGCACGAAACTCCTCCATTTTGCGATTTTGGAGGGCCTCAATGAACTCATTGGTAAAACGCTCTGCGCTTGCATAAACAATGCACGCATCGGGGCGCTCCTGCAGAATCTTGTGCGCAATTGCATGCATGAGATGCGTTTTGCCTAGACCCGTGCCCCCAGCAATAAAGAGGGGATTGTAACGAGGCGGCCCCTCACCTGCGGAGGCAAAGGCAGCTGCATAGGCAAGTTCGTTGGACGGGCCCACAATGAAGTTATCAAAGGTGTACTTGCCGTTCAGCTGACCGATAGAAAAGTGGGCGCGAGAACTAGGAACCGAAGAAGGCCGACGCGACGACGACTGTGTATCGTCCGCAGACAGGCTAGCGACCGAACGATTGGGCGGAACCAGACGAGGTGCTGGAGCACGACTCGGTTGCGCTACATTTCTAACGGGACTGCCTGCTTGGGCGGGACGGCCTGCTCCGCTGAACGAGTCGAGAGGGGCTCGGCTTGTACGCCCTGCGGAACTGGACTCGCGTGGAATCTTTGGCGCGCAGATAGGTGTGTCGAGGCTAGAAGCGATGCGCCATTGCACCTCAATTTGAGAGCTCAGTAGTTCGCGTAGACGTCCAAGGAGTGTCGGTAAGAAATGCTCCTTTACCCAGTCCAGAACAAAGTCGTCCCGAGCTGCAAGATGCAAAATTCCCTCTTCGAGGCCATCAAACTCGATTCCGTCAAATTGTATGGAGGAGAACCACTGCTCGAAGGTCGCGGGGGACCGACTTCGAGTGTGTTCTAGAGCTTGAAGCCAATATTCTTGAGCGGAGGAAGTAGAAAGCATTCGATTCAATAAGCGCCTAGCTTGGTGGTGGGGACCAAGGCGATCGGAGAGATGGGGGGGAGAACCGGGAAACGTGAATGCCCCAGGTTATCCACAGTTGTGGACAAGTGACCTGGAGAGCAAATTTTAGCTCCGTTCGAGCGGAGAAAAACAGAATAAACAGAATAAACAGACTGGCCTGTGCCACCATCTCACTCAGATCAAGGAAAAGACGACTTCCACTCCCCAGGGAGCCTGGGTGGAATATTCCTCGAAGTCACCGTCCCTCCGTGAGGGTGCAGCGTGAAGTTTGATGGTCCGGTTGGAACGAATCATCCCGGCCGGAAGACACAACTAACGCTCCCAAAAAATATCTTCAAGGCTCGACTTTTCCACAGTCTTCGCTCCACGGTTCTTTTACCTGTAGATATTTTTGCACGAGAGAGATTTAGGCAATTTTAAGGCTTTGAGCGCCTTCAGTCTGCAACTTACAGCTCAAATACGGAAGATATGGGGCAAAGAAAATCTTCGCCCCCTCCCGTGCTGGCGCCCTGCGGAGTTTGCCGCAAGTAACTTGGCCCAGCCCCCAAGTCTTCGATAAGGAGGTTCGACGAAGTCACCCCAATGCCTGCGCCTCTGTGGCGACGACGGCTCCCCCACAAAAAGAATCAGTTGTTATGAGTCATGTGCAAGAAAAAAAGAGAATGGCGTGGGGGAACAATGTGCCAATGGGCTCAGAGCAAATACAGAAAACATCGACTTCGCTAGGCAGCCATCAGTTTGCTCTCCAAGTGCTTTGCCTGGCGGGCGTCCTCCTCCCTAGCTCTCTTGCCTCAGCGGAACCAAGCTCCCTTCCTCCGGAAATCGGGCACAATTATGCGGAGCTCGAAACGCCACGCATGACCGCTTTAGGCGGAGCCATGCGGGCTACTGCAAACTCATTGAGTGCACTCTATAGTAACCCCGCCAACTTGGGAGCCGCTCAACTTTACCATGTAGGCGCCTTTGCCCAAGTCTACCCAGAGGCGAACCGTCAAAGCTACGGCGGCGCGGTGGTAGACTCACTCATCAGTAGTACTGGGCTATCGGGAGGACTTGGAGGCGTTTGGACGTTACAAGACCCCGATGGCATCCGGCGAGAATGGATCGATATGCGCTTTGGTATGTCGATGCCTTTGGGTGAAATATTTCTTTTGGGCCTAGCTGGAAAATATATCACCGTTCAACAGAACGGTACGGGCCCCCTTGGCTACAGTGAAGCCAGTGGCGGTTTACCCAATACAAATATCATTCAAACGATAGCCTTTGATGCCGGTGCAACCCTTCGACCTGTTCCAGAGTTTACCCTTTCGATTACGGGCACCAACCTAGGCAGCTCGGACACATCATTGGTTCCGGTGAGCGGAGGTGTTGGAATGGGACTTGCCACAGAGGACTTTAGTCTCAGCGCGGACGCTTCCCTCGAATCGAGCACGTATCAAGAGACTACTATTCGAGTAAATGGGGGAGGCGAGATTCTAGTCGCCGACCGAGTGGCTGTTCGTGCGGGCTACCGTTATGAGCAGTTTCCAAACACCCACGCCCTTTCTGGCGGACTAGGTTATGCTGACCAAAAGTTTGGTCTTGATGTTTCCATGCGGCGGGGACTAGGAGACACTCCTTACACTGCCATCGTCTTTGGATTTACAGTGCACATCGAATCTATGGGCCTAGGCCCAAGTAGCCCCAGCAGCTACTGAGAACCAACTCGACACCAAGAGAAAGTCAACTTAGCCGAGAGCGAGCCTTTCTAAAATTTCAGTCGTGCAGACACGAAGGTTGTCTAGATTTCGTTCTCTCGATGCGGGCAATGAAATTTCAGCACGTAGCTGCTCTTGAGCACGAGGACTCTCATACCAATCTTCATCGTAACTATTGCGCAATTCGGTCTCACGACGCGCAGCTGAAAAAAACGCGACAAAGCGCGCGGGCTCATCGTGACGAATTTCGAAACGAGCTAAGGCTGAAGAAAGGGGAAGACTCCGGCCAAGGAGCCTACGAGTCGTCTCCTCAAACACGCGTTCAAGAACTCGAGTCCCGGTCAAAGCGCCTCGCATGATCAGCAGCCTAGCAGCAGCGAGGCGTAAGCTGGCCAACTGGGCCAATGCCCAATGACGCCTATATTCTTCTAGCGTTCTTTGGCTTAGTCCAAGTTTGCGCGCTTGAAAAACGGGAGAACAAGACCACCTGTGAAAGAGTTCTGCTATTTCGTGTCCGAGAAGATCATCAGGGTCACGCCCTCGCACGAAGGGCACATCATGAGGGATCAGGGCTACGCACAATGCCCGACCCATTGTGGCCGCCGCCCGTGGAAAGCTTTGGGGACAGAGGCGAGCAGGCAAGGGAGGTAGAGATAGAGATAGATCAAGACCTCGAAACAAATCGCTCATCCCCCACAATTCACGCAGAGAGTCGAGCGCCAACCGGGCAGGCCATCCCTCAGGCGCCTCATGGGCACTCAAGGCCTCTGCTAAAGAAGCCCAGCCCCGTTTAAAGTGCGCCTGGGCGGCATCATCGGTAAGCTCAAGAACAACATTCGCTTGTTCTGCAAGTCTATCAAGGAAAAAGCCCTGTTCGACTTCTTCTCCCTGAGGCTTCCCCAGCGGGGACCACATTTCGTCCTGACTCGACACCCCCAATCGAGTGCTCACTTCATGATAACGTGCCCAGCGCTCTATGCGATGAGCGCTGAGCTCAGCCTCGCACCCCTCCAAAGCCATCCACCATTGCGCCCTCTCCCCTTCGGACGAGAGAAGAGTCCTTTTTCTCGAAGAGCTACTCCGCTCGAAGGTAGACGAAACGCCGTTTTTTCTGATTTCGCTCAGACTCAACGAGGTCTCAAAAGGCAGCACCAAGGCGTGCTTTTGTCGATAGGACAATTCAGCGTCATGATGAGCCCAAGGAATATGAATTCGAGCATCAGTCAGCCGATGCACCCACCGCAGCAAAGGAAGGCGCAGGGGGTCGTGCTCGGGCAAGTCCTGCACTTGGCGAAAAGCCGAGAGGCCGGGAAATTCACCGAGAAACGGAGACTCATTTCGAGTGCTCGCTCCGCCTGAGGAGGCAAATCGTCTCCAACGCGGAACCAATTTCCCGATTTTGTGGCTCAGATGTAAAGGGTTTAACTCAATTTGGTCAGACACGATGGGCAATTTTCCTGGGGGGGATATAGCACTTAGGAATATACCTTGAGCAACCCCTATCCTCAGGGGTAGCAATTGGTCCACACATGTCGGACGTAGAACTAGGCCCCCTTCTCAACCCGCCCCAGCTCGCCGCAGCCACGCACGTGGGTGGCCCTCTTCTTATTTTTGCGGGGGCAGGCAGCGGCAAGACGAGAACACTCATTTACCGCATCGCCAATTTGGTCGCGACCCATCGTGTAGCTCCCTATCGTATTTTTGCGGTGACCTTCACCAACAAAGCAGCGGGTGAAATGCGCGAGCGACTTGAGAAGATGACTGGTCCAGACATTGCTCGAGATCTTTGGGTCGGAACGTTTCATGGCAGCTGCGCCAAGTTCTTGCGGCGCCACCACGATGCAGTCGGTCTATCCAAGAACTTTGTTATCTACGACGACTCCGATCAGAAAGCGGTGATCAGCCGCATCATCAAGGAACATAAACTAGACGACCGACGCTATATGCCCAAGGCCGTCCGCGCTATAATTAGCGCCGCCAAGGGAGAGGGAAATGATCCTGCCGAAGTAGATTTAGGTGATGGGTTTGACCCCAACATGGTTCTACTCGGTCGGGAGTACCAGGCCGCGCTCAAACGAAGTAATGCAGTGGACTTCGATGATCTCTTACTTCTAATTCTCAAAATAGTTGAGGATATGGAGAGCCCCGCGGGTGCCGAACTCAGGAGAAAATTCGACTATGTGATGGTGGACGAATTTCAGGACACCAACCTCGTGCAGTACCGCATTGTACGCGCCCTCACAGCCGAATCACGCAATCTGTGCGTGGTGGGCGACGACGACCAATCCATTTATCGTTGGCGTGGAGCAGATGTACGCATCATTCGAGGGTTCCAACGGGATTTTCCAGAGACCAAGGTCATCAAGTTGGAGCAAAACTATCGCTCCACAAAAAACATCGTGAGTGCAGCATTGGGCATCATCGCACTGGCCAATGACCGTGAACCAAAAGAGCTGTGGACAGACAGCGAAGCAGGAGAAAAGGTGCAGATTCGTGCTTGTGCAGACGAGCGCGTAGAAGCTGGCTATGTAAGTAGCGGTATCAAAGCAGCTCTCTCAGAGAATGTGCCTGCCAACGAAATTGCCGTTTTCTACCGCACCCACGCTCAGTCACGCGTTTTGGAGGAATCCTTGCGGGGAGCTAGTGTACCATACCAGATCATCGGAGGCATGAAGTTCTTTGATAGAGCAGAGGTCAAGACAATGCTCTCCTACCTGCGCCTTTTAGCCAATCCTCCTAGCGACACAGACTTTTTGCGCGTGGTGAACACCCCGGCGCGAGGCATCGGAAAAAAAACAATCGAGCAACTTCAATTCATTGCCGATGAGAACGCAACTTGCTTGACCGATACTCTCACCAATGCCCTCGTTGATAAAACGCTCACAGGAGCACCTGCAAAAAAGCTCGGAGCTTTCGCTCAAATAATTCAGGAACTGAGAGACTCAATGAACAGTCTATCTCCAGGTGATTTATTAGAGCATATCCTTGAAAAAATCGGCTATCTCAAGCTTCTCAAGAAAGAGGACACGGCGGAAAGCGACGCACGCATCGAGAACCTCGCGGAGCTGGTAGGCTCCCTGCGAGAATACGAGAATGAAGCTCCCGAGACTGGCGAAGAAGTAACTCTCGCTGGATATTTAGAGCGCGTTGCCCTCGTGGCCGCCGTAGACAAGATGGAGGACGGCCCCAAAGTTTCCTTGATGACAGTACATAGCTCCAAGGGACTTGAATTTGAGTGCGTTTGGTTGACGGGAATGGAAGAGGAGATGTTTCCCTTCCGCGGAATGGACGGAGAAGACCCCGAGGAACTGGATGAAGAGCGGCGTCTTGCCTATGTAGCCGTGACGCGTGCTCGCAAGAGGCTCGCCGTTTCCCACGCTGGCATGCGTTTTCTCTTTGGGCGTACCAAGTACCTTTCTCGTAGTCGTTTTATTGACGATATGCCGAAAGAATGCGTGGAATTGACGGGTGAATCCCGTCCCTCAATGCCCGGAATGAGCAGTGGCCGGTATGGTGGCAAGAGTTCTTCTTCGGGCTCTTCCTACGGAAAAAATCCCGCTTGGGGAGGAGGAGCCTCTGGTTCCTCTAATTGGGGGGCCACAAGCGGCCGCTCCTCGTGGAAAACAAAGAGTCCCGAGGAGCCTTCCCAAGTATCTCCGGGGGGACGTTCGGCGAGTGCCGAGATTCGCGTTACCCAGCGTAAAGTAAATGATGACGCGGTAGATCCCATCTATGAGGACGACTTTTCTCAAGAGAGCTACGACGAACAGGAAGCTGTGGTGGTTCGCCCAGGCCAACGAGTCAAACACAAGAAATTCGGCCAGGGCATAGTAGAACGCGTAGAAGCAGGCGAAAAACCGACCGTTGTCGCCCGCTTTCCCGGTTACGGGCCCAAACGCATCGTCGCCCAGTATTTGGAATTTGAGTCATGAATAAGAAACTTGCATACCTCGAACAATTGATAGCGAACGGCCAAGCCGATTCCTTTGCCCGTTACGCACTTGCCCTTGAACTAAAGAAGGAAGAGCGCGTAGAGGAATCTCTGAAGGCATTTGAGAGCCTACGGGAGGTTGACTCCCAATACCTCGCGCAATATTTGATGGCAGGACAAATGCTCCTCGATCTTGAACGAAAAGAAGAAGCACGCACTTGGTTGGAGTCTGGCCTGGAGGTGGCTCAAGCGCAGGGTGATGGAAAAGCAATCAGCGAAATTCAAGGGGCATTGTCCGACTGTTGAGAGCAGCAACGGGCACCTGGGTATATCCTTTTTTTGGGACTGGTACCCGCTCGGGCCCAATGCTAATGCGAAGGCGTGTTTGATGCGCTGACTAAAGGTTTTCGTGAGGCGCGCAATCGTCTTGCCGGTCTCACTTCCCTCGACGAAAAGAATATCCAAGCAGCCCTCAAGGAAGTGCGGCGTTCGCTTCTTGAAGCGGACGTAGAGCTAGGAGTCATCAAGGGTTTCCTCGCTCGCGTCGAGGAGTCGGCCCTTGGTGAAACGGTGCGCACCCGCGTCAAGGCAGGCGGACAAAAACACGAAGTCAGCGCGTCCGACCAATTCATCAAAATTTGTCACGATGAATTGGTAAGTGTGATGCGCGGTGAAGAGCGCGAGCCGCTCAGTTTCGCCAGCGTCGGACCAACCGGCATCATGATGGTGGGGCTGCAAGGCTCTGGGAAAACCACCTCATCGGCTAAGCTGGCGCGCTACCTCAAGAAGGACGGCAAGAAACCACTTTTGGTTGCAGCTGATATGCAACGCCCTGCTGCCGTTGAGCAACTCAAGGTGCTTGGTAAGCAAATTGACGTTCCGGTGTTCAATATTCCAGGAGCGACTCCATTAGAAATTTGCACCCAAGCAAAACGTGAGGCGCAAAATGGAGGCTATGATGTCGTCATCTATGATACGGCTGGTCGCTTAGCCATCGACGAAGACCTCATGAATGAGCTCACTCACATTCAGGAGGCAACCGGCCCCCAAAATGTGTTGCTCGTCGTCGACGCCATGATCGGTCAAGACTCAGTGCGCGTTGCACGAGGGTTCAACGACCGCCTGAGTCTGACAGGGGTGATCTTAACCAAATTGGATGGTGATGCCCGCGGTGGTGCAGCTCTCAATGTACGAGAAATTACGGGAGCCCCCGTAGTTTTTCAGGGCATGGGGGAGACCACCGACAAGTTGGAACCCTTCCGTCCTGAGGGCATGGCGAGTCGCGTTCTGGGAATGGGCGATGTTGTCGGACTGATCCAAGATTTCGAAGAGGTCATCGATAAAAAGAAGGCCGAAGAAGATGCCATGCGAATGATGCAGGGCAACTTCACCCTCGATGATTTTCTCGGTCAGATTCGTATGATCAAGAAGATGGGTTCCTTGAGTGATCTTGTCGACAAGATCCCCGGCATGAGCCAAATGATGCCCCCCGGCGCTGAAGCACAAATGGACGACGGGGAATTGGGACGCATTGAAGCGATGATTCAGTCCATGACTCGTGATGAAAAAGCGGATCCCAATTTACTGGTTCGAGAGACTGGCCGAGTTAAGCGTATTGCGCGTGGTTCCGGGCACGAAGAAAAGTCAGTGAGTGAGCTCGTTCAGAAGTTTCTATTCATGAAACAGATGATGGGTGGAATGGGTGGAATGCCCGGCATGGGCGGAGGAGGGGGAGGTCTCGCGGGCATGATGGGAAATATCCCAGGAATGAAAGGGCTTTCCATGGCTCGCAACATGCGCCGTGCAATGAAGAGCGGAAAAATGCCTGCCGGAATGCCCGACCTTCAACAAATGATGGGTGGCATGG
>CAYWLO010000012.1:0-26136 GCA_964459035.1 uncultured Polyangiaceae bacterium | reverse complement strand
GTGGAATGCCCGGCATGGGTGGAATGCCCGGCATGGGTGGAATGCCCGGCATGGGTGGAATGCCCGGCATGGGCGCGCCAGATGGTCCAAAGCGCAAAGTCCTCAGCAAAGCAGAAAAGAACGCGCGCAAAAATCAAAGAAAATCCGCCAAGGGTGCCCGCAAGAAAAAAAAGTAGCCCAATAGCACCGACGTTGATATTCAAACTTCTTCATAATTTCGGGCTTCAACCAATAAAATTCGCCTAGAGCTGAAGTCTGAATGGACAAATGGTCGAGAAATCCACCCGGAAAGTCGCTCGATGGGCACAATTTCTTCGACTAGACGCAGTTTTCCCTACTCGCAGACCACAGGACTGCAAAGTCGTTCTCCCTCTCTGCACTTTTAGGAGAGTGGTGGACCACATATTGCGTGATGCACTCGCAACATCTGCCAAGTTCCACTCGGAAAACAAGTCAATCGCTCACCTAGACGCCACTTCGCAAAGGCGTCCGCATAGGCCAACAAAAAAGCTTTCCATTCTGCAATCGCGCTCTTTTTTCCCTCAAAATCGAAAGATGAAAAACGAGGGATGCGCGAGCAGCGCGTCTCCATGGACCGAGGCGAGTCGGTAACGCATGTTTTTAGGATCTCCTGAGTTCCCAAAAAAGACCTCTTCTCTCCGCGTAGGAATTCGCGAGCTGCCCTGACCTTTTTACCCAAGGCGTCAGAAAAAAGGATATTCGCCTTCTTCATTCCTAGCTCCGCGAGCAATGGCGGGAGCGTGCATTCGAGGGACTCTAAATCCGGTAATTCCCCACCCTTGCGAAAGTAGAGAGCAGGACGCGGTACCTGCACTACTTCGCCCAGATGATGAGAAATTGCCCCGGGCCAGTCTTGCGGCGAACGTACCAGCCCCGCCCGAGTTGGGTTACACACGACATAGGCCATCTTTTCGATCACGCTTTGACGGTCAGTCAACTGTACAATAGACGTCTGCTCCCCCGCCCAAAGATTTCCTTTTCTTCCCAATCGCTCACTCATCGCAAGAGCGATGTGACGATGCAAAAACTGCAAGAACAGTGGCAACCGTCCTTTGGTATCGGTTACAACTGAGTGAATGTGATTCGACATGGCGCAATATGCATGAATTTCTACGCCTGTACGTTCTGCAGCTATGGCAAGGCAATAGCGAATAACTTCGTTCGTCTCTTTGGAGGGGCGCAGCAAGAAAAGGCGCTCAATACAGCGCCGGGTCACCAAATAAGTAACACCTGGATAAATCGGTCGAGGCAGCATGTTGATATACTTCGGACGGAATCAATCTCCGTTGCGCATAAAACATCCTCATCTTAAAATACCGAGTCAGAGCCGGTATTTACGCACCCAACGCCCCTGCAACTCGATACATTGCACCGCTTCTTCGTAAGCTCTACTGATTTCCGATTCAGCTTGTTCAAGGAGAACTTTGGCCTCGTTCTCCGCCTGCAATCGCACGTCTTCCCCCATTGCTGCCCGAGCAAAGACAAGCTTTTTCTTGGCTCGAGCCAACGCATTGACTCCTCTGAGCCTCCTTGAATGAGCTCTGAAGCACAACTCTTTCAAGGCACAATGATGGTCGCATTCTTCCGCCCCAAGTGCTCTCAGTGCACCAGGAAGTTCAAGTGCTCCTGCATCGCGCACCTGGGTCAGGGCGAACGCGAAACGCGCGACTTCGCCGCGGCCTTCCCCCTCGCGCGAGTCGCAAGCGAATTGAAAGAGAGAATTAAAAAAAACGGCCACTCCGAAGAGTACCGTTTTCATTCTAAGAATGCCGCCGTTGTAATTTCTATAAAAGAACGTTCGTCGGCTCATCTATCGCTCATTGATCGCTTGCACCTTCAGGTCCCATCTGAATTCGTTCACCGACGTAGGCCCCTATCAGCGTAAAGAGCAGACCAAGGGCCGAAAAAAGAACGTACATGAAAACGGGCATCGTTTTGACAGTTTGCCCATGATAGAGAATGAATGCGGTCGGTAAAGCCACCAAAAAAGCCGCTGCAACTGGCTCAATGAAGGTACGCCCAGGAGATATTAACCCCACCAGCGCGCCTCCCACTGCCCACACGGGTATTGCCATCATCATACCCGAGTAACCTTCAAAGTCGAAAAGGGGCACCACGGAGGGCAATCCCATCACGATGGCCCCAGTGAGCACAACCATGACTCCAATGGCAATGCCAAACCATGTCATGTTAAAGGTTTGCTGTTGATAGCGGCCTGATTCATCGAGAATCCCGCCCCCCATCATACCGTCATCCACGCGAGCGCCACAGGACACGCACCTGCCGTTGGGAAGGGAGCCGTCGTTTTTAAAACCGCAGCTAGGACAAATTATGTGATTGGTTGGTTGTTGAGCCATTCTATGCCTCCAAAAGGACCTACACTCTCTGACGGTCCCCTCGACGTTATTTGAAGTCTACCGGCACGAGCCCCCTTTCCCAAGCTCGTCTCGGATCAGTGAAAAAAACGGCATAGTGCGCTCGATTTATTCAGTCGAGGAACCTTTTGATTGCATAGTTGTCCTACCAAGAGGTAACTCTCAGGATCCCACACAGTGAACGGCTTAAATAACCAAGACAATTGCTCCGACAGTTCAACGCCCGAGCACGAGTTGTCTACCCATCCTGCGTCTTCCTCCTCGCCACTCGAAGTCGGAGCTCCGCCACAACGGGACAAACGTATCGTCGTCGCTTTTCTTCTGCTGATATCTTTGACGGCTTTAAGTGTGGCCGCCTTTCTTCTACCGGCTGCGCGCTTCGCTCTCGTTAGCGAGAAGCCCACGAACCTAGGAGCCCTGAAGCACGCAAATCTCTCCCAAGCTCCCGAATGGATCAAAGCTTCAGGCATCCCCTCTGCTCAAGCACTCTCCTTCCGGCGCCGCGGTGTAGCGGGTAGTTTTCGCCTCGTGCAATTGGAGTCCCGCAAAGAAGTGTGGGTCGTGCTTCGAGTTCACGACCGACCCGGCGTTTCCCCCGGAACCTTTGTTCCTCCCGCAAATTTTTCCGGTCGCCTCCTGCCCCTACACAAAGCGGGACTCATGTACGCCCCCATCACGCAAATTATTGAGAAATCCAAATCTGGAAAAGAGGTTCAATATATGCTCTTGGAAGGAGAGTCTCCCCGCAGCCATCGAGATTCCCTTTTTGCAGCTCTTCTTTTGACACTCTTAGGCATTGGCTCTCTAGCTTTCGCCTGGCGTTTCATGCGCTCTCCCCCCCCCTCTAGCACCTCTTAATTTATGAAGTCCACGCAACACTCACCTCTTCATGTTCTCATTGTTGGGGGAGGCATTATGGGCACGTCCGCAGCCTGGGAGCTTGCTAAGCGAGGCGCCCGTGTTGTCGTTCTAGAAAAGTCAGTTCCAGGAGCAGAAGCCTCCAGCGCCGCTGCTGGGATTCTAGGAGCAGAAGCAGAGGCTCATCAAGCTGGGCCGATGCTCGATCTCTGCCGCTATAGTAGAAAGCTTTACCCTCAATGGGTCAAAGCACTTCAAAAGGAAACAAACGTAAGCGTAGGATTTCTGGGAGGCGGGTGCGTAGAGGTCGCCTTTACTCACAATGAACTCGCTCGCTGGAAAAAAAAACGAGCCTTTCAAATTAAGTCAGGCAAGGCAAGAGTTCTCTCCCCCAACGCACTCAAAGAACTAGAGCCTCATGTTTCGGAAAAAGCATGTGGAGGGATCTATCTTCCAGACGATGCTCGCATCACTCCACGAGATCTTTTTTTGGCCACACGCATCGCGGCCGAAAACTCTGGAGTTGAATTTCGTCGAGGGGCCTACGTCAGGCGCGTGCTCACGACATCAAAAGGAGACAGCCGTCGACGAGTTCAAGGAGTACTTCTCGAGGACGGTACTCAGCTCGAAGCCGATGTCGTCGTAGTTGCGGCAGGTAGTTGGACTCCGCTGATTGAGGGACTCCCCCTCAATCCCCAGGATATCATTCCCGCTCGCGGTCAAGTGGTCGAACTAGTTTGCCCTCGCCCTCCCCTCAGCCGATTGGCCTTTGGCGCTGGATGCTATCTGGTGCCTCGAGCCAATGGTCGCGTCCTAATAGGCTCGACCCTCGAGTTTGTCGGCTATACCAAAGCAGTGACCGCAAAAGGCGTGCGCGACCTACTCAAGAGCGCCATTCGACTCCTTCCCGGTTTAGAATCGGCAGAAATCAACGATATCTGGTCTAATTTTCGCCCTTATACTCAAGACGAACTGCCATTTATGGGCGGAGGTGACATAGAGGGCCTCATTTTAGCTAGCGGTCATTATAGAACAGGAATTTTGCTGGCACCCGCAACTGCAAAAATTACGGCCGATTTGGCCTTCAATCGCCGTCCAGCAGTCGATTTAAAGGCGTTCGACCCATTGCGTACCTCCAAATAAGCTGCATTTTGAGAAAGTTCTTCTTTCTTCTGCCAAATAGTATTCGAATTGTTCCGCCAAGGTGTTAACAGGCGAACATGGCCGTCACCTACAAAGAAGCGGGCGTAAATATCGCCGAAGGCAATCAACTTGTTGACAAGATCAAGTCATTTGCTGGTCAAGCAACCAATGCTCATGTGCTCAGCGGCATTGGCGGGTTTGCTGGACTCTGTGGACTCCCCACTGGAATGAAAGAGCCTATTCTCGTCAGCGGCACCGACGGGGTAGGCACCAAGTTAAAAGTTGCTTTTGCGATGAATCGCCACAACACCATCGGGCAAGATTTGGTTGCAATGTGTGTAAATGATATCATCACAACTGGCGCTCAGCCTCTATTTTTTCTCGACTACTTTGGAACAGGAAAACTGAGTGCTGAGGTGGGCGCTGAGGTGGTACGAGGAATTGTCGATGGCTGTAAACTTGGCGGCTGTGCTCTTCTAGGGGGAGAAACCGCTGAGCTTCCTGGCATGTACTCCGACGGTGAATACGATCTAGCTGGCTTCGCGGTCGGAGTGGCGGACAAAGCCAACCTTCTGGGTCCGGGTAAGGTCAAGCCAGACGACGTTCTCATCGGTATCGCATCCAGCGGAATTCACTCAAACGGTTATAGTTTGGCTCGCCATGTCATCGAAAAAGAGATGAAGTTGAGCTTGAATGCAAAGGTCGACGCACTCAAAAGCACCGTAGGCGAGGCTCTACTCACGCCCACGAAAATCTACACATCCTCAGTGCGTGCCCTTTTGGACGCCCTGCCGGATGATGTGCATGCTCTTTGCCATGTAACAGGCGGCGGAATTCCCGAGAACCTGCCCCGCGTCCTCCCCGAGGGTGTCGACGCGACCATTGATGGTGCACGAAGTTGGCCCACCATTTTTCAGATCATCGCTGACGGTGGTCCTGTCGAGCTAAACGAGATGCGACGCACCTTCAACCTAGGGGTGGGCATGATTGCCGTAGTTTCAAAGGATCAGGCTCAAGTTGCAATCGAGACGCTCAACCAGGCCGGTGAGGACGCGTGGCTCTTGGGGCATCTCGTGAACAAAGGTGGGCCAGCCACCGTGCACTACGAAAGCGATCCAGAAGGCGCGCGCGCGTGACCCTCCAGCTAGGTGTTCTCGTCTCTGGTACGGGCTCCAATCTCCAAGCTATTATCGATGCTATTGAGAAGGGAGAACTCGACGCAAAAATTCGCCTGGTTCTCAGTAATCGTCCCGACGCCTACGGCCTCGTTCGTGCCAAGAAAGCCGGCCTCCCCACCCTCGCATTGGCTCACAACGAATTTTCGAGCCGAGAAAAGTTCGACGAAAAGTTGGTAAAAAGTCTCAAGGAAGCCGGAGTTCAATGGGTTGCGTTAGCGGGTTTCATGCGCGTTCTCACCCCCGTTTTTCTCACAGCCTTCGCGGACAAAATTATCAACATTCACCCCTCACTTTTACCGGCTTTTCCTGGGGTGAATGCCCAAAAGCAAGCCTTTGACTATGGCGTAAAAGTGACGGGTTGCACCGTGCACTTTGTAGATCAAGGGGTCGACACCGGCCCCATCATTCTTCAAGGTTCTGTGGCTGTAAAAGAGAGTGACTCCCTTGAGGACCTTCGTGCCCGCATTCTCAAGAAAGAGCATCAGCTATTTGTTGAAGCTCTTTCAGAGATCTCTCGAGGCCACGTGAGTGTTCTGGAGCGTCGCGTTTCCGTTCTCCGCGCCACGTAAATCCAAACATGCCGTCACTTTCTTTTCTCCCCCGGCCGATACAATGACATCCCGGCATTATGATGTCATTGTTTTAGGACGCACCATTGGTGCCTTACTTACGGCTGCCTTGCTTTCACGCAGAGAACTACGAGTTCTGGTTTTGGGGCAGGGACAAGCGGCCCCCCACTACAGCGTAGAAAAGTATACCCTCGCCCGCCGTAGCTTTACTCTCCTAGGGGCAACCTCACCGGCTTTTCGACGTATCTTGCAAGAGTTGGCGCAAACACAAAGATTTCGTCAACTCACCGAGCCCCTCGACCCCCTATTTGCCCTCTTGGATGGGCGAAGCCGATTCGAAGTTGCCCCCGATGTGGACCTTTTCGCTCGTGAGATCAACCGAGAGTACCCTGAGATACAACAGCCTATCTCCGAGTTTTACACACAAATTTCGAGTGCAAATGCACAGATTGACGCCTGTTTCGAAAAGGACTTTATCTGGCCACCCGGCTCTTTTTACGAACGCTTAGAGACAGGTCGCGCAGCCGCTCACCTTCCTCTCACCAAAAGCGACGCAAAAAAAGACCTCTTGGCACGAATGCCTCCAGCCCATAGCTTTCGCAACGTCGTTGAACTTCCCGCTCTTTTTTCTTCCCATTTGGGGCTAACGCCCTCCTCTCTTAGTTCCCTTTCAATTGCCCGGCTCCACGGCTCATGGACGCGAGGAGCGCATGCGCTCCCCAGAGGAGAACAAGAGCTAGAAGACTTCCTAGTCGCACGCATCGAAGCCCATGGGGGTTCTTGTCGCCTACGGGGCCGGGCCGATAAAATCGTTATTCGGGGAGGACGCGTCGCTGGCGTTGTGGAGGACGGTGGAGAATCAGCCACGGCGGCAGAGGCTGTGGTCACGAGCATGACAGGTGAAACCCTAGCTGAGCTGAGCTGCGGAGCGGGAGTTACGAAAAAAGCCAGAGATACGTGGCCCCGTGTTGATGTCGTTGGTGGGCGCTTTGTGGCTAGCCTCATAGTGGACGATCGAGGCTTGCCCGCTCCCCTACCCCGCGAGTCATTTTTGGTCGCAAAATCACCATCACTCCCCCACGTGCATTTACAGCGGCTAGACGCTGGAGCCTTTCGTCACTTGGCAGAAGACGAAGCCATTCCCCCCTCAAGTAGTCTCCTCATTGCAGAGATTCTCCTACCAACAAATGGTGGCATCCATCTATTGGGGGCTCGCGAAGCCATTGTCGCTGCCCTCCGCGAGTACCTCCCCTTTTACGAAGAACACCTCTTTCTCATTGATAGCACTCATGACGGCCTACCCGCTTGGGTTTATAAAAGAGACGCTGAAGGCAACAATAGGAGGAGTGAAATTGAGCGAATTCATATGGCGGGGGCCCACCCCTTGCCAGAGCCTATGGTGCCACGGCTTGAAGTGAGCCCCCCAGGCTATTTAGGACTCGCAGGAGAGAGTTTACGCGGCCCTATCACAGGTTCCTACCTGGTCGGGCCCAGTGTGTTACCCGCCCTTGGACAAGAAGGCGAGATTCTAGCCGCTTGGGGAATTGCAAAAATTCTTACAAAAAAAGACGGTGCTCGCCAAAAACTACGCCGCCAAATGTGGACCAAAATCGAAACCGATTAGGAACTATTGAAACTATGCGCATAATAGCAGGACACTTACGTGGACGCCGTCTACGAGCCCCTCAAGGCATGGCCACTCGCCCGACCACCGACCGAGTCCGCGAGGCTTGGTTCTCCATGCTGGGGCCATTGGACGGACTGGTCGTCGATCTCTACGCGGGCACTGGCGCCTTAGGCTTCGAAGCCCTCTCACGAGGAGCTACACGGGTGATTTTTGTGGAGAATTCCCGCGATGCTCAAAAGGTTATCGAGCACAACGCAAAGACCCTCGGCGTGAGCGAACGCATTACGCTCGTCGGCTCAACAGTTGAGGCTGCGACCAATCACCTGCGTCGCCAAGGTCCCTTTGACCTAGTTCTTACCGATCCTCCCTGGACGCATATGCACAGCGCCGAGCTGGCACTACGACGTATTTTGCGCGCCGATCTCCTCACCGTCGACGGACGTATCGTCTTGGGGCACCCCAAAGGTAAACCCGTAACTCTCGCTTCAGATTCCGGCCTTCAGGAAGACAAGCAACGAAACTGGGGAGATTCCGCTGCTACGTTTCTCAGTCGCGTCCAAGCCTCCACCTCGCTATAGTCCGAAAGATATGTCCGATTCGATAAGTGCAGCCCTTCCTCCCAAAGGCAACGGCGGTCTGATAGCCGTTGGCATCATTATGTTGCTCACAGCTGGCGGTGCAGTATTTTGGAAATCTCAGCAGACAGAGGCTGAGACGGAAACTGTAGAAAAAGTTCTCAAGGTGGCAACGAAAGAAGTGCCCCCGCCGATGATGGACAACGCTCCCCCTCCACCTCCTCCTGAGGAAGAAGAAGTTGAGGAGAAGAAAAAAGTTGTCAATTCTGCAGGTACCAAGAAGCCTCAGGGGCCCAAGGGCTGCTCGGGAACCTGTTCGGGCAACGCGACGTCTGCCTTGCGGAGCGCCTTAGGAGCACGGGGAGCCATGGCGCGAAGTTGCTACAATACGGCGCTTCGTCGCAATCCCAACCTCGCTGGAAAAATGACCATGAGCGTACGCATTAGTCCCAACGGCACTGTATGCAGCGCACGGGTATCAAGTAACTCTTTAGGCGACGCAGGTGTTGCAAGTTGTGCTGCTGCAAAATTTCGCGCAGCCAAATTTCCAGCGCCTGACGGCGGTTGTGTGGACACAGCTGTCCCTCTCAACTTTACAAAAAAATAGTCTCGCACTTCCTCTAGCTCAGTTATTTTCACAAACGTCATTGAGTCAATTGGTATGAAATATTTTGGTACATTCTCCGAGTTAAAAACAGTTTCGGTCTCCACTTTGCTCCTGCTTCTTCTAAGCGTAGGTGTCAGTGGTTGCGCAGAAGACGGGCAGTCTCCCAACTGCGCAATGGGGGGCCGTGGGGCTTTAGAAGAAGCCAATTGCCTCACCCCCATAGGCGGCTCTTGTCTCACGATGGAAGAATTTATCTACGGGCGCCCTACCGATGGTCCCATCACTCCCACCGAAGAATGGCAAGAATACAAAAAACTGCGCCCTCAATGCGACTTCGCTCCCGAAGAATAGCCCTCCCTAGGGGCGAGGACATTCTGCGTTTGCCAAAGGGCTTCACCATCAGTGAGCCCTCGGTCCAGAGCTAATCCATCATGGCAATCGAAACCTCATCCCACGAACTGTCTCCTCAAGAGAGCCCCCAGCTCCAGCGCATTCTCCTCCTCATTTCCTACGACGGCACAGACTATTCAGGCTTTGCTCGTCAGGACGGAGGGATTGTCACTGTCGCGGGTACCCTGGAGGCCGCTATTCGAGATATCGATCCGTTGGCTAGTCATATTACTTGCTCCAGTCGTACGGACGCGGGCGTTCATGCGCGCGGGCAGCCTATTTCGTTTACAACTACCAGACCGCTCACTTCAAGAGGTTGGGTACTCGCTCTTGCTCAGCGAGTACCGGCCTCCATCGGTATCATGAGAGCTAGCAAAGTTCGTATCAATTTTGATCCGCGAAAAGATCCTCAATGGAAACGCTACCGGTACCGAGTATTTCCTTCTCAAGTGGAAGATCCCTTTCTTTCACGAGTCACGTGGCGCGTGGGAAATAATCTAAATCTCTCCCTCATGCGCGCCGAAGCGGCTTCTCTTTTAGGCGAACACGACTTTCAAGCATTCCGTAGCATTCATTGCTATCGAACAGAGACAACTCGGCGTATCGACAAAGTAGAGGTAATGCCTTCTCCTTTTGATGATCGCGCCATAGATATTGTCGTGCAGGGAAATCGCTTCATGTACAATATGGTGCGTATCATAGCGGGCACTTTGGTCGACGTAGCACGACAAAGACGAGAACCCGGAGCCTGCGCCCGCGCAATTCTATCTGGAAATCGTGGCGACTTGGGCATGACGGCCCCCCCACGGGGTCTCACTCTTGAGCATGTTGAACTAAGAAATTGGGGGAACCAGCCCTGGCCCCAGCCCCCCCCCAGTCCGGCAGAATCCCCTTGAGCTAGCGAAGCTCCGCCAGAGGAATCAAAGGTAGATAAGCGGAGCGAAATTAGGGTGAAACGCTTCTTTTCTGTCGAATACCGCACTAGCGTTCCACCGCGCCCTCTCGCGACTCATGCATGCCTTGAGGGGCTGAGCCGCAAGTTGAAAGAAAATTGCGGGCGCAACGACGGAACGACAATGGACTGGAAGAATAAAATCCTCGAAAAAGGTAGCAAGATCCTCGAAAACCCTGAGGTCATGCGCTGGCTCACTGACGATCGTGTGATGAAGGTCGCCGAAGGTTTGATGGATGCCCCCGAGCGTCTCAAGGCGGCGGGCAAAATCCTAAAGAACGGTTATGCGCTGCCCAATGTTGATCCTGCTTTGGACGACGATCCCCCGGTAGGGCGCGCATCTGGAGCGAGTCCTTCGGTGGCGGCACCATCAGCTGCCGATCCTAAGGGTTCCGAGGACATGGAAGAGTCCATGTCAGAGCGCCGCTCTCTTGCTAATATCGGTGGAAAGGACATTTTCGAGAAAGCGTTTAAGTTCACAGCAGCCGACAACGCACGCAAGCGTGGCATCTATCCATTTTTTCGCCCTCTCGATTTTAGCGATGGACCCGAGGCTGAAATTAAGGGCAAGCGCGTGGTCATGCTGGGCTCCAACAATTACCTAGGGCTCACCACTCACCCCAAGGTAAGAGAAGCCGCTAAGGCTGCCATCGATAAATATGGCACGAGCATGACGGGCTCACGTCTCGTCAATGGCTCGATGAGATTACACGAAGAGTTTGAGGAAAAGCTCGCCGACTGGTTTGGCACCGAATCTGCGTTGGTATTCACAACTGGCTACCAGGTCAATTTGGCGACCCTTGCAGCACTGCTCTCCAACAAGCAGTCCGTCGCCGTCATCGATCGCAACGTGCACGCTTCCCTCTATGACGGCGTACGTTTGGGCATGGCCACTGGGGCCCGCCAAGTTCGTTACAAGCACAATGACGCAGACTCCCTCGATCGCGCTTTAGAAAAGCTCACCGACGCCGAAGGGGCATTGGTAATCACAGACGGCGTTTTCTCTGCCGAAGGGGAAATTGCCCACCTAGACAAGATCGTACCCGTCGTGAAAAAGCATGGCGCCCGACTCTTTGTGGACGACGCTCATGCCTTGGGCGTAATTGGACCAGGCGGTCGCGGCACCTCGCACCACTTTGGTGTGCAGGACGATGTCGATCTCATGGGCGGCACTTTCTCCAAATCATTCGCGAGCACCGGTGGTTGGTTGGCGGGTGACCGCAAAGTACTCGACTATATTCGTCACTTTGCTCCAAGCTTTATGTTTGCCGCAGCCGCCGCTCCTACAAGTGTTGCCGCCGCGATGGCTTCTCATGAAGTCATGCAAGAAGAGCCATGGCGCATCGAAAAGTTGCATGAAAACTTCACTTACATGCGCGACAATTTGCGAGCTCTTGGTTTTGAATTAGGAAAAACAGAAACGGCTGTTATTCCAATCTACATTCGTCAAGACTTACGCACAGTGCTGATGTGGAAAGATCTCCTCGACGATTATGGGATCTACACCAACCCCTTTATCTCTCCTGGAGTTCCTCCCAAAAGCGCTATGTTACGCACCAGCTACATGGCCACTCACGAACGCCATCACCTCGATAAGGCCCTAGAAGCTTTTGAAAAGGTCGGCAAAAAATACGGGATCATCGGTAAATGACTATTCTTGTTACAGGAGCTACGGGGTTTCTTGGCTCTCATATTGCAGAGCAACTCTCCCAGGCGGGTCGCCCAGTGCGGGCCCTTGTGCGTAAGACAAGTGACACTCAATTTCTATCGACCCTCAAGAACGTCGAGCTGTTCTACGGCTCGGTCGACGATGCGGAAAGTTGCGAGAGGGCAACCGAAGGTGTCACGGGCATCATTCACGCCGCAGGGTTGGTCAAAGCAAAAAGCAGCGAAGAGTTTCGCCTGGTCAATTCCGAAGGAACTGAAAATCTGCTTCGCGGGGCACGCAAAGCGGGTTCGGTTCGCCGCTTCGTTTTTGTTTCCAGTCAAGCGACGGGCGGGCCGAGTGATAGCGCTGGTACCCCCGTACGTGTCGGAGAAGAAAGCGCTCCAGTAACGGCATACGGGCGCAGCAAACTGGCAGCAGAAAAGATTCTTCTTGCCTACAAAAAAGAAGTTCCGATTACAATCCTGCGTCCTCCTGCCATTTACGGCCCGCGCGACCGGGAGATCTTGATCTTTTTTAAGGCTGTAAAAGGAGGAATTCTGCCTCTTACCAATCCGTTGGACGCAAAATATTCAATGATTTATGGGCCTGATTGTGCAGCTGCTTGCATTCTTGCCCTGAACGCAAAGACCGAAAGCGGGCTCACCCTTTTCTTGGACGATGGCGCTCCCATTAGTTTTCGAGAGATGATCGAGCGCGTCGAAGTAGCTCTAGGTAAGAAAGCCTGGCTGCGCCTTCCCCTCCCGCAAATTGTTGTGCAGGGCGCCGCTGCACTCACACAAGCCTACGGCAAAATAACCAATCAAGCCGTCATGCTGACATTGGACAAATGCCGAGAGCTTCACGCTCCAGGTTGGGTTTGTGATGGTAGCGAAGCTCGCGAAATATTGGGCTGGGAGCCTCAGGTTCAATTTGCCGAAGGCGTGAAGCTCACCGCCGATTGGTACCGTGCCGAAGGCTGGCTCTAAGTAGAGCCTCTCACTGACCGCATGAAAAAGCCTGGCTCACGCCAGGCTTTTTTTGTTTGCCTTCGGTGAGCAAAAAGTCTTACGAGCTGGAGTATTCTTCCCTCAAGGAGCTGCGGGTGCTGCGGGTGCCGGGCTCGGCGCGGGAGTCGCTACAGGCGATTTTGCTGGAGGAGTAGCGGCCTGGGGCGCTGGAGCAGGTGCCGCCGCCTGACGCGCGACCGGCTGAGCAACTACTGTTTTTGCGGGTACTGCCTGAGAAGGGATCTGAACTTTTTTGGCTGGCAATGAAGGAGCGGGAGCTTTCCTTGTCGGGGGGTGCGACAAAGGAGCCTCTGCTTTCGCGGGAGCTGGCTTCATTGTTGTGTCTTGTCCCGCTGCTGCCTTTGCGGCGGCTTCCTCTGCTCTATCCGCTTCTTCCGCAGCGTCCGCGGGCTCGTCCTCGGCAGGAATGTCGTTCAATGCCTCCGCCTCCAGTTCGGCCATTGCTGCATCGGCTACAGCTGCGGCCAAGGCGTCACCGATGAGTTCTTCGGCGAGTTCGTCTCCAGCCTGATGAGCGCCTTTTACTTCTGCGCCCTGCGTATCTTGCCCCACAGAGTCCGCCCCTGACACTTCTGAGTGACTATCGTGATGAGCGGTATCCCCGTGGGCTATGTGTTCGGCCCCACCCAAGGTCATGAAGCCAACGAGAGCAGCGCCGGCAACCATCAACAAAGGTACGGTTGTTTCGTCCGTATTTTGGTCCGCGCCTTGGTTTGCGTGATTGTCGGAATGGCCCTGGTCGCTAGATTTACCGTGCTCGCTCATAGTAGGGCCCTCTATAGCGACATTGGAGCGGGTTTCACAACGACGAGTGGTCTGGGCCAAGAAGGCGCGGGACTTACCCCCCTACTTCGACTTCAATTTCATCGAAAAACGAAATATTGAGTTCGAGAGCCCGTAGGGGCACCCAACTTGGCTCAATTGGCAGCCCCTAAAAAAGCGTCACTTGTTTTGGGTCAAATGACGCTCGCGCGCGGCGTGGACCGCTGCCAAAGCGGCTCGCGCTTTATGGTTCGTTTCTTTGCACTCAAGAGCAGGGTTACTGTCAGCCACAACGCCCGCTCCTGCCGTGACTTCAAAGCGGCCATTTTGCATCACAACCGTGCGAATGCCGATGGCCAGATCCAAATCATGTCCGCGAGTTACGTAGCCAATTGCTCCGCCATAAACTCCCCGTGGGCGGGCTTCAAGTTCACGAATTATTTGCATGGCGCGCACCTTGGGGGCTCCCGAGAGAGTGCCTGCCGGAAAGGTTGCTCGCAAAACATCCCAAGGGCCTTTTGACTCGTTCACCTCCCCTTGCACTTCGCTCGTTATATGCATCACATGACTATAACGCTCGACAAACATTTTCTTGGGAACTTGCACCGTGCCTGTTTTGGCAATGCGGCCAATATCGTTGCGCGCGAGGTCAATAAGCATCACATGCTCGGCTAATTCTTTTGGATCGCTGATCATCTCTTCTGCGAGAGCCCTATCCTCTTCAGGATTTTTACCCCGGCGCCGCGTGCCTGCTATTGGACGTAAAAATACACTCCCGTCTTCTACCTTTACCAGGGTTTCTGGGCTTGCTCCGGCAATGCACAGAGCTTCTGCGCCCTCGTGGGCGGGAAGATCTAAAAAGTACATATAGGGAGCGGGTGAGAGCACCCGCAACGAGCGATAGACTTCGAAGGCATCAGTACCCAGAGTAGGAACTGAGAAAGTACGCGCTGGCACAATTTGAAAAGCGTCCCCCGCACGAATATATTCGCGACATTTTTCAACAGCTTCAGAGTATTTTTCGTCACTCATACTGATAGAAATATCGTCAGGCATGGCCCCAGCATCAGGCGATTCAATCAGAGGTATAGTAGGTGCCTGGCGCAGAAGCTCGACACACTCACCCACATGAGATTTTTCAGTAGAAGCAATTGTTACCTCTTTGCTCAGATGGTCAAAAATTACCACCGTGCATTCGCCTAACAATCGGGCAATAGGTCCTTGCTCATTGTCAGGCCACCGGGGCACCTTGGTACTAAAGTGCACCATTTCAAAACAAAGCAACCCGATATGAGCTCTCGCAAATCGCTCCGCGGGATCGCTTGAGTCCTCTCCCCCCGTGGGCAAAAGCTTGGAGAGCTGCTCAAACGAGTCCAACCCTGGCTCTCCTCGGAGGGTAATTTGAGACTGAGGACGGTAGCCAAGAATGGAATAGCGAGCCCAGCGCTCCCCCCCGACCACACTTTCCAATAAAAATGATCCCCCTGGAGCTTTTCCGCGGAGAGCGGAATAGGCAGAAACCGGGGTTAATCCGTCTGCGACGAGGATTTTTTTGTACACTTCAGCCATGACTTTTTTAGGACTTACAACGAAAGCCCGCCTGTGTGATAGCCTCCCTTGGCCTCACACCCAATGAATAGGTCCCTCAGAAGCCAGCATTGAGCCTTGCCCTGACAATAGTTCCAAGTGAAGGTACCTCCTGAGAGCACAATAGCTATGAATCGAGCCCCTTTGAGTCCCGCCAGCGCGCTGATTGCGCACATTGAGTCCCTAATCGAAGATCGTCGCGTCCTGGTCGTCGGCAATGCCGAACGATCTATCGCCGAACATCTCCTTGAGCGAGGCGCTCGCCTCGTGCAGGTTCTCGATCCTGATCCTCGTCGTGTTGCCTTGGCAGCAACTCAGAACACCGAGAGAAGAGTCACTTACGCTCAACTCACGGAGTCCTCTTTGCGCGATGGTTCCTATGATTGCGCCATCGTCGAAGATGTAAATTTAAGTGACGACCTCTTGGCCTTGGTCTCGGGTATCCGCCGATCCATGAGTCATCGTGGTTTGGCATTTTTCTGTGCCAGTAATCCAGAGTCCTCCACCGGTCTCTTAGGATCGAGCGTTGGTGGTATCGACTACGACGAGCTCTACGACGCTACAGAAGAGTGCTTTCAAAACGTCTCTATGATGGGCCAGTCTCCCTTCTTGGGATACTCGATTGTTCATCTGGGGCTAGAGGGCCCTCCGGAGCCCTCCCTCGACAATGCCTATTTAACGGGCGAAGGCGAGTCCCCTGATTTCTACATTGCGGTTTGCGGCAGCGACGAGGCGATTAGCGAAATCTCTCTCGAAGACATGACTATCGTGCAATTGCCCGGTCGTCGTTTTGTCGAAGATAGCGCGCAAATTGACCGAGATAGAGAGCGCCGTGCCACCCGCCATGCCGAAAATTTGGAGAGCGAACTGGCAAGCTTGCGCGGTAAAGGCCAGGCCGATGAGGTGGATAAACTCACGGCCGAACTCGAAAAAAGGGACGCCTGGATACGCCAATTGGAATCGCGGTCGGAGACAGCAGACGCACGAGCGGACGATACCCTCGCCGCGATGGACGAATTAGAGCAAGAATTAGAAAGCACTCATGCTGCATTCGTAGAGCAACGAGAGCGCGCTGCGCATTTTGAAAAGCTCGAAGATGAATTAGTGCGCGCAAAAAATGACGCTGCTGAAGGGGCCCACCATAGCGCGGGCCTGCAAGCTCTAGAAGACGAACTCGATCAACTGGACGGAAAACGAGTTCAGTTGGAAAGTGGTCTCAACGAAAAACGTCGAGGTATGGAGCGACTCGAAAAACGTCTAGCCGAGCAAGAGTTAGAAATTGACGAGCTGCATGACCAGCTCGACAATGCTGAAGATCGATTGACGACCCAACTAAGCGAAACCTCGGGAAGCAATCTGAAAGAAGTCGAGCGTGATTTACGTGGACTTGAAGACCAATTGCGCAAACGTGGCGCACGCGTCGCCGAGTTAGAAACTCAGCTCTCTCAATTGGAGACTTTCGGAAAAACTCTTTCTGTCGAGTTGTTGGCGCGCCCCCAAAGCGACGATCAAGATGGCGCTAGCACCCAAGAGCTAGAAACATTGGCTCAGGCTCTCGCGGAACGCGAAGCTGATTTGGTGGCAGCCGAGTGGACAATCGGTCAACTCAAGCAAGTCAGCACTAGAAATTAGTGCACAACTGAACTTTCCCTGTTATCGACCCGCCGGCTTCTACCCGCCGGCCCCCTTTACAAGGCACCATTGGGACTTACTTTCTTGCAAGTTCTCCAATGGTGATCTGACCCATGAGCGAAAAACGCGACTACTACGAAATTCTAGGCATTGAGCGCGAGGTAAGCGAAGACGATATTCGTCGATCCTATCGCAAGCTCGCGCTCAAATATCATCCCGACCGCAATCAGGACGACCCTTCGGCAGAAGAAAAGTTCAAGGAAGCGACCGAAGCCTATTCGATTCTCTCTGACGGCGACAAACGGGCCCAATATGATCGATTTGGTCATCAGGGCATGTCAGGTGGATTCGATTTCGACAACGCGGGGATGGGGGATATTTTCTCCCATTTTCAGGATATGTTCTCTGACTTTTTTGGAGGATTCCAAGGTGGCGGTGGACGCAGTCGTGGTCCCATGCGTGGTCAAGATACCCGAGTGCGCACCTCTCTTACCTTGCGTGAAACCATGGAGGGCGTCAAAAAAGAGGTCCACGTACGGGGCGCCGCTCCCTGCGATACTTGCGCTGGCTCTGGAGCAAAGGCGGGAACACAGCCTAAAACCTGTAGTAACTGCGGCGGAACTGGCCAAGCCACCACGCAGCGCGGCTTCATCATGTTTCAATCGGCCTGCACCGTCTGTGGTGGACAGGGTCGAGTCATTGGAGATCCTTGTGATGATTGCCGGGGCGAGCGCTACGTAGAAAAGCGCCGCAAGGTCTTAGTCACCTTTCCAGCTGGCATCGATGGCGGACAACGTCTGCGTGTTCCGGGCCAAGGTATGCCGGGTCAACCTGGGGCTGAGCCAGGAGATCTATTTGTAGATGTTGAGCTAGAAGAACATCCCGATTTTGAGCGTGATGGGTTTGATATTGGTACGCGCGCGAAAATTTCGTTCGCCCAAGCAGCTCTCGGCGGAGAGTGCGTGGTGACACTTCCAGACGAAACGGATGTGCAAGCGGAGTTCCCTCATGGCACTCAACCGGGCACAGTTCTCACTATCAAACGCAAAGGTTTACCCTCCCTCGACCGGCGCAGCCGAGGAGATCTACATGTACTTCTTGAAGTGAATGTGCCTCAAAAACTGAGCCGTAAAGCGAAAAAACTGATCGCCGAACTCGACAAAGAGCTCAACTAGAGCCTTTTTGTAGGGAATCATACGGAAACTTGCCGCATTTGGGCGAAGGGTGGAACGATCGCATCGTCCATGACTTTTCGAGCCTCCTCTTCGCCCGCTGCTTTCACCTTCTCTCGGCGCTTTAGAACATTGCTCCTTGGCGGAGCCTTTGCTTTTGCCTTGAGCGCCTGCGGTGGCTCCGTAAGTGCGAATGCTGAGGCCAAAGCAGGGACCGACGGTCAGGCAAACGGCGAGGCAAATTTTGACGTAGAGGGCGAGCATGCGTGGGACCAAGTAGACGAATCTCAATCAGAGGCTCAAACTTCGGAAACAGGCCATGCCAGTCGTCCAGAAACGGCTTCAGGGAAAAACTTTGCCCTCCTAGGAGCTCGACACGATCTCCTCTTGAGCTCAACTGCCTCCACGCAATGTAAGTGTTTGGCTGTCGTCTTGGGAGGCGTAGATGCTGCCGGGCTGACGTGGACTGGGCGCCGCCCCCTCATCAACTCAAACTCGCAACTAGTGGTAGCCCTCGGCTCGAACGGCGTGAGCTGCTCCGAGTCTTCTACTGGAGCCTCCTACATGGGTTACGTGAAAAAGAGTGGTAACGTGATAGTTTCAGTGGAGAGCGCTGTCGAAGGGCGTCCCATTACTCATGGAGCTATCATTCCTCGTCCCGACGCTGGCGGCAAAGTCTACATCAAGCCCGAAGGAAAGATTCCTTACGGCCAAGGACTAAAGGGCGAAGCACGTTGTACTCTTGAGCTCAAGTAACGCAGATGAGCCTAGAAAAAAACGATTCTCTAAAGGACCGTCTCCGACAAGAAATAGGCGAGTGCCTCTCTTCGGATTTACAAAACCATCTCAAAAAAGAAGTCGTAATTCTCGTCTCGAACGAATTGGACTTGCTGGAGGTCGCCCTCAAAGTCGCCCAAGATGACTCGGCTGTCGTCTCAGGGTGGATGAAAAGTTCTCTTCTTGCTCGCCCCTCCCTGCAAGCAATTGAGCGATGGCAAAAGGACCCCCAGGCCCCATTTCGCTCGATAATTGTGCAGCCTTTTGTTTTGGTGCAGGCCCTTTCCTAAGATCAGGCTCTCGAGGGTGCTTTTGTTGGCTGCGAGGGGCATTCGTGCCTTGTCAGCCCTGCCCGATCGTGGTGCGTTCACTCATCCCTATGAGCGCCATTGAGATCCATCAGCACAAACCCGGTGAAAGCATGTCCGACTTCTTGGAAGTCGCTCGAATCGTCTTTGAGGGCGATGCCCACTGGGTCCCCCCCCTCAACATCATGATGAAAGATCAGCTCTCCCCCAAGAGCCCTTTCTTTGAACATGCGGAGGTCATGTTCTTTACAGCTCGTCGCCACGGAAAGCTCGTGGGGCGTATCTCGGCCCAAATTGACCAGGAACACTTAAAACGTCACCAAGACGAAACTGGTTTCTTTGGATTTCTCGACACGGTGGACGACGATGAAGTAGGTCAGGCTTTACTTGACGCCGCAAAAAATTGGTTGGTCGACCGAGGCATGAAGCGAGTGATTGGCCCAATGAATCTCTCTATCAATCAAGAGGTGGGCACGTTGGTAGAAGGCTTTGATACTCCACCCATGATCATGATGCCTCACTCGCGTCCTTATCAGGACCGAGTGATAAAATCTGCCGGATTCGAAAAGTGTCGCGACCTCTACGCATGGCGCTGGCGTGCACAGGCCGCTACCCGTAAACGAAGCCTCGACGCTCATAGCTCAATGAAGGAGTTAGGCTTTACTTTTCGTAGCGCCGATCTCGAAAACGAGATGGATGATATTCTGGCGATTCAGAATGATGCGTGGAAAGACAATTGGTGTCATGTTTCGGCCACGCGCGCCGAAGCGGACCAGTTGAAGAACGAGATGAAACTCATCATCGATCCTGTCATTGCGATTGTGATTGAGTTCAAAGGTGAAGTCGTTGGAATGGCCCTCGCTATCCCGAACTTAAATGAAGCAATTTCGGACTTTGGGGGTAAAATTGGCCCTCTAAAGGCGGCAAAACTACTTTGGCGTCTCAAAGTGGACCGCCCCAAGAGCGCCAGGGTGGTCATGTTGGGGATCAGGAGCGACATTCGCAAACAAAAGAAATACATGCCCTTGGCCCTCGCTCTCCTCGCCGAAATCAATCGCCGAGGCTACCAACGTGGGTACGAATGGGCCGAGCTCAGCTGGACCTTAGAGGACAATGGTCCCGTCAACGCCCTCATTCGCGCGGCCGGTGGCAAAATTTACAAGCGCTACCGCGTCTACGAATCGCCCCTAAAATCAAACTAAAATTCTTTCCCCTACTTGCTCGGTTAAAAAAAGAAGCAATGTGGGGGAGAGGTTCTCGCCAATGATCACACGTTTTCTGATGTGATACGGCCCTCTCGGGAGTCGGTTTCTAACGCCAGACCCATTTTTTTAGCTCAAAGCGATGAGCATTGCGCATTGCGGCCGCTTGAGTGGCATCTCGCAGAGCCCTACCCTCGCGCATACAAGGATAACAATCGTCCCTGCCGGACTCGCCGCAGCCACGCTTTTTGTTCATCTTTCGCAGGCGCGTCATGCAGCGTTCGTCCCCCACTCGCTCGACTTCGGGCAAGAGTTGAAGGCTTGCCGCGCACTTACCTGGATTGGGGTTCTTACCTGGATCGGCGTCGCGCAATTTCATGGCCACGGCGAGCTGAGGTGAATAATTCTTTTTGACGGAGCGACTTGTCAGTAGCTCGTGAGCCCTGGTTGTCGCCTGGGTTTTACGACTTGTTTTAGCCCAAACGTGGAAAAGCATGTCGGCGCCCAAGCTACCCAACTCTTCGGCTGCAAATTCGAGAACTGCCTGACTGTGATTTTCATCTTCGGCCAAACGACGTAAAGCGCCCAACATACGTTTGTCGGATTTCATGGAAGGATCCATATTGATGGCCTCACCATAGGCTTCCAGAGCCGGCTCTACGTGTTTGCGCATCAATCGCGCTTGGGCCAGTCCCATCCATTCGGTGAGAGAGCGATCGTCGTCGTCTCGCTGATCGAGAGCATAGAGCGCCGACTCGGAACCCTGACTTGCGGCCTTGATTACTTTTGCCAGTTTCGCGTCAGGGGGGTCGGGGTCTTTTTTGGTGACGTCCACGTCCACCGGCGCTGGACTCGCGGTCGACACCTCGGAATTTGTCGACGGAATCAAACCCTCGTCGGTGTCTCCTCCCCAAAAAGAAAGAAGGGCAAAGACCAACACAAACCCGCCAATTCCAGCGGCTGGAACCCAGCGCGGAAAGGTCTTTCCGCTAATATTCATGGGCTGCTGCAGGTAGTTGAAAGCAGGCACGCTGGCCTCTTTTGCGTTGACAAGCAAAGGAGTTAACTTACTGAGCTTCGCGGAAACCTGAGACTTAACCGCTTCCGAAATCACAGCAACCGAGCCCGGTCGAGGTAATTCTCCTGTGGGAGCAGCCATGCCCATTGCCGACATACGCGGATCTTGAAATGAGACTCCCAAGAACTCAGAAAGTTGCGAAATCACCTCGTCGGCAGTTTGTTGGCGAGCCTCAGGCTTCTTTTCCAACATTCTCATCACAATTTTTGAAAGTGGTCGCGGCACGGTCGCGGGTAGCGGCGGAGCCTTTTCGGTCATTTGCTTGATCAGCAAGGCCATGACCTGCTCGGCTTCAAAAGGCCCTTTGCCTGCGAGCATCTCGTAAAGCATCAAACCGAGTGCATAAAGATCGGCACGTGAGTCTACCTCCTGGCCAGCAGCTTGCTCGGGAGCCATGTACGCGGGAGTTCCGTAAACCGCACCATGTTGGGTGAGTTTTGTCTCCTGAGTATCGGTGTCTTGCTGCATTTTAGCCATGCCAAAGTCCAACACTTTGACAATATCGCCCTCGTGATCGCCATCAGGCAACATCACGTTATCCGGTTTAAGATCGCGGTGCACGATGCCCGCTGCATGGGCGGCGGAAAGAGCTCCTGCGATTTGAGCCGCGATTCTACATGCGCGTTCGGGGGGCATGGCCCCTGCCTTCTCCATCAGTTCACCCAAGCTCTGGCCGTCGATGAATTCTAGAACGAGGTAAAACGAACCGTCTTTTAGACGTCCAAAGTCTGTCGCACCGGCAACATTCGGATGTTCAATTCGCCCTGCGGCGACCGCCTCGCGCTCGAAACGACGCACCACCTCGGAGTTTGCGCTCATTGCTTGATGCAACACTTTGAGGGCCACTGCCTTGCGCATGTGCACATGCTCAGCGCGATAGACGGCTCCCATTGCTCCCTCTCCTAGGAGGCGCTCAATGCGGTACCGATCGGCGACGATGGTGCCTACAATTCCTGGCGGTGGGGGTTCGGTGTCATTCGTCTCCCGCCCGAGAGAAATATCTGAATTGGAGTCGGTCACAGCGCCCCTCCTTATCCTTCAGACAACTCACCGGCGTCAACGCGGCCTCTAGCGCAGGCATAGAAGCCACAAACTCGCGCCTGGTTATGCAAGGCAGTGCCTTCTGGTGGTGAAATCCTTTCACTCACGTCCAAGAATTCTGTTTGGCCACCGTTTGAGCTTTGACTTACGTCTGCTCTGCGCTAAAGGAGGAGCCGCAACAGGCTTGGCCTCAGGTTCAGTCTTACACTCTCAGTTACTTTTTTTATCTCACACCACGCGCAAGTGGCGGAATTGGCAGACGCGCCGGATTTAGGTTCCGGTGTCTTAGGACGTGGGGGTTCAAGTCCCTCCTTGCGCACTCAGCTGAAAACTCCTCGTAAGCGGTCAAGGGTCGGTTCCTAACGGAGCTGGCCCTTTTTCGTCCTTGGACGATCTTGCGACGATCTTCTTGAGGAGGGTCTTCCCCTTCTTGAGAACCACCTGAGAGACAGGGGGTGCCGGAGGTGAGCACGCGGCAGTGCACGTTAATGCAGGTGACTTTTGCACAATTCAGTTTTTCTCAGCTGCCTACGCGGCAGTGCACCATTGTAATATCAGACGGTACGGTTTTACTAATTTCTCAGCTGCCTACGCGGCAGTGCACAATCACTCTACGCGTGCGGCCGTCGCCAAATTTTTCTCAGCTGCCTACGCGGCAGTGCACCATTGCCGTCCTTGTTTCTCGCGTCATCCCCCTTTCTCAGCTGCCTACGCGGCAGTGCACGCCACCCCTCCCCTCCCCCGGGGTACATGCTTTTTCTCAGCTGCCTACGCGGCAGTGCACAGGTAATCGTGTCCCGATGGGCGGGGCTTTGGTTTCTCAGCTGCCTACGCGGCAGTGCACTTCAGCTCTTATCAGGCTGCCGAGGTGATTAGTTTCTCAGCTGCCTACGCGGCAGTGCACGAGTCTCACATGGCCCAAGCCGTCACGACGCTTTTCTCAGCTGCCTACGCGGCAGTGCACCTAAAATTAACATCTGGGCACTTGCAGTAACTTTTCTCAGCTGCCTACGCGGCAGTGCACTTTTCGGCAACGGGGCACGTCGTCTGTTGCGTTTTCTCAGCTGCCTACGCGGCAGTGCACGCCTTTTTATGCCGCTCCAAAACGAAGTGCTCTTTCTCAGCTGCCTACGCGGCAGTGCACGCCTCGCGCTCCTTTGCGAGCTTAGCCTTCTCTTTCTCAGCTGCCTACGCGGCAGTGCACGGGCCTCCGGTGACCTGATATTTCAAGGGGACTTTCTCAGCTGCCTACGCGGCAGTGCACAACAATTCGCTCAAGCTCCCCCTTTGCCTCGGTTTCTCAGCTGCCTACGCGGCAGTGCACCGAAGACCATACGGGTAAACACGCGCCTCACGTTTCTCAGCTGCCTACGCGGCAGTGCACCAAATTCTAGCCGACGAGATCGCGAATCAGCATTTCTCAGCTGCCTACGCGGCAGTGCACTTGCTCCTATGAGGTCTTCGTTTGTTTTATCTTTTCTCAGCTGCCTACGCGGCAGTGCACCACTAAATGCGAGTGAAATAGACGGCGTCCCCTTTCTCAGCTGCCTACGCGGCAGTGCACACAATGGCACAAACTCTCGTGGCGCTAAAAACTTTCTCAGCTGCCTACGCGGCAGTGCACAAATAAACGCTTTTTGCTCATCGTGCTCAGTTTTTCTCAGCTGCCTACGCGGCAGTGCACGTTTCTTGCTCGTCAATACGGGGGGGTGGTCGTTTCTCAGCTGCCTACGCGGCAGTGCACTATCGTAGGACTCCGCGTGTGCCTCCAGTCCATTTCTCAGCTGCCTACGCGGCAGTGCACTTACAGGAGCACTAGGCGCTTGAGGTGCTACTTTTCTCAGCTGCCTACGCGGCAGTGCACGCAAACTATCAAAACTCAGGTGACATCGTGACTTTCTCAGCTGCCTACGCGGCAGTGCACCTTTAGGTGGCTTGGTCATGCTCGGGCCCACATTTCTCAGCTGCCTACGCGGCAGTGCACAGGACCCACTGGCACTACTACCCTGGCTACTGTTTCTCAGCTGCCTACGCGGCAGTGCACATTGTTCGAGCTGATTGTCTTTGGAGGGTGACTTTCTCAGCTGCCTACGCGGCAGTGCACGTTTTCTTGGCCGTTTTCCTGGCCGTTTTCCTTTTCTCAGCTGCCTACGCGGCAGTGCACGCTTTCAAGCGGGCAGTTAAAAAAGTCTGGAATTTCTCAGCTGCCTACGCGGCAGTGCACATCATTGCAGCATTTCGAGACGCCCGAGAGCCTTTCTCAGCTGCCTACGCGGCAGTGCACTGCGGACGCCAGTAGTGTCATGTCTCCTGCGATTTCTCAGCTGCCTACGCGGCAGTGCACTCCAAGGCTGCAAAGGAATCGGGTGGCAACATTTTCTCAGCTGCCTACGCGGCAGTGCACTAATCTTGCTCCGTTAGCGATTTCGTATAAATTTTCTCAGCTGCCTACGCGGCAGTGCACCAACAGTCCTAGGCTTCAAGGCCACATTATAATTTCTCAGCTGCCTACGCGGCAGTGCACCCACTCAATGATGTTTTGGCGAATCTGTCCAATTTCTCAGCTGCCTACGCGGCAGTGCACGGAATCTTGCCGCTGTTATGTTTCCACCCAAATTTCTCAGCTGCCTACGCGGCAGTGCACTACACCAATATCAAGAGCGGCGATCCCTAGTGTTTCTCAGCTGCCTACGCGGCAGTGCACTAGCGAACTCGCCCACTGCCACGCAATCTTGATTTCTCAGCTGCCTACGCGGCAGTGCACTCAAAAAGGTCGCCAAATGGGCCACCGTAGCATTTCTCAGCTGCCTACGCGGCAGTGCACGGGCTTCAAGAAATTTGGGGGTACTGATGCGCTTTCTCAGCTGCCTACGCGGCAGTGCACATAACAGTATACATCCCGTCATCTAGAGAAATTTTCTCAGCTGCCTACGCGGCAGTGCACACAGTGGGCTAGTAGTGACGACTAGAGGGAAGGGAGCATTTCTCAGCTGCCTACGCGGCAGTGCACTAGATCTGCGTCACTCAGATCAGCGCCTTTTATTTCTCAGCTGCCTACGCGGCAGTGCACCCCCAATTTCCAAAAACCCACCCATTTCCACCTTTCTCAGCTGCCTACGCGGCAGTGCACGTGGATAGGTTCGGGCTTGAGAGGAGGGGTGATTTCTCAGCTGCCTACGCGGCAGTGCACTATATCTGCGCCACTCAGATCAGCGCCGCTTATTTCTCAGCTGCCTACGCGGCAGTGCACTTTTTCGTGACGGTCCGCATCGATGACAACTGTTTCTCAGCTGCCTACGCGGCAGTGCACCGAGTGTTGTCTGCGTCGAGAGAGACGGGGTGTTTCTCAGCTGCCTACGCGGCAGTGCACTTCATCGACGTCGTGTCGTATATACTAGTACGTTTCTCAGCTGCCTACGCGGCAGTGCACTTGCCCGCCTCAGAGTCTTAGCACATGAGAACTTTCTCAGCTGCCTACGCGGCAGTGCACGATTCTTGTGCGAAATCGACGGTTGGCGACATTTTCTCAGCTGCCTACGCGGCAGTGCACGGCTAAACAGCATCGCATTGAGCTGGGATCAATTCCTCAGAGGAACCGAGCCACAT
>CAYWLO010000011.1:6024-81197 GCA_964459035.1 uncultured Polyangiaceae bacterium | reverse complement strand
GGGGGCCTGATGAAACCCGCAATAGCCTCCCTATTTGCCCTCGGTACTACTTTTGTCTCATGGGTACCAAAACCCGGCACAAAGTTCCGACCTTTGGTACTAGGGTCCTACAGAAAAGGAGAACTCATGCCCGAAGAATCAGGCATCGGAAAAGCTTGCCCAAATGTAAAAAAGAAAGCTGGCACAATTCTTCGTCCGTTTAATGGATAACTCACATCGAGACGTAATACGATGCGCTCTGCCTGAGGAAAAAGAATACGCCCCCCCAGCCCAACCCCTTGATAGAACTTAAACTCGGAGAGTTCATCAGCAGCGGCACCTACATCATAGAATGTAGCCAAACCAACTTGAGCCGAAAGAATATCAACCCCTCGTGTGCGAAATTCAGTATTCGCTACCATCAAATTTTTACCAACGAGGGCGCCTGTCGCGTAACCACGTAGCCGATTGTCTCCTCCTAGGCGAAAGGGGGCTATATTGAGGTAGTCTTGGTAGCGATAGCCAAAGTAAGCATCGATATGAAGCCTGCCAATTGTGGTTCGTGGTGATACAAGTCGACCGCTGGAGGACACGAATGCCTCATGCTTTCCTTGTTCTGCGAGCACTATACGGTTACTGCCCCCAAGGCGAGCTAGGCCCGAGCCCAGGGGCAAAGTCAAAGCTCCTGACACCACACTCCCCACAAGATCTCTCGATGAACCAAGACTGCGCGAAGCCGTAAAAACAGAGGCACTGAGCCCTTGTCCGATTCGAAAGTCCTCCTGCAAGCCCAAACTCTCAATATCGAGAGAACGATGAAATCGCGAGGGGAATGAGTTCAAGCGGAGATAGGGGCTCATACGCTTATCACTGACCGGCAAGGCACTCTCTTCAAAAGCAGCACGAGCTTCTGGAGTAATATTGGAATTTACTGGACTGCGGTACCGACGATGATCCAGGTCAATGCCAAAGCTCAAATTGAGTTTCTCGTCGATACCCCAAGAGCGCACCCCAGAGTAGTTCGCATAGATCCTCTCGGATTCGTAGATATTGGGCACAGCCTCGCGCTTACCGTCTGCTCCCAACACAAAAATCGGTTCGATAAATCGTCCCGAATAATTTCTCACGGTAGAGAATGAGACTTGCGCGCTAGTTCCATAACCCCATTTGCTATGACGAGAATAGAGAGGACGATAAAACGAGAATGTTCCGTACCCGCCCTCAGTCTCATTGGAAGCACGGTTCTTAATTACGCCTCCGGAGAGACCCACAGAAATTCTAGTACCGAACATTCGTGGGTACGAAAAAGCGACGCCCCCGGTATAACGGTCGCGCTCCAAAAGGAATAAAAGGCCCAACGACGCTCGAATTCCTCCCAAGTTTTCTTCGGTCGGATTGAGGAGCAAGGACTCCAAACCGGAAGAACCATACGCCCAGTCTGAATTAAGACGCAGGCTCCATACGTCTTTTGTTATAATCAACAGGCGTACTTTGTCGGGAGTCGACCCGTGCACAGCCACAGCGTTTGCGACAGAAAGTTGCCTCAAGCCCCGCAAGTTTCGCTCAGTCTCCTGAACTCTCCCTTGATCCCAGGGAGCACCCACTCGTTGCAAAACTTCCTGACGAATCACCCAAGAACGAGTTTTGATGTGAAGGGCATTGACGAATTGAGGAACAGGATCGCGGTCATCGAACACTTTGAAAACGTAAATCTCTATCGATTCGACCATTTTCCCATGAGGATTTCGCTCCTCTTCAAGAGAGAGTTCGTCCAACGCCTCCGCTATGAGGGATTTCTCTAAATCAGAGCGCTCTGAGTGCCCCCCCTTGACAGGTGGCTTCACGCCCTCGGCTTGGGAAGCTACAGGCTGGGCAAAAAAAGTGAGGCTAGCCATGATGAAAATGAGTGCCCAATGCCTCCTCATAGTACCCAGGTGCTCCGAACGAGAGTTCTTACCTGGCAGGGAAAAATAAATGCGTCCCTCCCGTCTAAGATGCAATAGAAAAAGCACGAGGCGGAGAGTATCAGCAACTACCCCAAGAGTGCTATGGTCAAAACGTGAGACTTCGGCCAACCTTGCGCGCTCGCCATCTTTCCGCCCTCGGGGTAGGCGCCCTCGGCGCTGGTATTGCGGGCTCCTCCAGCTCATTGCTTGCTTACGGCGCCATGATGCTTTTTGGCGTGGCTCTATCTCGTACCTTGACTCGCGTCAGTATCGCTCGCGCACGCACGGCTGGTTTTGAGATGGTCTGGACCACCCCCCATTTTAGAAGTCGAGCCCTGCGAGGGCAAGAAATTATTCTGACTTGTGAATTACGCAATCATGACAATTTGCCAACTAAATTTGAGGGCCTTCGCATCTCTCACTCCCCCTGTCTCTCCGTTTCAAGCTCACTCTCGGCGGGTGAAGTCCCTGCCAATGGCGGCCTCTGCCTCAAGCTCCGTGTTCGCTCCCTTCGAGTAGGATTTCACGGGATCCACAATCTTGTCATTCATACAATTCGGGCGCCAGGGCTCTATACGGTGCCCCTCTCATTTTCAAACCCCTATGTAATTGAGGTCCTTCCGCAGACCAAGCGCCTTACCTTGCTTCAAAGGGGTGGAGGCACCTCTCAGCAACTGACCTCCAGAAGCAGAGGTACGATTCAAAGAGGGCACGGTAGCGAGTTTCTTGAAATACGTGAGCACCGTCCAGGTGATGCATTTAGACGCATCGCCTGGAAAGCGTCGGCCAGAAAGGGCCGTCTCCTCGTCATCGAAAATGAGCAGGAAGAGACCGATGTAGTCTGGATCGTCGTAGATATGTCCACTGCGAATATGCTTGGAATATGCGGACAAACACCATTCGACCGCGTTGTCGACGAAGTAGCGGCGCTCACTCAAGCGCACCTCCGAACGGGCTGTCGCGTGGGTCTGTCCATGATCGGACAAAGACGTCTTGCCCACATCCCGCCCGGGCGCGGCCCGCGCCACAAAGCGAATATACTTCAGGCTCTCACCTTCAAGTCACACTGCGCCGATGAAGATCGTTGCGGATGGGATAAAAACGACGTGGCCAGAAAAGTGCTCGAGCACGCCCGCACTATCGACTCACGAGGGGAGCATATTCTACCCTACGATTTCGAAAAAATCGGTAAGCTGGCATTGGAACTTATGGTGCACGCTCCGGCTCCGCTCCTAAAGGTTTGGTCCACTACAAAATGGGATCACATTTTTCGTCAATATCTCCTCGCTTTCGGGGTACATTTTCCTCCCAATGAAAAAAGCGATCGTCATCGGGTCGAAGGTGAGCTCACCGTGGTGCTCAAAGAAATACTCCGGGCGCGCGGGCGTCCTTCACTGATTCATCTCCTAGGACATGCCCCCACGTTTGAGACCCCACGGTCCCTCCTTGAGTTGATAGGGCGCATGCGCCACCACCGAACAGAGGTCCGTTTTACCCCCATCGTAAGTGAGGGCGGCGAGCCAAACGAGCTGGACAACGCTCTCTCCTCGGGAACCAACCTGACCACAGCAGTACTCAATGAAGCTGTAAAGCTACGAAAGCGTATGAACTTTGACGAGGGTCTGGACGAGCTTCGCCGTCTAGGAGCGAAGATTCAACGTCCACTTTAAAACACCCATTTTCCCTCGGTTCGGGTAGTGGGTGAGCGCGTAGATAAAAGTCACACCAATATAAGTTAGTGAGAACGAACTAGAAAGACGGCTCTGTCTGCAAGAATCTTTTCGTTCATGGTAACGCGAATATTCCAAATCCCTAAGGGAGCGTTCTCATCCACTTTGAGAAGATGGTCCAGCCTTTCTTGCCCCTCCGGGACTTGAAGCTCTCCCCGTCGAGTCACTCTTCTACCTGCTGGACCTGGGCGGTTGATTGCAAAGCGTATTGTCCTCGATGCGAGAGGCATTGAGTTCGAAGGCGGAACTCGCACGCGAAAACCCAATTTGGGAGGATGCACCCTGGAAAATTCGGCCCTCTGAACCCGCTGGATTTGACCGCCGTAAAAGAGACCTACTTCGGCGTGAGGACTTACGGAGAGAGGCGCGCCCTCACAACCGACTACGAAAGAGAGCAAGAGTATATATGAACATATTGTAGTTCCCTCTGCTTTCAACTTGCTCTCACCACGTGTGAGCCCCATCAAACTGAGAATCTTCAATACTTTTAAATACCGCACTAGCGGACCATCGTGTCCTTTGAGACTTCACGCGCTGCCAAGGCTTGGGCCACAGCCGCAAACGTCTCAACGCCAAGAGTTTCGCCCCTCTTTTGAAGGTCGATGCCACACTCATCCGCGATACTTTGCAACTGCTCCGCAGAACAGAGAGCTTTCCAGGCATTTCTTAGGGTCTTTCGACGCGTGGCAAATGCGGCCTTCACAACTTTCCTAAACTCAGCAGTCTCTTCGGACCACGCATTGGGCAGAGGCGTGAGGACCACGACGGCAGAATCTACCCGCGGCTGAGGATGAAAGGCTCCTCCTTTGATGACAAATGCCCGCTCGACCTTGAACTGAGCCTGAACGAAGACCGAAAGAGCACCGTAGATCTTCTTTCCTGGTTGAGCCACCAACCTGTCAGCCACTTCTTTTTGGACCAAATAGACAGCACGCTCGATGTGCCGGCCCAAGTGGACCGTTTTTTCAAGAAGAGGCCCTGTTATTTGGTAGGGCAAGTTGCCCGAAAGAACCAAACCAGTCTGGGTGGACTCGACCCCTCGATTCGGAGTCGCCTCCCGTTCATTGAACACCGCGAGCCAGTCGAGAGCCTTCGCATCTTCCTCGAGTACCTCCAGGGACCCGCTGCCAATCTGTTCAGAAAAGAGCGACGAGAGAACGGGGATCAGATCCCTATCTCTTTCAACGGCGATGACTCGATGCCCCCGTTGTAGCAGGCGATCTGTAAGGGCTCCAAGCCCCGCTCCCAGTTCAAGCACACACAGGGACTCTCGCGGGGAGGAAAGCCCCGCAATTTTGTCCGCTAGGTTCACGTCACAAAGAAAATTTTGTCCGAACGAATATTTCGGTTCGAGACCAAAGTCTCTCAGAATTTGTTTCGGTGAGGGGATCGCCAAGAAAGACCTACTTCGATTCTTTGGGCTCGTCTCGATCGAGGTCCTCGTTCGCCTCTGCAATCGTGGAACTGGGCTCCGCGAAGTCGTCGGAAACGAGTAGACGCATTTCATGCGCCATGATCACCGTTGCCGGAGGGGCGTCTCCATAGAGCTCCAGGCGCGCAGCCGCCCAGCGAGAAGCCGCTATCTTCGCTTCTTTTTCGTCGTCTGGAGCGTGAGAATCCATGGCGTCCATGGCGTCCTGCGCCTCTTTGAGGTCTTTTCGCGCAAGCACCGCGTCCACGTCAGCTTTGCCAACGAAACGCTCGGTTACAATATTTGCCCTATTCTCCGACACTTTGGCGAAGCCTGGACCAATGGCGACCGAAAACGTCTCCCCGTCTTTCAGATAGGACACAATGCCCGTCTTCAAACCCGCCAAGAGCGGGCGATGAGAAGGCAGCACGCCGAATTCACCCTGCACACTCGGTGCGGTAAACTCGTCTACTTCCTCCGAAAATTTCACTCCCTCAGGAGTCACGATCTCAAGGTGGATCTTCGCTGCCATTTAAATCTCTACTCGTTAGAAAATGGGTGAAGCTTTACTCAGCTCGATTGAGCGAGTTCAGCAGCCTTGGCCTTGACCATCTCAAGGTTACCGACGAGATAGAATGCCTGCTCAGGAAGATCGTCGAGTGCACCTGAAAGAATTTCTTTAAATGCCGCAATCGTTTCCTTTACGGGAACATACTTACCTTCAAGACCGGTAAACTGAGTGGCCACAAAGAAGGGTTGAGAGAGGAAGCGCTGCACCTTGCGGGCACGGGCCACAATCAATCGATCGTCTTCGGAAAGCTCATCCATCCCAAGAATCGCGATGATGTCTTGGAGATCTTTGTACTTCTGAAGAGTCTGCTGTACCTGACGTGCCACAGCGTAATGCTCTTTTCCGACAATATCGGGAGAGAGCATGGTGCTTGTCGAGTCGAGAGGATCGACCGCCGGGTAGATACCCGCTTCAGAGATTGATCGACTGAGAACGGTTGTAGCGTCCAGGTGGGCAAATGTCGTGGCGGGCGCCGGATCGGTCAAGTCATCGGCAGGGACGTAAATAGCCTGAACCGAGGTAATTGACCCCTTGTTGGTCGAAGTAATACGCTCCTGGAGAGCCCCCATCTCATTGGAGAGAGTGGGCTGGTAGCCTACCGCGCTGGGCATACGACCCAAGAGAGCTGATACCTCTGAGCCCGCCTGAGTGAAGCGGAAAATATTGTCAACAAAGAGCAAAACGTCTTGGCCAGCTTCGTCACGAAAATACTCGGCACAAGTCAAAGCACTCAGAGCAACTCGCGCGCGAGCCCCAGGAGGCTCATTCATTTGGCCAAAGATGAGTGCTGTTTTGCTCAGAACGGGCTCCCCCGTGTCCAACTTCGACTCAGCCATTTCGAGCATGAGGTCGTTGCCTTCGCGAGTACGCTCACCCACACCGGCAAAAACAGAAACACCACCGTGTGCTTTTGCCACGTTGTTGATGAGTTCCTGAATCAAAACGGTTTTTCCGACTCCAGCACCTCCAAAGAGCCCAATTTTTCCGCCCTTACGATAGGGAGCGAGAAGATCGATCACCTTGATACCGGTTTCGAAAATCTCGACCTTGGTGCTCTGGTCCACAAATTGAGGAGCGGGGCGGTGAATTGGCCATTTTTTCTTGGCACCCACGGGGCCGGCGTCGTCGACGGGCTCTCCGATTACATTGAGCACGCGCCCAAGAATTTCCGGACCAACAGGTACAGAAATTGGCGCTCCCGTGTCTTTAACCTCGAGTCCGCGAACGAGCCCTTCGGTGGACTCCATCGCGATCCCTCGAACGGTGGACTGCCCGAGGTGTTGAGCAACCTCTAGGACGACATTGTCCTTCTTTGCCGAAACGTTAGCGTTGGTTACGGTGAGGGCGTTTAAGATCTTGGGGAGCTGTCCCGGGGGGAACTCCACATCGACAACCGGACCGATAACCTGGGTGATCTTTCCAACAGCTGCTTGAGACATCGTAGTGACTTGAACCTATTTAGTTTCGAGTAAAATTCGGAGGATGCGCACCAAACCGAGCGGTAGAAACTTTTGACCGTTTCGGTAGAGCGTCGCCTTCATCGCCTTGGCAAAAATTACACAAGTTTTTTTCTGCGTCGGCACTTCTACTGGAGTCAGAGGCACCAAGTAGAAGCAGGCGCCGCGCGTCTACCATGCGTTTAGCCAAGTGCCAACGAGAACTGATCAGCGAGTCAGCATTTTTCGGGCTCTTTGAGAGCGGTCCTCCCGCCCTCATGCAAAAGCATGTATTCGCATTCCAGCTAATATTAGCTACGGAAGCGCTACCAAGTTGAGGGTTTTGCAATTTTTATCCTGGGCAACACGCACCCATAGATTCTTTTCTTCCATGAAAATTCTTGAAAAAAACAATCTTCCCGTCCCCTCAGAGGGGGGGCTTCCCACGTGGTCCGGATGCGCTATGCGTCGTCTCTAATGATCGCCCCAGAGACCATTGATAAGATACGCGACAGCGCCAACCTCGGAGAAATCGTAGGGGAGAGCGTCAAGCTGGAACGAAAGGGTCGGAGCCTCACTGGGCTTTGCCCTTTTCACAAGGAGAAGAGCCCTAGCTTCAACGTAAACGAAGACCGAGGCTTCTATCATTGCTTCGGTTGCAAGGCCTCTGGCGACGTCTTTAAGTTTGTCCAAGAAACGGAGGGGCTCACCTTTATCGAGGCGGTGCGCAACTTGGCAGAGCGCCTTGGCATTGATGTCGAGGACGATCTCTCTGCAGAAGACCGCCGACGAAAAACCGCCGAAAAGCGTCAAAAGCAGGGTCTTTACGAGGTAAACGCCACTGCTGCGGGCTTCTTTCAGTCGATGTTAGAGACCCATAGGTCGTGCCACCTGGCCCAGGACGAGCTCAAACGCCGAAGTCTTTCGATGGAGGGTAGCGAGGGCGAAATTCTTCGTTCATTTCAAATCGGCTACGCCCCAGATTCTTGGGACGAACTGACTGAATTTCTTAAGAAAGCTGGACACGATCTACGTTCGGCACAAAGCGTTGGTTTGATAGCACCGAGGCGCCAAGGAAACGGCTACTATGACCGATTTCGTCATCGACTCATGTTCGCCGTCCTCGATCTTCACGGGAGAGTTGTGGCATTTAGCGGGAGAGCTCTGCCCCCCATCAAGACTGGCTCAGACGATCCGCCAGCTAAGTATATCAATTCACCAGAATCGCCCATCTATCAAAAACGCGCAACTGTGTTTGGCCTCTACCAAGCTCGCTCGGAGCTTCGCTCAGGAAAAGCCTGCATTGTTGTCGAGGGAAATTTTGACGTCGTCAGCCTACATGCAAAGGGATTTACCCAGACAGTTGCCCCCCTCGGTACCGCGTTCACTTTGGAGCAAGGCAAGCAGATAAGGCGGTTTACCAACCAAGTGACTCTTTTATTCGACGGGGACAACGCGGGGAGAAAAGCCGCAAGATCAAGTCGAGCCCCAGCAAAAGAAGCGGGACTTTCGGCCCGAGTTGCAACCCTACCCGATGGCATCGACCCGGACGATTTTGCCCGTAGTCGTGGGGCTGAGGGGCTCAAGAATCTCCTGGGCGCAGCGCGCGGTATGCTGGACCACCTGATTGCGGAGATTCTCGACGAGAATTTCGCAGCCGCTGATGCAGAAGGGCAAGCTAAGCGAATTCAAGACGTGATTGAACTGTTGAAATCGGAGGACGATCCCAATGTGAGTGCCTTGGCTGAACAGCACGCGGACCGATTGGCCGCCCGTCTCGGTGTGGCCGATGCACATACATTTCGCGCCCTCCGGAAAAGTATTCGCAAGAGTCTCCAGTCGCCACCGACCCGCCAAAGTCAGCCCGAACCTCCCTACCCGATTGAACAAGACAATGAGAGTTTAGGTTACGACCCTCGTGACGAGGAACTCTCCATGCCAGGAAAAAGCACGGGCGGTCACGAGCGAACTCTTGGGCTTTGTAAGGCGATTTTTGGGGTATTTCTTGATTTTCCGGTGCTTTTGGAGAGTGAAGAAGTGCTCGCCTACGGTGCTCATATGGAGGGCGATATTGCCGCCGCTGTCGCTTGCTTGCGTGGAACGGTCGACGTCGACACTCCGAGAGCCGACATGCACAACGTAGTCGAGCGCCTTCCCGGTTTTCTTCGTCATTTCGCTAGAGAACGACTCGCCGCACCACTTCACGAAGATATTAGTGTCGCAAGGGTCGAGCTTTTCGCAAATTTAGATAAGCTACGGCAAATGGATTTCACGCGCCTATCCTCCACCACCCTCAACGAGATTGAGCGTGCACGACAAGAGGGCGATTATGATCAGGAGCTTGAACTCCTGAAAGAACTACAGATGCGAGCGCGCCATAAGCGCGGATTGTGAGAGGGGTATTTGTGGCCACATCAAAAGCTAAGCACGCGGGTTCTGTCGATACGAAACAAAAGTCGACGGCACTCAAGGTGTCCAATAAGAGTGCAAAACAAAAGTCTGGTAAGTCCAAACTGAGTTCAGCGACGGAGACCGCCACAAGCGCGGTCCCTGCAAAGGGCTCTACTCTGAACAAGGCAAGTGCTCCCGACAATCACGCTACCACGGCAGAAGCGGGTGAAAACGCTCCCTCCCCATTCGAGAAGGTACACGATATACTTCTTAGTCGAGGGAAGGACTTGGGGTACCTCACCTTCGACGAAATTGCAGAGCAGATGGAGGAGTTCTCAAACGATAGCAAGGCCATGGCCCAGCTCATGAGTTCTCTCGAAAAAGAGGATGTTGAGCTGGTGAGTCAGGCTCCTGAAAAAGAAGAGGCTCCATCTCCGCGCGCACGCAAGAAGGCTGAAGACCTCACGCGAAGCACAGATCCTGTGCGCATGTATTTACGTAAAATGGGTACTGTTCCTCTTCTCACGCGCGAGGGGGAGGTTGCTATTGCAAAGCTCATTGAGCAGGGAGACGACGCCATTTTAGAAGCGGCTCTACTGTGTCCCATGACCCTCGGTGAGTTTCTTTCTTACGGTGAAGCCCTGCGAGCGGGTAAATTAAAACCCAAGGACCTGGTTCGGGACACCGACGAGGACGACGATACCTTCAACGACGACGAAGTGCAGCGCCGGGTTCTCAAGCAATTTGACAAGGTAAACCACCTTCAACAGACTCTTGAAAACGCCCTCGCCAAGCCGAAGAAAAAAGAGACCGATAGCATCGTCGCAAACTGTCGCGCAGAAATCGTCGATACCCTGCAAAAGATGCGCTTTAACAAGCGCACGATGGATCGAGTCGTCGCCAAGTTAAAGAGTTATATTGATCGAGTGGCCGCGGCCGATATCATGGTGCGCGATTTGGAACGCCTTGCAAAATGTGATCGCGTTGCACTCGCTTCACAGATTGCAATGGCCAACGAATCGCCCGAAGCCGCGAGAAATTTCGCTGGAGATTTGCGTATCTCCGTTTCGGAACTACCACGCATCGAGCGCACGTTGGTCGACAACTCACTCACCATAGAAAGTGTCGAAGAAGAACTCGAAACTCCCGTAGAGGAAATTCTCCAGGCGCACAAAGAACTCTTAGTCGCAGAACGAGGTGCTGAGCGTGCCAAAGCACAATTGGTCGAAGCAAACCTTCGACTGGTCGTGTCGATTGCGAAAAAGTATACAAACCGAGGACTACAATTCTTAGATTTAATTCAGGAAGGCAATATTGGTCTGATGAAGGCAGTCGATAAATTCGAATATCGACGTGGCTACAAGTTCAGTACCTACGCTACCTGGTGGATCCGACAGGCTATCACCCGGGCCATAGCTGATCAGGCGCGCACAATTCGCATTCCCGTGCACATGATCGAGACTATCAATAAATTGATACGAACATCTCGTTATCTGGTGCAAGAACTGGGCAGAGAACCCACCCCCGAAGAAGTAGCCGTGAAAATGGAACTACCTCTGGAGAAGGTACGAAAGGTTCTTAAAATTGCCAAAGAACCTATCAGTCTCGAGACTCCCATCGGCGAAGAAGATGACAGCCATCTTGGTGATTTTATCGAAGACAAGAATGCGGTAAATCCTGCGGAGGCGGTCATTAGTATGAATTTAAGCGATCAAACCCGTACGGTTCTCAAGACACTCACCCCTCGTGAAGAAAAAGTTCTCCGTATGCGCTTCGGAATCGGTGAAAAAAATGACCACACCCTCGAAGAGGTTGGTCAGGGTTTTGATGTCACGCGAGAGCGCATTCGCCAGATAGAAGTGAAGGCATTGAGAAAACTCCGTCATCCAAGTCGTTCCAAAGGACTCAAAAACTAGTGCTTCGTTCGGGGGCCCCGTGGGCTCCTCAGGGCAGTGACCAGCACGCCAGCTGCTCATAGCTCACCAAAATTCGAGCATGATTGAAATATTTTAATGGGAATTCAATAATTGCGCACAATTTGCTACCTGCGCCCCAAGTCAGCGCATTCCCTTGTTGACGCTTACCGGCAATAGATGAAAGAACCTTGATCTTGTGGCCTCGTGTCGCGCTTCTCCTGAAAGCCAGGAGAAAGAAAAATAAGGAGAGCTTTCCTCATGCTCAATCGGAATTTTCATTCATCTTTACGAATTGTAGCCCATGTGGCTCTAACTGCTGGTATTCTGGTGACTGTCGCCTGTGGCGGACAAATGCCTCTCGCAGGCAGCATCAATGTGGCCGGCGATCCCCCCCCCCTTCCTCCTCCAGTCAAAAAGGTAGAAGCTCCCAAGCCTCCCCCGCGAGTAGAAGTTCAGGACAACAAAATTGAGATCCACGAGAAGATCCAATTTGAAACGCAAAAGGCCATCATCAAGGAAGACTCCTTCAGTCTCATGGACGAAATCGCGCAGGTCTTTAAGGACAACCTGCATATCAAAAAGGTCTCCATTGAGGGTCACACTGATTCCGATGGTTCCGAAGCTTACAACAAAAAACTGAGCGACAAGCGCGCCAAAGCTGTCGTGACCTATCTTGTAGACAAAGGCGTTGAAGAAGCTCGGTTGCACGCAGAAGGTTTTGGAGAAGCCAAGCCCATCGCCAGCAACGATGCCGACGACGGAAAAGCTAAGAATCGACGAGTCGAGTTTAATATTCTCGAGCAAGATGTGACCAAAAAGAAGGTCGAAATCGATCCAGCGACGGGCAAAGAAACCGTACTCACCACCTCCAAAAAAACTCAGTCTAAGGCATCACAACATGCCGACGACAAAAAGAAATAAGGCACTCAGTGAATACCACGAACAAAATCGCCCTATTACTACTTAGTTCGGCACTCACTCTTGGCTGCCAATTCACCGCACGCTCGGCCGAAGACTACAACAAAGAGACAAGTCATCTCCTAGCTAGCAAGAAGGACCAGTTGAAGACCTGTTACGATACAGCTCTACAGTCGGACAAAACTGCAGCAGGCAAGGTGGCAGTCACCTTCACAGTTGAACCAAAAACAGGCGCCATTCAAGATGCCAAGATCAACGAGCCCGAAAGCACCGCTCCCAAGCCTCTTCAGCAATGTGTTCTGAATGCTCTGAACGGCCTTGCCCTCGATCCACCTGATCAGCGCGAAGGAGTTGCAAGCTTCACCTATGAGTTCAAAGCAAATCCGCCCAAACAGGGCTGAAATTTGATCACCAAAAAGGCCCACTCGACCTCGTGTCTGGTGGGCCTTTTTAATTTGAATATGATCGCTGAAAACGCCCACCTGGCTTCGTGCCTGGTGGGCATTTTTTTAATTTGGGGGTGACTACGAATGAAAGTAGTTCCCCGGAGCTCTCAAAACCCCGAGAGATTTAGAATAGCTTTGGCCTCGGTCATCGCTTCACGTAAATAGGGATTGTTCGTTCCCTGCTTCGCCTTCAAGAATGCATTCCAATGAGGCAGCGCATCTTTATGACGGCCTATTGCCATAGCAAGAAGTCTTCTTGCATCAGGCAACCAAATGGGCTCGACCTTTCGTTTCATAGCTCCGTCCACCGCTAGTTGAAGCTGAACCCGCGCCTCTGCAGCCCTTTGATTGGCAAGAAGTAAAGCACCATAATCTCGATTCCATGTCGGATCGACTGACTCCGAAGAAACGGCTTTTGCCCAAGCTGCCATGCCCTCAACTTCTTTGCCCAATTGAAGTAAAGCTCTCGCCTTGGACGCATAAACTTCTAATCGACTAGGAGCTAGCTCAAGAGCTTTATCAAGATCTTCAAGGGCGTCTCTGACGGCTCCTTGACGACCCCGTAGATCACCCCTTTTCCAGTAGGCGTCGGCTAATGTGCGATCGAGCTCGATTGTCTTGTCTAAAGAGAGTCCCGCTTGAGAATAATCTTTTAGCTCCATCGCTACCCAACCTACGTAAAGGTGATACTTTGCTCGACTTGCGTCTCTGGCCACTGCACGCGCCAAATGACGACGAGCCAATTGAAAGTCCTTTCTACCGTTCAAGACTGAGAGTCCCTTGCAAAAGTTCGCCTCGGCAGAATTACCCCGTTTCTCCAAAACCGGGTCGAGTAATTTTTTTGTTTTCTCGTAGTCCTGGCCCGCGCCTGCGCGACCGCAGGCAACTCGCAACATCAAGTCTAGATCCTGAGGAGCTGCGGCCAATGCCTTTTCGTAGGCTTCAAGCGCTTCATCAGAACGCCCCGACGCCTCAAATAGATTTCCTCTTTCTAAAGCAAGACCAGGATAATCTGGACTTTGTTTGTCGACACTATCGAAGTCACGGGCCGCCTCATCGAATCGCCGAGCCTGGCGTAGAGCTATTGCACGGGAAAAGAGCAAGCCGATATTATTCTTATCTAGCTCAAGAGCCTTCTCAAAGTCATTTACCGCATCATCGTAACTGCCGCGACTTGTCGAAAGATCGCCCAAAGCCTCGTATACAGCAGGATCCGAAGGAAACTTACTTTCCGCTTGGGCTATTACTTGATTTGCCTCCTCGACTTCTCCTCGCTGACTGAGCAGACGAGTCAGAGCAATATAAGAGCGTACTAACTCTGAAGACACCTCCCCTTTTTCGATAGCCGATTTAAATGCGGCCTCAGCAGCCTTCTTCTCTCCAACGGCGTCCTTGCCCATTCCGACCCAATACAAGACAGCTGAGGAGTCCGGATACTTCTCCTCAAGAAGAGCAAGTTGCTTTACCGCGTCTTCCATCTGCTCTAGACGCATTTTAGAACGCACCAACCCAAGATTTGCACTCAAACTTTCTGGATCTCTCTGAAGAGATGCCTCAAAACGAGTGAGCGCTTCGGTATATCGGCCGCTATCAAAAAGCGCTTGAGCAAGTCCCCTCTGGGCTGGCGCACTTCCCGAGTTAAGTTTTAATGCCTGAGTGAAAACAGTTTCCGCCTTTTTAATTCTCGAACGGGATAAATGCAGGTCGCCTAAGATCACCAATGCCTGAACTTGTTCACCTGGGCTTGCCCCCTTACCCTCGCTCAAGGGTTTCAGACTTTTGACAATACTACCGTCTTTCTCGCGCTCGCGAAGTTGAATCTCCGCAAGAAGTAAACGCGCTCCTGCATGTTGGGGGTTCTTCTCTAAAGTAGCGTCGATGTGTAGTCGTGCTTCATCAGCTTTCTTAAGCAGGGTCATTGCGCGAGCCATGCCAAAGTGCGCAGCCGGATTCTTTCCGACGTCGAGAACAATTTTCCATGCGTTGGCCGCCGTTTCAGCTTGACCGCTATTCAGAGCGGCTTCACCCACGACGCGAGCAAAGTCCGGCCCCTGGCTCAATAGGCGTGTAGAAGAAGTCGCTACTTCCTTTGAGGCTCCCCCTGCAGCCTTGCGTGTCAAACGAGCGAGCTGCAAAAAACGGGTATTGCGCTCAGCCTCTGCTAAACCATTCAGCAACACTTCTCCTTGAGCACTCACAGAGGAAGAAGCTCCAAAACGAAGCTGATGCAGCTCCCCCAAATAGGCGGCAAACGCGGCGCGGGGTTTGTAGCGGGGAGCGTCGCCCCGTCCACGATTGAGCACGGCAAAGGCCATTTCGAATTGCTCAGCGCTATCAAGCGCCAGGTGCTTTCGAGCAGCACGGATGTCCCTATCTAATTCATCACGGTGAGACTGAGCGTTGATGGTGTCCGTAATAAAGTAATATCCGTACGGACCTACTTCGGGTAGGAACGAAAGGGCCCCTCCTCCCACGGCAAATACAATTGCGCCGCCCAGAATAATTCGAATATTTCTGGAAAGTCCCGATGTTTTTCGACGTGCGCTCTTTGTTTTCTCTTTCTTCGATTCCGCATTCGCGCGACTTTCTGAAGGAGCGATAACCTGAGCCGTGACGGCAGCTGTCGTGGTTGCTCCGGTAGAATTGGCCTCAGCAAAACCGTCCGGTGCCTCTCCCCTGTCAATATCGGCTCCCAGGTCCAGCCCCCCCGAGTCACCACCCAGAGAAACGTCTCCGTACCCTTGCCCACTCTGCCCAGGCTCTGCTTGAGGGGCAGCGTCGTCGGTCGGGAAAGCGTCGAACTCGTCCTCCTCCTCCTCGCCCCCGCCCAAACTTACCTCGCCAAACCCCTCACCTGAAACGGACGGCGCTGGGATTGTCTGAGGCGATGTCGTTGGTCCCTGACCAAATACATTTTCCTCGGTGCGGGGTGCCGCTGAAGCGGCCGGATGACTCGTGAGTTCAAATTCTTCTAGAGGCTCGTCATCGACAATACCTTCAGTGCCCAATGATCCATTTGGAGGAGAGCCGAACGCCTCAAGCTCACTGAGGGCATCGGTATCCTCCGCTGTTGAAATGCTCATCTCCGCGTTGTCGGGCAAAGGCGCACTGAGTTCAGGAAGGCGTTCGCCGCTATCGGGTAAGGGAGCACTGAGATCGGGTAAGGGAGCACTGAGTTCAGGTAGGACACCAGCGGGAGTTGGCAAGCTCCCTCCTATGAGAGGCAGCCCTGCCTCCAGTTCAGGCAAGCCGGCTTCAATGTCGGGAAGCCCTGCTGCAAGTTCGGGCAACTCGGCACGAAGCCCAGGCAAACTCGCAGCGGCTGGGCTTGGTAAATCATCCCCCTGAACCGGAGACGGCAAGCCAATCGAGTCCGGTAAACTAGGTAGCTCCCCAGAAGAGAGATCGAACTCGTCGCTTGATCCCCCGCCAAGAGATAAACCGGGCAGATCCCCTCCTAGGCTGGGAAGATCTACCTCGCCGCCCAATTGCGCTTCGGGAGTCGCCTCGGGGGTAAGGGAGGGCAAATCGATGCCCCCTTCTGACACAGGAGGTCTAGAGACCGCTGCAGGTAAATCAAAGTCGGAGCTGTCATGAGAGCTAGTCGCTGAAAGGTCTAACTCATCAATATCTGATGTTTCCGCACCACTGTCATCTAGGGGAGCCAACTCCAATTCAATCGAAGCGTCTCCAGGAGCCACCCCCATCATGGTTTTTTTTGCCAAGGGGCGAGGCGGGACCGCCGCTCGTGCCGGGGGCAAATGGGCAGCCTCGGAAATATCGCCAGAGAGGTTGCCTGGCTCAGCAACTCCCAACATCGTTGCTCGATGCCGGGGGGGGGCTTTCTTAGGACTAGACGCTTTGCTCAATCCAAGCACAGCACCTAATACGGGGGGCTCCGAGAGGACAGGGGTACTCACTTGAAATGAGTCTCCACACTTGGGACAACGCATCTTCAGTCCCGTTGGGGGAACGCGACGTTCGTCCACTTGATAGGTTGAACTGCAGCTTGGACACTTGGCTTCGAACATGTTGGCTTCTTTGTGTACCAAGATCTGCAACAATTGTGACGAGGTAGATGGCGAAACCTTCGGATTTTACGCAGAAGCTTCATCCAGCCCATGCTTCGTGCTAGTCGGCGCTGGCGATGCAACGCCGATCACCAGCCATCATGGCCCTCATTGCCGTCCTCGGCATGTCCGCCCTTGCCTACCACGAGGTACGCCTCGACAAGTCTAGGAAGAGGGCCGATTCTACGGAAAAAGACGCTCAATTCGCTTCTGCCGCTGAAGCTATCCCCGAGATAAAGGCTCCTGATGAGAGCTCAATCTCGCCGGCGAGTGCCCCGCCCCCCGCCGGGCCCCCACCTAAAACCTCCTTTCATCTGCTCCCCGACGGAAGCCCCGTCCCGCCCCTCGGGGACTCAAGCCCCCGAAGAATTAAGTTGGGCGTGGCTCTGTTTCGGTACAAAGGCGCACAAGGAGCGAGCTCCTCGACCCGCTCCAAAGAAGAAGCCACGGTGCTCGCCCAGAACGCCTTAAGCACAGACAAAGACAACTTTGCCGCACTGGTAAAAAAAGGAGACCGGGGCTCTCAGGCAAATATCGGATGGATCAAGCGACGAGTGTTGGAAAGATCCATTGAATATGCGGTATTTTCCCTAAAGAAAGGCGAAGTTACGCCTGAGCCTCTCGATACTCCGACTGGCCTTTGGGTCGCCAAGCGACTGCGCTAGGGAGGCTGTTTTCCGAATATTTCACCTGAACGTCTGGCGCGTGGCCACGGGCTTTCATAGAGTCGGGTGGGCCTCATGGGAGAGCCTACTCTTCTCATGTCGGCACACCTCTCCAAAGTCATTCCTCCAGCGTCCCAAGCGGCCCCCACCGCTGCAACGCGAGAGCAAGGACTGCGCACTCTCCAGCTAGAGCTGGAGAATCAATCCGATAGCCTGCACAAGGCTCTTCTACATCACGAAATTGCGCGAGTTCACGAACGTAGAGAAGATCTGACTTCCGCAGCTCGTGAAGAACTTGCGGCCACCCAGTGCGCAGAAGACTTCATTGAACCCATCGAGTCGCTTCTAGATATAGCCACACGCGGGCGATCCAAAACCAATTCGATCAAACTTCTTGATCGCCTCAAGAGAGTCGCCCTCACATCCGAGGGGCAAGTTCGTGCTTTCCTCGCATTAGCGCTCACACTGGCCGCAGAAGAAAAGGTGATCGATGCGATAGCTATCCTTGAAGAAGGACTCAATGAAGTCCCGACCGATCCAAGCTTGTGGCTCGCCCTTGAGGCAATGGCCAGCCTAGAAGGTAATCTGCTTTTAGCGCGAAAGGCTGCTACCGGAAGGGCCGCGCATGCACGCAATAGTGATTTACGCTGTCTCTTATTGGAACGGGTAGCACGCCTAGAAATGAGCGCTGGCAATGCCGGCGCGGCGTACGCATCTCTAGGGCAAAGTGTCGATGAACTGCCTTCGCTACGAGCCCTACAGCTCTGGGAGGACCTCGCGACAACGGCAAAAGACTATGCCGAAGCAGGCCGAGTTGCCATTCAAACGGCCACCATTTTGCGTGGAGCACTAGAGGACACGGGCGAAGCCAATCTCTACAAGATCCCTCATGACGAGCTCACCGAAGAGCGAGCCAATGCTGCCCAAATACGAGCTATAATTTGTGCGCTCCTAGAGAAAAATCTAGAAGAAGCCATCGAGTTGGCTCAGGCGCTTGTCGAAGTATCACCCCTATCGCCCCTCGCCCAGAGTCTACATTATCAACTACTACTTCGTTCTCTCAATGAGGGGGGCACCCACAATCAATCCACTTGGGAGTGTCTTCAGTCGTTGCTCGAACTTCGCTCCGAGGATAACGACGAGAAGACCTATTTACTCTCCAACGCTGTACTCATCAGTCAATCGCTTGACCAAGAGGGCTCTGCCTTAGAAGAGGACAGGAGCCGACTGCTTGAAGCATTGGAAGGTCTCAAAGTTCACGCCTCGAAGAGTGCACTCAGTGAGCTTCATGATTGGCTCGGTGCTGAAAAGTCCGGCTCGGCCGCGAAACTCAGCTCACTCTTTTTGAAATGGCTCCATGACAGCCATAGCCAGAGCAGCGAGAAAGTTCGCCCTACCCACAAAAGTGGTAGTTTAGCGTTGGCAACCGTTGTTACGTTAGTTGTCGCCTCCAAGTACGACGAGGCAGAAAAGGTCATCGAAGAGGAAGGCCCCGCGTTGGATACGTTTGGCCTAGTCCTAGGGCGCCTCATCGCTTCACTGAAAAATGACGCCCTCAAGTACGCCGAACTAACCCATCGGCTTGCCGATATATTAGACGACCCGCAGGAGCAAAAGGCACTCGACTGGGAGAGCCTTAGGTTCGCACTCAGCCGTGGCGACGATCTGCAGCAAGCTCCCATTGCGTCAACCCCCTGGACATCCCTAGCTATCACCTTTCTTCAACTAGCTGATAGGTTTCCGCGCGCGAGCGGCCCAACGGTGACGACAGCAATAGACAGTTCAACTTCATTGGTTGAAGAGGTGTACCGGTACGTCGGGCAGCAAAAACCTTCGGCTGAATTCGAGCGTGCTCTTTTTGCCAGCGCCCTAGCGCACACCGGTGACACCGGGGATCTGCTCAAACTGTGGAAAAAATCCCCCTCAGATCCCCTCCTCGCGGGCGCCCTCATCCAGCGTTACAGCGATATTCAATCAACAGAACTCGATGAGGTGCGAGTTCTCTCCGCCCGTGGCCTCGATGATGAAGTACAAAAGAGCTCCTGGTATATTAAGAGCGCGGCGTCTTACCTACGGGCTGGAAAAACTCACCAAGCCCTCGAGACCCTCTCGATTTCTGCCAATCTTCACACCGATATTCTCGAAGAGTTGGAACATTGGTTCTCCCTAGAAGAAAAGGCAAATTCTCCAGCGCAAAAGTTCAAGCACCTGGACTCACTAGAGCAGATTCCCGACGAGCGTCATTTGGAATACTCGGCTCTCACTTGGAAATTGTCGCCAGACAGTCTAGCGACACGCTGGCAAGAAAGCGAAGAGAGTGGGGAGCCAGGCATTGAAGCCGAGCAAATTCTGCAAGTGCTGAGTGCTGCAACGTCAAAGTCGACCAGCCTTTCTCATGCCCTTTCACGTACGGAGCTCTTTCAGCCAGTTCAACGGGCAGCCCTCTCGTTGGCACGCACCTTTGACGAGTCAGAACAAGAGGAGTTACTTCAAGCTAGTGAGAGTTGGGCGCGTATCTCTGACAATAGCGCAGCACTTCTTACCCAATGGGTCGCGGCGCGGCGCTGCAACAATCGCGATATGCAGGCTCGCGTGATGCTACTGCTCGCCCGTACCCCGCAACTAGCGCCCTTGCTAGCATCCGTCGATCTGGAGAGCCTCAACCCCGACGAATTGGAAACCCACCGCGACGCACTTCTCTCCAACTTCGAAACAACCGAGAACAAAGCGGAGGTTGCCTGGGCTATTCTGGAGATGGGCGATGATCGCGTTTCCGAACAAAATGCTAAGAATATTCTGCGGTTGAGTGACGCCCTCGATACGCCTTTAGAGGATGTCGAGGGGCAAACTGCAATTTTGGCCGCCGGTTTTCAATATCTCAATCTTGGGGCTCCTGGCCAAGCCCTCGAGCTCTTCGAAAGCCTCCTGCCTCATATCCCTACAGATCTCACACTATGCCATGGCTTGTGTCTCGCAGCGGCACACGAGAACCGGCCGGACATTGAGGCCGCAGCGAGTTGCACCCTCGCGCAAAATACATCCGACAATCACGATGCTGCCCGGCTTTGGGAGCGCGCGGGGCTGCTCTACCAAGATGACCTTGAAGACGCGGCCCGTGCGGAGGAATGTTTTACCTCTGCACTCAATCGCGTACCCGGTAGTGCCTTTGCCTTCGAGCGTGTCTATAGAATCGCACGCAGCCGCTCAGATCGAGCGCGCCAAATTGAACTCATTGACGATCGATTGGATACGGCAGATTCAGAAAGCCTCAAAATCGAATTGAATTGGGAAAAGGCCCGTTACTGTCATATTTTAGGGCGCCGAGCCCTTGCCTGGCATGCTCTCGAGGAAGTTCTTGCTCTCTCCCCCGAGCATTTACCAGCTCTCGCCTTAGCAGCCGAAGTCCACCTCGTGGACGGCAGGTTGGAGCCCGCTGCAACAACTTTGCGTAGCATCGCTCTGCACCCCGAGACTCCTCAAGCGCAAAGACGGAGCGCGGGTCTGATAGCTTGTGACCTTTTCGAGAAGTTACGTCGCCCGGGAGATGCGGTAACCCTTCTTCAAACCCTCAGCCAGTGGGGCCCCACTGGAATTGCAGAGCTGGAGCGAATGGCACGCGCCTTGGCACGCTCAGAAAATTGGGGAGATGCCTACAAGGCATTTTCAAGGCTGAATCACGATCAAGACACCATTGAAACACGCCTAGAATCTGCCCGAATGATGCTAGCCATCCAACGAGATCACCTACGAGACCCCGCCGAATGGAAAGAAGCGGCTCGCTGCGTACTGAGAGACGCTCCGCGAGATGCTGACGGTGTGCGAGCTGTTCTCGAATTGGATTTTTCCACAGAAGAACGGCAAGTTCTATTGAAAGAAGAGCGAGAGCAAAGCCGTGAATCGCTCCAGCGTACTCCTTTGCACCCAGAAGAAATTGCTCACTTTGCAATGCTCTGTACCAACTGTGAAGACGAAGGTTTAGAGCGAATTGCCTTAGGCAACCTTCAACTTGTCGGCAAACTCTCCTCCGAACTTCAAACTCGCTTAGAGACTCTCCGTACCCATTGTCCTCCCCTCCCCTGTAACCCCTGGAGTGTCAGGGATCTAGAAGTACTCGCCGCTCAGGGCCAACTGGAGACCGACGAACACCCGGCTGTAGCTGGGCAATTAGGAAGCACCGGCGCCTACGCAAGAATTATAGCCCCGCACATAGCGGCGCAGCTTGAGCCCTCCCTCGAGGCCCTGGGCGTCAGCTCGCTCATGCGTATTGATGAATTCTCCAATAGCGAACACCGAGCAGAAGTAGGAACCTGGGTAGGTGCATTTCGTGATGGCGATTTCGAACTCTATATTGGGGGCGACGATCCGGACTGTATACGAGCTCTTGAAGGCGATCTTCCGACCATTCTACTTGGCAAGGGTATTGTGAGTCCCCTTTCTCGTACCAATCAGGCGCGTCTCGTTTCCCAACTCTCAGCACTCCATCATCGCACGGTAGCCTTCCTCAATCATCCCACTGAGTTGTCTCAGAAGTGGCTCTTCGCCTCAGAAGTAATCGCGGGCAACCAACCAGATGAGGACCCCGAAGTGGCAGAGATGGCTCGTACCCTCTCCCAGTCTATCTCCCGAGAGGAACGAGAGGAATTGGTTCGACTCAGTTGCGAACTGGCAAAGGCTGGAGTCAATATCTCAAGTGCCCCCTTTGGGACGCTCTTAGGCTCAGCACGAGCAGCTGTCTTGGCATTTGGCGACGCCTCAATACTTCGCCAACTCCCCGAACTACTCCCCCCCGATGAACGACGGCGCAACGGGGTCATGGCAGACGTGCTTCGTTTCGTCCTCACCGAAGAATTTTTCGCATTGCGCAACCGTGCAGGGCTAGAACTAGCATGAGTGATTCAAATATTAATGAGCAAGACGATAAAGTGAATCAGTCCCTAGTTTCCCGAGACTTGGAGCAGCTCTTTAGTGCAGGTGATGAGCAGGAAAGCAATTGCGTTCCAGGGGAAGGCTCATCTCTGCCCCAAACGGCTTCCCCTCTCGCAACGGACCGACTCAAACTGGCAGAAGCACTTGAGCTATCAGCCAATGAGCAAAGTTCAGCCCTTTCTAAAAGTCGCGGCCTCCTGATTGCCAGTCAACTCTATCAAGAAGAAAACGAAGAAGAACGGTCCTTCACGGCCGCGCAACAGGCAGCTGGTATTTCGCCAAAGCTGGGCCTCGCCTCGCTCTATCTACGCAAAAAGGCCAAACGGCGCCTCGACGGCGAGACAGCTGAGCGCACATTGCAAACCAGTGCCCGGCTCGCGGCGGACAAAAGCTCACGGGTACACGCGATTGGAGTCTACGCGAGCTTTCTTGAACGCGAGGAACGATTCGAAGAAGCTGGTGAACTGCTCGATCAATCTGCTCGCTCGGGCAATTCAACCACCTCTCTCCTCCTACGAAGAATTATTTTTCGCTTAACACAAGGAGAAAGCCTCGCCGGCGTCGAGATACCTTCCCACCTTGATTCTCCAATCAAGATAGCTCAGGAAGTTTTAGGATCACCCGCCTCAGCCGAAGAATGCTCCGAGCTCATTGGGCTGCGCGCTGCCCGTCAGCTGGCGTTGGGCAATACCCATGAATGGGAAAAGCATCTCCTGAAAGATCTGTTAAAGGACACACCATCCACTCTCTCCGCAGGGCAAACTTCTGTGCGGCTAGAAATTTGGAGAGACGGCCTCTCCGAGTTAAATTCCGCGTTGCTTTCTTGTGAGCCCAATGAAGGGGCACGGTCTCTCACCTTGCTCAAGGGCCTCGCTCGTCAAAGACCATCGCGCCGCGTTCTGCGTACTTTGGCCGCAAGATGTGTCGAAGAATGCGATCAGCAAACTTTGGAGCAAGTCTTAGGGCTAGCCGACCCCGGCTCGGGAACATTTACGCTGATTGAACGTTGGTTTCTCAGCGGTCGGGCAAACATTCAACTTCAGCTCAGCGAAGAAGAAGCTCACTCATTGTCTCACGACGAGCCCGCATTGGCCCTCGCTCTAGGCCCCGACGAGCTTCCTGCTCTTCGTCCGGAAGAAGCATCAGAAACCAGCCTTCTTGTGCAGCTTGGCGCGGCAATGCTACGACTCAGGAGCGAAGCCTCCGCTACATCGCCCCTCCTCAGCGAATCGGGGATTGCCGCTCTAGAAGAACTCAACGAGCGCTCCACTCAAGGTGAACTTTGTGAGGCCCTCGGGCTCTTACGGAGCGTTTCTTTGGGACACTCCCTAGAGTCCGCCAAATTCTTAGACAAGCTGAGTTCTCGGGCAAACTCCGCAGCGGGACTGGTCATGGCCGGGGCCCTGCTGCAACGCAATGAGGAAACCGACGCTGCTGAACTTGCTTATTCTTCTGCACTTAAGCAGGTGGAGGACTCTACTAGCGACTCATCCACCCTCGCTCTCGCCGCCATACAGGGACTGCTCAGTCTAGAAAACCAAGAGAAGAGTGAACTGCTTCTACGCCTTTCGGAAACATCCCATTCGGTCGAATTGAAATATGCTCAACAGCTAGAGAGCGCTCTCAGTCTTCCCGACGAAGAGAGAGGTCACGATCTACTGAAGGCCAGCACAGACCTCTTTGAGACCGAGCTGCTCGCCGCCAGCCCACTACGCTCGCAGAGCGAACACAATTTTTTCATCGCTGCGCTCTCGGGCCTTCTTCTCGCTAGCTCTTCATTGGCCGAACAGGCCGGAGCTAAGGCTCTGGCAGACGATGCACGTAGGCTCTTGAGCGAACACCCGTCGACATGCGGGCGAATGGTCGCCTTTCGAGAACTCTGGGAAACGACCATATCAAAAGACAAGGAAGAAGAATCCACTATTTCCCTGCGCAAGCTGTTTAGCTCAAGTAGTGATGCCTCCGAGCGAGCGATTGCTCGCTTTTCGTTAGATTCAAAGGAAAACGAGCAAACGTCTCCCAGCTCCAAAATCTCCCTAGGGCAGAATGTACCCGTAGAATGCACAATGGAAATGGCAAAGGCTATTATTCAAAACGATCTAAGCGAGGCAACTAGCTGGGGTAAGAATCTAACTGATATCGATCCTATCATACCTTCGCTTCTTCGCGACTTGGACTCTTTGGGCGGAGCGCCTAAAAAACACACTAGCTATTGGTTAGATCGCGCGCAAAATACAAACTCCGATGATATCAGGCGATACGCCTATGAACGTTTGGCCTCTCTAGACAGCGCACGCGGTGATCTCTCAGGGGCTATGCTTTGGAGGAAAACCTTAGCCGAAGAATATCCCAAAGATCTCCCCTCGTTACTACGTCTAGAAGAGATTCAGCTTTCTGAGGGCACCGGTGCAGTTCTTGAGGGGAGTTCACTCCAGTCGGCTTTGCCGCCGGGCGACAGAGAGCCCTACAGCTTGGTGGCGGGCGCAGTTGCCCTCGCAAACTCAAAAATGCGCGATGCCAATCGACACCTTTCGGGCCTACTTGACCAAGGAGCACCACCGCTCCTAGCAGCGCGGGGAGTAGCAACCGCGGCCCGTGAAAGGCGCGACGATGAGATGTTATTTTCTGCGGTAAAACACCTCACTTCCGACAAGTCCAGCGATTTGGACAGGTGCTCAACCGCCCTGGCAACCGCTTTGTTGCTCTCTCGGATGGGACGCCAAGAAGAAGCTATTTCTTGGACGAGAAGAGCTCTCGCAGCCCGGGGGGGAGCTTTTGCTGCCCACCAACTCCTTCATCATCTCAATCAACCAAAACACGCGGTCGAGCAAGCAGAGCAGCTCGAGCAGTTTGCTTGCTCCGTTGCTGCCCCGCAACATCGCGTCGAATTGTGGTTGGAGTGTGCCCAAGTCTGGGAGAAAGCAGAGGACCCCGATCGGGCAATTTTGGCGTACTTAAACACGTTAAAGTCGGCTCCAGAGCACCAAGATGCATTTGATAGACTTTGTTTTCTATATAAGCGCCAAGAACTCTACCCCGCTCTAGAAAATCTTCTCGCGGCAAGGCTCAAGTTACTCCCAGAGCAGGCGAAAGAACGTCTCACTCTTGAAGTCAGTCTTTCGGAGACGCTGATGCACCAGGGCAAGGCACTTGATGCAAAGATTCACCTAGAATCAGCGCTACTGCTCGACCCAACTAAGTGCTCCATTTTGCGCGCGCATGCAGATGTAAGTGCAGAGTTAGGAGAACACCAAAGCGCCGAGAAATCGCTCTCGGCCCTGCTTACGAAAACCTCAGATCCCAGCGACCGAAAAGAAATATTACGGTCACTTGGACACCTCTATGACGAGCACTTAGGTCAACTCGAAAATGCAATGGACGCTTTGCAGGCTGTGCTCAAAATTGACGAAAAGGACGACGAGACCGCGACGGTACTCATTCGTGTCTATTGCCGTTTGGGCCTCGCCGAACGAGCAACCGCTTTGCAGACCAAGCTGATCCAGAGCGCGACAAGCCCCAAAGCGAAGCGCGCAGGGGCCCTCAACCTAGCGAAGCTCTACGAAACAGTCGCGAATGATCCGAAACGGGCTGCCGCTACATTGGAGAGAACCCGTAAGGCGTGGCCCCTCGACGCGGATGTCCTCCAGGCAGTGGTCGAATTTATGGATCGCCAAGGAACGGCCGGGCAAAGAGGGTTTCTCCTCGACAGAGCAAAAAAGGACGCACGACGAAAGCTCGAGACGGAACGTCTCGATGGGGCACTTCTCGAAACCTTAGCTCGTGTTGCACAGCTAACAGGTAAAAGTGCTCTTTGCGAATCTACCACTGCCGCACAATCCGCTTATTTGGGCAAAGGAGAGTCCGCGCTGAAAGGCGCGGGGTTGAACGCACTCGACCCTCGTATTGATGATCTTCTTTCGCCCTACGGACTCACCGCACCCCTGCGCGCACTTCTTCGCAAGACGGGAGCTGCTATGGACGCGGCTTTCTCAGTAGATCTATCCTCCGTCGGGGCTGAACCTCTCAAAGAGGGAAAAACGTTTGACCGAATAGCGCAGATTGCGGCGGCTCTCAATTCCACAGCCCCCGAGATCTACGTCTCCAAGAGTCTAGGCGCAAAATGCATACCGCTCACGACCGAACCGGCACGCCTGCTTGTGGGAAAAGCACTCGATGAGTTAGCAGAACAGGAGCGTGATTATTTAATTCTGCGTGGTCTAAAAATGAGATGGCTGGGAGTGGGGGCATTGTTACGAAGTAAGGAAGAGGACGCCTGGCCGATGTTGGTTGCTCTTCTGCACCTTTTTGCCCCCAACTGGCGCCCCACATCTGTCGACATGCAAAAGACGGTGCAGGCAAAAGCATTGATCGAGCAGAGGCTCGCTCAGGTTGGCTACGACGACGATGTGCCTATGTTGGCCCTAGAAGCGATTGGCTCAATAGGAGAACATGGCGCGCGATTTGCTCAGCATGCTCGCGCCCTCGCCGAACGTACTGCATTGCTTGGGGTCGGCGATCCTGCGGTCGCCCTCTCGGCTTTGGCCGCAAGCGAAGGCAAGTCACTTCCAGCCTCCGGACCATCGCGATTTCGCTTTCTGAATGGAAACGAGGCCGCTAGAGACATTCTGCTCTTTGCAGCCTCAGAAAACTGTGCAACGGCCCGAGTCGAACTGAGTCTAGCTCGTCGTGACTCAACGCCAGAGTTGAACCCAAGTCCCAAAGAAACACCGAGACGTAGCGCTCCTCGTCCTCCCCTTCGTCGCCCCCCTCCACCTAAACGCTCCTAATACTTTACCCCCCATTCAAGAGGACTAATCTAGGTATCAGCGGTTTGCGTGAGCTTTGGCTTTGGGCAAAAGCGCTTGAGAGCCCTCGGTGGACTGCGCTCGCAGAGGTGTGCGAAAACTCGCACCATGATCTCTTGAGGTGAGCAAGGCATATGGCTCCCCCAAGTTGGAGCCTCCGTAAAGCATGAGATCATCCCCCGAAACGAGAAGACGAAAAGGCGGGCTAAAAGAACTTGCAGCCGAGTCATGATCGAAGGCAACTATCCAGGGAAGCCAGGACCGACCGTCATCGCGCGAAGAAGAGACTCTGGTAATTCCACCAAAACTCCTGCTGAGGACGGTATCCCCTCCGATACGTGCGACGTCGACTGGATAGTAAAGTTGCTCTCCACCTGTCTCGGGAGGCGTCAGATCTTTACAGGGCAAACGAAAAGGACAGAGCCTAAGTCGCACGGGACGATGACCAGTTTCGTCGGGAGGCAGCACGAGCGCTGCAACCAATGCACTCCCATCGCAGGAGATCCCCGCAATTTCTTGCGTAACCTTTGAGAGGACTGCAATCTGCGGTGCTGCTTTTGGGCCCTGAGAGAGCACAATACGCCTGCCGTCATTTGTTCTCGAAAGTGTAAATGCCCGGCCCTCGTCGTCGGCCATGCACCGTCCACGAATTTCCCCGGCCAAGCCTGCCCCACCGGGAACCCAGTCCATCCCACCATTTTTTGACAAGAAAGTTCTACCGTTGGCGCCCGAACCTAAAGAGAGAACAACGGTATCGCCATAGGCAACTGTCGAACGATAGAGCTGTCGACGAGCCGGAAGGCCACGGCCCCTACCTGCTTTCGGTGGTGCGGGCGAGTGACTCGCTTCTTTTGCGTGGCTGGAGGCAACCATCAAATGAAGTCCACCCCCTCTTACAAAAGGCCAGGCACTGTTGGCTAATGCTTCAAGACGCTCCAAGGACAAATCCAAATCGGCTAGCGAGGGGCGCGGGGCAGATTCAGGACCATTTTGATACTCCTTGAATTCACTGGCCAATAGACCATGGAGCTTCTGAGCTGCGTGACTCACCTCAATCTCCTGAGCCAAGGTCTCACAAGAGCGAAGGGGGGCGCGAGCGGGCGCCGCTGAGACGACCCGACGTCGCACCAACTCTGCGAATTGATTCGGCTGCTCGCGCAGAAGTACCGGACCCGTGGGACCCACCATGCACAAAGCATAGTTGGCGTACGACACAGCACGATTATGCAGTCGCCACGACGCGAGTCCTCGAGGCCAACTCCAACCTATCACACCCGCCATCAAGGCTAAGAGCAATAAATGTCGAAGTCGAAATTCGCCGACTTTTACTTGTTGAGGCAGCTCCGAAAGAGACGGCCGCTTGAGCGAGTTCATCGACTCTTTCTAGTGAAAACTCACTAGAAAGGGCAACTTTGAGGTATCGTCTAATGCGCTCACGTAAGCCTCAAGCGACATGTGCACCGACCTCAAGTCTCTAGATAGAAAACATGAGGCACACAGCGCCAAGTACGCTATTGCGCACACGCTGCATGAAGAGTCTTACCTCACCGCTTCTTTGCACACCACAAGACGAAGCACGGATGCCACAACTAAAAGCTGGGCGCACACGCACATCATGAACTCGCACAAGGCGAGCTACTCCAATGGTGGACAAAGAAACAATTTCGGATCGAACTGATCTCGGCGTCGGTCGGTTGACTCAGAACGAACTGAGCTAACGACTTAGAGCCGAGGTTCTTCCGGTCGGACACGCTTACGGCGCCGACGAGCTGCCTCCGCAATTTTCTTGCGGAGTTTAATCGAGGGTTTCATATGATGGCGGCGACGCTTGAGCTCCCTAAGGGTGCCTTCGGCTGCCATCTTACGTTTGAGGTGCTTGATAGCACGCTCGATACCTCTGTCACTGACCTGAACCTCGAGAGGCCGGCACTGCACTGATTCGCTGGGATTAGCCACGGGACGCGAGATATGGCAGAGGAAGAGCGTGAGTGCAAACCAAAGAGGCCCTTATTGACCACGATAGAGAAGGTATTTTCATTTCCTGGCCGTCCAACGGCAATTCGTGCCCCTCACGGGGCAAATATTTTTGAAATTAGTTGGCCCAACGGGGCCGCCCACCGCATTCCAAACGAGATTCTGAGAGGATTTTGTCCCTGCGCCGGCTGCCAGGGACATTCAGGAGAGATCAAATTCCAAGCGGACAACAATCAAGAGCTGCGGGATATTTCGACCGTGGGTAATTACGCTCTGAGTCTCACCTGGGGTGATAGCCATAGTACGGGGATCTATACGTTTGAATTTCTGTACCGCCTGGGGGAAATGCACGACCAACTAGGAAGCCCTGGGTTGATCGAGCTATCAACTCTTCCCCGAACGAAAATCCTTTAGGTACAGGAAATATGGCAGAGCGAATCTTAGTGCTCACGACCTCCTACCCCCGAGGACCTGGAGACCACGCTGGGCATTTTATTGAATCCGAGGCCATTGAGCTAGCGCGACAAGGCAACCAGGTCACCGTGTTCTGCCCAGGAAATCCAGAGGAAAAGGTTTCACAGATACCTTCTTCTGATGGGGGGGGAACGCCCCAGGTCAAATATTTTGGTGGCGGCATACTATTTGGACATCCGGGAGCCTTACCGCGTCTGAAAGGGGCTCCTTGGCGGTTGCTGGGGATGCTCCAAGCAACTCGACGCCTACGCCAGCTTGTCATGGGGCACAATTTCGATCGTATCGTTGCTCATTGGCTGCTCCCCACGGCATTTCCATGGGCCACTCAACTATTTTCAGCGACAATTCCTTTGGAGGTCGTAATTCATGGCAGCGATTTACGTCTCTTGCTTCGAGCCCCTGAGATAGTCATTCGACGTCTACTGCTTCACTTATACCGCCGTAAAGTTCAACTTCGCTTCGTTTCAGAAAGTCTCAAGAAGGAACTGAGCCACATTGCCCTCCCTTCCCCTCTCAGGAGCTACGTAGAACAAAGCCAGGTTCGAGCCTCACCCATCAGAGTGCCCGCTGGAATATCGTATAAAAAGGCTCGAAATCTCCTCGGTTTGAATCACCACGACCGCTGGGGGGTGATTGTGGGACGTCTAATAGCCCCCAAGCGTATTTCGGTTGCCCTCAACGCTGCCGCCCTGGTGCCCGGACTAAGTGTCGCTGTAATTGGCGCTGGGCCTTTAAAAGCCAAGCTAGAAAAAAACCATCCGAAAGTTCGATTTCTGGGACAACTCGAACGAACCTTGGCTCTCCAATGGATTGCCGCAGCCGACCTTTTGCTCACGCCCTCTCTTCTTGAAGGCGCCCCCACCGTTGTTCGAGAGGCACGAGCCCTCAATACCCCTGTCGTTTGCTCCAATAGCGGAGAGGTTTTTCACTGGGCAAAAAGCGATCCGGATCTGTGGGTCCTCACTCATTCGGAAGGGGAAGAACCTCCATCACGCTCGAATACGCGGTAGTAGTTGGGCAAAATTGCAGGGTCGGGTTCGGCTGTCCAATTGGCTACGCAATATTTTATCAATTGCGAGGCGAATCGCCCCCGTGGAGCCAGGGAGCGCAAAGACAAGTGTTCCACCGCAGAGAGCAGCCATAGCGCGAGATTGAATGGTGGATGCCCCGATGTCCTCGTAGCTGAGCATGCGAAATAATTCACCAAAGCCAGGGATCGCTTTTGTGATGAGAGGAGCAAGCGCCTCGGGGGTCACGTCGCGTTGAGTAATTCCTGTTCCGCCAGTCAGAAGAATTACGTCAACCTCTTTCCTCTCTATATTTTCAGAGACCACCGCTCGAATAGAGGTGATCTCGTCCCGAATGATCACTCGATGAATCAATTGATGACCGGCGTCCTTCACAAATTCAAGAAGTGTCCCTCCGCTTTTATCAGTCTCGATAGTCCTGGTGTCGCTGATAGTGAGAACAGAAATTCCGAGACAGGTGGGCGCCGCGCCCCCGCCATCAATTTTGTCAGACATTTTTTTTTCATAGCCCTCCGCCGCCCTGGGTGCACCCATCAAAGAAAGCTTTTTAGGGAGAAAACTATCCCCCAGGCCCGAGTACTGATTGAATCGGCTAGATGCTGTATCGTGCTTTCCTCGTCGGCGTACTTTTTTTGCTCCTTGCCTGTACAAAAGAAAATGAGGGCCCAGTCATTCTTCCACAGAGTGAGACAAAAAGTTCGCCCATCCTCTCTCGCCCTCCGCAATCACGATTACAAAAGGGCAGTTCGCGTACCCTACCCGTCCCTCGAGACAAGCTGTCGCCGTCTCTGAGGAATCTACCCAAAGTTCACTCAGGCCAGGTGCGTTGGGGCCAAGAAGCAGACGCCCAGGGGTCCTTAGGGGTCGTGAGTTCGGTCGAAGAAGCGGCCACAAAAGTCGGCGTCGCAATTCTCCAGAAGGGAGGAAATGCCGTGGATGCAGCAGTTGCTACGGCGTTTGCTCTCGCAGTCACTCACCCCAACGCTGGAAATATCGGAGGCGGGGGCTTCATTTTGCTTAAATTAGGCAATCAGGTCGAGGCTATCGATTTTCGGGAGAATTCTCCTAGCAGTCTCACAGATGAATCTTTTTGGAAAATGATAAAAGCTGGAGGACGAGGTCCCGCCTCGGTCGGTGTTCCCGGCACGGTAGCGGGGCTTTACTTAGCTCACTCACGCCACGGAAAACTACCGTGGCAAGAAGTGGTGCTCCCGGCAGAAAAGCTCGCCAGCGCAGGCTACATTCTAGGGCGTCGCCAGGCAAAAACACTGGGGTGGGCCGCTCGCGATTTGCGGCGCAGCCCCCTGGCACGACAAGTTTTCTTTCCTGGTGGAAAGGTGTCGAAGGCTGGGGCGATGATTCGACGCCCACGCTTGGCCCAAGCTCTCGCAAGAATTCGTCAAAAGGGACCGTCCGGGTTCTACTCTGGAGAAACGGCAGCTGACATCGTTTCGTCTCTCGGCAAAAGCGGGCTGCTCTCCCTCGACGATCTAAAAAACTACCGGGCAAAGATTCGCTCTCCGCTCTTCTTCGATTTTGGAGAATACCGCATCATCACAATGCCCTCCCCTTCTGCAGGAGGGGTCGCCCTCACCCAGAACTTGCTCATGCTGCAAGCCTTAAACGTCGCTAATACGCCTACCGACACACCCGAGCGCCTTCACCTTATACTAGAAACCAGCCGTAGATCTCAGGCTGAGCGGCAACTATTTGTAGTCTCTCCGGACGAACTCACAGTCGCGGGGAGGGCCGCTCAACGGGCACGAACTCTTTCGCCCCTCACTTGGCTCGCACAACATCCCGTCGACAACTCCCAAGCAACACTCTCCAAGAGTTTACACCCTTCTTACCCCCTGGCAGTGGGGGAACTCCAACACACAACCCACCTCAGTGTGGTGGACAGCGAGGGTGGCTTGGTCAGTTGCACCATCACGCTCTCGGGCAGTTTCGGGTCAAGAATTTTTACGAAACAAAGCGGAATCGTTCTCAACAATTCCGTCGCGTCTTTTTCCTCATTCGGAGCAAACACTCCAAAACCTGGTCAAAGAACCACAAGTTCCATGGCCCCGACTCTCGCCCTGCGCGGCCCCCAACATGCTCTGGTACTGGGCTCACCGGGGGGCAATACGATACCCAGCACTATAACTCAGGTATTTTTGCGCCTGGCTTTAGACAACGCTTCTCTCCTAGATTCGGTCAGAGCCCCCAGACTTCATCAAGGTTTTGCTCCTCAAAGTTTCTACGGCGAACGTCTCCGACCAATTTCTCCCGCATTGCGCAAGGGTCTACGAAAACTAGGACACCAGGCGGGGCTTTCTCGTTCAACTATTGGTGACGCCAATATCGCTGCGCTAGCAGACGGGCAGACTTTCGCTGTGGCAGACCGACGCGAGGGAGGCCTCGCCCTGGCAGCTCAAGTTCCCCCAAGAGACTAACCTCTATTCGTTAGCTCGATCGTCCTCGACGGCGCCGAGCAGAAGCTAATGGTCGACCTTCAACCCGAGCTCGTATTCTTTGCACCGCTTCCGCATGAAGCTGACAGACACGAGACTCGGTGACCCCCAAAATTTCTCCTATTTCGCGTAAGCTACACTCATGCTGGTAGTGAAGGGTGATCACGACTTGAAGTCTCTCCGGTAGCATCTTGGTAAATTTAGCGATCGTCGCAACCATCTCGTTCTTCGTCGCCAATGCCTCTGGAGAGGGGGCCGTACTCGGCGCGTCCACATTGCCAGTGCCGTCCAAGCGATCCATGCCCGCTTCCTGAATGTCCGCGAGAGACTTCTGTAACTGAGTCAAAGAAACACCCATTTGTCGCGCGATCTCATCTTGTGCGGGGGTCCGACTCAGACGGGAGGTGAGTGTGCGGGTAGCCTGGTGGATCTCCCGAGCAATACCGCGCAAGCGGCGAGAAAGGGGATCCAAAGCGCGAAGGTAATCCAAAATAGCGCCACGAATGCGGTAGGACGCATATGCCTCAAACTGCTCATGGGGCATGCCATCCGGACGCCGTTTCATCGCCTCCGACATACCCACCCAACCAGCCGAGATAATATCGTCCACCGAAATACTGCGGGGCAAGGAGCGTACGGCCTTCAGAGAAATTCGACGTACCATCGGACCAAAGCGATCGTAGACCTCCTTGTCCTGGCGGCGATCACGAACTTCCGCAGGGGGGATCTTCGGGACCTTCCACACACCAGAATCGCGTAGCCTCACCCCATCGTCATTTGCGGGAACAACGTCTTCACTCAATTCGCTAGCTACGGGTGCATTGGATAGGCTTGCGCTCATGATTTACTCTCCTCAGTTAATTGCCGGATTGGACTCCGGTGAATGCCGAATCGATCCGTTCAGAACGGGGGACGACCTATTTGCGGCTCAAGCACCTGCCTCAATCAAGCGCTCAATGGAGACACTGCACGCAGGGTGCCAACTTGCTGACTCGGGCGAAAAATTGAGGGTGAATATTTCTACCTCAGTCGAGACCCTCAATCATTACGGGCCCTTCAGCACCCAGCGCGCGACCCGCAGCAGTCAAACTAACGTGCAGCCTGAGCTAGTCGATACGGAGCAGTCGCGAGTCAGTCGTCCCAAAGTGAGACTCAAGCCAGCATGACCGCGACGGTTTACTGGGTTCAGCATGACACCAGGGTTCATTTGGACCCGAATTGAATAATTTCAACTACTTAGAGCAATACACCTCATCTACGTACCAAGGGTTGGGTTAGATGGGACCCAACCCGAGCGTTGAACTCGGGAGCTGATTCTTCGAGGGCTCTGACGTTTCTGAGTTTCGCTTCTGCTATTGCCTCCGCCGATGACTTCTCCCGCAGATACGCTGAGCAAGAGCGAATTTTACCGTAAACTCCACACTGGAAATTCCGGAGACGCTGACTTCTATCAGCGGGTGACCAAAGGAGCCGCTCGCATTTTAGAATTGGGATGCGGCTGGGGACGACTTGCAAGCGCCCTTCTCAATGAGGAAAGTCACTACTCGGGGGTAGACCTCAACGAGGATTTCGTCGAACTGGCAAGGAAAGAATATTCATCCCACCCGAAGGCACAATTCATCACCGGCGATATTCTCGATTTTTCATTTACTAAATATTTGAGCCAATCCCAGTATGATCGAGTCATTCTACCCTACAACACGGTATATGCCCTAGGCGGCAAAAAGAATGTGCTTCGCTGCTTCACTCACGCCGCCAACTTACTCGCCCCCCAAGGGGAACTTTGGTTCGACGTCTATCCTGTGGACGAAATGCAGAGAGCGTTAGATTGCGGCGAGGAGGCCCCTGAGGACGACGGCGAGCCGGTCGCCGAATGGAACGACGGCACGTTGATTTATGAGCGTTCGGAGATTGACCACAAAAATCAGGAAGTTTCTGTCACTTACGAGGCACGCAATACAAGAAACCAAAAAACTGGTCGCCTCCCCATGAAACACAACTACCTACTCACAGAAGAGCTTTTACAACTCATCGAAAAGGTAAATTTAAAGCCTCTGGGGCAATGGGGAAGTTTCGCTGGGGCTCCTCTGGACGAGGACACTGAGCAGGTAATTTTTGGAGCAAGCCGCCAATAGCGTCTAGGCCCAGCGAGAGGCCCGTGGACGCGAGTTTCAGAATTGCTTACCCGGTCTAGCCTCCCCAGCATGCCAAGGGTCAATCGTGTACGCGGGAGCAACTGCGGGCCTGAACCTACAAGCGGGCCTGCCTTTTTCCCCAAGGCATTCTTACCTATTCATGTTTTGGACGGTACGAAACAAACTTCGTCCTCTCCAGGAGCATCTCAATGGGCGAACGCGCCAAAGTTCTTATAGTCGACGACAACCAAGGTATTCGAATCGCTCTTTCGACTCTATTCGATGTGCATGGCATACCTGCGCTCAGTATGAGCACTCCTGAGGCAGCGGTTCAGGCTATTCGAAATGAGAATATTGGCGTTGTCGTTCAAGATATGAATTTCACTCAGGATACGACTGGAGGGGAAGAAGGGGTTCGACTATTCAGAAAAATCCACGAGCAAGATCCGGATCTTCCCGTTCTTCTCATGACTGCCTGGACGTCATTAGAGACAGCCGTCAGCTTGGTAAAAGAAGGAGCCGAAGACTACTTTGGCAAACCCTGGGACGATGATAAGTTGCTCAACAGCATCACAAAGCTCCTGGACGTGCGCAAATTACGCCTCGAAAATAGACGATTGAAAGCCACAGACGACCGAGCGCGCCGTCAACTGGACGAAAACTTCGATCTTTGCGGAGTCATTTATAAGAGCCGCGTCATGCAAGAGCTCCTCACTCTGGCAACCAGTGTAGCCCAAAGTGATGCGGCTATCTTAATTACAGGACCAAACGGTACCGGCAAAGAAAAAATTGCCGAGGTAATTCAAGCCAACTCTCGCCGCGCAAAAGAAGCATTCGTGACCGTAAATGCCGGTGGTCTGCCCGACGATTTACTCGAAGCGGAACTTTTCGGGGCAGAAGCGGGTGCCTACACGGGAGCAAAAACTCGACGAGAAGGACGCTTTGAAGCGGCACATGGCGGAACGCTTTTTCTGGATGAGTTAGGAAATTTGTCCCTTAAAGGTCAAATGAAATTGCTGCGAGTACTGCAGTCTGGAGAGTTCGAACGCCTCGGGTCGAATCGAACCCAAAAAGTAGACGTGCGTATTTTGAGCGCCACCAATGCAAACCTAAAACAGGGCATTGTTGGAGGTACTTTCAGAGAAGATCTATTTTTTCGATTGGCCGTGATTGAGCTTCACGTTCCCGCTTTGCGCGATCGCCCTGAGGACATCCTGCCCATCGCAGAGTCCCTCTTGCCGCGCTTTCCTGCCCCCGATGGCTCAGTGCGAACATTGAGCCCAGGGGCTCAGGATGCCCTCTTAGATCACGATTGGCCTGGAAATGTGCGCGAATTGCAGAATCGCATTCAACGCGCCAGCTTGGTGAGCACCGCAGCTGAGCTTTCTTCCCACGATCTGGGAATGGACGAGATGTCGGGTCCTCCAGCGGAGACAGTCGCAGATTGCGCAACAGATCAATCGCGCAATCCCGAAGCGATAGAACTTGAGCGAGCCCTCGAACGAGCCCGTGGCGTCATCAGTAGAGCGGCTGCCGACTTGGGCGTCAGCCGGCAATCGCTCTATCGGCGCATGGCTCGTTTAGGAATCTCCGTCGAGCGACGAATGACAGCCCGTTGACAATACCAGATCAAACCCAATGAACTCCTCTCCCGAGCCTACGCCACTGCCTCGGGGCAAAGAGATCGCCCCCACCAAACTGCCCCTACCCGTCCGAAAGACTCGCTATTTCGTAGGAGGACTTCTTATTGTTCTCATTATTTCGGTGGTCACAAGCACCTATCTACGAATTGAACAACAATTGCAGAATACTCTTGAGGGCCACCTAAAAGCTCTCCTGGGGGAAAACGTTCATCAAGTAGAAAGTCGCCTTCTCAAACGAGGAACTTTCACGACTCAGGCAGCCGAGTTCAAGAGCCTTCGAGTGCTCGTGAGCGAATTGGGCAAAGAAAGCACGTCTCACGCACCGACGCAGAAGAAGCTCAGAGAGCTATTCACCCCCCTGCGAGATACCAATATCATCTCACAAGCGCATATTTTTAACCCGCGAGGAGAAATAATATGGCAACTGCACAAAGGTATAAATTTTGAAGTGCCAAAAGCTCGGCTCCTCCAAGCAAATAATGGCTTTCCTCAAGTATACGCCCAACGACTATCTAGTGAGCAATCTATTGTTTCCATCGCAAGAATTGGAAGACGAAATCACCTTCTAGGCTATCTGGTATTCACCATTGATACGATCTCCATTTTCCATTCTCCCGAAAAGCACACCCATAGAACGGGGGCCAGCTATGTATTCGACCGTTCCGGTATTTTGGCAAATTTTCAGGAAAATAACCTAGCAAAAGCCTGGAACCCCCGTGAGATATTTAACATTGAAGAGGAAACGCAGCACCACGCGGTTGAAACACCCCCTAAACAGTATCGGGGATTAGAGGGAAAAAAAGTGATAGGTGCAGCACTTTGGCTCTCCGACTTTAATTTGGGAGTAGCGACTGAGCTCCAGCTAGCAACGGCATTCCGCTCGACAGCTCTGCTTCGTCAATCTTTCCTCGTCTTGGTCACCCTCGTTGGAGCCGCCATTTTGGGCTTCATCGCCCTGGGGCGCTGGTCCTTGAGAATGCGAGAAGAATCACTTCTCATGACGAAGCGCCTGGGACGTCTGGCTCGCGCAATTCAGCCACTCTCAGCTGCCCTAGAACATGATCCGAGTGCAGTTGTACTCATCGACGATGATGGAAAAGTCGTTTACGCGAACGCTGCTTCTCATCGAGTGCTTAAAACCGAGGGCCCACTTCTGGCTCAAGATGCAGAGACAGTCTTCCAAAGTCTCAATGCCGACTTGAAGGAGGCTCTCATTTCAGGGCGGGACTCGATTGTCGCTCAAGGAGCAGATTCAAAAGAGGAAACGCTCCTCGTTTCAAGCCATAGCGTAAGCATCGAGGGAGTCCCTCACTTTCTCTATATGCTTCGACCCATTACCCAACAAGTACGGCGCCAAGAGGTCGAACACTGGAAGAAACTGATTCGCGTGATGAGCCACGAGCTGAACAATGCGCTAGCTCCCATCACCTCACTCTTGTCGTCTGCTCGAACGGTCAATCAAATGACTCATCAGGACCCTCGATTGGGAAAAATATTCGAGAGCATTTCAGAACGAACCCGTCATTTGCTTACCTTTCTTGAAGGTTATCGAGAATTGGCACAATTGCCTCGACCAGCTCCGCGAGAGACGGACTGGAATTCTTTTCTAGCCGGGCTTCACTCTCAATCGGCCTTCCAGTCGAACTCCCCCACCCCAGAGCGCCCCGGGCACTTCGATCCTGCGCAAATTGAACGTATGCTCTTAAACATTTTAAAGAATGCGCAAGAAGCCGGGAGCTCCACGGAAGACATCGAAATTAGCATATTCGATACCGGCGAGGGATTTCGCCTGCAGGTCCAAGACCGCGGTAGAGGAATGCCCGAGGCAGTGCTCAGGCAAGCGATGTTGCCCTTCTTCTCAACAAAAAGAACGGGCACCGGGGTTGGTCTTGCCCTGGCGCGTGAAATTATCGAGGCTCATGGTGGGCAGCTCACCCTTGCGAATCGAGAACAGGGGGGACTCATTGTGTCCTGTTTTATCCCGCATCCCGTCGCCCCGCCCCCAAGTCGAGGATCAGTGACGCGTATTCCTATTAGGAAAAGCACAATCGATACACATACCTGACACGGGCCCCGCTCCGGGTATACTGCCTTTCATGAGTCTCCTCCGCAAATTGGACTTGAGTTCATTCTTTCTTTTTTCGTCTTGTGTTCTTCTTTTGGCAGTCACTGGTTGTGATCTCGCCCAGGGCTTGAACGATGTGGGAGGCAGTCTTACTAATCCAGACGCTGCGCTTCTTGATCGGCCAGGCAGAAAAATCGCCAGCGGTCAGTTTCATAATTTACTCATCGACGGATCGATTGATGAGGGAGGGCGAGTTATCGCTCTCAAAAAGCGTGAGGACGGGCAAGACCTCGTTATTATTCCCTACCTCAAGGGGGATTCATGCTCTATCCCTTCCGTCTTCAACTTTGGGCGTCTCTCCTCGCGGGTAGACATCGAACTGAAAGGACTTCTCACAGTCCAAGGAGATATCGACAATGACGGCCGAGGGGCCATTTCGTTCGTAGATTTTAATTGTAAAAAAGCTTTTGAAGGACTTCCCCATGCCGCACTGCCCCAGGTTCTATTTCCGGCCGCGCCGCCGCGGGGCATTCTCGCCCTCACGGGAACGGAAGAACTCTATTTTGCGGACGCCGTCAATCGTCAGCTCACTGCTGTTTCTACGCAGGTCAGCCAGGCTCGTTCTTTTCTTGATGAACTTTGGTCAGTCGAACAAGGTGAATTGGTTGTGCGCGATCAAGATCTCAACGAAAGGACGCGCTTTGGCAAAAATATTAGTTTCTTTGAACTCACTGGGGGTAAAAAGATCGAGGTCGCATTCATGGACGATGATGGGCTCAGTACGTGGAGCGAGGCTGAGGGAGTCACCTTACTCTCATCAACTGGGTGCGCTCCTACTTCATGGGACGCGAACACTATTGCGTACTTCGATCCTTGTGAGTCGCGCAAACTTGCAATCCATACAATCGGTTCGAATATTGGAGCCTCGACTGAATTTGTTCGTCTCGTCGGTCCCGAAGGCGTAGTTCAAACTGAAGAGGCAATCGTTTCTTGGGGGCGTGGCAAGCGCCCTTCGGAAATATCGTTTCTTCTCGGAGACGCCGGCGCCAATAGAGGAAAACTATTACTCGCTGAAGTCTCTCCATTTCAGGCCGATGAAGACCCAAAGTTCGCTTTTACAACCCAGACAATGGCTGAGGAAAACGCCCACTTGGAGGGCGGTCACATGTATCTTAATTGGGACAATACTTCCGGTACCTTGGTGCGGTATCTGCGGGACAAGGAAGGAACTAGCGAGATCATGGGCTTGGTGGAGCTTGCTGACGGTGTGATTCAGATCCCCGGCGGCTCACCGTTCTCTCGCAGGGGCGTCCTCGCAGAGTTTGACGGAGTCACAGGCACACTCACTCATCTCTCCTTAAAAAATGATCAAGTGGTCAGGACCCCCCTTGCGACAAGTGTCCCTGTACAACTTCCAACCATTGACTTCGAAACAGGGAGGACTGCATTCATCGGCGAATCAAGTGATGGTTTTACAGGAACACTCTTTATCACTCCACCAACGGATGCCACGTCCGCGCCACTCGATCCGAAACCTGTCGCAACAAACGTACAGATCAATTCGATGCGCTTTTTGGACCAACCTGCTGCAATCGCGTATTTCTACCGAAAAGAAGGGGCTAGATACCCACAATTGCGCGCCTGGCTCATCGACTCGGGTATCACACTCACTGTCCACGAACGCGTTTCAGAATACCGCACAGTTCCTTGGCCCGCTCCGGGTATTCTTTACGCAGTGCCAGATGGTAGCGCTCAAGGTCTCTGGTTTTCGAAGGCACGTTGAGCTCCCCTCGGTCAATTTGCTCCCACGCTAAATGAGCCAGAATTTCGGTCGTCATAGGTACTACGAGCTTCTGCAGCAGAAGCCTGAAGGGGGTAGCTGTGTCCGAATTTTCGATACAATTTCAAGATGGGGTGGCGGCAGTAAGCATGCCCGCGAGAGTGGACATCTCCAATGCTCGTGGCTTTGTCGACGCTGTACAAAATGAGCTAGATGCAGAACGCATCAAAATTGTTCTCAATTTCGAAAAAACCCAGGCGATTGATTCGACAGCCTTGGGGGCGATTGTGCAAGTTCTTAAGACCCTCAGAGGTCGGGAAGGCGGTAGTTTAAGGCTTTGCGCGGTGGGCGAAAGCGTGCGGCGAGTCTTCGCTATTACACGGGTGGATAGGGTCTTTCCCATTCATGAAACTCTTGCCGAGGCATTCATTGCGGCGAGTTCAGGATGAAGAGTTTGGAATCGTTTGCCCCCGCCGAGCACTCCATCTTAGTGGTGGACGACACCAGTGCGAATCGACGACTCTATGGCGCTTTGCTCAAGAAAAATGGCTTCGAAGTGCGCACCGCAGAAGATGGCGTCGAGGCCCTTAAATTGATTGAGGAGGAGCTGCCTTCTTTAGTCTTGCTCGACTATATGATGCCCAATATGGACGGTATCGAGGTCTTGCAATCTCTACGGGCCGCAAAAAAGACCGAACGCTTACCCGTGGTCATGCTCACAGCTTCGGCTGAGCCCGATCACATTGACGCGGCATTGGGGGCCGGGGCGAATGACTACATCACCAAGCCAGTCAACGGACGCCTACTGGTCACCAGAATAAAAGGAATGATCACCGCGAGCGCTGCGCGCGAACGAGCGTCGATCAGCAAGCGCGCCAATGCTCTTTTAGAAGAATTGGAAGATGCGGCCCGCGTCCAGCAAGCACAACTGCCATCAGTCCCCCATAAATGGAAAGACTGGAGAATCACGGGAGCCGTAGCTCCTTCTGGACAAATTGGAGGTGATCTCTTCAACTTCGTCGAGACAGAAGATGGGCGATTCATAGCATTCTTGCTCGATGTCTCAGGACACGGAACGGCGTCTGCACTTGTGGCTGCGGAAACCAGCGCAGAGTTTCGTCACCTGATTTCACGCCGTGGGTTTGCCGATTCGGTCGCGCGCCTCAACGATCATTTAGCCAGGCGAGCCAGCGGAAAATACTGTTGTCTGGCGGCAGTCGAGATCTCCGACGAGCGAGTACGCATCATCAATGCGGGCTTACCTCCCATCGTGGTCCTCAGAGGAAGTAAAGTTCAAAGGGAAATTTGGGGCAGCGGTACGCCCATTGGCATGTTCGAGGAGAGTACCTACGAAATAACGGAGATGCGCGTCGATGGAGGGGACCAAATATTGCTCCTGAGTGACGGTTTAACCGAGCCTTTTGGCGCCACTGATGATTCGGCTGGTGCGGTACAACGCTTGGCCCTCTGGCCCTCCGTCACGGACGAAATTCCCAGTCCCGAGGCTCTAAGAAGCCGTATTCGTAGTGTGACGAGGGAATCCGCGCCTGAATTACTCGATGATGCGACAGTACTACTCTTGCGAATGAGTAGCACCGTTCAAGAATCACTGCGCCTCTTGGCGCGCCCCGAGGCGATACCGCGTGCAGTGCGTTGGGTGGTTGATCAAAGCCCGGAGTGGGCAGATCCTGCGGCGGTTGATCATGGCCTCACCGAGGCACTAACGAATGCGATTCTGCACGGCTCCTTGGGATTGAGTTCCGAGATGAGAAGCGACGGTGGATATGATGAGTACCTACATCTAGCTCAGGAACTTCCCGAGCGCCCTGGCTTTACAGATCGTCACGTCGAACTCAGAGTGGTCAAAAATCCCGAAGCATTCGGGATCCGCATTTCTTGGGAGGGCTGCCCTTGCCCGGTCGAAGACCGAGAACCCCAATCCATCCGGGGTGATTCTCTGGCAGCCCTTAAAAACTCTGGCATGGGCATGAACATCATCCGCTCTCTCTTTGATAGAGTGGAGTGGGACGACAGCGGCTTAGGAATGGAAATCTGGATGCAAAAAGAGCTCGCTGGACGCGATAGGACTCTGCCTCCCCCAGTGTAGAACGCCTATTTGTATTGAATAGAATACCCGGCATTTTCGCACACCTACAAACTGTCGAGATGGAGAAAATGCTCAATTGCCCGCACTCAATGCGGCGAATCGCCGTTCTTGGTGTGCCACAGGTAGCGACGATCGGTGAACCGGCCGCGACCCTGCAAGTAAGCTATGAACTCCCAGCCCATCTGACCGTATCGGTCGCAGAGACCCTGTGACCGCAAACCCAAGTAAAGCTGACAGCACGCAGACTTCCCCTGACAAGCCCCACGTAACGAGGGAGGGAGACACGTTGAGCGCGAACGACCAGACAATGACGGCCGCTGCGAGTAATCCAATGAGCGCAGACAGTCCTGGTAATATGCCGGGGGTATTAAAGATTATTGATGCTCCGGGAGGATTTGGATTGGATGACCTGACTCCATTTCCCAACACAGTCTCAGGACAAGAAGAAGGGGCTCTCTCCCTCTCGCTGAGTCTTCCTCCAGAGCCAGAGCCGGGCCAACGCGTCGGGCGCTATCTCACAGAAGCAATTCTAGGTCGTGGGGGTATGGGTTTGGTTCTGCGCGCCCGAGACGATCTGCTTCAACGCCTAGTTGCGGTCAAAGTCATTCTTCCTCGGTACCTCTTGGCAGATCCAGCCGCTGGTCTTAGGTTTTTGAGAGAGGCCGAGATTGTAGCTAGATTACAGCACCCTCACATTATTAGAGTATTAGATGCGGGACTAGATGCCGGCATCGCTTACCTCACCTTCGAGTACGTGAGTGGGAAAAGCTACGCCGATGTTCGCGACGAGAAAATAGAAGATCCGACGAAGATAGTAGACCTCATTTTGCCCGTAATCAGTGCGGTCGCTTGCGCTCATCGATTGGGAGTAGTGCACGGCGATCTCAAACCGACCAACCTTATTCTAGGACAAGACTATTCGGGCCGACAGCACCCTTGGGTTCTCGACTTTGGGGTCAGCTTCTTTTCTGGAGTCGACGCGGGCCTTGACCCAACTCGCCAATGCATCACGGGTACCCCTGGGTACATTGCGCCAGAATGGCTAGACAACGCCCGAGTAGATGGCCGAGCCGATTGTTTCTCTTTAGGCTGTGTTCTCTATGAACTTCTTGCGGGGAGAGGTCCTTTTAATGGGCTACTTCGACTGTCCCAAACGGTGGATGCTGCAAGAGAGCGAGCTTACCCGCGCCTCAGTCAACTCCGTGAGCTCCCATCCGGTCTAGAGGCAGCTATCTATCAAGCCTTGGAGCCTCGCCCGAGTGAGAGGTTCTCCTGTGCTGAGGAGATGGGAGCAGCTCTCCTTTCTTACGCCTCCATTGAGTTTCGCGCCCACTACGCGCGCGAATTTGAAGGGTCAGCGAATGGCTGACTTGGGCGAGTTCTCAAGGAATCATACCAATCAGCAAGGGGAATACTGCTGCTAAAAAACGAAGAGCCCCGCACAAGGCGAGGCTCTTCTATCACATTACCCAAACGTGACTAACGGAGGCTCCTACGGAGGAGGCGTCCTCTATAGGAGTCCGATATAACTTAATTACCCGACTGACGCCGTTGAAAAGCGGGGGTATCCCAATCCGTGTCAATGGGCGACGGAAAGGAAGAGGTTGCAGGTGCGCGAGGAGCCTGGGCCCCCATTGCGCCCAAGGCTGGCGGAGCGCTACTACGTCGAGCATAGGCAGGAGCCTGGACTTCGGCGCGTGCCTGAACCGGCGCGGCGCGAGAAGCGGAAAGTTCAGCCCCTCCCAATTGTGAAACAGCATGAGCAGCTTCATTGCCCAGCCCCAATTCGGTGGGTGCTTTGTCAAAGCCAGTGGCAATCACTGTAACCTTGATAACATCTTCCATATTTTGGTCGATAGATGCGCCAAATATAATGTTCGCGTCTTCATGGGCCTGTTCTTGAATAAAAGAAGCCGCCTCTTGAATTTCTTTCATGCGCATATCAGGACCGCCCACCACATTGATGAGAACTCCGGTAGCTCCAGCAACCGAGATATCGTCAAGAAGAGGCGAGTCAATCGCTTGTTCAGCGGCAAGACGCGCTCGCCCCTCGCCCTTTGCGCAACCGGTGCCCATCAATGCGCGTCCCATGCTTGCCATGACAGTGGTCACGTCCGCAAAGTCCACATTAACAATACCGTCTAGAGTGATCAAATCACTAATACCGCGCACGGCTTGGTAAAGAACCTCGTCGGCCTTGCGAAAAGCGTCCACAAAGGTCAAATCTTCGTCAAGGCTGGCTAGCTTCTCGTTGGGAATAGTGATGAGAGTATCAACATGCTCGGTTAAACTACTGAGTCCAGCATCTGCCCGCCGCATTCGCTGACGACCCTCAAAAGAGAAGGGTTTGGTCACAACACCCACAGTAAGCGCTCCGCATTCGCGAGCGATTTGCGCAATGACCGGTGCGGCCCCAGTACCAGTGCCTCCGCCCATTCCGGCTGTAACGAAAACCATATCCGCACCTTGAATATGTTCTTTGAGTAAGTTCGCGTCCTCTAGAGCGGCCTTACGCCCACGTTCGGGGTCTGCCCCCGCTCCCAAACCGCGAGTAACGTTCGCACCAATATGAATGCGCTCTGCTGCAGAATTTGCATTGAGTGCCTGCACGTCTGTATTTACGCTAAGATAGTCCACACCTTCGAGACCAAAATGAATCATGGTGTTGATGGCGTTATTGCCTGATCCGCCTACACCGATCACTTTGATCTTGGCGCGGTATTCAGAATTATCTTCAGCAAATTCGATTGAAAAACTCATTTTTTTCCTCCCAGGAGCACTTCAAGTCAAGTACTCGCAGCTGATCGCGGGGCAGCCTCTTCCCCTCGTATGCGATCAATATCTATTAGTCAGTGTTTGTTGTTTGGGTTGTAATGAAGTGTCTACGACACCCTGATAGTTGATAAGTTAATTAGAACGCGCCACGCAACCAGCCGATGATTCCTCGGCCAAATTGCGAGGTTTCAGCCGCAGGGGGCTCAGGTGATTCAAACTGAAATTCTTCACGGGCGTCAGCTTCTGCGAGCTGCCGACCAGCAAAGCGAAGGAGCCCCACGGCAGCGGCATATTGTGGGCCTTGTACAAGCTGCGATAAGCCGGATATTTCGACGGGAAACCCCATGCGAACGGGCATTCCGAGCACTTCCTCGGCACATTCTACCATGCCCTCCATGAGGTTGGCTCCGCCAGTCAACACGGCTCCGGCGCTGACTCCTTCTACAAGTCCGGCCTCTTCCATACGACGACGTACTTCATGAAAGATCTCCTCACAACGAGGCTCAATAATATCACTGAGCAGACGGCGAGGCACGGTACGAGGCGCGTGACCACCTACTCCGGGTACTTCAACCTCTTCTTCGTCGGAAATCATGCGACTTAGGGCGCAGCCGTAATTCCTTTTCAGACGCTCAGCTTCGCCAGCAGGTGTACGTAGGCCAGCGGCCAAGTCACTCGTAATATTATTTCCACCAACGGGAATCACACTGCTATGGGCGATTCCTCCGTCTCCGTAGATCAACAATTCGGTGGTTCCGCCACCGATATCAATCACGGCGACGCCAATTTCTTTCTCGTCTTCGCTCAGGACAGCATCTGCACTAGCGAGAGGACCAAGAACAACGTCAGCAACGTCCAAGCCGGTTCGCTCAACGCAGCGCACAACATTTTGCACGCAAGAAGTCGCCGCGGTGACAAGATTCACACGAGACTGCAAGCGAACCCCGCTCATGCCAATCGGGTCGCGAATACCATCTTGGTTGTCCACCAAGTACTCGCGGGGCAAAACATGAAGAATCATTCGGTCGGCATCCACCGGTACCGCGCGGGCCCCCTCAAGAACTCGCTCGACATCGCTGGGTGTTACCTCGCGGCCACTGACAGCACACATGCCATGAGAGGCGATATTGCGAATATGACTACCCGCTACGCCTGCGTAGACAGTATCAATCTCCACCCCGGCGCAGTTTTGGGCAGCGTCCACCGCCTCGCGGATCGCGCGCACGGTCCAATCGATATTTGTCACGACCCCTTTACGCAATCCGCGGCAAGGCACGGTTCCCGCTCCAAGAATGGTGATACCTTCGGCATCAACTTCTCCGACAACGACCGTAACTTTGGTCGATCCGAGATCTAATCCGACAACAATTTCAGGGGAAACAGAGGAGCTGGTCATTTCTTTTTCTCTCATGGCCCGAAGGCTGAGGCGACGCTGCCATGAGATGAAAAAGAGGGCCAAGTTTTGACCCTCGCTATTCCTTAGCGAACTCGAACCACAACTCGTTCTGGATGCGCGTCATTATCCAGGAAAACAACACTCGGAGAGCCGCCAGCCCGATTCGTCTTCGTTAAAACTCTTTCGGCCCGTAACAATTTTCTTTTCCATGGGGGGGCTCCAAGATGCAACGTCACCCCCGATGTCCCCACGAGGAGCGAGACGCTACCCGTCGAGGTCAAATGAACCTCTTCGACTGGAAACGCACGGGCCATCGAAAGCTTGTCGTACTTTCTTAGAAGGGCAAGCGTATCGCCTAGACGCGCCAACTCGGCACGCTTATCGCGCGCGAGAGCTTCCGTTGAAATTCCCGTAACAACAGGCAGGTCATGGGGATCTCCCAGACCCAGTTCTTTGAAGGGGCTGCCCTCCTGGTCCACTAAGAAGTTCTTGCCATCAATGAGGGCAATTGCCTTTGCCTCTCTTTCGACAATGCGCACGTTGATTGTATTGGGCAAACGACGGGTGACTTGGGCCGAAGATATCCAAGGACTTTCAAGGAGAAAAGTCTCGGCTTCTTCCACGTCGAGAGAAAAGAGGTTCTTACCCTTCTTTAAATGAGCAGCTGCAAGCACGTCGGCCCGAACTAAACGGCTTGTTCCCGTGAGCTCTATGTTTTTTACTGAAAAGCGAGGTGTTGTGCGAGCGTATCGTTGAACCCCCCAGGCCAACGCCCCTACCGCGCCTACTATCAACGAAAGCCCAAGAGTGACCTTCGTCGCTAGAATGAGCCAGCGCAGCCCTCCTGAGCGCGGTAATTCGCCCACCCCGTCTTCGTAACTCGAAGTCGGATCGCGGGGCGCGGTCTTTTTTGACGCTTTGGGTCTCCCGGTACGTCGATTACTCATCCCCGTTCTTCCTCGGCAATTCTGAGAATTTCAACATTTACGGAATTCAGAACACGATTGATGTCTCCTGCCCCGAGAGTCAAAATCACATCACCCTTCTTCGCCAATTGAGCCAGGCGAGTTGCCATTTTCTCTCGATCACCTTCGTAGGCGACATGATGATGCCCGTGTTCTCGAATTGCCATTGCCAAGTGGGGCGAATCGGCACCTTCAATCGGTTTCTCTCCCGCGGCATAGACGTCAGCTATCAACACCTCATCCGCATCGTTAAAAGCCTGAGAAAATTCCTCAAAAAGGTTTTTTGTCCGGCTGTATCGATGAGGCTGAAATGCCACAAGAACTCTCCCTGAATAGGCGCTCCGAGCGGCCGCCAAGGTCGCTCTAATTTCGGCAGGATGATGCCCATAGTCATCAACCAAAGTAACGCCAGACGGCTCCCCCACCACTGAAAAGCGCCGGGCAACGCCATGAAACGAGCCCAAAGCTTCCCGCAATACATCAAAGGGAACTTCTAGTTCATCCGCGACGGCAATCGCGGCCAAGGTATTTTGCACGTTGTGCCGCCCTGGCAAGTCGACTGAAAATTCGCCGATATCTTCACCGTGACGGTAGGCACGAAATTTCGTGGTCACTCCCTTGATGACGATATCTCTTGCTGAATAATCGGCTTGTTGGCTGAGCCCATAGGTGACGTGACGACGCTTCACGCGGGGCAAAAGCTGCTGCACGTGGGGATGGTCCAAACAGAGCACCGCTAAGCCATAAAAGGGGACTTTTTCGATGAATTCAAGAAATGCTTCTTTGAGAATTTCGTGAGTCCCATAGTGGTCCAAATGCTCTGGATCGATATTGGTGACAACAGCAATAGTGGGCGTCAGCCTGAGAAACGAGCCATCGCTCTCATCGGCTTCTGCAACAAGTAAGTCTCCTGCTCCCAACTTGGCATTGCTACCAAAAGAGGCCATGCGGCCGCCCACTACAACCGTCGGATCGAAACCTGCAGCCCGCAATACCGTCGCGACCAAGGAGGTTGTCGTCGTTTTTCCGTGAGAGCCGGCGATAGCCACGCCATATTTTACTCTCATGAGCTCGGCCAGCATTTCGGCCCGAGGAATTACTGGAATTCCTCGCTCGTGAGCCCTCACTATTTCTGAATTTTCTGGGTTGATAGCCGACGAATAAACTACAACGTCAGCATCGTGCACGTTTTCAGCGCGGTGGCCGAGATCGATGCGCACTCCAAGAGCCACCAACGCACGGGTATTTTCCCCTTCGCGCAGATCGGAGCCCGAGACATCGAACTCTAGGTTACGCAAGATCTCCGCTAATCCGCTCATGCCGATGCCACCCACTCCAACAAAGTGCACGTGACGAACGCGACCGCGAAACATCAGGCGACCTCCCCATAGGGCAAATGCACAGCATGATTCCCACCTGTGGGCGGGGCCTTCGATTGCTCGACCTCGATGCCAGAGAGTTGGAGAAAGTCTCGTGCGACGATCTCGGCGGCACGGGGGCGCCCGATTTTCTCAGAAGAGTGAGCCATATTTTTTAACAAGGTTCGATTGTTGACCAATCGTGCAATTTCTTTCGTCATTCGTTCAACGCTGGCGTCTTGATTCAAAACACATACAGCCGCGCCAGCCCTTTGAATAGACTCGGCGTTGAGCCGTTGATGGTCCCCCGATGCAAAGGGATAAGGAATCAGGAGACTGGGGCGGCCCACCGCAGTGATCTCGCTCACTGCCCCCGCCCCCGCTCGACCAATCACCAAATCGGCCCGACCGATGGCCGCTGGCATGTCATCAATAAAAGGGGTCACTTCGGCAAAGTCACCGAGCTCGCGGTAGCGCTGCCCCACACTTTCAAGATGGGCCTTGCCGCATTGATGGACGACGGACACAAGCGAACCGAAAGAAGCGAGAGCTTGAGGAAGAACTTCATTGAGAGTTTTTGCCCCTTGGGAGCCGCCAAGCACCAAAATTCGTAAGGGCCCACCCACCGGACGATACTCTTGTACTTCAAATCCGGGTCGCAAGGGCACCCCGCTTGGGAGCACTAAGCCCGGCGCAAAGTTTTTTTCGGCTAATTCAAAGGCGGTGTAGGCACGCTGCACAAAAGGGGCGATCAACCAATTGGCCAAACCAATGACACTATTGGGCTCCATCAATGCCACCGGCAGTCCCAGAGTCCTTGCAGCTAACGAGATGGGTCCCGCTGCGTAACCGCCAATAGAAAAAATACCAGAAGGCTTCAATCGTCGAATTAATTGACGGGACTCGGGTAAAAGTGCGGCAGCTCGGGTTGCACCTTTCAGCGCCCCTCTCAAACCTCCCCCACGAATCGGCAAAACCTGCAGTAGCTCCAAATCGAAGCCCTGCTGAGGTACAAACTGGGTCTCCATGCCACGCTCGGTACCGATGAAGATCGGTCGAATATCGGGGCGCAATCGCTTGAGGGCGTGGGCAACAGCCACCATAGGAAAGACGTGCCCGCCTGTTCCTCCTCCCGCCATCAATACGGTAGGAGGACTCATGCGGGAACCTCCTGATCATCGCCAAAACCTGATTCAAGAGCAACTAGATGGGACGCCTCTGGAGAGGGAGCATGAGTCGCAAGCGCTCCCGTCGTCACCCTCGGACGAGATATATTTAGTAGAACTCCCATTGCTGCCGCGTTGACGACCAACGAGGAGCCGCCGTACGAGATAAATGGAAGCGCCAAGCCTTTGGTCGGTAGCATCGCCATGGCGACCGAAAGATTTACCAATGCCTGCACCCCAAAGAGCATGGAAAGTCCAAACGCTAAGTGGGAGCCATACTCATCTTCAGAAGCAAGGGCCGTACGAACTCCACGCGCCACTATCAACAAATACATCAAACACAGACAGACAATTCCAATAAAACCGAGTTCTTCACCAATAATTGCCGATATCGAGTCTGTATGAGCCTCGGGTAGATATAAAACTTGCTTTCCTTTACCTAGGCCAAGCCCAGTGAGCTGTCCCGACCCGAAGCTCATTACAGCCTGAAAGGGCTGGTAAGCTAAATCTTGTCGATGCTCGTTCATGTTGAACCAAGCCAACATACGAGCCCAACGATAGGGGCTTAGGCGAATAGCCCATGCCGCAAAAATGCCCGCGATGGCAGCCACGCCCAATAAGTAACGTAGATGAGCTCCAGCGACGAAGAGCATCGCAAAAGTAAGAAACATCAACACAGCGGCGCTGCCAAAGTCTGGTTGCTTCATGCAGATCACAACCAAAAAACCGGCCATCAACATATGAGGAACCATGCCGATGGAGAAGGTCTTTACCTGATCTCTCTTCTTGTCGAGGGAATAGGCGAGCCATAAAACCAGAGCGACCTTCGCCATCTCCGAAGGCTGCATATTGATCGGGCCCAGACGAATCCACCGGGACGCGCCACCCGCAGAATGTCCCAGACTTGTAATGGTCAAAATCATCGCCAAAGTCACCCCACCCAGAGCTACGTAGGTGAGCAAGCGGAGCTTGTGGTAGTCGAAAAGGGAGACTCCCCACATCGTGACAATGGCAAAAAGACCAAATACGGCCTGGCGTTTTACGAAATGATAAGGGTCAGTGAAGTCGGCTGCCTCGACCACTCCTGCGCTGAAAACCATCACGACGCCAAAGCCCAAAAGAGCTACAACCGAGGCAGCCAATACGGGGTCGACAGCACCAAAACGTGCGCTTTTTGCAAAGAGTGCGCGAAAGTATTCTTTCATCAATGTTCCTCCGGCAGGCGGTCAGACAGATCTGCTACTGCTTGCGTAAACCTTTCTCCTCGATCTGAGTAGTTTTTGAACATATCAAGACTTGAACAAGCTGGGCTCAGGAGAACGGCATTGCCCTCTTGTGCCATACGCGAGGCTCTCAAAACGGCTCCTTGCATCGTTTTTGCAATCTCTACGGGTACGATGTCGCCAATTGCGGCCGCGAGTCGTGGCGCCGCTTCTCCCAAAAGAATCACTCCCCTGCCCTTGAGCCGAAGGGCAGCAACCAACTCGTCGTAAGATCCCAATTTATCACGTCCTCCTGCAAGAAGAACGCCTTTCTCTTCCACAAGTCCGCGCAATGCGGTCACTGCCGCCCCCACATTCGTAGCTTTAGAATCGTCGTAATAGTGTACGCCTTGGTACCGTCCGGCCAGAGCCATACGATGAGGGAGCGCACGAAATCGGCGTAAACCTTCGGCGATATCATCCACCGATGCGCCCAGGGTACGCGCGGCTGCAATGGCAGCGGCACCATTGAGATAATTGTGCCCACCATGAAGATCAGAGGAACTCAGATCGAAACGGATCCCTGTCTCTCTCTCGACAATCTCTCTGCCATCGATGAAATAATCGCCCTCACCGCCAAAGGTAATCTGTCGACCTTTTCCCCGTGAAACCTGATCTTGGCACGAGGTGGCACCGTGCAGGTAAATCGAAAAGTCATTCTCCGTTTGGTTGGCAAAACAATTGCCTTTAGCTTGTACATAGGCCCCAAAGTCATCATAGCGGTCGAGATGATCTTCACTGACATTGAGGAGTAGAGCTACATGGGGGCGAAAAGTGGGGACGCGCTCCATCTGAAAACTGGAGACTTCAAAAACCACCAACTCCATTTCTTGGTCGGGTGCCTCGCAAGCGGGCTCTCCTAGATTTCCACCGAGAAAAATTCGTCGTTCGCTGGCCTCCAAAAGGTGCCCCAACAAAACAGTGGCTGAGCTCTTTCCGTTGGTGCCGCCGACTGCGCAAATAGGGACATCAATATAGCGACTTGCTAACTCGGTTTCGCCAATTACCTCCACTCCTGCACGTGCAGCGATCTCCAAGTCTGCAAAGGGTGGAACACCGGGAGACACGACAATAAGATCACTCCCGGCCCAATCCACCCCTTCATGGCCCCCTAAAACCAACTCGCAATCAAGACTCTTAGCCTCGTCCGAAAGCTTCTCTGGGGACATATTGTCTGTGGCCACCACATGGGCACCACGACTTCTGAGCAACGCTACAGCAGCACGGCCGCTCGCGCCCAGACCGACCACAATGGCGCGCTTTCCACTCAAATGGGGACCACTCACTCCTACTGAACTTCGCTCCATTTAACGCACCTTGAGAGAAGAGAGGGCAACCAATGCGAGGAGAAGAGACACAATCCAAAAACGTACGATAATTCGCGGTTCGGGCCAGCCCTTCTGTTCGAAATGATGATGAATCGGTGCCATTAGAAACACCCGCTTGCCAAACATTTTATAGGAGGCAACTTGAGTGATCACGCTCACAGCTTCCAAAACGAATACGCCGCAAAGAATCACGCTCAACAACTCAGTTTTGGTAAGAATCGCTAGCATTCCCAAGCCGCCGCCCAGAGACAATGAGCCTACATCCCCCATAAACACTTGAGCGGGATAGGTATTGTACCAAAGAAAACCAATGCCCGAACCCACGACAGCCGCTGCAAAAACGCTCAACTCGGCCATCTCAGGAGTTCCTGCAATATCTAGGTATCCGGCCAAAGGCCGCCCAAAGAGAACAGAGCCAGCAACGTAGGCCCAGATCAAATAGGTCCCAGAGCTCACCATGACGGGGCCAATCGCGAGTCCGTCCAAGCCATCCGTCAAATTGACTGCATTGCTCATTCCAACCAAAAAGACCGTTGTAAAGATCACATGAAACCAGGCAGGTAACTCGATGGGGTATTTGTTGAACGCCAAGAAAGGAACACTGAGGCGATAACGCATCTCCAACCATCCCTCCGGTAGCCCCTCCACCCCGTAAAACAGATAGGCCATTGCGCCTCCTCCAATCAGAAATTGCGCGAGCAATTTGTAGCGCCCCGAAAGACCGTCCGTGTTGCGGCGCTCGATCTTCATGCGATCGTCCACGTAGCCAATAATGCCATAGCCTGCCGTCACGGCTGTGGTCATGAGCACAAATAGATTCGTGACATCCGCCCAAAGAATGGTTGGAAGCAAGCAGCTGAGCAAGATCAACGCCCCGCCCATCGTGGGAGTACCTTGTTTACTCAGATGACTTTGGGGGCCGTCTTTGCGAATTATCTGCTTAATTTGTTTGCCGCGCAGGGTCCGAATGAACCAAGGAGCTAAGAGAAAGCTCAGCATCATGGCGGTAATTACACTCATGATGGCGCGGAAAGGCGTGTATCTCAGAACGTTGAGCGCGCCGGCCCATCCGAATTTTTGACTGAGAGGATAGAGGAACTCGTAAATCATGATTTATTTTTGCCCCTAGGAGGAGCCCGCTTTTCGCGTTGTCGAAAAAAATTCGACGAGATCTTCGACCACACGCTCGGCCCGAACACCTCGAGAAGCTTTCACCACTACTACGTCGCACAATTCGACCATTGGGCCCAAATGCGCGACCACTTCTTTTGATGAAGAAAAATATTCGGCATGCTCAAGGGACTCTTGGCAGGCCGAGAGCGCCAGGCGCGCCTGTCCTTGAACGAAGAATGCCCCTTTGGCACCTGATTGAGCGGCCATTTTGCCCATTTTTCGATGAGAAACCTCCGAAAGTTCCCCTAGCTCAAGCATCTCACCTAAAACGAGCCATAGATTTCCGCCACATTTTTGGCTGAGTTCAAGACCGGTCGACACACTGTTCAAGACACTGATAGGATTGGAATTGTAGGTATCGTCAATCACATATCGAGGACCAGGAAGCTCGACCAACGAGTTGCGCCCCGGCTCACCGGCACTCGCAATCGCTTGAGAGCAAGCCTCCTGTTGTAACCTCTCCCCCAAAAGGCTCTCCACGCAAGCGACGCCCGCCGCCAGTGCCAATGCCCCCGGTCGACCCGCCAGCGGGGTGTTGATACTCAAACGGGAGCCATCTTTTCGCTCTAGAACGACCAGCGCCCAACCGGGCCTCAAAATCTCACGATCGCAGATTTGAAGATCTCGCTCTTTTTCGAAACCATAAAGAATGCGCTCTGCGCAATTTGCCAACTGCACCGAGCGATGAACGCGTTCATCTTCTCCAAAACCGATGGCCACGCCTGTACCAGCCATCGCCGAAAAAATCGCTCGCTCCTCTTTTTCGACGCCAGTGAGATCTCCCAAACCTTCGGTGTGTTCCAAATCAATCAACGTAAGAACGGCTACGTCGGGCTGAGTCATGGCCGCTAGCTCTCGCACTTCACCTGGGGTGTTGGTGCCAATTTCTACCACTGCAAATTCAGTTTCTGCGGTAAGGCCCAAAAGCGTCATGGGCACGCCAATTCGATTGTTCAAATTACCCTGGGTTGAGTGCACTTTCCCGGGGCGCGCAAGAGAAAGCAACGAAGATATTACAGAACGAGTCGTGGTTTTTCCCGCTGACCCCGCAACAGCCGCCATCCGACCAGCCCAACGTTCACGATGAAAGCGTGCCAATTTCCCCAACGCCGTGAGGGTATCCTTTACGAGAACCACCCCTACAGCAGAGAACTTTCCGTTCATCAGAAAAGAAACGGAGGTTTCTTGCTGCACAATCAAAATCCGAGCGCCCGCTTGAACTGCCTGGCTCAAATAGGCGTGAGCATCGAAATTTTCACCACGCAAAGCAACAAAAACCTTTCCCTCAAGTTCTCCCCGAGTGTCCGTTGTCACCCCTGAGGCCGACGCGCCTCCCTGAGGCGTCAGTAAAACCTCACCCGATGTCGCCTCAACGATCTCGGCCAGTGTAAAAGGAGCATTGTTGTCGGGTATTGGAGTGGCCATTACTTTGAATTTCTTTCACGGCGCCGCGCAAGAGCGCTGCGTGCTACCTCGCGATCGTCGAAAGCGAGCACCTGCCCACCTATTAATTGATAGTCTTCGTGTCCCTTGCCAGCGATGAGCACAACGGCTCCAGCGCGAGCATTTTCGATAGCTGCATGAATGGCCAAGCCCCGATCTTCTTGTACGAGGGGAGCCCGAGCTGAGGGGACAAATCCCTCTTGAATCTGCTTCAAAATCGACAGCGGATTTTCCGTCCGCGGATTATCCGAGGTCAGATACACCCGATCGGCCCGCGCGCCGGCAATTTGCCCCATGAGGGGACGCTTGCCTCGATCTCGATCGCCGCCACAACCGAATACACAGATGAGTTCTTCAAAGACCAACTCTCTCAGTGAGTCCAGCGCATGCTCCAAGGCGTCCGGCGTGTGGGCATAATCAACGACAACCACAATATCGTCCCCGCTCTTCTCACAGCGCTCAAATCTACCAGGTACGCCCGTGGCCAACCCGAGGGCGCGCCCCGCTGCGTGCCCCTCAATTCCCAAGGCGTTGAGGATAGCCCAAGAAGTTAAAATGTTTTCGAGGTTATGACGCCCAAGTAGCCGAGATGATAAGATAATATCTTCACCATATACGCTCACTAGCGCCTCCATGCCTTGGCGCGAAAAGGCGAAGCTCTTTGCCCTTATTTGTGCCTCGGTCCGGCCCTGCGCCGAAGTGCCCATGCATGTAGAAAATTCAGCAGCCAAGGAGCGCCCCAGCGCATCATCTAGATTGACAACACGCGCTCTCGGCTCCCCCTCGCGAAAGAGACGAGCTTTTGCCTCGCCATATTCCTTCATGGTGCCGTGATAATCGAGGTGGTCTTGAGTGAGATTGGTGAGAGCCACCACTGCAAACTCGACTCCTGCAACTCGTCGTTGACTGAGCGCATGGCTCGAAACTTCAAGCAAAACGCATTTTGCACCAGCGGCGCGAGCCCAGGCCAGGTTCTGCGCAAGTTGATCAGGTTGAGGCGTTGTCAATGAATCAGTCAGCTTGATTCCATCGACAAAAAAACCCAGCGTTCCTAAACGCCCCACCTTTTGACCTAGATGATTGAGCGCCTGCTCAACCAAGCTAGAAACGGTTGTTTTTCCGTTGGTGCCCGTAATGCCTACCACCTGCACGGACCGTGAAGGATCTGCAAAAAGAGCTTGAGCGCAGAGTCCCCAGGCCAAGCGAATGTCGGTAACTTCTAAGCGTGGCTCTAAAAGTACCCCCGAGCCCTTCTCACAGAGCACTGCATGGGCCCCACTCCGCAGGGCAGCGGCTGCATACTTTCTGCCGTCCGAGTGCTCACCCTGACGCGCGACAAAGAGACTCCCCTCTCGAACGACTCGCGAGTCTTCGGTAATCTGGGAAACCACGGTGTCACTTGGCCCAAATAATTGGGGTTCAAGATCCGAAAGCAGCTCGAGGAGCACCGATAAAGAAAGCTCCTCACTCTGAGGAGCTGATGACTCGCTCTCACTCGTTTTATTCGAAAACATCTCTTTAAGAGGCTGGCTGAAACACCAATTGTACGTTGGTACCTTTCGCGACAACGGAACCAGGAGGCGGTTGCTGGGAGGTCAAAAGTCCTGAGCCTTTTAGAATGGGTACCACCCCAGAATCTGTCAGTTGTCGCAGCACACTTCTCATGGGCGAGCCCGTTAAATTGGGAAGGCGCACATAGCCCTTTTTGACGACCTTTGTTTCGACCATCTCTTGCACGGAGGGAACCTCACCCCGAGCGGCGGATAGAATCGAGAGAGTCGCTCTGGCTGGATCCGCTCGATGACCTAGCTCCTTGAGATCAGCTTTTTCGGAGCCACGAGGGGTTACCCCTCTATAACGCAGAATCATTTCGGCTACTCGACGAAATACCGGAGCTGCAACGGTTCCACCCGCGTGCTCTACTCGGGGAGAATCGATGGTGACAGCGATGGCCACCTCCGGGTGCTGAGCAGGAACGAAACCAGCGAAAGATGCGATATAATTGTCTAAAGAATAACGCCCGCTCCTAGGATCCGTTTTTTGAGCGGTGGCGGTCTTTCCGGCGACACGAAATCCACGAATGGCAGCTTCACCGCCCGTACCGCCGTCTTCGGTCACTGCCACAAGCATTTCGGCGAGCTGCCCTGCCACACGCTGACTCACCACACGTCGACGCACTCGGGGAGCAGACTCCCTGACCACTTCACCGTCTGCCGTAGTCACGCGTTTGATGAGCCGCGCTTCCATCAGTTCTCCGCCATTGGCAATCACTGCGGTCGCCATAGCCAATTGCACGTTGGTCACGGAAATTCCTTGCCCGAATGAGGCCGAAGCGGTTTCCACCTGAACCCACGGGCGACTACGGGGGCGAAGACGCCCAGCGGATTCTCCAGGCAACGGCGCGCCAGTGCGCTGACCAAAACCGAATCGACGAAATCCTTCGTAGAGTCTTTTTTCCCCCAATGTGAGACCGATTTTTGCGGAACAAATATTGGAAGATTGAGCCAAAATTTGGGAGACGGGCAGCCATTCTGATGGATGGGTGTCGCGAATGGTCACGTTGTCGACGCGCATCACTCCCTTTTCACAATAAAGCTGCTCAGTGGGTTGAAGGGTCTTTGCTTCCAATCCTGTGGCCACCGTGAAGATCTTCATGGTCGAGCCCGGCTCAAATACATCATTGACCGCGCGATTACGCCGTTGCTCGGGGGTGCTGCGACCATAGTCGTTGGGGTTGAATCCAGGATAGCTCGCCATCGCCAAAATTTCCCCTGTGAAGGGGTCGACCACCACGACGGAGCCTCCAATTGCCTCAAAAGTGTTCACCGCATCCGCGAGCTCGCGCTCTGCCGCGAATTGAATTCCCTGGTCGATGGTCAAATGCACATTATGACCAGCAAACGCGCGCTCGTCCTCAATACCATCTGAGAAGATCAAACGCCCCGAACGATCCCGTAGTCCCCGCAACTGATCCGCATGGCCCTCAACTTCTCCATTGAGGGAATACTCCAAACCGTCGCGCCCCTTGCCATCGGGAGAAACAAACCCAAGCAGAGGAGCTGCAATTTCGCGGCGGGGATAAAAGCGTTTGCCCTCTCCCTCGACCATTAAACCGCGAATGCGTTTCGTCGTCTCGTCGCCCTTAGCTAAAAGGCGAATCGCCTCTGCTTGTTCGGCACTCACCCGTCGACGCAAGAGAGTCCAACGTCTCTTACCTAAAATCTTTCGCTCGACCTTTGCCGACTCGATACCGAGGGCATGTGCAATTCTTGTGGCAGCCTCGCGCGCGACTCGGGGAACGTCGGCGGGCGGCACATTGCGCAGCAGGTCTTTCGCGTCGAGTGCAATTGTTGGAACTTCTACGCTCACTGCCAGTGCACTGCCGTTGCGATCGTAGAACATGCCTCGCTTAGGCCGTACTCGCAAACGTCGCTGGCGCTGGTCTTCGGCCAAATCGCGCCAGTTTTCTCCGTCGACAATCATAAGATCCCAACCTGCTGAGACCACCAAACCCATGCCAAGGGATAAAAAACCGCACAAAATTCCCATGCGCAGGCGAATCCACTTTCCGGACTCTTCGCGCACTCTATTTCTTACAGGGGCACTCATCGCCCAGCACCCGTGGCAACCGCTGCGAGCTCATCTTCGTCGGAGCCGACACGGGGATCTTTTCCGGCGGGAAAGATTCTTTCCCTCGCAGGCTCTTCCATTAGAAAAAGCGAGCGCGCCACCATGTCCACCCGCTCAGGGGTGTTGAGAGCGGCTTGTTCTAATTCTAAGACGCGCTCTATTTCCCGCAGGCGTGCAACCTCTGCGTAAGAGTCGCCCAACTCGTAACCATACTCGACGCTCTGTACCCGAACAGCCAAATAAAAGAGAAATGACGCCGTGGTTGCGAGGACGGAAAGCGTCCAAAGCACCAAAAAAATATTCGAACGGCGATCATCATACTTAGTCATGAAGTTCCTGAATAAGCTTGATGCCCTTTAATTGAAGTCTTGGTCAAACTCTTGGATATTTCTCTCCGGAGCAGCTGTAGGTGTTTGTCGTCGTGCAGATCTCAATTTTGCGCTGCGACTGCGAGGATTTTCTCGTTGCTCCTCCTCGGTGGCGCGGAGGGGTTTCTTATGAAGACGTTCCCAATGATCGCGCTCTAAGAATGCACGTTTGACCAAGCGATCTTCCAACGAATGAAAACTAATAAAGGAAGCGACGCCCCCCGGTCGAACCAGTTTACTCGCTCCTTCCAAAGCCGAAGCGAGCTCCTCGAGTTCACGATTGACCGCCAGGCGCAACGCTTGAAACGTGCGAGTAGCTGGATCGATTCCGCCTACTCGACGGGGCCCCACCGCTCGCACAATGGCGCGACGCAAATCAGTGGTTGTCTCTACTTCTCCTGCATCGAGGGCTTGTTTAATACAACGGGCAACCCGACGGGAGCGACGCTCCTCACCCAAGTGAAAAATGACGTCAGCCAATTCGTCTTGGGTCAATCGCACAATCAGATCGCCCGCGGTCTCGCCCTGGCTGGGATCCATACGCATGTCCAAGGGGCCCTCCCGACGAAAACTCATACCGCGCTCCGCTTCATCCAACTGAGGTGAACTCACGCCCAAGTCGGCGACCAATCCATCCACCCACTCCACCCCCAATTTTTCAAGTTCCTCCCGGGCGCGAGAAAAGCGCGAGTGCACGAGGGTTACGCGATCACCAAATCGCGCCAAACGCTCACCAGCGGCCTCGATAGCGGTAGCGTCTCGATCCATCGCAATCACCTTGCACTCCTCATGGGCTTCTAAGAGCGCCTCTGTATGCCCGCCTCCACCGAGGGTCATATCTAAGTAAACACCCCCTGCACGCGGCGCGATGGCTTCTATGGTTTCTCCACGGAGAACCGTAAGGTGATGAAAATCAATGGTGGGGGGATCTAATGCGGGCATAGTCATATCTTGATTTGCTCCAGGACAGCTTGTTTAAAGAGGACTTCGTCCTCCTCGGATATTTTCAGTGCTTCCTGCCATGCACTAGTGGACCAAAGTTCTAAATGGCGACCCATTCCGGCCCAAAGAACTTCTTTTTGAAGTCCCACTTTTTCTCTCATATCGCTCGGAATCAGAATGCGCCCTGCTTTGTCCGCCTCGCCCTCATGAGCTGCGGATATATAAAGACGACGAAAACGAACGATATGGGGGTCCAAACTGGGGAGATCTGCGATTTTTTCTTCTAACTCTTCCCAGGCGCTCATGGGATAGAGATGAAGACAAGGATCAAAAAGAGCCTGAGTCAGAACAAATCGCGACTCCCCGCATACTGAAATTGTATCGCGGAAACGCGCCGGGAGGCTCGTACGCCCCTTTGCGTCGATAGAGTGTTGAAATTGTCCGCGAAACATGACTAAATTTCGACGAGATGCAGTAGATATTTAACTAGTGGCGCTTTTTGTAATTGGGATTACTTACCACTTTGATCCACTTCATCCCACCATGTCTCAAAACTAAGGGGTCAAAGGATCTACGTCAACGATCTTTTGAGTGTATTTGACTCTATGAATCAGAAAACTCACCTGTTCAGCTCACCTACAGGAATGAGCGTTCAGTTGAGCTAGCTCAACCAGATTGGCTAGAGCGAAGCGGCGTCCGCAGAAGCCCGCAACGCACTCAGTACAAATGTACACGCCGCCTCTGTGCGCAGCACATAGGGCCCCAGCGATACGGGGAGAAAACCCGCTTGCATCGCCAGATGTACTTCTGACTCGGCGAGGCCGCCCTCTGGTCCAATCAGGACGACAACTCGTTGCGTTGACCAGGAAAACTCCTTGAATCGAAGCAGTAAAGGCATGCCCTCGGGGTGCCAAGCGCACACCAGTTTTAAACAATTCGGCTCCAAGTCGAGAGAGTGCACTTGCGGCCCGAGCGCTTGAACGAGGGGTAAAGGGCCGATTACGTTGGGTAAATCACCTCTGCCGCATTGTCGGGCCACTTGCTCAGAGACTCGCCGCAAGCGTTCAGCCCGTGTGTCTCCCCCCGAGCGAGCCACTGTGCGGTTCGTTTCGGCAAAGACAATCGTTTCCACCCCCAGCGCGGTCGCGTCGCGCACGGCTTGCTCAGGTTTATCCGCCTTGCCCAGCGCTTGTATTAAAGTGACCGGCACGTTCTCTTGGGGAACCAACTCAACTTGACCCACCTGCACCCAAACTCTCGGCAATCGGTCTTCGAGTATTTCGGCTCGCGCGCGCACGCCTTTTTTCGGGTCAAAGAGAACGATGAATTCCCCCACGCGCTTTCGATGAACTTTAGCGACATAGCGGGCCGCATCAGTCTCCAACAGTTGGCGCCCCGATTGGAGTCCCTCCACCGCGACTCTGATCTCTGCTGACATTTCTACTGCCCGGGCCGGGGACCGTAATCCACGTAACGCTCATGTGCCTTCACGGCTACTATACAGTCCTTACGCTCTGCTGGAGGGGGAGGAGCCTGATTGTCCTGGAGAACAAGGGCAGTGAGCGTCCCGCCATAGACGCAAGCTGTATCTAGTCCAGTTGCAAATTCATGAAGCTGCAAACCGGCTTGAGCGTTGTGACCAAACACAATATGGGGTTCTTCTTTATAATCCTCCGCCCAGGAGCGAACCGAATACCGATCGCTTCCAGCACCACGACTCGTCAGGGAGCGCAAATGCATGAGATTCCATGCCTGTTGCGCGTGAAAAGGCACGTTGGGCACGACCCCAGCGTGGACAACTCGTATGCCATGATCAGGAAACTCAAGAGAGAGAGGTAGCTCATCCAATTGAGCCCAATCCTGCTCATCCAATTCGTCTAGGAGAGCTTGATGAGAAGGACCAAGGCGTGGCCCTCGTTGGTGCCCCTTTCTGGCGGCATTTGCTAAAATCATGCGGTGCTCGTGGTTGCCCCGTACGCAAAGGGCTGCAACCTCTCTTACTACACGCAACACATCGGGGGTATCTGGACCGCGGGCCACCAAATCACCCACGAATACAACTTGATCTTCACCCGAGATCCCCACCTTATCGAGCAGGTCGCGCAACTCCCTGGCACAGCCATGCACATCGCCGATAAATATTGTTCGAGCCACGATCTACTCGCCCTGCTTCGATGAGCGGATAAAAAATGGAGTATTGGTAGAATATTGAAGCCGCATGAAATTCTCTTGCGCGTTGCTGGGTGAGTTCGGCCGCGACACGCCTGGCATATATGTCCTTTCGCACGGCGAATCCAGGGTATTTTGAAGGTGTTACCTATTCGAGTGAAGGAAAACGGAGGAAAAACCCGCCTTGACCTTGCCCCCGGACACCTAGGCGTCCTAGCTTCCGGGCTCGAAGTTGAGGAGTTTTTGAAGCTATGTTTCAGTCCAAGGTTACCGTTTTCGCCCTATCAAGTTCTGTTTTCTGCATGGCTCTGACCGGCTGTCCACGAGAAGAAGCCCAGTACGAGCCAGTGCCCGCCGTGAGCGGTCTCTCGGTCAATCTACCCGACGTACCAACCGTACCAGCCAATCCGGTCAAAGAAGGTGACGCCTACACCGTGTGGGGTGCGAGCTACTCAATGCGCAACCGGGTGCACAAGAAGGAAGTTCTAGATCAAAAGCTGACGTTAGTTGGCTACATCACCAGGACGAACTTCGGCGAAGCCCCCGAATGTGCAGTGCACGAAACTGGCAAAGCAGATCCCGAGGATTGCAATCCTCCCATTCCAACTTTTTGGATTGGCGACACGAAAGACGCTCCTGAAAATGAGCAGATGAAAGTTTTGGGCTTTGCCTCCAACTTTGCCAATGTCTACACGGCTATCGAAGAGTTCGACAAAGCTAAAGCGGACGAGCCTGAGGACGTAAACGATGCAACTTGGGGCGTCGTGATTCCCAATCCTCTCCCCGTAAAGGGCGCCAAGATCAAAGTAACCGGAACCTATTCCACAAGCTTTACTCTTGCATCAAAAGGACTTGTAGCTGATCCCATCATGGGCGTTCTCACTTACCAAAGTCTCGAGTACGTAGATAAGGGCGAAGAGTTAGCCACCCTACCCGGCATGAAAAAGCGCAAGGTTCGTAAATAGGCCTTCGCTTAAGGTACATTGCCTACGGTTCTCAAACTGAATCGTCACAGGGCGCAGGGGCATGACTCCAGCGCCCTGCTTGCATTTGTATCACCAGCTCCCTCGGCACTTATGCGCCTTTTTTTTAGAATCATCACCCTGAGTTCAGGGATGTATTTCTTGGGCGCCTGCGCCCAGGTACCCGAAGGAAAAGACGCAATTGATGCCTTGAAAATTCAGGGAGCCCCCCGCGAGCTTGACGAGCGACTCAATGACGGTCTCGCTACCCAGACCACCCCCACCCTCTGGGGTATCAAACGCATTTACGAGTACAAAACACTCGATAGAAATGCCCTAGAAAGCGATCTAAAACGGGTCGAGCGCGAACTGCGAAGGCGCGGCTATTATGAAGGAAGTGTGAGCGCCGCTCGCATTATTCACACAAAAGAAAATCACGTTCGAGTAGAGATCAAGATCATTGCGGGCGTTCCAATAAAAATTAGAGAACTGAAAACAACCGGGCTAGCGCAGCTCCCTTTTGATGCAGCGCAGGCAGCCTCCCAGGAGGTCAAAATCAGAGTGGGTCAAATCTTCGACGAAGATTCCTTTGAACAAGCTAAGCAAGACGTCGCCAACAACCTTTCCAATCGAGGTTATGCATTTGCGCGCGTCAGCGGACGGGCAAAAATAGACCTGGCCAATCATAGTGCCAGCGTCAGTTTGGCGGCAAAACCTGGTCTACGAGCCACTATTGGAGTCGTAAAAATTGAAGGGCTCGAACAACTTGATGAAGGTCCGATACGCAAGATACTTCAGCTAAAAAAGGGTGATCGCTACTCTCGCCGCGATATTCAGTTCGCCCGCGCTGCTCTCTTTCAATTGGGTACGTTTTCACGAGTTGAGGTTGTGCCCCACTTAAAAGACCCGAACAATCCGGTGGTGCCAATTACGGTGCGAGTCCAGGAAAGTGCCCTGAGAGACGTGACCCTAGGAGCTGGCGCCCGGCTCGATCTCCTACGTTTGGCGGTCGTTGCCCAAGGTGGTTGGACTCATAGAAATTTCCTGGGAGGTCTACGTAAATTCTCTGTCACCACGCGCCCCGGACTGACATTTTTTCCAACAAGTACAGACAACCTCAAGGCATGGACGGCAATTTTTCCAGAAAATGCCCTCACCGCTCGCCTGGAGCAACCGGGATTCATCGAAGGGCGCACCCGCGGCTTCACCGAACTCGCGTACAACATCTACCCCTTACTCTATCCTCTACCCGAAGACACCGATTCTAAAGAAGAACGCGTCATCGGTTACCAAGAAATTGCCACCAGCGCCGGGGCTGAGCGTCTCTTTTTGGGGCGCCTCGTCGCAACCAATCTCTCATTGAATTGGCAGGCGAACTTTCCTTTCAATTACCAGGGCGATGATGAATTTCCTGGGCTTGAAGAGGTGATTGTCGGTTATCCTGAACTCTTCACAGCCTTGGATTTACGCGATGACCCAGTCCAGCCTAAGTCGGGTTTCTATTTCAGCAATAGCCTGCAAGTGGCAATTCCCATGGGGTCGACCGCGGTCCAAGATGTACGGCTGCGTCCCGAGGTAAAAGCATTTATCCCCCTCGATCGCAGGAGAAAACTGATCTTGGCCACACGTCTAGGCATCGGAATGGTGTTTCCTACCAATTATGGCGATTCATTGATCGAAGCCGGCAATGATCTGGATTATACCGACCCTGCCATCGTCGCAGATCAACACAAGCTACTCTTTCGAGCATTTTATTCGGGTGGTTCTAACTCGAACCGCGGTTATCCTTTTCAGAGAATCGGCCCTCAAGGGGCAATTGGATTTCTCATTCCAAGCGGTACCGATTGCACGGGGGCTATCACCGAAGTCAGCTCCGCTTGTTTGCGTCCCTTAGGCGGTTTCAGTCTTTGGGAAGCGTCCATCGAATTGCGCTACCAGGCTTCTAAGAACTTTAGTCTGGTGGGTTTCATGGACGCTTCGGACGTCAACGTACGTACCGCCAGTTTTACCCTAGCGGAACCTCATGTTTCCATCGGCCCAGGAATGCGCTACCTCTCGCCAATTGGCCCCCTACGTGTCGATTTAGGGTGGAGGGTACCAGGGCTACAAAAGCTAAGAACTCTAGAAAATGAACCCCCAGATATTTCTGATACTCCCCCCTACCTCAACCAAGCTTGGTTCAACTCTTTCGCCTTTCATATTCTAATTGGCGAAGCTTTTTAGCTCCATTTTCCGAAGCTTCGCTCTCAGCGGCGAGCAGAAAAAGAAGCGATGGAGAGGCCCATTTCCATCCTGGAGTCGGACCAATATTTATCAATGGCGCGTCCCACATATTCCATAGCTGAGCCTAAATCGACTTGCTCGAGCCATGCCTCAATTTGAGGGGCGATGAAAAAGCGTACCGAGGGATCTTCCAAAAAAGCACGCCCGCTATCGTAGCAAATGGTATCGTGATGAATTTCAAAATCGATATCAGAAAAACCGGCGGCCTCTAACTCTTCGCTCAGAGACTCAATTGTCACGCGCTCCGCGGCTGCCTGCTCAAGAGAGCGGGTGATATCGGTATCGTCATATTTTAGAGAAAATTCCTCGATCAAATCCAAGACCTCGGGAAACGAACGACTCAGAGGCAGGGAGATCAACGCCTGACCACCACTGTACAAAAGACGCGCGGCCTCGGACAATAGCTCGGCACGTTTCTCGGGCGTTCCAATGGGATGCATCATCAAAGCGTGAGAGAAGGTATGGGCTTGCAAACCCGTTGCCGTCGGATCACCAGTTAAATAGGAGAATTTTTCTGGCGCCTCTTTTTGAGCGGCCAAGACCACGCATGCCTCAGACGACTCAACTCCCAACCCAGTAGTATTGGGCATACGTGAGAGCCAGTCGCGCCCTGGATATCCCGTAAGAGATCCCAATTGCACCACGCGCGCGGCCTCGCCCACGAGCAGCATGTTACGGGACGCTTCCCAAAAAAGACGCAAGTAGGAAGGCACAACGAAAGTGTCGAGCACCGCAGCGTCATTTTCATCAAAAACGGGATCAACAACCTTGGGTAGAGCTGGTGGGTTCACTTCTTAATCATTTAGCAAGACAGAGGGGGCCCTGACCAGCCCTCGTTCAGTCTCAGCGGACAAAGAGGTGCACGTTGTCCCCGCTCGACGATAAAAACGCAGGGCCCAGACAGCTTGAGACACAGCTCCGCCCGTGCTCTTGTGGTTTAAGTTGGAAATTTCTCGACGGACTCCTTGGCTCATTGGCGGCACAATTGCGCTGGTTTTGGCCGCAGCCAAGGTACTGATCTTGTGGAGCACCGACGCTATGGCTCCCCCCGCCCTAGTGCACACGGGGTCACGCATACCCTCTCCAGTATCGCCCACACTGGCCGCGAAACTTGCGGCCCCCTGCCCCCTCGGTTTTTTTCCGGACGCTGGTGTGTGTATTCCAGCCGCTGCAATGAAAAGCACCTCAACTGCCGAAGAAGCCGCTCAAGCAGAGTAACTCGACTCGCCGAGTAGGTCTCAATTAGAGAATGAGTTTGTAGCCAAAGCCGTAAACCGTGAGAATGTGCTCAGGATTATTGGGTTTTGACTCGACTTTCTTTCGCAATTTGACGACAAAATTGTCAATTGTGCGATTGTTGGGATTCTTGTCGAGACCCCAAATCTTCTTCAGGATATCGTCGCGGGAAACGGGTTGACCTACTCGATCATAGAGTAATCGAAGCAATTCGACCTCATAGAAAGAAAGGGCCTCCGTATGATCGCCGTTTTCAACAGTATGGGCTGATAGATTCACTTTGACTTCGCCAACTGAAATTACAACCGACTCCGTACCCGCACCTGAGCCGGCACGGCGAAAAATCGCACGAATTCTTGCCGTCAGCTCTCCCACGCTGAAAGGTTTGGTCACGTAATCGTCCGCTCCTGAATCGAGACCGCGAATCTTATCGGCCTCTAGGGAGCGGGCGGTGAGAATGATCACAGGGACACGGTTGTCGACCTCTCGAATCTGCTGGCACACTTGGTAGCCATTTTGATCGGGCAACATCAAATCAAGCAGTACTGCGTCGGGGCGTTCTTCGCGATGCACCTCAACTGCTTCTGCTCCCGTTGAGGCCGTCACAACACGAAAGCCTTCGAACTCAAGGGCGTCCTTGAGCCCCAAAACGATATGAGGTTCGTCATCCACGACTAGGATGGTCTTCATGCTCTCCATCTACTTGGAGGTTATACCAAGAATAGAAAAAGGGCACCCCTGCGGGGATGCCCTTCGTGCAATCACTCCAATTGAGGAGTTGATTCTACCGGCCGACTTAGGGAGCCGCGGTTTCTGTAGGAGTAGATACGGCTGGAATAGCAGCATCTGCTTTGGGAGCATCACCAGAACACGCTACGAAGATGAGAGTATCGTCAGCAGGTGTCTCTTTACCAACGAAGCGCAAGAGACGACGCTGAGTTGCAGGACATCCCTCCGAGTCGATCACTGCATTGGTACCGTCAACGCCGCCACCAGCAACGTACTCCTTAGAACCGTCCTCTTTCAGGACGAATTTCGCGGGGTCGATATAACAGAAGCCTGCGTTCGCAAAGTCCTTGGTATTGCCCGTATTGGTGAGACATTCGTCACGCCCAGGAGCTCCCTGAACAATTTCTTGAATCGAACACAAGCTGTACTCACTACAACTCGTGGGACTATCGCCGTCACAACGCCCGCCTTCCTTCAATTGCTTGAGAATTGCAGCCGTAATGGTTGCGTCAGGCTGAGCTCTCCCGTTGCCTTCTTCGCAAGCAAGTCCACCTGGCTTTACCTCTACGACGGAGCAAGGCACGGTGCCGTCTTCCCGTAAAGTCAGCTCACGAGGCAGACAAGAACCACCAAGAACCACCTTCAAACGGTCAACAATAGCCTGTACCGCAGGGTTGTAACCAAAGTTTGGATCCGCAGGGTCCGCACTCTCGGTGATCTTTGGACAAATCGAGCCAACAATTGAGTTATTGCCGAAGTCGCGCAAAACCTGAAGGATACGCGTTCCGGGATAGGCCTTACCCCAGTACTGAGTAGTCTCGTTGGCTCCCCCAGCTGGAGGCTGGCACAGCGCACGATTCTTTCCAGGCTCACGACCACAATCACAGCTGAGATCATCAGGTCCGCAATCGGCCTTCGGAGTACTGAGAGGAAAGATGCATGCGTACTGCAAATCGTCCTTTGCTGGACTGCCAGCGAACCTCTCGGTGTCCAGAGTGTTTGTCTCGTGACCATTGATGCCGTTCGCCTGAGGATCCGTACCCGACGAATCCATAATCACGTCCCCAGAAATTGGATTGACCAAGCCTGCTTGACGTTCAACGATTGACTCGATCATGAAAGGATCGGCAGGAAGCTGCGGAGCCTGACCGCAAGCCCTGTCCTTGTTGTCGCCCGCGCACTTGGGAGACGAGGGAGCCAGACCGGGCTCGCCAAGAATGACCGCCCAGCGATCGACCTTTTTGTCACCCACCTGGACGTTCGCCTCAAGCAGCTCACCAGCGGTGAGGTACTTCATGACCTTGTCATTATTGATACTTTCCTCTGTCGCGACGTCCTGCCAGGGAACGCCAACAATGCCAGCAAAAAAGACCAAGCCGGGGGGACGAAATACACCGGCGTTTTTACCAGCTCCGTGCAGCAATGGGTTGTCTTTTAATTCACCCGTACGAGCATCGATGATTTTACCATCGCTCAATGCACTGACGTAGCGGTCGGTGGGGTAAAGCAAGTCGAAACCAAATCGACGCTCGTTTTGGAAACAGCGTGCGTTGGCTCGATCGTCCTGATCTGCAAGCAAGGGCTGTCCGTTGGGCTCGGCATCGCAAACAGCAGCGGCCGACCTGCATTGGTCAGGAATATTTCCCGTTTGACGACAGGAAAAACAGCAGACATCGTTTGGATTTTGCTCGCAAACATCTGTGGCAACAACCATGTTCCGAGACTTCATGTTCAGATCATTACCAAAAGTGGTCACAAGGTAGCCGGCTGTGGCGTTTGAATAATAATCGCCGCCGTCCATAACGGAACAATCGTTTTCATCCGTCAGGAGGACAATTGCCACCAAGCCCTCAGGTCGTAAAAATTTCTCACGCTGAGCGAGAAGAGCTTGATCGATCAACGGATTATTTTGCTCATCCCGAGTGACGTCCGTCCCGCTAGCACCGTTGACAACATCAGCCGGTGGAGTGGGATCGACCAAGAAACGATACCAAGCCTCCAAAGGAGCCTCGAAACCGCAACCATTTTCTCCAGGTGCCCCAACTTGAGCAGCAAAGTCGCTCACAAGCTGGCCAGCGGCATTTCCGTCACCAGTCCAAGACAAGAAACCCAAGGGATCGCTCGCGGGTACGCCGCTGCGCACGGTGGCAATCAAATGCCCCCGGTCGTTCATTCCTTCCGTCTGGCTATTACATGTCGGGAACTCACTTGACCGAGTGAAACCACCGTGGCCACCGAGAGACGAAGAAATTACGCCAATGTGGATGTCCTCTACCGGCGCAAATTCGCGATTCAAGCCACTAGGACAGCTTTCACCTGCGGCCACCGACTGCGATTGAACCCCGTCTGGAGACACGCAGGGAGGGTTGATCAAACGCCTCACCATCTGCGGTACTGCGTCTTTAAGAATCGCCTGCTTGTCGCCCATTGACACAGAGTTGTCGATGACAAAAAGAAGGTCGATGGTCTTAATAGCCGAGTTCGCGAGCTGCTCGACGAAAACGTTGCTGGTATTGGGGTCCTGCTTAATGATGTCGCGCTGCAAACAGCCTGTAGTCAGCGCGGCACCTGAAACGAGGAGCCCGCCGGCGAGAACTGATTGACGAGCTGTGCGAAAAACGGAATTTTTCATATCTTAGATCGTTCTGGATAAAGTCGGAGGTGAAAGCCCCCGGCTTGGGGACGGGGAGTCAAACTAGTCCCCCACTTGCGGGAGAGACTCGCCTGATTCTTCATATAGAGCAAGGGCCGTTCCATCTCTAACTGGTCAAAATTACGAAGTTTCTTGCGACTCGAGAGGCATTCTTGACAACTAAGTTGTCAGGTACGCCAACATAGTTGTCAACCAATTCGACTAACTTAAGCCTGCCAAAATAAATCCGCCGAGGGAATAATTTAGGAATTGTCCTGTGCTGGGGGCTCCTCTGATCCCACATCTCCCGGCGACCCCAGCCCCTCCCGCAGAGAGCTCAACTGCTTTTTTGAAACACCCTTGAGCGAAAGAATTTCTTCATCGCTCGCCCGTTGAATAGCTGCAATGCTGCCCAGCTCCTTGAGGAGCATTGTGCGGGTCTTGGGACCAATTCCAGGAATTTCATCAAGTTTTGAGGTAAATCGGCGCTTTTTTGTTATTTTTTTACGATGTAAATTAGCAAAACGATGAGCTTCGTCCCTCGCCAGGGCCAACATGAAGAGTTCAGGTGTGTTGGGGCGCAAGGCGATGGGGTTTTTCTGGTTGGGGAGATAAACTCGATCCACCAACTTTTCGCCCGCTACATTTTCTTTTTCTTTGGCGAGACCCACAATTGGCAAGCTTTTGAGCCCCAAATCGTGAGCCGCCGCCAAAGCCACGCCTAGCTGTCCCCTTCCGCCGTCAACTACAAATAGGTCAGGTAAGTCCCAAGCGCTTGATTGATCGGGGTGAGATTCGTTTTTGTCCTCTTGCTCTCGGGCCTCAATGCCTCGACGAAAGCGACGGGACAGAACCTCGTACATGGCCGCATAGTCATCACCGTCTGAAACAGTTCGAACGTGGTACGCCTTGTAGTTTTTCTTGTCAGGAGCGGCGTTTCGAATCGAAACGACCGAGCCCACGGTAGCCTCGCCACCGATATGCGAGATATCACAACATTCTATACGACGCGGCAAGCGCGGCAAGCGCAATTTTGTCTGCACCGTTTTTAGGCGATGATCGATGTCCTCGGCAGCTCGACGTTTTTCTCCAAAAGCATGTAAGGCATTCTCGTTCGCCAAATCTAGCAAATCTTTACGATTTCCTCGTTGGGGAGCTATCAGTTTGACCCGACCTGTCATCGTTTCCCCCTGACTTTTTAACAGACTGCTCCTGCGCTCCGCGAGCCATTCCTCAACCCCTTTGCTCCCTTCGGGCAGTAGAGGAACGATGACCTCTTCGGGGATATGGGCTGAGCCCAACCCACCGTCCACGTAGTGCTCCCGCAGAAAACTTGCGACCACCTCATCGTCTGGCAAGGTGGTTCGAGCGCGGCTGATGTTAAAAATTTCTACGACGCGACCATGACGCACGTAGACCACACTCATCTCGAGAAGATCGCCTTCTCTGTAGATTCCCAATATATCCTGACAAAGATCAGTTACCGCAACGACACGCTGCTTTTCTCGTACCTTTTCTACAGCATTCAATTGGTCGCGATAAAGAGCTGCCACCTCAAACTCCATCTCGCTACTGGCTTGAACCATACGTTCCGAGAGTTCGCGAGTGAGTTCATCGTGCTTTCCTGATAAAAACTTCGCGACGGCGTCCACTTGCGTTCCATATTTGCTCTCGTCCAAATCAAAAACACAGGGGGCAGGACATCGCTGAATTTGGTATTGAATGCAGGGACGCTGACGGCCCGCGAGTTCGCGATCGGAACAAGTACGAAGTTGAAAATATTTCTCAACCAGATGCAAGGTGCGCCGAGCCGATGTCGCCGAGTGGTAGGGACCAAAATACCGTGCCCCATCCGGAGCGGGCCGCCTCACCAGTTGTAGACGAGGCCATCGAGCCTTTTTGTCCAAGCGTAGACTAAGATATTCCTTGTCGTCGCGCAGCTTAACATTCAGCCGCGGTCGATGCTCCTTGATGAGGCTATTTTCAAGAATCACCGCTTCCTTCTCGGTCTGGGTGACGTAGGTCTCCAGATCTCCAATCCATCGAGGCAGGGACGGAATGAAGGCGCGCGTGTCTGAGCCTCCCGCTAGAAAGTAGCTCCGTACGCGAGAGCGTAAACTCTTTGCCTTTCCAATATACAGGACCCCGCCCTCCTTGTCGCGAAAGAGGTAGCAGCCGGGTTGAGCCGGCAGGGACTCCAATTTTTCTTCAACGTTGGAAGGCAGCATATTTTCAAAACAAGTTTCTTCGCTTGCTGGCGAGGAACCGACCTTGCCCCTAGCACGAGCGGGGCCCTTGCGCGCGAGGCGCAATCGAGGCATTTCAAAGACGTGCCGGAACATTCCGAAGAGACTCCTTCCCTGCCCCTCCCCCCTGAAACCAAGCCGTCGTTACAAAATTCAACGACCTGGGTGGCAACCCTCTGTATCATTGCGGGCAGCATTGTTGGCCTTGCGGTCGTACCCCGTGCCCCACGCCCCGACGACGTTCCCTCCCCCCCTCCCCAGGTGCTCTTCTTGGGAAAAACGCTCACAGTAAACGGACAGGCTCAAGAGCGGGCCCTGGAGCAAACCAAGAAATTCGTTCAACGCACCTTTGTTCTTCGGTTCCCCCAAGGTCCTTCTGAAAACATCAGTCTCAACCGTTGGGGAGCCCAAGCAGATCTCCCGCGATTGCGAAGTATTCTTTCCGATCTCAAAGATGCTTCCAGTCCTCTGCGCAAGTTTTGGAGAAAATCGACACCTGCGCAGCACGAAGTCTCCAACGAAGCGCCGCGCTCGATTCCAAGTACCGTCGCGATCGATCGAAAAAGTGCCCTAGTGCACCTGATGCGCATGAAGGATGCCTTTGATAGAGCGCCAGAGAATGCGCGCCTCAACCTCGAGTCCGGCGCAGTGATCAAAGACCACACGGGACAATGGTTAGACCTGGACGCAACAATGGCGGCCGTCGACCAAGCTTTGGCCATTGGAAAACTGCAAGCAACTGCCGTCGTCACCACAAAGGCTCCAGAACGTACCGCCAAGGAGATCGAATCACTCCAATTTGACTCAGTCTTGGGACGATTTGAGACCAATTACAGCCGTACCCGCAAGGCAGCCGACCGTACTTACAATTTGCGTCTAGCTGCAGAACGCCTGGATGGCACTGTGATTATGCCCGGTGAGGTTTTTGACTTCAATGGAGTAGTCGGCGCCCGAGACGAGGCGAATGGCTACAAAGTGGCCACAGTAATTGCCAATGGTGAGTTGGTTGATGGCATAGGAGGGGGTACCTGCCAAATATCGGGCACCCTTCATGGCGCGGCGTTCTTTGCCGGTCTGGATATTATCGAACGGTATCCCCACACTCGTCCCAGTTCGTATATTAAGATGGGAATGGACGCGACGGTTGTCTACCCGACCATTAACTTTCGCTTCAAGAACTCATACGATTTCCCTATAGCCGTCCATCAAAGAGTCGAAAAAGGGGTGGTCTATGCGGAGATTTTAGGACCACGACAAGATCAAGTGGTCACATTGATTCGTAAGGTCGACCAGACGATTCCTTATGAGCAAATAGAGAGAAAAGATCCCCGTCTGCCCCGAGGGACTCGCATTCTAGCCCAAAGAGGCATCCCCGGGTTTCGTCTTCATCGTTATCGCACAATTCGTCGCGGCAGCCATACAAGTCGCGAACGTTGGCGAGATATTTACCCCCCCACGAACCAAGTAATTCGCGTCGGGACAGGAGACGCCAGTCTCAAAAAACGTTCAAGTGTGGGTACGCCAGAGTACCGCGCAGATGAGCTTCTGATTCTTACTCAACGACGCCCCGTTGGAAACAAAGCCGGAGAGTTCGCCGAAAATAGAGAAAAAGGCAAATACGGCAAAGCAGGATGGACCAAAGAAGCCGGTATGCCTTTTTGGGAAGAATAGCCCCCAAGGGAGCGCCACCTGCGAGACGAGTCCTCCTCCTAGAGCTTCAGGAGCACGATTCTACACAATGTACGTCTCTGTGGTTGACGCCCGCCGGCCGCAAGTGCAGGCAAGGGGTCAGTTATGGTGAGAGCAGAACAGGCAAGTCCCCCCATCAAGAGCGCGCAACCCCCGATCGTGGGAAATGTTTCGCTACCGCGTCGCCCGGGCGGTCTGCCTCGCACCGTGAGTTGGACCAACCCCAAAGTGGGAGCCTTGCTAGAAGTCGCCGCCGAATGCTTTGCCCAAGGGGGGTTTGCAGCCACGACGCTCTCGGATATTGGAGACACGCTCGGGCTGCGTAAGAGCATCGTACACTACTATTTCAAGAGCAAAGCCACTCTTGTTAAGGAAGTGCATAGCTATGCACACGAGCGCTACTTGGACTTAATTCGACGCGCGCTCACCCAAGAAGCTCGCGAGCAAGCAAGCGATTCGACTGACGAGTCGCTCAATGATCAGTCCGAGCAACCTCCACAATCTGGCACCGTCGCGCGATCTCGGGACTCTCAGTCCGCCTCTGCTCCCGCC
>CAYWLO010000011.1:0-5924 GCA_964459035.1 uncultured Polyangiaceae bacterium | reverse complement strand
CCACCTTACAGTCCACGAATCTTGCCGGGTACTCGCAACCACGCAGCCCCCATTCTCTCGGGGGGCTCTGGGCCGCTCTCAAGCAAGCCCATTCAATTCGGGGTCTCAATGTAAAACTCTGGAGCGATACCTCTCAAAATAGTGACCATCTGAAACGAGCTAAAATATTCGAGATGCAGGCACACGCCCTTCTAGAAAAATATTTCATTCGAGAGCGTGCAATACCTCGCGAGCGAGCAAGAGATTTCGCAGTCCTCACTCTGGCTCTTTTAGACGGTCTCACTGTGAGAGAAGAAAGAGCGCCGTCCAATTGTCCGCCGTCAGTACCTCCTTCCAGCGTTCAGCTTTCGAGCGAAGCAACAGCAGAGGACCGAACACTGCCCACGACGGAGGCCGCATTCGCCGCTTTCGTCGAGCTACTCGAAAATCAGAACTCCAATCACCGCAAATAAAAGGAAAAATGAGCGCCGTCGTTTAGTAAAACGGCCGAACTATGCATTTTGACCGCCTCCGAGTATGCTCCCCTACTATCCCGTGAGCTTCTCCTCTCTGTTGGGTCAACCGACCGCAAAAACCACTTTAGAACACGCGTTGACCTCAGGGCGAGTTCACCACGCCTATCGTTTCGTTGGCCCTCCCGGTGTCGGCAAAGAAACGGCGGCATTCCTGCTCGCTCAGGCTCTGCTTTGTACCGAGGGGGATACAATGGGGTGCGGGTCTTGCTCCGCTTGCAAGCGAGCGAGCACCCTCTCAACAGATGGTCCAGAAATACCTAAGCATCCAGACGTGCTTCTTATAGGTCGACAGGTTTACCCCTCGGATCTCATTGGCGGCGCGAGCGAATCGTCGGGCATCAGTGTTGAGCAAATTCGGCGTATCCTGATGCCACGAGTGCGACTCTCGCCCCATGAAGGGCGCGCTATGGTCGTGATCATCCGAGACGCCGACCAATTGAATATCTCGTCAGCAAACGCCCTGCTCAAGACACTGGAAGAGCCCAAACCGGGTGTGCATTTCATTCTTCTGACCAGTAGACCCGCTCAGCTCTTGGACACCATCCTCAGCCGTACCCTGGCAATTCGTTTTGGTCCCCTTCCCGACGAGGTAGTTGGCACCTTGCTCGCCCGCGAAGGCGTCTCCCCTGAAGTAGCCTCGCTTGCGGGGGGTAGTTTAACTCGGGCGCGCATCTTGGCCGAGCCCGAAGGACAAGCCGTTCGAGATCATTTCGTTCAAGCTTTGGATGAAGCGATCTCTGCCGGACACGCTGCTGCAGCGACATACTTTGGGGACCAAAGGCCAGATGCTCGGGGTGACTTAGTCGATCTACTCGGGCACGCCGCCAGCGTTTTTTCCCAACGGGCAAAAGAACAGAGCGATGTTTTACTCTGGGCAGAGCGACACGAAATCTTACTGCGTTCAATTCGCGAAATAGAGCGCAACGGCTCACCAGGTCTTGTACTTGAATCTATGGTAAACCAAATTACCAAGAGCTGCTCCTAGCCCCCCGCAGAACATAGCTATTTTTGTGCTCATGAGACAAAACTTAATGTCCATTGCCCTACTACAAGTTCAGTAATTTCCCACGGACTTCGCCTCACTCAGCGTGTCTTTCTCCCCCCGACTCTAAGATAATCTTGTGTATCTCCTCACAGTTCTTTCGTAAAGATAGGTAAGGGCGAGAGCTGGCCGACTCGGGCAAGAGCAAACTAATTGCTGCCACAAGATCACATTGCTCAGCTACTCTACGTAGTAGACTCCGGGTAACTCCCCCAATAGCCACTAAAGGTATGCCGACTTCTTGGGTGCACAGAAATGCACTTCTCAAAATATCGAGGCCAACCGGAGCTTCTGCGTCCTTCTTCGTCGTTGTTGAAAAGATCGGACCTAAGGCTACATAATCGGGGAGTGGCTCACTCAGAACAAGCTTCAACTCGTCGATATTGTGTGTGGAGATCCCTGTGAGAAGATGGGGGTAGTGATTTTGAACCTCGGCCAAGGGCAAGTCCTCTTGGCCTAAGTGAACTCCTTGCATGGCGAAGATATCGGCCAGATCCGCTCGATCATTTTGAATCAAGAGAGAAGCCCCTCTGGTCACATTTTGAGCAATCTCGTCAAGCCAGAGGGCTATCTGACGTGACGATTGACTTTTCGCTCTCACTTGAATCACAGGAGCCCCCGCGTCTAGCATCGCCCGCACACACTCTACGAGCGAGAGCCCCTGCGATTGGATCAAGTCTGCATCGGCAATGGCATAGAGCCCTCTCGAAGGAAAAACCGGGCGCGTCTGGCTGCCCCCCCTGGGGGTAAAACTCTTCATCCAGCTCATCATAGTCAAAGCCATAAGAACGCAAGAATCGTCCAATTTAAGCAGAGCCTGCTGCGGGATCACCCCACTCCGTGGTACTGATGCGACGACACGATGGCCGACCGAATGCATGCACAACAATCTCGTGGGAAAAATCAATCCCGCTCTCGTCCCCATTCGCGCCCTCGCCTTGAGCGCAACGTGAAAGCACGCTCTCTGTCGTGGAGGTTCCTCGCTTTTTCTGGTGTCGGCCTCGCACTCTTGAGCAGTTGCGCCGGGGCCCAAGTCACACAAACTATTGGTGTCACTGATGAGGTAGATGAATCGAGAAGCATCAACGAAGAAACCTCTAGCGACAACATTGAGCGGGGTAGCAAACATGCCGACGCCAACTCGGGTAACTCATCGCAGAATACGGGCAATTTAACGCCTGCCACTCAAGACACGCAACGGCCTTCAGAAGAAGGCCCCTCAAGCGAAGACCGAGCGCACGAGGTCAATGTGACTCGAGCCCGGGAGGCTCTCCAGCGCAGCCCAAGCTCAAAAAACCACCTTCAGTTGGCCATAGCAATATCGCAACGTGCATCCGACCTGAAGTGGCTACTCGCTATTGAAAACCGCTCATCTTCAACCATTTCTTTGAGCGCCCTACCTGAGCTTCTACAAATTGAGATTACGGCGCCTGTCAATGAGACCGATTCAAAAAACGAAGTTCTATCGAAACGGAAAGCTGCGAAAAAAATGGTCAAGCACAAGACCATCACCTGCGGCTCCAAACTTCCCAAAAAAGTAATCTCCAGCCAAACAACACAGTTGGCAGCTGGTGATCTCCTAGTGTACCCATTTGATCCTCGAACTTTTTGCAAAGATGAAAAATCGCTCCGAGCGGGAGCACGAGTAGTAGTGCGCTATGGCTTTCCTGTTCAAACAAAAAAACTATGGAAAGGCGGAAAGTTAGTTGATGTAGAGCGCGAGCAGAAAGCACCCTTTGTTGCCCAAAGAGTCGAGAGTGCCGAGAAAAACTTTCGACCACTTAAAAACTTGCTCGCTCATGAGTTTACTCTTGGTTCTACGTACCCTCTCTCAGAGCTCAATGCTCTGGCGCCCAATGAAAAGTCCATTGGTGAATCGGCTCAAAATATTAAAAGTGAACCTGGTTCACCCACTCAAGAAGAAGAACGCGGCGCAACGGCACCGATGAAGTTAACAATTTCATCTCTCGGAACGACACGATCCCCCGAAAAAAAGATGGTCAAAGTTCGAGTGACCAACCAATCGGGTCAATCTCAAAGCCTCTTTTTACGTAGAGAATTATTTACCTACGAAGTAAGCGGTCCCCAAGGAGAATTTACCTGCCGCATGCACCCAGCAGATCGCGACCCCATGGCCTCAGAATTTCGTCGATTGACAGGAGGAGCTTCCGCCAGTCTCTCGACGCGCCTAGCCGAAGCTTGTCCTTTGGGCGCTTGGAAAGCGCCAGGAGATTACTTCGTATCCGCTAGAATGAATGCCACCGCCGACGGTAAACGCTTTGGTTTGAACGCATATGTGGGAGTTGCGGTCACTCAAAAACCGGCAAAACTGACCGTACCTCGACCAAAAGGCGATGTAGACGCCGCGCCCGCAATGCGCGTGGTCCAGGCAACGAATCACTAACATTTACTTCAAACGGAGAGGCGCTCTAGCTCCCCGCAGAGTGACCTTTCATCATTCTTCTATTTGGCTTTCTCCAATTCATCCAAGTCCTGCAAATTATTACGAGGACGAGGATCTGTAGGATCAAGTTGATGAGCTTTTTCAAACGAAGCGCGCGCACTCTGCCTATCCCCCAAAGCAACCTGAGCTAACCCCTGATTGAGCCAAGCGGAGGCCAATCGGGGATCCAATTTGAGGGACGATTTTGCCCAGCGCAGGGAAAGCGTTGGTTTGTCCAAGAGCAACTCGGCGTAGGACAGATTAGAGAGATAAGTTGCCTGCCCTGGCGCAAGACGCGAGGCACGCTCTAGATGCTGACGACCAGCTTGAAACTCCCCGCGAAGTAGCAACACCGAGCCCAAGTTGCCGTGAGCGCGAGGAGAAGCTCCGTCTAAGTGAATCGCTCCGCGAAAACTTCGTTCTGCTTGAGCGAGCTCACCAAGGAGCATTTGAGCTGTGCCTAGGACGATCAGCCTTTGTGGCTCTTGGGTATCGAGAGAGACGGCCAGCTCCAGATGCCTCAAACTATTTCGAGTTTGGCCGACTGAAATATAGGCAATGCCGAGTGCTCCTTGAACTTCTGCGACCTCGGGCTCTGCTCTTTCTACGGTTTTTAACTCGACTAGGGCAAGTTTCCCCTCCCCCAGGGCGAGCAAAGCTCTCGACTTCTGAAGAAGAGCCTCATGATAGAGCGCAGATCCTCCACGCTCCCCTCTGCTCTCTCCCAATAGCGTCAGCGCTGATTCTTCTTTTTTTAGTCCCAAGAGGGAGTCTTCCCCCCCAGCCCCGTACGAGAGGGAGTCGGACTCTAATAGTGTCCTACCTTCCAATACTAAAAGAGCCACATGCCCGAGCGGGGAAAGACTCGGGCGCCCTTGCGAACGAATGACGACAATGGCTTGTTTGGCTTCCTCCAACTCTCCCCTATTGAGAGCCGCCTCCACAGAGAGAAGCGCTTTGCATTCTGAAGAATTTTCTACACACAAGCGCGAGGCAGATCGGAGAGCAGAAGAGCTAACCCCCTCTCCTGCTGACTTCTTTTCTTCTTCTCGTGAACTAGAAGTCCCGGCCGGCAGCTTCTCTCCTCCGGAGGCCTTCTGTTGCCTCTCAGCGGTAGTCTCGGGACGGATATGCGCCCCCGAACACGCCCCGCTGGCGCAAAACATGCCACCAATGAGGAACGCTTGCGCGACTTTCGCAAACGGAGCGCCCCGCGTAACCGGGCTCAAGCCTCACCCTCTGTGCGAGTGTGCTCGGTACCATCAAATCGTAATACAACGCTCTTTTCCTCGATTTTTGTCGCCACAAGAACCGGACGTTTCCATACTCGGACCAAAGCTTCAAGCACCCTTTGGGCGTAGTCCAACCTTAAATCAACCCTCTGATGTTCGTGAGCGAGGAGCAGTTCACCTCTATTTTGATAATTTGCATTTAAAACACGGATTACCGGGCTCCCAGCATTGGTCAATTGACCAAGGAGCTTCTGTTTTACTTTCCCAAATTCTCGTGTGGCAACCTCAAAAGACGAGTTTCGCTCTGACCACTCAAAATTAAAGAGCCCTTGGTCCGCTGCAAATTCCGGGGTCAAAAATTCGTCCAAAAAGTTGACGTCATTGTAGTGGGCACGAACCTCAAAAATCTTTTCTTTACCCAGACCTAGCTTCAAATCCCAATGGTGCCGTTCTTCGGCGTCTGTGCATCTATCCCATTCACGGCCAAATTTTCCCTTATTCCATCGATCTTCAATATCTCGATAAAGTTCAATGCCCAGTTTATATGGGTTGAGGGATTGACCATTGGTCGCCATAACTCCAGCGTTGTTATCGGCGTACTCAACGATATCACTCCAATTGGCTATACGCTTAGTCATTAGGAGGCCGATCCTAATAACCTTTCCAACTATGATTGAGGAGTGAGTTCATAG
>CAYWLO010000010.1:72146-81397 GCA_964459035.1 uncultured Polyangiaceae bacterium | reverse complement strand
ACACACGACCGTCGGATTAGAAGTCCAATGCTCTATCCAGCTGAGCTACGGGCGCAAATAGAAGCTCCTGAGAACTTCCGTGAAAAGCTATCTAGACAATCGTCGCCCTTTCGTCGAGAGAGCAAAGGCCCAATCGTTGCATTTCGACAGAAATTCCTTCAATAAATTCACGCTGGGGTCCAGGCAATGCCCACTCGGCCCTCAGAACGCAAGAAAACCCTAGCAATACAAAGACAAAAATCGCGCTATAAACGGAGATATGTTTCGGAGCCCCCCCGTCCTCTCCCAACTCTTTTGTTCCCTTCTAGCGTGGTCTTGCACCGCCCTGGGGCTTGCTTGCTCCTCTCCTGTCCCCGCGGCGTCCCTCGGCCCTTCGGAGCCCGCCCTCAAAGATGCCTCTGCGGCGCGGCTAAAGGCAGCACCATCTTCGACAAACTCCCCCGCCCCTGCACCCGCGCTCCCTTCGATGCCCCCCAGCTTTCCCTGCGGCGAGCACCAGTGTTTTCTATTTGAAGAGTCTCGTGATGCTCTTTTACCACTCATACTTTCACGCAAATCTCAACTAATAGCCTTTGGTGAGGCTCACAAGCCAGCAGACTACCAGGGCGATTCCACCGTGAAGATATTCACCCAACAACTGCTTCCCACCATCGCTGGGGGCGCAAGTCATCTCTTGGTTGAACTATTGCAGGCGCCCAGCAGTGGCTGCGCTACAGAAAAAAAGAAGGCTCAAAAAGAGGCAAAGAAGGTCACCGACGGCCAGGCCAAAAGCAATCAAAACGAATACCTTCTCTTGGGGCACGCTGCCCTCCAACAAGGCATCACTCCCGATATACTTCACGCGAGTTGCCAAGACATGAGCGCCATTGCCGCTCCCGAAGGTGGGGTGATCACCATGATGGAAACCATCCAGCGTCTCAGCGAAATTTCCTTAAAAAGTCAGCTCAAAAGCCTAAAAAATGGGCGCCCCCTGGTACTCGCCTATGGGGGAGCGTTACACAACGATGTGGAGCCCCACGCGGGAAGAGAGACCTGGAGCTACGGGCCCAGTCTCTTAAAGCATACAAACAATAGCTACCTTGAGATTGATCTCATTGTTCCCGAGTTAATAGGCGATACCCCCGGCTGGAAAAGCTTTAAGTGGTACGAGGCTTATCAGGAGTTGCAGCACAGCCAAGGAGCACTCCTGATGAAATGGGGGGAGCACTCCTATTCTCTATTTTTTTCGCCTACAAAACCCAACTAGTACCTCGTGCCGGAAGTCCGTGCCGGGTTTCACCAGACCCAACTGAAGTGGGGGCCTGATGAAACCCGCAATAGCCTCCCTATTTGCCCTCGGTACTACTTTTTGTCTCATGGGTACCAAAACCCGGCACGAAGTTCCGACCTTTGGTACTAGACACACACAATAGGTTCATAAAATTCTTTTTAGAAAGTGCAGACCAAAAAGAACGACAATGGGCGACAAATCAAACCCGCCCACGTCAGGCAATATTTTTTTTATCGGCTGAAAAAGCGGGTCGGTCATTCGATGAATCAAAAGGACCAGGGGGTGCTGGGAGTTCGGTGCAACCCAGCTGACGATGATTGCGCCGTAAATAACATAGGTGTAGAGATCGATTGCCAGGTAAAGAAGATTCACGCCCTTAATATGGGGCCGAATCGTCCCAGCGCAATACCCAGCCCAAAGTCTACCTCACGGGCAGAAAATACATGCCAAACGTACCATGAAAACCAATTCTCACGCATAATGGTGCAGATTACCATGTATTTCGAAATTGTGGTGTACACCGCTTCTTTCCCACATGGTGCTCGCCCACTAAAAAGACAGACATGAACGAAGCACGCCGCCCCCTCTGGCTATCGGAAAACGGGCCGCCCCATTTTCCCGATCCAAGTGCCTATGATGCCGAAGGACTCATAGCGGGTGGGGGCGATCTCAGTCGCGAGCGCTTATTGGCCGCCTACCGAAAGGGCATTTTTCCATGGTTCGACGAGCGCCCCATCTTGTGGTGGTGCCCCGATCCTCGATCGATTATCACCCGTGAGAGCTTACACATCTCTCGCAGTATGAGGCATACTCTGCGAAAAACATCTTTCACTCTCACCCAAGGCACTGCCATGAGCGCGGTCATGGGCGGTTGCTCAGATAGAAAAGAAGGCACTTGGATCACCCAAGAGATGCACGATGCCTACCTCGATCTGCATCACCACGGCTTTGCTCTTAGCTATGAGGTTTGGCAACAAGACGAATTAGTAGGAGGGCTTTACGGAGTGTTGATTGGTGGAGTTTTTGCGGCTGAAAGTAAATTTCATCGAAAGACCGATGCCTCAAAAATTGCGCTCATCGGTGCAGTGGTCGATCTCTTTGACCGTGGGGTAGGACTCTTTGACGTGCAGTTTTTGACCACGCACTTAGGCACCCTCGGGGTGCACGAAGTCTCCCGTACTGACTACCTCGGGCGTCTACGAAAACATCTCCCGACAAAGCTCAGAGCGCCCTCTCCCGACAAAGATCTACTCCCGCGCATATCTAAGCTCCTCAACTCTGTCTAAAGGGTACTCCGGCTTTTCCCTGGTTAGAGCTCTCGGGCCGTCTTTTTACTCAAGTCGTGATAGAGTCCGCGCGATGGCAAACGACTTGGAAGGTAAACCCCAGCCTGTATACATAATTGAGCGTATTCCAGCCGGAGGCGCTCACGGAGTCTCTGACGAAGAGGCCGCTCAAGAGGGTATTCCCACTCCCCCTGGTCTCCGTGTTTTCGCGGAGTTAGGTCGAGGCGGCATGGGGCGCATTCATCCCGCAACAGATAGAAATTTATTGCGTCATGTCGCTCTCAAACGCCTAGACAAGGAGCTTGCAAAAGAGCCCTTCTACGCAGGAGGTTTTATTGGCGAGGCTCAAATAACTGGACAGCTTGAGCACCCCAACATCGTTCCAGTTCATGAGTTAGCCGTGAGCCCCGAGGGGGTTCCCTACTTTACAATGAAGTTGGTCAAAGGAATTGATCTACATCGCTGGATGGGCGACCGCCGACGCCGTCCAGGCTCCACCGAGAGGCTTCAAGAAGGTCTTGAGCTCTTTCTAAAAGTCTGTGACGCCCTCGCATACGCTCATCATCGCGGGGTCATTCATCGGGACATCAAGCCAGAGAATATTATGGTGGCCGACTTTGGTCAGGTCTACTTGATGGATTGGGGGCTGGCCCGCCTTGTAGGAAAAGATAGTGGTTGCGCGGCCCTGGATGCTCCGGGAGCGGTTGGAACTTCGGCCTATATGGCCCCAGAGCAAGCCAAGGGTTCACCCGAAAAGTTGGACGGGCGCGCGGACGTATTCGGTATGGGCGCTGTACTCTATGAAATTGTGAGTGGTTACACTCCTTACGGCGACACCTACGACGCAGACGAAGCTTTGCGTCGAGCCAGCGCCGGAGAAATCATTCCAATTGATATTGCCACCGAAGAGATTGGCGTTTCTAAACGCTTGCGCAAAATCATAGACAAGGCCATCGCTCCTCGTCTTGAAGATCGCTATCAAAGCGTTTTGGAGCTCCAAGCCGACGTGCGCCAGTTTTTGCGTGGGGGCCTCCATCTGCCTCGTCAACTTTACCAACCTGGCTCCAACATCATTCGTGAAGGCGCGGTCGGCGACACCGCCTACATGATTGTCAGTGGCAAATGCCGAGCTTATCGTACAACAAAAGAGGGCACCCAAGAGACTGTTGGTGAAATGTGTCCAGGTGACGTTTTTGGAGAGCTCGCGCTACTTTTAGACGAGCCCCGAGCGGCTTCTGTAGAAGCGACCGATCAAGTGACGGTGCTGGTACTCGACAAACGCACAATGCAAGATGGTCTCGGTTCGGACGGCTGGACAGGTGCTTTGGTACGAGCCTTGGCCAACCGCTTTGTAAACCTAGAAAAGAAGGTTCGCGATAGCGGAATGAAACGCTGAGCAGAACCAATATTCTACGCAAAAAGGCGACGCTCCCAGGGGCGCCGCCTTTCTTTATTTTTTTCGAAAATGAGACGAGTCGTCTAGAATCAACTCATGAGATACGGGGGGTACTCATCTCTCAAGTTCAAACAACTTTCTCTTTTTAAGAAGGGCTATCACACTTTGGGCGGCCTCCCCCACGCTTACCTTTGTGAGATCAACTGAGAGATCGGCCTCCCTGGGAGATTGATAGGCGGGAGCGAAGTCAGCGGCCGAGTAATTACCCCGCTCGTCCCTTTTTTTGCACTCCTCTGCTGTCAAAGAGGCATGTACTTCCACAAATCGTTCGGCTCCTACGGCGTCTCGCAAAGCTTCACGGTCAGCACGCAAGGGCATTGCAAAAGCAAAGACCGTCACAAAACCTGCATCGGTCATGCGGCGAGCAAACTCGGGGCCATGCACGGGACTCGCCCCGCCCCCCGCACTCTCTCGCCCCAAACCATCGTCGGGGTCGACAACCAAAACGTGTTTTTTAAGGTCAAAGAGTTGTTCCTCTAGCTCAAAGGCAATCTCCGATTTTCCGGAACTAGGCAACCCTGTGATAACAATTGCAGCTCCCCTTTGCCCCAATGCCAAAGACCGCTCGCCCGGCGTGATCTGACTCTTGGGCACGGTCTGGGTAGCTCCGCCGGCCTTCTCTGCCTTAAACTCAGTGATAGATCTATCGATCATACCGGCTGCCACCGTGTTGTTGGTCAAAGGATCGATAAGAATGAAAGCTCCCGTTGCCGAGTTAACCTCGTAGGGATCAACAAAGAGCTTTTTGTGAGCGTTGAGGGTGATACGCCCAATATCATTCATTTCGATTTGAGAAGCGGACTTCTCTTCGAGAGACTCAAGATCAACTAGGTAATCGATACTCTCCACATCAGCCCTTACCAATTGCGTGGTATGCTGCACTAGATAAGTGCGCCCCGCATGAAGTGCCTCTTCGGACATCCACACAACTTTGGCCGAAAACCTCTCTACCACCTGAGGCAGGTTCTCTGGTTTTACAAGCATATCGCCGCGGCTACTATCAATCTCGTCTTCTAGGCGAATCGTTACAGCTAAGGGAGCCTTGGCTTTTTCTAACGCTCCATCAAAAGTATCAATACTCAATACGCGACTGGTCTTGCCCGAGGGCAAGCTCATCAGGGTATCACCTTTTTTTACGGAGCCCGAAGCAATGGTCCCCGAAAAACCACGATAGTCCAAATTGGGTCGCAAAACGTATTGAATTGGGTAACGAAAGTCATCTTGATTGAGCCCCGCATCAACAGGCACTTGCTCTAAGTATTGCAAGATAGTGCCCCCCGAATACCACGGGGTTTCCTCCTTATCGTGCACCACGTTGTGCCCCATTTTTGCACTCATGGGGATAAACTTCACCTCTAAAAAGCGCAATTTGGAGCAAAATGCTTCAAATTCAGCCTTGATCTCCAAAAAGACCTTCTCGTTGTAGTCTTTTAGATCCATCTTATTCACACAAACCGCTAAGTGTGGAATACCCAAAAGCGAAGCGATATAAGCGTGACGCCGAGATTGCTGCAACACACCAAAGCGGGCGTCAATCATGATCACCGCAACATTGGCAGTAGAAGCCCCGGTGGCCATATTGCGCGTGTACTGCACGTGTCCGGGGGTGTCGGCTATAATAAACTTACGATTCTCTGTAGAAAAGTAGCGATAGGCAACGTCAATGGTAATGCCTTGCTCACGCTCAGCCTTCAAACCATCAGTAAAGAGTGAGAAATCAATTTCATCGCCCTCTTGTTTACTTGCCTTCTTTACCGCATCCAGCTGATCTTCGTAAATTCCGTGAGTATCATGTAAGAGACGCCCAATAAGGGTCGACTTACCGTCGTCAACGGACCCCACCGTTACAAAACGGCACAGTTGCTTTTCTTGATGTTGCTGAAGGTACGCGTGGATATTTTCAGGGGTAACTACTCTGGTATTGTCCATTAAAAATATCCTTCTTTCTTCTTCTCTTCCATCGAACCGTCCGAGTCCGTATCAATCAAACGACCTTGGCGTTCACTTTGAGTGGCAAGAAGCATTTCTTTAATAATATCTGGTAAAGTAGCGGCTGTAGACTCAACTGCGCCGCTCAAGGGGTAACACCCCAAGGTTCTAAAACGCACCGATTTCATCACAGGCTTCTCACCTTTTTCTAAAGGCATACGGTCGTCGTCCACCAAAATCCACGTACCTTGTCGCTTTACGACAGGACGTTCTTTTGCCAGGTAGAGTGGAACAATATCGATATTTTCTAGATAGGTATAAAGCCAAATATCTAGCTCGGTCCAATTGGAGAGAGGAAAAACCCGAATGCTCTCTCCCGGAGCGACCTTACCATTGTAAAGGTTCCACAACTCGGGGCGCTGGTTTTTAGGATCCCATTTACCATTGCGATCGCGAAATGAGTAGATACGTTCTTTGGCACGACTCCGCTCTTCATCACGACGTGCACCACCAAAAGCTGCGTCGAAACCGTATTTCCTCAGGGCCTGCAAAAGCCCCTGAGTCTTCATCACGTCAGTGTGTACTTTGCTCCCGTGGGTAAAGGGGCCCACTCCGCGCTCTACCCCGTCGGGGTTGGTATGCACCAAAATATCAGCGCCATAAGTCTTCGCCACCGTATCGCGAAACTCAATCATCTCACGAAATTTCCACGTCGTGTCCACATGCAAAAGAGGAAAAGGCATTTTCGCTGGGTAAAATGCTTTGCGAGCTAAATGCACCATCGCCCCCGAATCTTTGCCAATGCTATAAAGCATCACGGGGTTGTCGAATTGCGCGGCAACCTCTCGCATAATGTGGATGCTCTCTGCCTCCAATTGTCGAAGGTGAGAGAGTTTCTCCGCCCCTATCAACTGGTGGGCCGCACGATTTCCAGACTCGTCGCTGGAGACGGAATTGCTAGTTTCAATAGTCATGATTGAATATTTTCCAGAACCTCCCTCCAGTTCTGGAGGTGGTGCCGAATTAACTAGCACTTTTTTCGTCGGGATTAACGGTTTTATTAAATGACCGCTATTTCCTGCTTAAGAAGGGCTCAATGCCTGCCGATCCGCCTTCTGTCCTACATCAGCTAGCTGTAGCGAGCCCCCGGGTGGAGGTAGCTCTGGAGATCGGCGCCGGCACCGGCACCTTGCCTTGAGCTCCTGGTGGCTCAAATATTGCGGCAAGTGCGGCTAGGCGGGGCAAAAGATCGTCCACAATTTCACTGGGTATGTAAGCGGGGCTGCCGTAATCGAATATCGCGGTCACGCCGCTCTCAGTAACGCTCAAGGTCTGTAGCTCGCGAACGAACTTGAGAGGACGAAGCTGCTGGGCCACTTCTGGAGCCTCGTTGAGGGCGTCGACGAGGGCGGGGCTTGCGTGGCTGGTTTTGAATTGCCTTGCCAACACAGACGATTGAGGACGAAAGGATATCTGCCCCTGGGCCGAGAGCTTATTGTGCACAAAGCTATGCATCTCAACCTCAGGAGCTGAGGAGAAACGTAAGAAGATGCGCCGCTGATCATCAGGGTCGATTGTAACAGCAAAGCCCCTGTACGTTCCGCTCAGACGGCCTACACCGTTCTTGTAACTTGACTCGGTGTAGAGCAGACCCAATTTTTTTGCCAAGCCAGGGTAAAGCGCCCGAGCCACGACATTGCCGGTTTTGCGCCGCAAGACACGAAACACAGTGATGCCCATAAAGAGCATGCCCATTGGTATTGCTCCTCCTGAGAGCCAGTCCGCCATCACACATAGGTGGGGCCGCTATCGACTTCTGTCAAGTCTGCTTGGCTCTCTCGCCAACTCTTGTCCTGCATGGTAGCCGAAACAATGAACCAGACGAGCCGTTGGGGCGAGCTGCGCAAGCTCTCTCGGGGACTATTCAATAGCTTGGGCGTCCTCGCCCTCAGTCTTGTGGGCTCCTGGTACTTTCTCTTAAGCATCGAAGAAAGTTACCCGGTCGAGCGTTGGCTTGCCTGGCATCTCATCAAGTTAGTTGCCTACACACTTCTTTTGAATGCCTCGTTTGTGAGCCTGGGCAACGCCGTGCTCCAGCGCGTTGTGCCCACAACGACTCTGCCCACTGCAGAACGATTATTGCACAGCATGATCATTGGCCTAGGGACCTTTGCCCTGTCCATGTACGCAGGCGGAGCGCTGCATATTTATAGTCCGACCTTTGCCCTAGGGTTGCCCCTTTTCATGTTCGCAGTGGGCGCACGCGAGCTGCCACAGCTAGCACGTGATATCTCGGCTCAGCACCTAAAAAAGGCAAAGAACAGTTTAGCGACCAGTGTTTTCGCAAGCCTCGCTACAGCCTTTGGCGTGTACATGCTGGCGCAACTCTATCTCGGAATCATCACACCCAAAAGCTTCAATTTTGATGCAATTTGGTACCATGTACCCATTGCTCAAGAATACGCGCGCGCCGGGGGGGTCGTGCCCTTTTATGGGGACAACCACCGTGCGTTTCCTCATTTAGCCAGCTTTCTCCACACTTGGTCTCTCTTGGTTCCCTCGGTCGAACCCTTGCCCACTCGCTGGATGTTGATGTTACACTTGGAGTATTCGGCTATCATTTGGCGTATTGTAGGCGTGGTAGCGACGGCTCAATGGTTGCTCAACGGTCGATGGGTGCGTGGTCTTTGGGCCGTTTTCTTTCTTTTTCCCTCCCTATTTATTTACGATCAAAACATAGCCGGCTCAGCCGACCACTTGCTCGCGTTGAGCGCCTGCCCGGTATTTTTGGCCACGGCACGCATGTGGTTTCGTTTTGACTTTCGCTGGGCAATTGTAGCGGGAATTGCGGCGGGCGTGCACCTGCTCACCAAGTACCAGGCTATCTATTTGGTAACGGCTGTAGCCTCGGCTACAGCCCTTCGCTTTGCTTGGCTAGCTTCCCGACATTTAAGAAAAAGCACGGCTCAGGGGGCTCTTTCTTGGCGCCAATTAATACGCACACCATTGACTCTCATTGGCGTGGCGGCGCTCGTCAGTGCTCCCCATTATATAAAAAATATCATTTACTATCAAAACCCTGTCTATCCCTTGGGTAGCTCTCTTTTTTCTTCAAGTTTTGACAATTGGGAAGCCCCGGCGCGCACTATCAGCGTAGAAAAAGAGAAAGAAGACGCCTTCAACAGTAAAAAGGCCCCGGTACCAGGCGAATTACTCGCTAAAAAGAAAAGCCAAGGCGACTCCTCCTCGAAGAAAACGAGTCAAAATCTCAAGAAAGCCTCCCCCCATCAGGCTCTTTCCAAGAAACCAG
>CAYWLO010000010.1:0-72046 GCA_964459035.1 uncultured Polyangiaceae bacterium | reverse complement strand
CCGCTAAGAAACCAGCCGCTAAGAAACCAGCCGCTAAGAAACCAGCCGCTAAGAAACCAGCCGCTAAGAAGCCCCCCCGCTCACAAAAAAAAGAGAGAGATAAAAAAACTGCTTTCGAGAAAGAGTTTACATTTCGCTCACGAAGTTTCGACTTTTCGCCGCAGGGCACGTGGCCCTGGAGCCGCATCGCCTGGCTTCATAAGACTTTATTCGATTGGTCTTTTCGCACAGGCAATCGAAACCTAACCAAGCAAGTGCCCTATATGGGCTCTCTCTTCACTCTTCTCCTCCCCATTCTGCTCTTCTTGAGGCGTTCCAAGCGTCTGTGGCTAGCTGCTGGGTTCAGCTATGTCGCCTTTTGCGTATGGGGGCTCACTAGCGCAAACGATCGCTACTTATTAGCCTTCTTGGATATTCCCATCGCCTTCGCGGCGGCGGCTCTTGTACGTGGCTGGTCTCTCGGTAAATTCGCTCAGCTGGGTCTGATTCCTCTTGTGGCTATTCAGTTTCTATGGGCCGTCGACGCCCCGCTGAAACACAGTGAAAAATCTATTCGTCATGCCGTCACCATGATGAAAAAGGGTTACACAAGTCGAGGTCACGAAACCCGCTTCAACCACCGGGCTCGTGAGCGCTCGTTGAACGAGCAATTTCCAGAAGACTCCGTAATTTTGGGGCGCTATTTTAAGTCGCTCATGGGGCTGGACCGCACCACCCTCAATACGCATCCACAAATTCAAACATATGTCGACTTTAGAAAGTTAAAGAACCCGCGCGATCTCTGGCAAATTTGCCGGGACCGCGGCATCACCCATTTGCTCTACCCCGAGGGACGCCGCCGTCCCGAGTACGCTCGCAACCTCATTTTATTCGACGCTTTGGTCTATCAAAGCAAGAAACGTAAGAAATTCTCGCGTCATATGATCGCAGAAATTTCGATTCAACCACCAAGTACTCCTGAAAATTACGAGGTACTTCTACGCGGCTACAGAGGTTACCAAGACGGCTTGCATCGAGTTTCTGCGTTGAGTCGCCGTGACAGACACACAAAAAAAGGCCCCTCTCGCAAAGCACTGGTGCCCTACAGTTCGCGTAAACTCACGTTTCTCTATGCTCGTGCCGACGCCGTCCTCCACGGTAATAGAAGGCCAAAAGCCAAAGAAGTGAACCTACTCAATAAAACTTTCAAGCGAGTCGAGCGCTTTGGCAAGATCTCAGTTTGGCTCAAGCGCAAACAAATTGTACCCGAACTCACCATTGTTAAAAGGAAGCCTCAAAGAAGATGACAACTGGCTCGTCCCTGGCCTAGTTGCACAAGGGGCGGTTCATTTCGATCACATTTGTCCATCACCTGAGAGCAGCGCGTATGAAACCTGCAACCACTTGGAGGAGAAGCGGGAGAAGGCACATCTCCTAATACACTCACCTGTACTCTTGCAATACGAGGATCAGCCGATGGCACTGCGCTCAAGAGAGCTTGAGTATAGGGGTGGGCAGGCTGAGCAAAAAGAGCCTCTACAGGTCGTTCTTCTACAATTTGCCCGAGGTACATGACAGCGACGCGATCGGCTAAATGGCGCACCACAGACAGGTCGTGAGTGATAAACAGGTAAGCTAAACCCAGCTCGTCCTGTAACTCGGCAAGTAAATTTAAAATCTGCGCTTGAATGGAGACATCCAAGGCCGAAACGGCCTCATCGCAAATGAGAAGTTCGGGCCCCACAGCCAAGGCTCGGGCTATACCAATTCGCTGGCGTTGTCCTCCAGAAAATTCGTGGGGAAAGCGCATCATTTGGTCGGGACTCATTTTAACACGGGTAAGCACCTCGGCGACTCGCTCTTTTCTCTCCCCTGGGTTCTTTGCAAGACCAAAATTGTCGATGCCTTCTGCCACCAAATCGAGCACACGCATGCGCGGATTCAACGAGGTCATCGGATCTTGAAACACCATTTGAATCTTTTGTCTCAAGGGGCGTAACTCCCTGGGCGAAAGTTCCCGCAGATCCCTCCCCAGAAAACGTAGGGCGCCGCTATGAGGCTCTACTAAACGAAGAATCGAGCGCCCCACGGTTGTTTTGCCGCAACCGGACTCACCCACAAGCGCAAGAGTTTCCCCTTTTTGTATAGAAAAGCTCACTCCGTCTACGGCGCGTACGTGACGGAGTGTTTTACGAAAAAGCCCCTTTTTTATTGGAAACCACGTGCGCAAGTTTTCCACCTCAAGCAAAGGCGCATCCGAGCGAAGGGTTGAGAAGCGCTGGGGTCCTTCCTGTACGCTCACCATCTTACTCGATGAACTCATGACGCACTCTCTCGTTGAAAGCATGCAACGTCAGATCTGTCTTTTCCTAAAGAAAGCAGTTGCGGCACTTCGGTTTTACAGCGCTCGACAGCTTCTGGACACCGCGGTGCAAAACGACACCCCGAAGGCCAATTTTTGGGAGAGGGTACCGTACCTTCAATTTCGTAAAGCCTCTCTCTAGGTTTTGCCCTCCCCGGCAACGCGCCGAGTAGCCCCCGAGTGTAAGGGTGCGAGGCGTTGCTCAATATCTCAACTCGTGAGCCTTTTTCGATGATACGCCCGGCGTACATTACGGCGATCTCATCAGCTATTTGATTCACCACACCTAAATCATGAGTGATGAGTAAAATAGCAGTTTGAAAGTCGCGTTGTAACTCGCGCATCAATTCGATAATTTGAGCCTGTATGGTCACGTCCAAAGCGGTGGTGGGCTCGTCCGCGAGCAAGATGCGAGGCCTCGTGACCAACGCCATAGCAATCATCACCCGTTGTTTGAGACCACCAGACATTTGATGAGGATATGAATAAAATCGTTCTTCATGATCGGGAATACCCACCCGCTGAAATAGCGCAAGGGCTCGCTCTTTGGCGTCAGAGCGATGTATTTTCTCATGAAGAGTCAGAGCCTCCATCACCTGCTCACCCACGCGCACAACGGGGTTCAAACTGGTCATCGGTTCCTGAAAAATCATCGAGATGTCGTCCCCACGCACCTCTCTCATTTGAGGAATCGAATATTTTAAAATGTTTTTTCCGTCAATGCGCACTTGCCCCCCTACAACGCGACCGGGTTTGGGAACTAGGCGCAAAAGAGAGAGTGCTGTCATGGATTTTCCGCACCCGGACTCACCCACCAAAGCCAAACATTTACCAGCGTCGACACTAAAATTCAGAGAATCGACGATGGGCACTTCTTTTTCGCCAATCGCAAAGGAAGTGGTCAAATTCTCTACTTCTAATAACATTAGGACTTTTCTCCCAAAGTGCGAGGATCTAGTACATCGCGCAAAGCGTCTCCCACCAAATTTACCCCCAAGAGAAGGACAAATAGAGCAACTCCTGCTGGGGCAATATTCCACCAGACCACCGGCTCACGGCTCAGTTCATCTTTGGCCGCTGCTATCATCTGCCCCCAACTACCGTCTACTCCAATACCCAACCAAGCAAGCGTCGCTTCGGCCAAAACCAACCCACTGAAAAGCAATACAAATGTAATCACAACGAGATGGGCCAAATTGGGCAAAATATGTCTTACCATGATCTGCCAATGACTCGCTCCCAAGGAGCGCGCGGCGGCCACATAGTCCATCTCGCGTAATTTCATGGTCTCCCCGCGAGCAAGACGACAAAAGCCTACCCAGCTGGTGACGCCCAGGGCCACACAAACACTCAAAGTGCTGCGGCCAAGAGCAAAAATCAACACAATGAGCAAGAGAATTCCAGGCATCGATGCCAAAATGCTCATACCTAAGAAAACAATATCGTCCACCCATCGGCCAAAGTAGCCAGCCGCTATGCCAAAAATTAGAGCCAGAGGTATAGTGATAAGACTGGTAAGCCCGCCAATTAGAAGGGCAACGCGCGCACCTTTAAGAGTGACGTAAACAATGTCCTCGCCCAAAACGTCAGTACCCAATAGATGAGCTCCTGGATTTTTCAGAGGACTCTCATCGTAAAACTCCTGCTGGGCCAAGGGTGCAGAATAACTCTTCTCTTTCATGCCTGAAAAGGCTCTATCCACCAAACTACGCGCTTCGTGTACGGCAACCTGATCTTCACCTTGTTCGGCGCCACCAACCCAAACAATCGAATCGCAAAGAGCCACAATTGAGTAAAGTCCTACGACAAGTATCGAAAGCCAGCGCCTTCGAAATAGCTCCCCAGCGGCGGCTCGCCAAATTGCGTTTTTACGGACGGCGACTCCCACAAAAATACCAAAGAGGAGAATGACTCCCACAATGAGATCGCTGCGCCACGCATCGGCAACGGGTGTATCGGCAAAGAGAAATGCAGTCATATTCAATCAAGACGAATACGAGGGTCTACTAAGGTGTAGCTAATATCGGTTAAGATCTGCCCAAGAATGAAGAGCAAGGAGCCCAAGAAAACCATGGCACGTAGGGTAGAAAAGTCGTTCGCTTGAATGGCCTCAAACGTGACAGCTCCCAAACCAGGAATACCAAAGCCGGCCTCCAACAAAAGAGAGCCAGTAAAAAGAAAAGGAATGCTCATCACTACTTGAGTAAGGATGGGCACAAGCGAGTTACGCAGTACATGTCGCGTCATGATCACCATTTCGCCAGCTCCCTTGGAGCGGGCAGTACGTACGTAGTCCTTATAAATTTCCTCGATAAAAACCGTACGATAAAAACGAATACTGCCCCCTAAGGAAGTGGCAACTCCCACCAAAACAGGAAGGGCCAAAAAACGCAGTATCAAGTCAGGTGAGGTGTCAAAGCCCGATATGGGAAACCAGCGTAGAATCTTACCGATAAGAAATTGCCCCCCAATAATATAAAGCAAAGTCGAGACACTCATGGCCAGTACGGCCAAAGCCACCCCCATTTTATCGATGTAGCTCTCCCTAAAGAAAGCGACAAAAAGGCTCAAGATAATGCTCAACCCCAAACTCATCACAAATATGGGCAGGGTCAAGGAGAGACTGGGGCCCGCCCCCGCATAAATACGGTCGGAGATCAGCACCCCATCGGCGTCACTTTTTCCAAAATCAAGGGTGACCATTTTTTCTATATGGTCCACAAGTAAATTTTCTTGCCAATGGCCCTCTCCTGGCCACACGGGTGCATCATAACCGTGGTTCACTTTCCACTGCTGAATCACCTCGGGCATTGCCTTGTCCCCTAGGGCGCGCCGCGCAATATCGTCGGGTGAACTTGCTGCAAAAAAGAGAAAGAAGAGAAAAACTATCACGCCAGCGACCACTAAGACGCCGTAGGCGCTGCGACGAATGATGTAAGTAAGCATTTAGGTACGCTCCCTATAGTAGGTAAAAATACCTGGTAAAATAAATGCTATGAGAAGCGCAACGATAACAAAAGCCGGCCAATAGATGGGCTGGTTCCACGAATTTCTGGCTTCACGACGTTTTTTAGGTTTGAGATCGTAGTATTTGCTCGTGGCAATCGTGCTCAGTCCTGCCGGTCGTACATTGCGCAACCAGCCGTGCACCAGCGCGTAAGACTCCGAGTGATACGTTTCAATCCAGGGGCGTTCCTCTTCTAGTATCAGGCGCATTTTTGCGATGATACGTAGTCGCTCATCGTCATTTTCTCTCGCGCGCATTTTATCAAATAGAGCATCGTACTCTTTGTTCATGAAGTTGGCGTTGTTGGGACCACCCGATTCAGATCGCGCGAGGGGTCCCGTCAGCAAAAACAAGAAATTTTCTGGATCGGGATAATCAGCCAACCAACCCCAATTGTAGATTTGGTAGGAGCCCTTGAGCATTTTTGCGTAAAACTGATTGTAACTTGTCGCGCTGAGCTCTACGTCGAGCCCCAACTTGCGCCATTGGTTGACCCAAAACAAATACCTCACACGCCCTTCGGGAGAGGTATCAGGTACATCAAATGTCAATTTGAGCGGTTTGTTCGTTTTTGGGTCAATACCCTCGGGGTAGCCGCCCAATATGAGCAACTCGCGGGCCTTTTCAAGGTTGGGCGTGCGGTAGGGGTTTTTATATGCGGCGTCGTACCCAAATATGCCTGGAGGAATGGGCGAATGAGCGGGTACGCCGCGACCGTTGGTAAAAAGTCTCAGAAACTCTTTTACGTCCACCGCTAAACTCATCGCTTGGCGCAGTGAACGTGAGCGCCCCCCCCCGACGCGCCCCAATATCGGATCGTTCATATTAAAACCGATATAATAAACGCTGGGCTCGACGCTGCGTTTCAGGCCCATGTCTTTTGCACGCATTTGAGGAGAAAGTCCTCCCTCTTGAATCACCTGATCAAAACTCTCTTTTACGATGCCAGACGAGTCGTAGTAGCCTTGTAAAAATTTATTGAACGCCGGAATACTCTCTTGCTCACGACGGTATTCGATACGATCCAAAAAAGGCAGCGCTTTTCCGTAGGACTCACGCATTGCATCCCACTCGGCTCCTGGGCCCATATTGGGAAATGTCGCTCCGGGAGCATCGCGATTTTTTAATGCCCACCAATCGGGATTGCGCTCCAATACAATGCGCGCCTGCTTGTCATAATTGGTCAGCAGGTACGGACCTGTCGAAATTGCATGTTCGCTCAGCGTTGAGCGCCCCTCGTTGCCGTCGTAATAGTCCACGGCTTCCCAAGGAACGGGCGTGGTAAATGGCATAGCGAACCAATAAAGAATTTGCGGGTACGCCTCGCTTAGAGTCAGCACCAGCGTGCGCTTGTTGGGAGCTTTCGCCCCGGTAAAGAGGGCAATACTCGCATATTGTTCGCGTATTGTGAGAGATGCAAACGCGGCATCGTTCTTGCGCCTTTTGGCCAATTCTTTACCAAAAGCACGCAACCCCTCCAATTTAGAAAAGGGCTCTAGAACAGGGCTATTTACTCCGGGGTCCGCAATACGAGAAAGCTCAAAAATGAAATCGTTCGCTACAACCTCTCGTTGAGAGGAGGTCTGACCAAAAGAATTCTCTGCATCAAAACAAGCATCTTTTTGAAAGAGAATATGCTCACGCAAATGAAACGTGTAACGCACCCGACCATCCTGCAAATACTCGGCAACGGGTACTTCACGGGCCATGCTTGGCATCAACGTATAGGGGCGCTTGAGGTAGTGGTACTCTAGGAGAGTTCCAAAGACCTTATCTGTCACCACGGTGTCCGCTGAGCCATAGCTTACAGCAGGATCTATTGTCTTAGGAGGGGTAGCAAAAGCGCCATAGAAGACCTTTTTTGATTCCTTAGAATCGCGGTAGGGCTTGTTGGAGCAACCAACAACTAAAGAGAGACCCAGCCACAGACCCGCCAACGCCTGGAGCGCGGCTCGGCGGGCGGCTCTTGCTTTCTTCAATTTCTCTCCTCGTGGCACAAGCCCAAGCTATCGCGCCCACTAGCCGCAAGAAAGACTCCAACGAGCCGAAGAGCTAGAAATGTAAAAAGGCCAGCCAAAACTAAAAAAGTTTGGACTGGCCTTTACACTATTGGACGCGTTTTTGGTCGAGCCCCCTGCAAAAGGGGCACAAGCCAAAAGCACTCAACGCTGCGATTTAACGTACGAGGACGACACAATCGGCTTGAGTGATCTCCACCACGTCACTGTTGTTGTCCTCGCGACACTCAACCGTGGAGCGCCCCCCCTCGCCATCATCGTTTACAACCATCGTTACCCCACCGTTGAGCTGAGCCAAACTCAGCTCACAAGTGACAGCCCGACAATCACCGTTTCCGCCCACCGGAGCCTGAGTGTAGGATACGCAAAGAATTTTTCCGTCAGGACCATAAAAAGTCGCTGGCAATGCGGCGCCCACAGCTTTGTTGCCTCGATTACAAACGCGGCCAGTCAAGATGGTTTTGTTTGTCTGCTCGTCCAATTTACAGACTTCTTTTTTATCCAAAGCACCAGTTACATCGGGCAAGTCATTGGGAGAGCCCTTGCCCTGAGAGTTTTGGCGATAGTTATTGCGCTCGACGCTGCTGAAGTTTTGCTCCCAGCTCATCATGGGAGGAACAGAGCCGTCCTCGTTGATGTTGGTGTCAGAATAGGCATGCTGATTCCAAATTCCTTTAGAAGAAGTCCAGCGATCGAGACCATCTCGCAAAACCTTGATACCACCCGTTGAACCTTCTTGATTGGGATGTGTCGCACGACAGGTATTGCCAGCCCCGGTTCCAGGCAAGGGCGAGGCACAAGTGGAGCCAGCGTCACATTCGCCATCGTTAGCGCAGCGACAGTAACCATCACTGCACGTCCCACCCGAAGCACAATTTGTATCATCTTTACACGCCACACCAGGATGCAAGGGATCTACGTAAGGAGTACCGTAAGCACTGCTAGAGGGACACTTCGTCTCAAAGGCTGAATTGACAACAATCTCGGTATTCTGATCTTTGTCCACATCGGCAACAACAGGATTTTCAAACCATGTTCCCGAAGTCCGGTAGCTTGAGAAGAGCACCTTTCCAGTATCACCTTCGTAAACTCGTAAGAAACATTCGTCGGCGTAGACTGCCTCAGCCTTACCGTCACCGTCAAAATCGAAAATGGAGGCGCCTGTTTGTCGTGAGGATGCATCCTGGGACGCCTGGGACCAACGCACATATTCAGCCTCGCAGCCTTGTGGTTTTCCTTTGCAACCAAGGTCAAACACACGAAAGCGAGTTGCACCAGCAACACCGATTTCTGGAAGCCCATCGTTGTCAAAATCACCAATAACGGGAGCCCCACCGCTTTCTAGTGGAGCGCTACCGGCCGTCTTCACATTCATGACCACTTCACCAGTCAGGGAGTAAATACCGACGCGACTGTCGCCGACGTCTTCGGTTTTTACAATCTCGGCAATGCCGTCCAAGACCGTCTCATCCCAACCACCGCCAGCGGCCGGGGAGCCAAAATCAGCAAAGGCAAAGTGTGCCGGGTTGACCCCTTGAATCACTGCGTCCCGATCGCCCCAAGCACCATTTTTCCAATGATAGAGCACAATCCCGTTGCCCTCATTGGAAATAAGATCGGCAACGCCATCCTTGTCAAAATCACCCACGACTGGGATAAAACCATTCCATGAGCCAGCCGTGGCAATTGGGTTACCCAGCTGTGCGCCCGTCGCGCCGTTGAAAGTGTACACCTTATCCTTTGATGCCGCGATGATTTCTGGAGTTCCATCGTCCAAATTATGAATGGCAATGCCCCCCCAAAACTGAGCAGTCACCACATTGGGTTGAGCAGATTCCCAGAATTTTTTGTAGGCAGAGCCATCCCATTTGAAGGAAATAAGGCCTCCTCCAATTTTATAGGCAACAATTTCTATTTTTCCGTCACCGTCTAAATCTGCCAAGGCCGGGGTAGTATTAGCTCGTACAAGATTTTTTGAGTCTTCAATCGTCTCAATCAACTCACAAGTATCGCCACGCACAATACGCAGGCTCCCCTTCACGTCCGTGTCCGCGTTTTTTCCAGCAAAAGAGATAAACACAATCTCTGCTGAGCGCTCGTAGGCGTAAATAGGGGCATTTACGTCGATTGAAAGATTACTTTGGTCTGGCTTAAATGGTAAATCTGCCACCAAAGGGGTGGTCGCCACGTTAGAACCAAACGCATCAGTCCCCTTCCATTCGCATTGCACGGCCGGACCAAACACACCAATTTCGATGTCGCCTTTGCAACTGGCTGCCGTTCCTGGTCCTACATTGGCCGGAATACAAATGCCGGCGTCCATACCATCTTTGCGACAATCTTTATCGCAGCAATAAGAATCTCCCTGACAATCGGAATGACTGCTGCACTCGGTACCAATAGCCCCGCACACATTGGATATCGTACAGACAAAACCATCGTTGCAGGTACCCTCGGCACTACAGGGATCGGGCTCGGGCAAAACGACAGGACCAGGATCGACTACTGGCGTCTCCCCGCCACTGCCTGAATTTTCCCCTCCAGTGCCAAACTGAATATCACCCTTCTTGCCCCCTGTGCCTGAGCCGTTCGCGCCTGAACCATTCGCTCCTGAGCCATTCGCTCCTGCGCCTTCGGGCCCATTGGCAGCGTCCCCAGCTGAACATGCATAGACAAGTAGCGCTCCTATCAGCGTACTTCCGACCGAAATAAGATTTCTTCTCATGACCAGCAGTGTAGGTCGAGTGGGCTATTAAAGCTCCCACCGGACGAGAAATCGGGCTTTCTTCTACACTCGGCGTATATTCCTACGGTAAAAATCCAATTAGAGTAGTAATTTTCGCCCCCGCATCGCTCGCAGGTTGGTCAAGCTCATTGCCCTGTAAAGAGGAGATCAATTGCCCTGTAAAGAGGAGATCAATCGCCGGCCCTATTTTCATAGAGGAGACGAAAAAGATGAGTCGCCTCAACTCAATTGCTCTCTGCCCGACCTGCCCGATAGCGCCGAATCAATCCATTGGTCGAGGAGTCATGGTTGAGTTCCACGCTGGAGACTCCCGCCGGAGGCATCGTGAGTTCGGGGGCAATTTTCATGGCAAGTTTTTTTCCCAGTTGAACGCCCCATTGGTCAAAACTATTTAGGTCCCAAATGACTCCTTGAACAAATACACGATGCTCATAAAGAGCAACCAATGCCCCCAATCTTTTGGGAGTGAGACTATCCATCAACAAAGAATTACTTGGACGATTTCCCTCAAAAACTCGATGAGGGGCGGCATCGGGCGTCACTCCGTCAGCCAATACCTCGGCCTCTGTTTTGCCCATAGCCAATGCCTCAGTCTGAGCAAAATAATTCGCCATCAACAAATCGTGCATGGCATTTTCAGATGTCGATAGAGGGTTGAGCGACTGAATGCACCCAATAAAGTCACAGGGAATCAACTTGGTGCCTTGGTGAATCAATTGAAAGAACGCATGCTGGCCATTGGTACCAGGTTCTCCCCAGACAATTGCCCCCGTTTGATAGGATATATTCTCGCCATTGCGGGTGACGTGTTTGCCGTTGCTCTCCATATCTAACTGCTGCAAATACGCAGGAAAACGATGCAAATATTGGTCGTAAGGTAACACGGCATGACTCGCCGCACCAAAGAAATTATTGTACCAAACTCCCAATAAGCCCATCAATACGGGTAAATTCTTTTCAAAGGGAGCATTACGAAAATGCGTATCCATTTCATGAAAACCATCGAGCATTTCCCGATACGCTGAAGGGCCAATAGCTAACATGAGCGAGAGTCCCACCGCCGAAGTCAACGAATAGCGGCCGCCCACCCAATCCCAAAATCCAAAGATATTTTCGGAAGAAATTCCGAATTTTTTCACGGCGGCCTCGTTGGTAGAGAGCGCCACAAAGTGTGAAGCAACTGCCTCCTCTGTGCCCCATTTCTCAACCACTAAAGCACGGGCTAATTGCGCGTTCGAAAGCGTCTCTAGGGTGGTAAAAGTTTTGGAACAGACGATAAAAAGCGTCTCCTCCAAATTGAGATCATGGACATTTTCTGCAAAGTCCGTCCCGTCGACGTTCGAGATAAAACGAAGGGTGAGATCTCTTTGGCTCTGATTTTTTAGGGCTTCATAAGCCATGAGAGGACCCAAGTCCGAACCGCCAATGCCAATATTCACAATGTTCTTAATTGCACGTCCGGTATGCCCTCGATGAGCGCCCTCGCGCACCCTCTTGGCAAAAGCGCTCATCCTCTCCAAGACCTCTTGCACCTCAGGTACAATATTTTTACCATCGACAAAGACGCTTGCGCTGGCGGGCGCGCGCAATGCGGTATGAAGTACGGGGCGATTTTCTGTATTGTTGATCTTTTCTCCAACAAAAAGCGCCTCAATGGCCGAGCTCAAACCGCGTGCTTCGGCCAAGGCCAAGAGCAGCATTTGCGTCTCCCCCGTGATGCGATTCTTCGAATAGTCTAAGAATATGCCGGCAGCCTCCGCTTGAAACTCCTCAGCTCGTCCAGGATCTTCCGAAAAGAGCTGGCGCAGGTGTGTTTTACCAATTCGCTCAAAATGCGCGGCCAACGCCTGGTACTCAGGGGTAGAGGTAAGTTCGGGGAGAGGGGCAATCGCGACCATGGGCCCATGATGACCCAAGGGATAAAAAATGAGAAGCCTCTTGCAAAAAGGAGCTGACTGCATATTTCAACTAGGTCTCTCCCAATGCTAAGACGCAATAATTCTAGGAGATATAGACTCAATGATACGATCCCTCACTCAATCTCACCGTGCCTGCCTTTTGCTTCTTACCATGGCTCTTGCCACCGGGAGTACTGCCTGCGGACCTTCTCAGGCCGATCTCGATGCTCAAATTGCCAAGTACGAGAAATTGGACGCCCTAAATAAGGCGGACAAAGCAGAGCTAGCCGCCTCTCAAGAAGAATTAGATGATACCCGCCAAAGGGTTCTCACTCTCAAGAACGAGTTGAAGCGTATGGGCGTCAACCTAGACAGCTTAGGAGCCGATTTACAAAAAGTAGGCACCGAAAAAGAGCAGCTCACCAAGAACCTCTCGGAGCTACAGGCCGCTCTCGAAGAGTATAAGGCGCGCGCCGCCCAGCTCGAAAAAATCAAAGCTCGATTTGACGCTTTGCAAAACAAATTAAAAGAGCTGACTGAGCTTGGTCTCAAAGTAGAGATCCGCCACAATCGCATGGTAATTCGTCTTCCTGGTGACGTACTTTACGCATCAGGTAGTGTAAAATTACGCGAAAAAGGTCAAGAGGTAGTAGGAGCTGTTGCTGATGTGATCCGCAAAGACGCACAACTCAGCAAACGCTACTTTCAAATTGCAGGGCATACTGACGCGCAGCCTGTACGTGGCGGCAAGTGGGGAGACAACTGGGGTCTGTCTGCAATTCGCGCTCGCGAGGTACTTCTTTTCCTCACACATGATCTCGACAAAAATGGCGGAGGGCTCGATCCTAAACTCCTTCATGTTGCCGGCTACGGAGCAATCGATCCCGTCGCTTCCAACAAAGACAAAGCTGGTCGCGAGCAGAATCGCCGGGTAGAATTGGTCCTTCTGCCCAATGTCGAAGAAATGCTCGATCTAAAGAATCTCTGATTCATAGAGACAAATTCCGCGCTCACGCCAATTTGTGCTGCGCGAAACTAGTCCCTGACCCTAGGAGTAGTGCTTCAATGTGTGGGCATCTTCATTTTCTAGTGCGTCAGGGACGCTTGTTTTTTCCCTGCCCTCCGCAACTGCCCCCCTGATGAACGAATTGGCGAATTCAACTTCGGTCGAACAAGATGACTCGATTGAGGGCTTGATGGTGCGCTATGTTGGCGGCGAGATGCGCGCCTTCGAGCGCCTCTATCGAGTGCTCTCTCCTCGACTTTTTGGCTACCTATTGCGTCTCACGCGCAAGCGAGATGAAGCGGAAGACCTCGTTCAAGTAACCTTCAGTAAGATTCATCGGGCGAGAGAAAGCTACCTTGTGGGCGCCCCGCTCTTGCCCTGGGTCTTCGCTATTGCCCGTCGTTCGTTCTTTGATTTACGCCGTCGCGCCAAAGTTCGTCCCGAATATTTGAGCAACGATGGCGTGATGCCCGAGCCCGTGACAGAAGAAGATTCGCTAGGCAATGACGTCACAGACGCTCTGGAGCAAGCACTCTCAAAATTACCCCCCAACTACTCTGAGGCAATACAACTGACTAAAATCAGCGGGCTCAGTATTGGCGAGGCTTCTGATGTTCTTGGTTGCTCAAAAACAGCCGTCAAGCTCAGAGTCCATCGCGGTTACAAAATACTAAGAAAAGAGTTGGAAGAATACGGTCGCGATTTATTAGGAGAGGAGCAAAGCGCATGAAAACGAATGAAGAGAAAGGCTTTGCGCTTCTGGCTGCTCGGCAAAACGCCCTGGGAGCGTCAATTACCCCCGACCTGCTGCAATCGCCCCTGCTGGACGAAATTCGCAAGGATCTAGCTCCCGAGGTGCCCCCTGGACCACGGGGAGATACTCTTGGGCAAAAAAAGCTCCCGCTTTCGCGATTGCAACGCGTGGGGCTGTCCATGGTCGCTCTTTTTGTTGGTCTCGCTTTAAGTGCCGCGACCGCGCTCATCGACGCGCCCCAGCCGCTCATACTCACAGCCGCCGCTTTTAGTTTGAGTGCGGCCGGGCTCATGCTGGCTGGTGCAATCCCTGGTGCTGCTCGTCTCGATCAACCTGCGCGCCGCGTTGTGCTAGCGCTTCTCATTCTGACCACATTTACGGCCCTAGCTCTCCATGCAGAAGACTTCCTTTCTTGGACAGAATTTATTCAAGGAGATGGGGGCGTGCACGCGGCCACCTGTGCGGGGCATTCCCTCGCCACTGGTGTAATGGCCTCCTCTGCTTTGATGTTTCTCTGGCGACGGACCGATCCTTTTTCGCCCGGTTTGACCGGTGCCATTCTTGGTTTTATTGGGGGAGCCCTAGGAACCCTCAGTGTGGGTTTTTTATGTGACCACGGCAGCGAGGGTATCCACCTCACAATGTCTCACGGGCTGAGCGCTCTGCTCCTTGCCGGTTTGGGCTATTGGGCAGGGCAAAAGTGGTTGAGTCCTTGATGTCAGAAAAATTAGTCTCTTCAGCCGCGCCTCACGAGAAGTCATCTCACGATCAAAAAGTCGATCCGCCGCGTTCACTGGCCAGTCGAGCCATTGACATAATTCTCTGGCTCGTCGTTGCAGTGGTCCTGGCCTTTGCGCTGATCCCTAAAGACTCGGGACCTCACTTGAACATCAAAGCAGCCGAACTCTCTCTTCCTCGGGTTGGCTCTCCCGGCAACGGCTCTCTGCAACCCCTCCCCGGAGAGCTCAAACGCCCTCTCTTGATCAAGGCATTTGCAAGTTGGTGCGGCGCCTGTCGTCGCGATAACGCTCTGTTGGAAGATCTGCACGAAGCCGAGCGCTCCGGAAAAATTGACGTCGTAGCCGTGAGTGTCGATCAGAATGCGGCGCAAGCGCTCCAAGCAAAGAATACATGGCCCATCAAGGTCGATGTACTGCATGATTCACAAGGAGCCTTCAATCGCTCCTATCAAATTCATGTTTTACCAACATATATCTTGATTGGCACTGACGGTTTGGTCAAACGGGTCACCGCCGGCACCGCGGGAGCCTCCGATATATACGCCTGGCTCCACGCTAGTGACGACTAATAGAGGCGCCCACCACGCTCCCCATGCGTGTTTCCAATTAGAAACTTCAATCTTTCATTTTGACTGAAATTTTTCCTTCTTGAGTCTTGGTGGTTCCCGCGTGAGGCAGCACAGGTTGATTGCCCACCGCCTTCTTTGCAGAAAGGGAAAGCGGAGGTGCTTTGAGTCGAGCGCTTTGGCTTTCTTTAAAAATGCGGGTGACGCGCCACTTACGTTCCTCTCGCTCGATGCCCAAATAGTGGGGAGCACCGCCATTGTTCTCACCGCTCGTCCTCAGCTCGACAATTGAATCTACAGAATTGGCCTTGAGGACAGTGGCCACCGTCAATGGGCTGCGGGCCTTACGCTCTTCACAAACTCCACACTTTTTCTGTTCGGAGTTTACCCAGCTCAATGCCTCGCCACTGCTCAATTTTTGAGCAATTTTGAACTCTCCTTTTGCGAGAGATTGTGCAAATTCTATGGCCACGTCTTTCGCCGTGCGTGTGCGATCGTCGATCGAGACGACCCGGGGGGTCAGGCTTTCTCCTGGAACATTGTAGTTGCACGCGGCACGCCCCGCTCCCCACATAATCAAGGTGGAAAGAGAAATAACTCCCAGCATGATCAAGGTTTGCTTCGAGGGTGCATCAATTTTAGCCTCATCCAGCTCAGAAGACTGCACTTTTGCGGATTCTCTCATCGGGTGCGAAGCATCCCCCCCCCAGCGGTCTTGCGCAACATTGATTTCCGCTATGCTCCCTTCAAATGGCTCCTCTCCATGAAAAAGCCCCAGTTGGCTCCCAGACAGTCGCGGCCCCTCGGCACTCCCTCTGGCGAAGAGAGCTAGCTTTGGCGCGCGCAGTGACCAGTGCAGCTTCAAATTCAAGGAAATTTCGCTCTCTACGCGTGAGCGCCATTTTGCTTTCTTTTAGCGCCCTTGGGTCGGTCCTCCTCGTCACTCACTTAGGAGCCGGCGATATTTCAGGCATCATCGCATTGCGCATTGTGGCCTATGCAGCGTGGCTTTACGGGTTACTCGGAGTGTGGGCATTGCTTTCTGCCGAGTCTCTTAGTTTTCAAGCCAAGTCCTTCGTCGAGCAGCGCGGGCTTACCTGTACGCCCTGGAGACATTTTTCCTTGGGCGTAGCCTGGCACCTTTTTATCGGTATGTGTGTCGCCGGTCTACCAGGAGTCATCGCGGCTCTTTTACTCAGCCCCGACTGGTCCACTCTCCATCAGCGGGCCTCGTTATTGGCTGCCACAATAATGTATTTGGCCAGTTTGGGTCTAGTTTTGGGGATCTTAAGCTCATTTTGCGTTCGATTTACCCCCCGTACTCCCCGCCTCATCCTATCATTGCTCGTTTTTTCTCCCTTTGCTTGGAGTTTTATTGAAGACGGATTTCCGAGTATTCCAGGAGCATATGTTTGGGGGCTGACGCAAATGCTCCACTGGAGCGGCATGGCATGAACTCAACAGAAGTAGAAAATCGCACCCCAGGCCCAAAGGAAGATGCCTTGCAGTTTCGAAAGGTTAAACTAATCAGTTCGCCGCACCTTCTGTCATTGAATTTCTGCCCAGGAATTCACGCAATCATCTCACCGACAGACGAACTCTCTCGTCGCTTTATTGCGTGCTCTATCGGAAGCGAAACTCCCCTTCGCGGAAAAATCATCCTTGGAAACAAACGTCCAGGTCATTGTCCTTCACTGCGAGCAAATAGTGGCTCTACATATCCCCAAGAACCTGTCATTGGCAAAACGACGAGCTTCCAGGACTATTTGGGTCCAATCGATTCCTTCAGAAAAAAACAGGGAGTCGATTCAATGCCCCTCACCAAGGAGCTCCCTCTCCTCGCCCCGCTCTTAGAAATTTGTCCCCAAGAACTCTCGGCGAGCGCCAGAAAACAACTGGCTCTCGGAGTCGCACTCGCCCTCAATAAGCCAAGTCTCTTGGTCCTCCACGATCCATTAGAAACCCTCTCCCTCGACCTCATAGCTCATGTCCTTCTCAGGCTTCGATGTCTCGTCGATGGTGGCTCGCTCATCCTTTGCGTAATGAATACGTCGGCAAGCGCGAGGCTTCTCACCTCAAGCCTGCATGGGCTCACACCTCTCATGGCCAAGACCTTGCGTGAAGAATCATGAAAGAACTGCGTATTACCCTGCTTCTGACTCTCTTCTTAGCCCCCCTCGTGGTCTCGTCCGCTTATGCGGAGACAATCCCCCTGGTTGCCTTAGACGTCACCCTCGCAGCAGTTTTTTTAGGAGTCCTTCCTTTGCTCAGTGTGCTGCTTTTGTGGGCAGAGAACTTTCAGTATCACTCATGGCAGATACGCTATGGCGCAAGTCAGCGCCCACAAATTTTGTTGAGTTTGGGGCGTAATGCGGCCGCACTTTTTTTCTCTTCGATAGCGGGAGCAGGAGCGGCTATCTACGCCTTTCGGGCCCCAGGAGACCCTCTCTTGGGTCAGGATTTTTCTGCCACTATTGCGATTGCCCTTGCTGCCGCTTCAAGTTTCACGCTTTTTTTCGCCTGTGCACGCACTTTACTCGGTAAATGGGGGCTAGTCTGTGCCCTCGGCATCAGTTGGACTTTGGGGGTGAGCGATCTTGCCTTGAGTGCCCTTGTTCCGAGCGGCCACATTCACTCACTTTTAGGAGTGGGGGATGGTTTGGTCTTCCCAGGACTCACCTCGTTTGGTGTACTTTACCTCGGCTCCTTCATTACTGGAGCCTGGCTGCTCCGGCGTTTACCCCATTGATTTCAAGTTGGGGTAAAGCGCCTCGTAGCGTTTACTGATCTCTAAATGCCTCTGCAGGACGAAGGCGCGCCGCATGCAGCGCTGGCCACACTGTGGCCAGTAAGCAAACGACCACGGCAAATAGACCGACCATAGCAAAGTCAAAGGGGCGTACGTCCACCGGCAAATGAGAGATAAAGTAGACCTTAGGATCAAGAGGAATCGCGTACTTAATGAGCAACTCGCACACAAAGACCGCAAGAGCGATGCCCGCGGCTCCACCAACCGCACCAATTATCATACCTTGATAAAGAAACGAGCGTAAAATAGCCGAATCCGAGGCACCCATCGCTTTGAGCACTGCGATCTCTTTTTTCTTATCAAGCACTACCATGATCAAGGTAGCGATAACGGTGAATGCTGCCACAACGATAATGAGGGCCAGGACAGCACTCATTAATATCTGCTGAATACGCAAAGCCGTAAAAAGACCGTGATTGAGTTCCTCCCAATCCATCGTGTAGTGTAAGCCCGAGCCCAATCGAGCGTCTATATCATGAGCTATTTCTTTAGCGCGAGAGATGTCTCCCACGCGCATCTCCAGCCCGGTAACGCTATCACCCGCGTCCGAAAAACGCTGCGCTTCGTAAAGGTCTGTATACATCAGCTTTGAATCGTATTGTTCAAAGCCGGCGTTAAATATTCCGATCACTCGAAATTGTTTGGCAACAGGCGCCCGAATGGAATCTTGAGAAAAGCTAAATCCGATGGTGGGAGAGGTGACCTGGACACAATCACCTACCTTAGCAAGAAGGTCCTCGCCCAATGTCTTACCAATGACGATGCCGGGTAACCCCTTGGTATCGGCCGCGCAAGGATCTGGGTTGAGCTCATCAGGCAACACATCATCGTCTGGCAACGCAACCTTGTAGCCCCCTTCAGGAACAATGCTCCCGATATGAGCGCCTTCATCTAGTTGAAGATGCGAACCATCGGGCGCGCCCGATTCACTCTCAGTCGCTTCCTCCTTGACCAATTGAGCCGAAGCGTCCTGAATCAGATCATCAATGCGATCAAAAAGGTCGCTGCCGTCTCCTGGCAATGAAGGCGCCCTGAGCACACCGGGACTCTCCTCCGCAGGGGAGGGCAATCCTCCCGTGCCGCCATCTAGCTGCTCGAGAATAGTTTTCTTTTTGCGGGCTCGCCGAGTCTCGGGAGGCTTCTGCCCCTCCACGCGCAGCCCCTCAAGGCTGCCTTCTACAATATGCTTGGGCAAATCAAGAACCCTCGCGTACCTGTCTGGATCAAGTCCCTTGAGCAAAACGCCCGTAGCCGTTCTGTCGTTGCGCGTGACCATCATAGGATTGATGGTGAAGGGAGCTACACCAGTTACACCTGGTACTTTCTCCATTTTCTCCATCATTTCGCGATATTCTCTGAAATGACTCGTACGCTTCAAGACCAGCACGTGGGCATTGACGCCCAAGACCTTGTCACGAAACTCTTTGCGGAATCCCCCGGTCACACTCATTGCGGTGGCTAAACCAGCCACGCCGAGAGCAACCCCAAATACGGCAAAAAAAGTACCGAGGGAAATGGAGGCCTGCTTTTTTGAGGCCATGTAGCGACGTGCGAGATCGAAGGGGAAACCCATCGGCGCGGCATGTAGCATCCCCCTCTCCAAAGCCCCAGCCGGAAGAAAAAAGAGCTTATTTTCGCGAAATCGGGGCTCCAAGGTGAAAGTGCACGCCCCCGTAACGTCGGACGAAGGAAATATTCGCCCTGATGGTCGATTCTGCATAAATTTGCCCCCACTGTGGACGCTTCATAGATTGAAAAGAGCAAGTGCAATTCTCGCTAGCTAAGGTAGGTCCCTAGGGAGAAGTCGTGGATTTTGAAGTGAACGAACCCGAAGCGAGTAAAGATAAAGGCGCAAGCAAGGCTGCCAGTGCCAGTGCCAATGACAACGATGACAAAGCGTCCTCTGGTCCGCGCATTCATCCATCCCATCCCTCATCGCCTCAATTGCGCAAGGTGACCCTGTCGCCCGGCAACGCCACCGCCAGTCGGGGCGAGGCTGCGCTGCCGCCTGGTCAATCACGAGCTCCCACTCAACGACCTCCCGAGGACGAAGAAGATCCTTACGTCGGCGCAACGGTTGATGGTCGATATTATGTAGAGAAACAATTGGGCGAAGGAGGCATGGGTGTCGTTTACCTCTGTCGTCATACGATCATCGACAAAAAAGTTGCGATGAAAGTTTTGCGCGCTGACATGGCACGCAACGAAGAAGTCACCGAGAGATTTCTCAACGAAGCACGCTCAGCTTCTTCAATCGGAAATGCTCATATTATTGATATCAGCGATTTTGGCCGCTTGCCGGACGGAGCCACCTATTTCGTGATGGAGTTCCTGAGCGGAATTCCTTTGGCTGATCTCGCGGACGCCCGCATCGCCATTGATCCTTCTCGAGTGGCACATATTTCAATCCAACTCAGCCAGGGCCTTTCTGCGGCTCATGACGCGGGCATCATTCATCGCGATCTCAAGCCAGATAATATATTTCTCATTAAGCAAGGAGCCGAAGAGGAATTTGTAAAAATTCTAGACTTTGGCATTGCAAAGGCAACTTCAAGCACCACAAAGCTTACCCAGGCAGGCCAAGTATTTGGCACGCCGCACTATATGTCCCCCGAGCAAGCCTCAGGTATGACTGTAGACAATCGCTCAGACATTTACGCTCTTGGTGTCATCATGTACGAGTTGTCGACGGGGGTGTTGCCCTTTGATGCAGATAACTTCATGGGTATTTTATCGCAGCATATGTACAAAGAGCCCGTTCCCCCTCTATCAATTGAGGGACCGACCCTGCACTTCCCCCCTGGGTTTGAGGAATTGATTCTCAAATGCATGGCAAAGGCAGCTGAAGATCGCTACCAGTCCATGAAAGAGTTGGGCGACGACATCAAACGAGTCTTTGCCGGCGTTCTACCATTTAACTCTCAAAACAGGCTCAGCATTCCGGACATCGGAGGCAGCACGGGACCCCTCTCAGCTCCCCCTGCAAGCCTGTCCCCCTCTTCAGCTCACCATTCGCCTAGTTCCAGCGCAGCGCCAGAGTCTAACCCGGCACTTCTTTTCAAAGCTCAATCAGCCCCCAAAGAAGAGCGCTCAATTTTCCGAGAAAAGCTGCGGCGGTATGTGCATCCTTCTCTGCAACTCTATGGTGCCATTGGCTTCACGGCGGCAACCTTCGCTGCGCTTTCTGTCTGGTTTCTATCGCCCAGCTCAAAGGAAGAAATGGAGGGCCCGTTGTCTCCTTCTCCCCAACAAGAGCCAACCACCCCGGCGCCCATTGCCCAGCCCGAACAAATCACCCCCGAAGCAACTCAAGTAGTTGAGCCCAGTGCGACCAAAAGCGTACTTCTCGCAGTTGCCCCCCTCAAAGCTCATGTCTTTGAGGGTAAAACCGACTTAGGAGAGTCACCGCTCACCATTGAGGTGGGGACTAGACCACTGGAGCTGGAGATTCGCCTCAAAGGCTACAAAACGCACCACCTGCTCTTGGACGGAAAGACTCAGAAAATCTCCGTCGATTTAGAGAAGTCGGCAAGTAAACGGCCCATTCGACGACGACAACGCCCCCGTTTAACGCCAAAAAAAGAAAAGTCTCTAGGCGGCAGTGAATTGGTCAACCCCTGGTAAAAGCCCAAGAGCTTGATTCAAACGGATTGATTACCTGATTAGAGGGCCTCCCAGTTTCAATAGACTACGCGGCATTTTCGCCCACAGATAAAATCTATAGAGGTAGTAAAGACACCTAACTAGCTCCAATTGTTCCCACAAATCGGCGCTCTACAAAGTCCCGATTGCACGACGGGAGGGGGAACCCACTAAAATTCGTACTCAGCGCGATCTGAAGGGGTTTTATACTAGTCTGCGCCCCATGACGCCCCTACAAAATGCTCTTAAAAAAGTCGTTCCTCCGGAAGTTCGAACGATTTCACGAGTCCTCAATGAAGCGGGCTTCTCCTCCTGGCTCGTAGGAGGATCGGTACGAGACATTCTCCTCGCCCTGTCAAAGGGGCAAGAGCCTCAGGGTCAAGGTGATTGGGACTTTGCAACCAACGCCCATCCTCGTGATGTGAGCAAATTGTTTCGGCAGGTGATCCCCACAGGGATCCAACACGGTACGGTTACCATTGTTCTATCAAAACAGCACTTTGAAGTAACGAGCCTTCGAGGCGAGCTGGGTCATAGCGATGGTAGACGCCCCGACGAGGTGTTTTTTGTTCAAGAACTCAAAGAAGACTTGGCTCGACGAGACTTTACTATCAACGCAATGGCCTACAACCTGGAAGATGATACCTTTCACGATCCATTTTCTGGCGAAGCAGATCTCCATGCCGGTCTAATTCGGGCAGTGGGAGAGCCTGCAAAAAGGTTTGCCGAGGATGGTCTCCGAGTTCTCAGGTGCGCGCGATTTTGCGCAGCCCTGAATATGAATATTGAAGAGAAAACAGAAAAAGCCATCTTACCCTCCCTCAGCAGTTTCGAAAAAGTCGCACAGGAGCGAGTGCGCGACGAATGGTTCAAGGCTTTGCGCTCCCAGAACCCCAGTCGGTTTCTTCATGTGATCAAGAACTGCGGCCTTCTCAATATAACGGCGGCAGATCTATGGGCTGATTCCAACCCAAGTTCCTTCCTCACAGCGACTAGAAAGATCGATCACGCTCAGGCGGATCCACTTTTTCGCTTGGCACTCTTTATCGCACTCAATCAATTTTGTGACGATTCGCCTCATGAGCGAGCGGCTTGTGCCGCCAAAAAACTTGGTCGTCACCTACGCCTTTCCCGAGCTGAGCTAGGGCGCCTCATACTACTTACCAGCCACGCTTCTCCAGAGAAACAACTCACAGAATCGCCGAGCGGACTCACCATAAGAAAGTGGCTGCAAAAAGTTGGCCGGGAGCAGGTAAAGGACGTTTTAGACTTCCAAAGAGCGGCACGCTTAACCAACGATGAAAAGCTCCATGCAATTCACGCCTTGATTCTTCACGAACTAGAGCAGGCGTCCGCACTGAGCCTTCGGGAGCTAAAAATTAGCGGGCGCGATCTCATAGAAAAAGTGGGCGTGCCCAAAGGGCGTCGCTTGGGGGAGCTTTTGGGCCTATTGCTCGACGAGGTGTTACAAGATCCCCAACTCAACCAAGAACATCTCCTCCTTGCACGGGCTCACGCCTTGCAAGAATCCTCGTCCCGATAGAGTCAATTCTCAAGCTGGATTACATGTCATGCTCAGATACTGTAGGTTCTGACCATGGCCGAGTTTGTTTTTACGATGCAGGAGGTGACCCGCGTTCACCCTCCCGACAAAAAAGTTCTTGATAACGTCACCCTAGCATTTTTGCCCGGAGCAAAGATTGGTGTAATTGGCGGTAACGGAAGTGGAAAAAGTTCGCTCATGCGCATCATGGCTGGCGAAGACGATGGCTTCACCGGCGAGGCAAAGGCCCATGCCTCTATCAAAATTGGGTATTTTGCGCAGGAGCCCGAGCTGGGCGACGCAAAGACTGTTCGCGAGGCGGTAGAGCAAGCGGTAAAAGAAACACGCGACCTTCTCGCGAAATTTGAGGCCATCAGCGCGAAGTTTTCCGAGCCGATGAGCGATGACGAGATGAACTCCCTCCTTGAAAAACAGGGTCGACTCCAAGATGAGATCGATGCTTGCGACGCTTGGAGTTTGGATATGAAGGTTGACAGAGCAATGGATGCCTTACGCCTTCCCTCTCCAGAAGCTGAAATCAGTCACTTATCTGGTGGCGAAAAACGTCGAGTCGCTCTCTGCCGCATACTTCTTGAAAACCCCAACATGCTCCTCCTCGACGAACCGACCAACCACCTCGATGCTGAATCGGTTGCCTGGCTCGAACGATTTCTTAAGGAGTATCCCGGTACAGTCGTCGCGGTAACCCACGATCGCTACTTTCTAGACGATGTAGCCGAATGGATTTTGGAACTGGATCGAGGACGCGGATACCCGTTTCACGGGAACTACTCTGGCTGGCTGGAACAAAAGGGGGCACGTCTAGCTCAAGAAGAAAAGAAGGAGAGCTCGCGTCAGAGAAAACTCAAGCAGGAGCTAGAATGGGTACGGCAAAGCCCCAAGGCTCGCCAGGCCAAAAGTAAAGCTCGTCTCAGCGCCTACGAAGACTTGATGCACGAAGCCCAAGAAAATAAGCGAGACGGGGGAGATATCTCAATTCCTCCGGGGCCCCGCCTAGGTGAAACGGTGATCGAAGCCACAAATTTGAGCAAAGCGTTTGGAGACAAGCTTCTCTTTGAGAACCTTTCTTTTCGCTTACCGCGAAGCGGAATTGTAGGAATCATTGGGGCCAACGGGGCGGGTAAATCTACACTCTTTAAAATGATTGTAGGACAAGAGAAGGCTGATAGCGGAGAGCTTAAGTTAGGCGATACGGTACAAATCGCTCACGTCGATCAGTCTCGAGAAAGCCTCTCTTCGGAGAAAAGTATCTACGAAGAAATTTCTGGAGGTCATGAGGTCATCGAGCTTGGTCCCAAAGAAGTCGCCGCGCGCGCCTATTGTTCTTGGTATGGCTTCAAAGGCAGTGACCAACAAAAAATCGTGGGCACCCTCTCTGGAGGCGAGCGCAATCGGGTGCACCTGGCCAAGCTACTCAAACTAGGGGGCAATCTCCTACTCTTAGATGAGCCTACCAATGACCTGGACATCGAAACTTTGCGCTCCCTAGAAGGGGCTCTCTTGGACTTTCCTGGCTGCGCTGTAGTCATCAGCCATGATAGATGGTTCCTTGATAGAATTGCGACTCATATTCTCGCATTCGAGGGTGATAGCCATGTCGAGTGGTTCGAGGGAAATTACCAAGCTTACGAGGCCGATAGACGACGACGAACGGGCGAAGACGCCGATACTCCTCATCGCATCAAATACCGAAAGCTCTCTTAAACTGGCCTCATTCCTTCGATAGAACGATAAAATACTCTCCCGAAGATATCATGACTTGGACCATCAATCCCTCCCTTACCAAAATAGAGTTTTTGGTAAAACATATGATGGTCTCCAGTCTTCGGGGGAGCTTCTCGAGCGTTCAATTCGATCTGCATCTCGATACAAACGCTTGGTCCTCAAGCCACGTGCAGGTAAGCATCGATCCTAAAAGTGTGAGTACCAACGACAGGACGCGCGACGATTTTCTGCGCTCAAGTCAATTTTTTGCTCCTGAACTATATGGGCACATTGTTTTTTCAAGCACACGAGTGGCTCTCACAGGAAAAACACTCACTCTATCGGGTAATCTCAAAATACGAGATCAGGAGCATCGAGTTGAGTTCAAGGGCTCTATTCAAGGTCCCACGAGTAGAGGACGGGACCACGCCAAGACTCTGCATATCTCATTGCGTTCAGAGATCGAACGCTCGCTCTTTGGGCTCAATTTTGGTTCAACTCTCGACGCCGGCGGTGTTTTAGTCGGAAAAAGAGTCAATATTCACGTAGAAGTTGAGTTGAACGAAAAAAACGAGCCCCCTCAATGAAGGAACTCGTTCTCAAGAGAAAATACCCTACTCCCAGAGCGGGGACAGTATTGCTAAGCGTTGCTCCCTGCAGGCTTTCCGGGCTGAGCTGCAAAAACGGCTTCTCCGCCCTCTTCCTTCTCTCGTTTCTTTCGCTCTGACCAAGTCATGAGCACGGGACGATTGCGTTCGGGTAATTCGGTGTCAGCCATGCAGGCACCAATTTCTTCGGAGTCCAAGGTCTCACGTTCAAGGAGAGCATTGGCCAATCTATCAAGCATCTCGCGATTTTCACGAATCGTCTTACGAGCCCGTTCATGCTGCTCGGATACGATACGTCGCACTTCCTCGTCGATCTGACGGGCTGTGAACTCAGAAAACCCATCTCTTCTTTGAGACATTTCGCGCCCGAGAAAGATGTTTTCTTCTCCTTCGGAGTAAGCGATTGGCCCCATTTTATCGCTCATGCCCAGTTCGCAAACCATGGCGCGCGCCAATTGGGTGGCCCGTTTAATATCGTCAGAAGCGCCCGTTGTGATTTCACCAAAGGCTTCCTCTTCGGCAACCCTACCCCCCAACGCCATCGCTATACGTGCCTCGGTCATCGTACGGGTCATCAAGTGACGATCCTCCGTTGGTAGAAACATCGTCACGCCCAAGGCTGCTCCGCGAGGAATGATAGAAACCTTATGTACCGGATCATTGCCCGCTACCAAGGTGCCCACGATCGTATGACCAGCCTCGTGCCAAGCACTCGTCTTTCGTTCCTCTTCGCCCATCACCAAACTGCGACGCTCAGCCCCCATCAAGACCTTGTCTTTTGCCTGCTCAATATCCACCATAAAAACGGCGTCTTTATCTTGCCGCGCGGCAAGCAAAGCAGCCTCGTTGATTAAATTCTCCAGATCAGCACCCACAAAACCGGGGGTACCCGCCGCAATAATTCCCAAATCAACATCGTCACCCAAGGGAATCTTTGCAGTGTGTACCGTTAGAATTCCCTCACGACCTCGAATGTCGGGGCGAGGTACAGTAATTCGTCTATCAAAACGGCCAGGACGTAATATTGCCGGGTCCAGAACGTCGGGCCGATTGGTTGCAGCTACAATAATAACCCCTTCATTCGACTCAAATCCGTCCATCTCTACTAAGAGCTGATTGAGCGTTTGTTCACGCTCATCATGACCTCCGCCTAACCCAGCCCCACGATGGCGGCCTACCGCATCAATTTCGTCGATAAAAATGATGCAGGGGGCGTTCTTTTTTCCTTGTTCAAAAAGATCTCGCACGCGGCTAGCGCCTACTCCCACAAACATCTCGACAAAATCAGAGCCCGCAATACTGAAGAATGGCACGCCAGCTTCGCCTGCAATTGCACGCGCTAACAAAGTTTTACCCGTACCAGGCGGACCAACCATGAGCATGCCCTTGGGAATACGACCGCCTAGTCTCTGAAATTTCTTTGGATCTTTGAGAAAAGCAACAATCTCCTCCACTTCGTCCTTTGCCTCATCGACACCCGCTACATCGACAAAGGTCACTTTATTGGCAGCCTCATTGAGAAGCTTTGCGCGACTCTTGCCAAAACTCATTGCTTTGCCGCTTCCAGCCTGCATTTGCCGCATGAACCAAAAGAACATCAACACAACAAAGAGCATGGGCAACATGATGCTCAAAGGACTCATCCAGAATGAACCAGCCTCTTCTTGCTCATATTTCACCCTCACTCCGCTCTTCAGCAGCACATCTGGGTCGGCGTCCGGCGGACCAAAGGACGTACCCGTTTCGGGGTTCCCCTCATTGCCAACAGCAATCTCAAAAGAATACTGACGCCCCTGAATTTTTACCTCAGAGATATGTCTCTCGGTATCAGGCGCTTGGACAAGGCGAATGAATTCACTGTACTCAATTTCTTGAGCTTCATTCTCCTTGTTGCCAACAATGCGCCAGACGAAAAAGATTGAAATGATTACGACGACCCAGAGGAAGAGGGTCTTTTGTGGTTGCTTCACTTGAATAACCTAGAAGAATTATTGGATGAGGAGGCTAATACGAAAGGGCCCACCGGGATGCCTACTTTTGCACTCAGTAGAGAAAAACGACCATGAACACAGAAATATGCGAAAAAAAATAGATCAGTCACTCTTCTGTGACTGATTTTTTCCCATTCGCTGCAAGCGCAGCCCCCCGGGGAGGGGAAGATTCACCGGGAAGCGCGGATCACGCAAGGCCCGACGAATTTGACTGCGTTGTTCACGATTGAGACCCAGGGGCTCGGCAAGGCGACCTGCATCATCCGATATTTCGGTCAAATGGTCCACGATTCCAGGTCCCATCTCCCTCAAAAGGGGCAATAATTCGAGGCGAGTGCGAACACGCAAGAATCGGGGGTCCGTATTGGAAGGATCACTACAGAATGGCAAAGAATGACGTTCGATATGGGCCAAGACGTCGCTCTTTGTTGCGCGTATCATGGGTCGGAGAAGACGGTCGGATCGAGGGGGCAAGACGGAGAGTCCTTCGAGTGAACTTCCCCGCAAAAGTCTCAAGAGAACTGTTTCGGCGCGATCATCCTGATGATGAGCAGTGGCCAAAAACGCCCCAGAACCCAATTGTTCTTCCGCCATTTCCCAGAGAGCAGCGTAGCGAAGATCACGGGCGCGCTCCTGCAAATTTCCTCCCCTTGCGAGAGAAAGCACGCGCGAAGACCACGCTATCTCATGCTCGTCACAAAATGCGCCCACTAACTCCACCTCTTTTTTTGCCTCAGCGCGCAAACCATGATCAAGGGTGAGCACTGCTAATTTTAGGTCGAACTTTTTTCTAACAAAATGAAGAGCATGACAGAGCGCCATTGAATCCGAACCACCTGAAACAGCGATAGCAATGGCCGCGCCCGCTGGTAATTCGCATTCACCACGCAAAGTTCTCTCGACATGGGTAAGTAGACTAGGAGGATGAGAACGACTCATGTCATCCTAACTCAAAGAGTTTGCAAAAGAGCACATCAGCTCTCTCCCAACTGGGGTCCAAGTGGGCATCAACAGGGTAGCCTTCGGAGCAGGAGCGGGAGTCCTCGTTGAAGTAGGCGCAATGGGGACAGGCAAATTGAAGACGAAATCGCGTTGCTTCTTCTTTCAATCGAGCGTCCACCTTTGTCTTCATGAACTAGTACCTCGTGCCTTCGGAACAGGCCGGGTTTCGCCACCCCCTCCTAGGGAAGGGGGCTGGATACTGCCGCTCACTCGTTCCAGCTTACTCTCGGCATTGCTTTTTGTCTCATTGGTACCAAAACCCAAAGTGCGTCTTGGGTCTCTATTACTAGGCTCCACAATTAGACCACCGCCGAGCACTCGCTCCCCTTCGTAAAATACAGCAAACTGTCCAGGAGACGGCGCCATCACGGGGTCCTCGAAGCTTACGTTTACCCTCGCCTTTTTGAGAGACTCTGCGCAAGTTAGCGTATCCTCGCCCTTCACGAAGGTCACTCTGGCGCGAGAGCGGGTCCCTCGATACCTTACAATGACCTCAGCATCGAGAGGCAACGAAACCCCGTCACGCAAAGCAACATCTTTAAGTTCTAAGTGGCAAGTCTGGAGATCCTCTTTCTTTCCCAGACGCACAGTGGCAGTTTGTGGGTCGATATCTACCACATAGGTGCGCTCCCCGACCGCGACGCCCAAGTTGCGACGCTGACCCCGAGTAAATTTGTGTAGGCCACCATGAGTTCCAAGAACCTTTCCGTCGGCACCCACAATTGGTCCTGGTCGTACACGCGCTTCAGCCCGTTTTTCGACGAGTTCGTCGTAACGACCCGTTGGAACGAAACAGAGTTCCTGGCTCTCCCCCTTGCTTGCACCGGGTAATTTCAACGCAATGGCTTGTTTCCGTACAATCTTTTTGTCCAAGGCCCCCAAGGGAAAAAGAAAACGAGACAATATCTCGTCCGGTAGCATGTGAAGAAAATAACTCTGATCTTTATTGAGATCGACAGAACGCAATAGATTCAAGCGCCCCTCTTCACTGACTTCCAAACGAGCGTAATGGCCCGTAGCCACATACTTTGCGTCCAATCTGTCGGCCAACGCCATGAGTTCTGCGACCTTTACGCCCCTGTTGCAACGAACGCAGGGGCTCGGGGTTGTGCCTGCTAAATACTCTTCAACAAAGGGGGTCACCACCTCACGTTCAAAGAGTTCTCGTCTATCAAAGGCATAATGTGGAAAACCCAGCATATCCGCCACTCGGCGTGCATCGTGCACGTCTTCAGGAGCGCAGCAGCGTCCCTTGACGCTCCCATTATCGGGGTAGTCCCAAAGATGTAGGGTGACACCAATTACATCGTACCCTTCGTGTAAAAGACGCGCCGCAGCCACAGACGAATCCACTCCGCCGCTCATGGCAATAATTACCCTTTCCTTCATCGGGGCAATTTATGGCGTCTCCCGGGCCGGCCCGCAACATTTCACTTGCGATGGCCCAGTTCGACGAAGGAATTTCGGTAATTTCAGTGCTAATTCGGTCAATTATTCAATTGAGGCACGTAAACGCACGCCCATGCGGCGAATCGCACGACCGTGAATACGGCTCACCCACGATTTACTGCAACTTAAAACTAGAGCAATTGAGTCCATTTGTTCCCCTTCGATATAATGGCGTCGAATCACCTCATCTTCCGGCGGAGGCAGATCACTTACGGCCTGGCGCACTAAGCGCACCATTTGTGCATTGCCCATTTGTTCCTCGACGGAAATATTTCTATCAACGGCCAAGATCTCGCCATTCTTTTCACGAATATGGTGCGCGTAAACACCCACCGTAAGGGCGGTGGCGACCGAAGCCATATGATTTCTCAAACGCTCAGCGGCTTCAGCAGCACTCAAAGCCGCCACGTCTTCGCTTTCATCCAGTTGATCTTCTCTAAAAGAATTGAGCTTTTGCATCATGATGACTCGCTCATATCCACGCCGCGACCAACTCCCCATCTTGCGGGCCCCGTCCAGCATCGCCCCTTTCACCCTAAAGTAGGCGAAACGGCGAAAGTCGCTGCCCCTCTCAGGATCAAATCGATGGGCAGCTTCCCATAAGCCCTCATGGCCAAAGCCACGCAAGTCATCGACTTCGGCGCTCACGCCCAATTTTTTGAGTTGGCGCAAAATCCGATCAACAAGATCTTCGCCCTCCTCAAATCGTTGAGCTATCGCGCGATCGACGCCCTGAGATCTCTCCCCTTGAATATTCACCCCGTCCACTTCCACAGCCACACAGTAGTCAGATGTGCGCTCACCTGCCAGTCCCACTGGACGGCACTCACTTACCTAAGCAATTGCCCTCTTCAGCTCAATTCAGCAACGGAAGCGATTAAATTGCATCATAGTAAAAAATTCCGTCCACCAAACGAGTGCAAATCGTTCGCGACTTTGAGAAATCAAGCTAATTGCCCTAGAGTTACAGGGTCGCATCGTCCCATGAACGCACCAAACATGATTTCCGGCGTATCTATTTTTCCAGAACAACCTCGCGTCCTGATTGTCGATGATGAAAAATTCATCCGCGATATTCTGGCCGACTTTCTGACTATGGAAGGTTACGCCGTTCGCACTGCAGACGACGGAACTCAAGCGGTTACTGAACTCTCACGGTCCAACTTTGCGCTGGTAATCAGCGATTTAAAAATGCCCAAAATGGGCGGGTTGGAACTCCTGCAGCACGTGGCAAAAATGCAACCCGAAGCCCTCACGGTCATCATGACGGGTTTTGGCACGGTCGAAACGGCGATCGACGCGATGAAGCACGGCGCGTACGACTACATTCTCAAACCATTTAAAGTTGAAGAGATTGTACATGTCGTGCAGCGAGGTCTAGAAAAACAGCGCTTAGCTGCCGAAAACTTACGCCTCCGCGAGGCTCTTTCGCTCTACAAAGTAAGCGAAGCCATTACCGCGAGCTTGAGTCTCGACGATGTGATCTCCACGGTCCAGGACAGCGCCTTTGATGAGATGGCCGCTGATGCGATCTTCGTTTGGCTCGACAACGGTGAAGGCTGTTTTGCAGAGCGACTCAATGAGGTCACAGCACCAAAAGATCATGGCCGCGGTCCCGAGACACTGCCTCATCCAGGGTTCCTAGACCCAAGCACGGTCGCCCAGCGTCTGGGCGAAAATCTGCCCTTGGTCCTCCACGGAGCATCGGCCGCCGCCCTCTTCAAAACTCAATGCAAAAAGCCGGTAATTAGCCTACTTGTCGTCCCCCTGCGCATGCGAGACGAGCTCATCGGCTGGATCAGCGTCGCCTCCTATACCTTGGGCAAAAGATTTACCGAGGGGCAGCGTAAACTCTTGAGCATCATCGCCTCTCGGGCGGCTGCTGCCATCGAAAACGCCCGTCTCTACGAAGATCTCCAAGCTACGTTTCAGCAGACAATTCAGAGCCTCGCCAATACCATCGACAAGATGGACAAATATACAGCGGGGCACTCTCAGCGCGTCGCTCTTTATGCCACGCGCCTCGCGCGATGGATGGGCCTGGACGAAGCGCAAATCGAAATTGTTCGGCAAGCAGCGCTCATGCACGATATTGGTAAGTTGGGTTGCGTTCTCAATCTCAACAAACCGGGTAAACTCACATCGTCTGAATATCAAATATTTCAGAATCACCCCACTTACGGCAAAGAAATTCTCGACCCCATCGCCTTTTTAGAGCCCGTCATTCCTGGGGTGCATTTGCATCACGAGCGCTGGGACGGACGTGGCTACCCCCTACGTCTAGAGGGAAACACGATTCCTCTCATTGCACGGATTATTAGTGTGGCGGACACCTACGACGCAATGACAAGCGACCGAGCCTATAGAAAGGCATTGCCCCACGAGGTCACCGTGGGCGAAATTGAGCGTTGCAGCGGAACTCAGTTTGATCCCGATTTGGCGGGAATTTTTATTGAAAATATCGATAATTTTCGCGAAGAAGAGCTCGCCGCCGGTAAGATCATTCCGGACTAAAAAGCGCCGATTACACCCCCTTGAGTTAACTTTGAGTTAACTATTGCTCGGCGTTTTTAGGGGCCCATTTTATAAGACCACAGACATACGATGACCCAAGCTGTCAACGGTTACTTCCTAGGGCGCCGCCCCTACCCTGCTGTACATCGCCTCATGCAAGAGCTGCACGAGGCAAGGCGCAAGAACGTCATCAATGATGTTGTCCTACTCTTGGAGCATGAAACAGTGCTCACTCGTGGGCGCGGAGCCCATTCAGAGAATCTCCTGGCTACCAAGCATCAATTAGCAGAGCTAGGAGTGACTGTAGAAGACACCGGGCGCGGCGGAGACATCACTCTACATGCTCCTGGTCAACTAATAGCTTATCCGATTGTCAACCTGGCTCCAGACAGGCAAGACGTGCGAAAGTACGTTCAAGGGCTAACCCAGGTAATGAGCGAACTAGTGAAACCCTACGGAATATCACCTGGCACCATGAATAAAATGATTGGCCTCTGGGTCGATCGCGATTCGATCGCTCAATGGCCCGGCGAAGACAGCGCCCTCAGCCCCTCAAAAATCGGAGCCATAGGCGTGCGGATCTCTCGCTGGGTGACGAGTCATGGCTTTGCTCTCAATTTAACGACTGATCTTTCTCTGTTCCAGCTCATTGTTCCTTGTGGGATCGCCGAACACAGCGTCGCCTCTGTAGAGAGCCTCACCAAGAAAAAGCCCGATCTGAAAATGACCGCGCAATTGGCTCATCAGGCTATCAACAGCGTATTTGGTACAAAAGACGCCAATTATTTCGATTTTTCGACAGAAAATTTAGAATCTCTTCTCGACCACGCCAGAGTGACCCCTTGACGCACGCGGCCTCCCTGCTACCCCGCAATCGGTGTCTAGCGTGCCTCCTGGTGATCCCAACGACCAACGCCCCTCTCGCCCTTGGGGTGAAAATTCGGCGAACCCTTCCTCCAAAGAAGAAGGGTCCTCCCCTGCCCGTAAATCGCGCATGGTGGGCACCGTTGTCGATCCCGCTCTTTCGAACGATGCCCTCGGTCTCAAAGGCCCCGGGGCCCCTCGTAATACATTCGCGGACGTAGAAACCACTCATCCGGTGCGAGCACGCCTACTCGAGCGAGCAAGGGCAGCCAAAAATCACGGCGAAGAAGAAGCAGAAGAGGTCCCCTCTGCGCCCCTGCCGCCAATGATTGAAAGCCCCTCACCCGCCTGGGCCCAAGAGCCAAGCGAGGTCGTCGATACGGAGAGCCTGCACGCTCCGGATAGCCCTAGGTTCGAGCCCCCTCTCAACGCCCATGAGCAAGAAAGCTCTTCGCCGCTTAGCGAGGGTGCAGCTCCCCTGCCAGCGCCGGCACCCGCCGAAGAACTCCTTCCTTTAGCCCCCACTCCTCCTCCGGCGGCAGTGGCGCACGAACTGGAACGCATCGCTCAGAGGCCCCTTAAAAAATCGTCCGTCTCACGTCTCTCCCCCAACGCCACTACATTGCTGGGGGGTATCGTCAGCATCACGCTCATCAGTGCATTTGGTTTCGTATTAGGACAGAGCAAGTCCGAAGTAGCGGGTCTCACCGCAGAGGCTTCTCCTAGCCCTCCGATAGGCAAGAAAGCTCCCGAACCCAAGAAAAAAGAAAAGGTTGACGCCCAACGTGAAAAGGTCGCGGGGCCCTGGCGTATCTCCGACGATATCGGCAAACCAGGAAGAAAAGTCTATAAAGGTAAAATTGGTAAGCTTGCTTTCCTCAAAGCGATTCAGGAGGCCGGGCTACCAAAGAACCAAGCATATCGAGCGTACGCTGCGCTAAAAAATCTCAAAGACTTAGATCATTGTAAGTCAAGCGACACCTTTTTAGCGTTGGTTCGCGGCAGCGAGAAAACCCTAGTGGCCTTTGAGTACATGGTGACAAAAGAAGAAGTCTACCAAGCCAAGACCAACAAGGAAGGAAGGCTCACGGGCAAGAAACTTGATCTCAAAGTCGAGCGGAATCAAATTCGCCGTGCCTTTCTGCATGATGGAAAATCCTTCGAGCAATCGGCGCGTCGTTCGGGATTCGATCCTGGCATTTCCAGTATTGCCGAAGTCTCTCTCCGTGGACACTCCGCACTCAGAGATTTCAAAAAAGGCGATAGGTTACGTGTGATCGCCCAAGAGGTCACAGTATTGGGCGAGTTTTCACGTTATTCGGGTATCGAGGCAATGGAGATCAATCGCGTAGGAGAAGATCCGCGCCGTATCTACTATTACCCTCACCCCATCGAGGGCGGCCATTTCGACAAAAACGGTCGTGCTCCCTATGAAGGGGGGTGGCGTAAGCCCATACCGACCGCTCCGGTCACTTCCAAATTTAATATGAAGCGCATGCACCCGGTACTCAATCGAGTGATGCCTCATACCGGCACCGATTTTGGCGCGGCCTCAGGCACCCCCATTGGAGCGACCGCTCCCGGAGTCATCAGTTTTCGTGGACCCGGGGGAGCCAGCGGAAATCTCGTCAAAATTAAACACGATGGCGGCTACGAGTCAGGATACGCTCACCTTTCGCGTTTCGGTAATTTGCACGTAGGAGATAAAGTCGAGCGCCTGCAAACTATCGGATATTGCGGGAGCACCGGGCGTTCCACCGGCCCCCATCTACATTTCACAATGAAAAAAGATGGCAAATACATCGACGCCGAGTCCCTAAGCCTCGATGGGCTGCGCGTCTTGCCCAAAGCGCACCGGAACGAGTTCGCCGAGGTGCGCTCCAAGTACGATCCTATTTTAGACTCAATCCCCCTGCCCGCGCTTGCTCCTATTGAGCCCCCCGCCCCGGCACTCGCTCCCGAAACACCTTCCGCCAAGGCACCGGCAGGAGCAATGATGCTCGAACCAACAGGCACCTTGCCCTCGACCGCCCCTCCCGCTCCTCTTCCTGCTGAGGCGAAAACATCAGGCCCTGCAAAACCCACCGAGCCGGCAAAGTCAATCGCACCTTCGGCCATTTTTCTTTCGGATGCAGAGCTGTTGCGCATGCAAGGGGCAAGTGACGATGGCGAAGTCGAGAATTGACCGAAAAATCAGCGAACGAGTGAAATTGCTGATTTTTTGGCTCCAATGAGACAGAGGGTGAGTGCCGAGGCAAGGGGGAACCAGCCGTGGCGTCTCCTCAGCTCCCCCCCCTAGCGGTCTACTCATAAATACCTAAGCGGATATCGTCATCAAAAAACGCGCTCCGCCTGATTCAATGCTTTCAACCCAAGCCTTCCCGCCATGAGCAGCGGCAATTTGAGCCACGAGAGAAAGCCCAATTCCACTGCCGCGCGCACCGCCGCTTGTTGTGGTGGTTCCACGCACAAAACGTTCAAATATTTTTCGCTGCTGATCTTTGGGTATGCCCGGTCCCGAGTCACTCACCGAGATGCGATAATGTTCCCCTTCGCGCGTTAACGAAATGGCCACTCTCTCGGTGTTTGGAGCATATTTAAGAGCATTGTCTATCAAGTTAATCAAAGCAATCTCCAAAGCGCGCTCGTCAACCTTCACGAGTCCATCTCCTTGAATTGCAGTATCAAAAACCAGAGGAATCTTCTGTCTTTCTCCACGCGGGCGACAGACATCCACTGCGCGTCCTAAACATTCTCGTATGTCGACCACATGAAACTCATAAGCTTCTATGCTTCTCTCCATGCGGGCAAAGTCGAGAACGTTGTCAATGAGGGCGCTCAAGCGCTCACTTTCTGTGACGATAATTTCTAGGTATTGTTGCTCTTTACCGGGGGCAACGCGTCCAGAAAGCAACATTTCACTGAACATTCGCACGAGAGAAAGAGGGGTTTTTAGTTCGTGGGATACATTGGCGACAAATTCGCTCTTTAACATTGCAAGACGGCGCTCCCGCGCTGCGGCCACGATGATGATGATCAACCCCCCGATCACCACTAAACTACTTAGAGCAACCAATCCCATTTCAAGAAGGCGACGCTTCTCTACCTCAACAGCCAACTGCTCGGCCGCCGCCATACTCACATTCACACGCCACTTATAAAGAGTCGTCGCAAAGTTTTTACCCAAAGTAAGGGCGCTGCGTCCTAAAGGCGGACCAAATACACGTCTGCCCTCAGCGTCCACAACATTCACGCGGTTGGCCTCACCCTGAGCCGACTCATAAAGTTGAGGAAATATTTCGTGTACGATACGCGGTACATCGTGCCATGCGACAATCAACTGCTTTTGACCGGCTCTCTCGCGCTCCCAATGACTGATGAGATAACTCTTTTCTTCCCAAGAGCCATGCAAATGACGCAGCTCCTCGGATCCCTCTCCCCCCAACTCCATCTCGGACCATAAATGCTGAAGGAGCACTCTTCGAAAAAGATCATCTTCGCTTCCGGGCGCTCGCGAAGCAAATGCCACAACATCGCGTGACGGAACTTCAAGATCAATCAAGAGCACCGCCCGTACCGAAGGAGTTTGTGGGGCAGCCACTTCGAGCCAGCGGTGACCAAAGTCAAAAATGCTCTCGTCCGCTAGGACTTGAACGAGGGCATTGTCCTGCTCAATAATTCGCTTCTCAAGGCGGTCAGCTTTTTCGTTTGCAAGCGAAAGAGTCGCTTCGACAACCGAACGCTCTCGCAGTCCTTCAAGTTGCAGACTGGAGCGAAACATGACCGTCGCCAAGACAATTACCGCCAAAACAACGACTCCCACGAGGGGAACAAGTACAACTCGCTCGCGTGACCATGCCATCTGGGGGCACCTTAGCCCAAAAGAGTCCATTTGGTCGACGCAAGGAGGGGACGCTGATAGACCGGAGACGCCGGATGAGCACTTCCCCCGTAAAAAAGCAACCTCGCCCCAGCTTGAAGAAGCTAATTTCCGGGGCGATGAGTTTTGAACAACTCTATATTCTTATTTCCGTTGTGCTCGTTCTGGCCAACGCCCGCCTCTTTTATGGTTCGCTAAAGAATCAAACAGAGCATTTAGCTCTTTGGTTTCATCCAGAAAACTTCCAAGCCATCGTCAGCGGGGCAATCGAAGCTCCTTGGTCAGCTCCCCTCGACGACGTCTTCATTCATTTCGATTTTGCTCGGGCAACAGCCAGAGGCTATCCATTCGAATGGATTGAAGGAAATGGCTATTCAAGCGGTGGCACCAGTCTACTTTACCCCTTTGTCCTGGCTATTGGCTATTTGATAGGACTCACCGGGTTGGACCTGGCCCACTGGGCATTTGTTGTGGCCTGCATTGGTATCTTTGCCACTCTCCTCGGTGCCCGGCGCCTTTTTAAGAATCTACCAGGACCCGCTGCTCTCTTAGCTCCACCCACTTTATTGGCCGTAGGCGCCCTAAACTGGACCCTATTCAGCGGAATGGAGGTGGCCGTATTTCTTGCTCTTTGGGCGATGAGTTTCGTTCTTTGGGACGATTTAATGACGGCCATTGAGAACAGAAACGCCACGCGCCTACAGGCTCTTCTACTAGGTCTGGCCTGTGCTCTCTTGGTAAGTGCCCGACCCGAGGCGGCCCCCTTGGTCGCAATTTTCGGTATTTGGTGCAGTTTAGCGTGGTTGCGACAGAAAAATCGCCGGGCAGCCCTTGAGACTCTTCTTTTAGTAGGAGTGCCAGGTGCCCTCATTGTTCTGGCTCATATGGTGGCCAACAAGGTTCTCACGGGAAGCAGTGCCGCAGCCGGAGCCTTGGCCAAGCTAGAGATGCACCACCCCTATCTCACTTCAGAGCAAGTTCTCAACTCTTGGGTCCACTTTTTTAAGTACCAAATTCTCCGCCTAAGCGACTACCACTTTAGTAGTCTACCTGGAGTCGGCTACCTTCTTTGGCCTCTTGCAGGTCTCTCGCTCGCCTTCAAATCAACTCGACGCTACGGCATATTGCTTTGGCTGAGCGTACTCATTTGGTTCTCTCTGATTGCTCTCAACGGTCAGGTCCGCTGGCAAAACGAGCGTTATACGATGCCCGCTGTGGCCTGGCTCTTGTTGGCAGCGGCGTTGGGCATGGGGGCGACGCTCCATTGGGCATTCTGCTCTGGTCGAACTCGCCTTGCCCGCTATAGCTCCAGTGGCTTCGTCGTGGCGGCGGCACTCCTCTTTGTCTACGGCCAAGCCCCCCGCTTTCGCGATCAGGTGTGGTTCTTTGGGCGGGCCTCACGCAACATTCTAGAACAACACGTCCGGGCGGCCTATTACCTCAAGCAGCCCGAGCGCGGTCATCGACGTGTCCTCATCAGCGACGCAGGGGCAATCCCCTTCATGTCCGATTTACCCGCTATCGATCTAATTGGCCTCGGAGGCTATGGCAGGTTGCCAATGGCCGGGGCCAGTCGCCAGGGTGTGGGCGCAGCTATCGAGCTTCTCGAACATGTCCCCCCCCAAGATCTGCCCAATGTCATGGCACTCTACCCCTCCTGGTGGGGGGATTTTGTTCTTTGGTTTGGACGCGCGGTGCACGATTTTCCTGTTCGGGGCAATGTGATCTGCGGAGGGGCCAGCAAAGTAATTTACACCCCCAACTGGGCCCCAATTCTCCATAGCGGAGAACCCACCACAACTCTCAAACAAAAGCGCATCGTAGACATTGTTGACGTTGCCGATGTTCTGAGTGAAAAAGCTCACCATTTCACGTGGAGCCGTAAGTCCCAAGGTTACGTCTCCATGAAAATGCTGCCCGACCCTCGGGATAAGAAGCGTGATCTTTGGGATGCGGGACGCCTGCTTTCCACCAATATGACCTTCGACTTTCGCATGAGTGGCTTTCAACAAGGCAAGTCCTCCCTCTTGCTGCGCGTCGCTCCCGCTCAACCGGCCACTGTAGAATTAAGGGTCAATGGGCAAGCCCTCCCTCTTGTCAAAATAGAGGCTGCCGATCATTGGCAAGAAATTCCCATTGACCTACCCGCTGGTCTGGTAGATCCCATTTTTTCTCTGAAGAGCGTCCAGGGACAAATTCATGTGTTTCATCTCTTTGCGGTAGAGGCATCCGAGTAACCGACTCGATGCCCCTGCTTAGGTAGGTGACGCGATCCCCATTTTAGCCTCCAACAATCCGATGCTTACCTGGGGCCTTCCCTCAGATCTCGTCGCCTGGGGAGCTCTTGGCCTGGGGATTCTTGTGGCCCTCATACCACGCTCATTCATTGGCGGGTTCAAGCGTTGCCTGGGTGACCGACTCATTTGGCTCCTCGCCTTAGGAGCCTCAGGTCTTTCTCTTGGCTATTACTATTTTTATCTTGGAGGCGCTCCACGCATCATCGATGCAACGGCTTACCTTCATGAGGCCCAAGCCTTCGCGGAGGGCTCTGTAGGACTTCATGCCCCGGAGCCAAGCGCTTCATTTCGGGGAAGGTTCCTAATACACACAGCCGGGGATTCGTCTCTTTTGGCAGGTATATTCCCCCCCGGTTACCCCCTTGTATTGGCTTTGGGGGTGTTGATTGCACACCCTCAATACGTAGGCCCCCTGATCGGGGGAGCTATTGTTCTTGCCACCTATCACCTCTCATTGAGCCTCTCAAACAAAAAAGACACAGCCTTATTGGCGGCTCTATTCAGTCTTCTCTCGGCGGCCCTGCGCTATCATTCTGCCGAAACAATGTCCCATGGCTGGTCCACATTGCTCTCACTTATCTCGGTAGTGAGCGTTATTCGCTTAACGGGCTCCCCTAAGAGCGCCAAGTGGGCCCTGCTCTTGGGCGCATCCTTAGGATTGCTCGTTGCAACCCGACAACTAACAGGCGTAGTTTTCTGTTTCTCTTCAGCCCTCGTACTCGTTGTCTCTAAACAGACTTTCTCCACTTTTTCCAAGTCAGCACGGCTCCTGGCCCTCATTGGTGCAGCCCTCGCACCCGGTATTCTTCTTCTTCTCACCCATCATTACCTCATTACAGGAGAAGCGCTTTTTTCTCCCCAATTGCGATATTATTCCCTCGCTGACGGGCCTGCCAACTGCTTTGGTCTAGGTTTAGGAAGGGGCTGCAACTACGAACACGCGGGTGTTGTTGCCGAGCAAGGGGGCCAAGGCCTCACCGCCTATTGGGCGCTCAAAAACACTCTCCACCGCCTCCATTGGCACAGTCTCGACATTGCCAACTTTGAGCCACTCATCGTATTGGCTCTTATTTTTTCCTACCAAAACCTAAGGAATCGCCAATACTGGCCTCTCTTCGCTCCATTGCTTGCTATTCCCACGGCCTATTCGCTCTTCTATTTCAATGGCAGTTATCCTGGGGGTGGCGCCCGGCTTTTTAGCGAGCTCATCCCTCTTTGGCATGTTTTGCTCGCAGCAGCGCTCAACAATCTCCCCTGGGCGCGTTGGGCGATTGTTAGCTCTCTTGCTGGTTTCGCTGTCCACGCTTCTTTTAGCCATCAGCTATTGAAGCAAAGAAACTTTGGTCCCCCAGGACGCGCCCTTGAGCAAATACCCTCGCTCCTCAAAGAAAAAAATGCAGGAGAAACGCCCGCCTTGATACTCTTTTCAACGGCCCATCACTTCAACCTAGCCTGGAGAGACCCTAGCCCTTATTTCGTAGCGCGACGCACTCATGACGATAGAGAGTACCTGCTTGCAAAAAAGTGGAATGCTCGAGCATGGGCTTTCAAAAGTGGTCTAGATAAATACGCCCTAGAAGAAGTTATCTTTCCGCCACGTTCCACGACCTCTCCCTATCAATTTGAGTCCGAGTCCGACTATCCACCGCTTCATACAAAAGATCTGTGGACACACCCCGATTATGTCCCCCCAAATTGCATCTCTCGCGGTCGCGCACTCGCCCTCCATATTCAAGGTTCGTCCCCCCAACTCACTTTAGAAACCGGCCCCGTACCTCAGGGGTTCTACCACGTTACTCTACATGTTTTATTAGAGAACGGTAAGTGTGCTCAGCGCTCGTTGGGTGATAAAATGATGCCAAAAAACATTCTACTCTCGGGGAAAGTTCTCCATGGCATATCACACATTGATCGCCTCGTTCTTCGTCCAGTACCGGGCCTCTAAAGCGCCTTTCGGATTAAATAGCCCCTCTCGTACCCACCCATGGGCGCTCCGAATATCCCTCCGCTCGCAATGAGAAGCCAAACCGGCGCCCGCTCTAGTCTACTAAGCGGGTGAAATAATTGGATAATTTCGTCCATATCTCATTAGAACTACCCATTTGTAAAATTTGTCCGGTGTGTAAATATACAACAGTGCTATAAATAATCCCCAAATTGGGGTTAATGGTAAAAAATTCAGACCCATGAAAAGCCCATATTGCCCCAAATTGGGGTTTTATGGGGCTATCTGAGCAATAATCGTTGACAACACGTCCCAGAGGGAAAACGATTCTACTACGGATGGCGTGGGAGGAATCTAAGAAATGACCAAAAGCGAGCTGATTGAGGCAATTGCCGCACGAAGCAACCTGACAAAGGCTCGGGCAGAGCTTGTCGTCAATTGTGTATTCGATTCAATGACCGAGTCATTAGCGCGTGGAGAGGGTATTGAAATCAGGGGGTTTGGTAGCTTTACGATTCGTCCGTACAAGCCTTATTCGGGACGCAACCCACGTACGGGCAACCCGGTTCCTGTTTCGGCCAAACGCCTTCCATTTTTTAAAGTGGGCAAAGAGTTGAAAGAGTTAGTTGATCAAAGCCGCCTCACCTCCACAATTGAAGAGGACGACGATGAGGACGAGTCAGAGTCCTCATCCCTTAAAGTGGTGACCAATGTTCAAGGAGAGAGCCTCCTCTCTTCCGCTAAAGACAGTTCTTGAGAGAAAGCACGTTCAGCCGGTTGCAGGCTGTAGTATCACGCCCCCTATTTCTCTGGACTAGCCCCCTCTGGGTGAGCCTTCTTATTTCTTGCGCTTCGAAAAGGCCCGAGCCATTGGGCACGCCGCCACCCGGCCTGCAAAAACCCAGCGCGGCCCATCTTTCTCTGCCCGCTTACCTTCCGGCTGCCAATCTCAAGTGGCTCGTCCATGTGCGTCCCCGCGCTCTTTTGAAAACCCCTGGTTTCAGCGACGACTGGTCCGCACTTATCAGCAAAGAGCACTTAAAGTCCTTTCAAATTGCCAGCGGTTTCGATCCCCATCAGGTCGAAGAGTTATGGATTGCCGGGTACCCCTTGGGAACCATTTATCTCTTTGATGCCTCTCAAATAGGAGACGAGTTCGAAGAGTCTTTCATCAAGCGCTCCCTTACCACTCAATACCTAAAGACAAAAACTGAAGACACAGTGCATTGCACCGGCATGATAGCAGAGACACCCCATGCCCTCGTTCACGTCAAGAAACATTTTATCGCCCTTGTCGAGAAAGACATTGGCCTGGCTCGTATTATTAGAGCATACGCAGAAAGAGATCTGCAAAAAAGCCCTTCTGCCCTAGAAGGAATATTTTTAGCAGACTTGGCAAACTTCGAAAACCAAAGCCCCTTGCGAGCATTTTTAGTTGGCCCTTATCTCGATGCAACCGACGGGGTCGCTCAAGGTTTTGTCGCTGGGGCTGGAGCCCTAACATTCAAGTCCTCTCACCTGCACCTTCAAGTCAAGGCGCTTGGTATCTGGGACGACGCCGACTTGAGCGCGAAAATGGGCAGGTGGGTAGCTCAGCTCTTGGACACAAGAGAGATGCGAGCCCTCGGTTGGGGATTTCCTCTTGAAGCCCCCCGCCTTCAATGTCGCATACCTTCTCAAAGAAAGGACCCCGACACCTCCTCCCTTGCCTCCTTCACCCAATGCCTTGCCCAAGGCGTGTGGGACGCTGAGGAAATTGCCCAGGCCACTCGTCGCATCACCGCCGGCAATATGAGCGAACTGGTACCCTCCACTGCCCCTGCTCATTGGCGAGCTTCTTCAGTAAGTCCAGAAGGTGAGCCCGTAAACTCTTCCTCGTCAGAGCCTCTTCAGCGCACTTTGGCCCCCTCGGTTGAGCTGCCTCATTCAGCTCCCTTACCAGTTGAGCTGTTTCAGGCTCCTTAAGCCTATCGATTTGACGGCGAGATGAAGAAGGGCCCACTCTTCAATGAGCCTCTCACGCCGCCTAAGGAAAAATTTTGGACACTAGCCCAGCAAAAGAACCCCTCTCCATTCCCACTGCCAAAGAATATACGTTCAAAGCGGGCGATTGGGCGGTTCATCCTTCCCACGGAGTCGGCCTCGTCGACGGAATCGAGGACAAGTCCTTTGGTGATACCACCAGCAGCGTCTACGTCCTCAAGATTTTAGGATCCGAGTTGAAGGTCATGGTGCCCCTTACCAACGCCCTGCGGGTTGGTTTACGGCCGGTCATGTCCTCTCAAGAAGTCGACGGCCTTTTTGCTGTCTTGGCCACGACCGAGATGGCCGTCGAGACCCAAACATGGAATCGACGCTTTCGCGCTTATACAGAAATGCTCTCGAGCGGATCTCCCACGGAAATCGCCAAGGTTCTCCGAGATATGCACCGGTTGAAGTTTGACAAAGAACTCTCCTTTGGTGAACGACGCTTGCTCGACCACTCACTGTCTCTACTGGTGCAAGAGATGGCCTTGGCCAAGCGAGAAACTCCAGAGCAAATTACTCAGGAAATCGAAGAAGTCTTCGCTCGATAAATGAGCGCTAGCGCAATTGAGCCTCGCTCAAGTCAAATTGTTCAAGATCGTCATTGACTGGCCGTTCCTCCGAAGGAGATGAAAAGCAGTTCAGCATTGCTCGCGTTCGGTAATTTTGAAAGTACGGAAGTTGCGAGCCTCCAGGAGGCGGCTCAAGCGTCTGCCGTACATATTCACACCACCTCATCATCCGAGGATGCCATCGAGTGGCTTGAGGCCCACGACGTAGCTGCAATTCTCCTCGACGGAGGCGGGGACGACCCCAATGGTTTGGCCCAGGGCACACGGGCCCAAGTACGCCATCGGCAAATTCCTATTTTGGCCCTGGCTCGTCATCCTACGGACTTGGTGTTTGCCAGCGCCTATAGCTGGGGTGCAGACGATGTGGTCTCCCCTGACAATGCCTGGTCCCTCACGACTCGGTTGCGGGCTGTTACGCGTAAGTCCCCCGCAGAGGCCCCCCCCCCGCGGGGAACGGCAGTGGTCGGTGAAGTCGACAAAAGTCGACGCATTGCTACGGCACGGGCCCTTTTTAATGCGGGTTATGATGTGCGCTTCGCCCTCACGCCTGATGATACCCACGACTTCTCTCTTGAGGCTGCGGTCAGCATAGTAGTTGTGTGCACAGAGCTTTGTGCAGACCCAGCTTCGCTGATTCGAGAAGCCATTGAGGCCGGCTCAGAAGCGAAGTTCATTATTTCTGCTGAACCAAAAAAGTACAATGCTCTGTCAAAAGAGTTGGGCCATGGCTTATCAGCACGCGTCACAGATGCCTCTGCTCCCCCAGAAAACGTCGTGTTTTTGGCAAACGAGTTGGCCACAGCCAGTATGCCCGACAAGAGGGCTGCCCCGCGTATACTCTATGGGACCACTGTTAGATTTAGAGGAGAAGGTCGAGAGGAAGATGAAATTGGTTTTTCCTACAACGTAAGCGAAGGGGGCATGTACGTGCGTACCTTGGCGCCACCAAGTGACAACATTGTTTGGATAGAGATGCACCCCCCTCGCGGTGCGGCGCGCGTTCGGTTGGTCGGGGAAGTAGCATGGCGTCGGCCCTTCGGCCCTCATGGCAAGGCGACAGTGCCTCCCGGTTTCGGTCTTCGTATCGTTGACGCGACCAAAAATGATAAAACTCGTTGGATAGAAGGATGCGCTAGAGCGGCAGCGGTGAGCTAGATAATAGACCACCCAGGGAGAGAATTTATCTATGCTAAGTCCTTTTTATGAAGATCTACACGCGTACGGGCGATGAAGGAAAAACGGGACTTTATGGAGGAGCACGCGTTGCAAAAAATGATGCCCGCGTGGAAGCATATGGAACTATCGACGAACTCAATGCAGTTCTAGGTGTTGCGCGAGCAGCTCACTTGCCCCAAGAGCTCGCCCACTCTTTGGCGGACATGCAAAACGACCTTTTTGTGCTGGGAGCCGAAGTTGCCTGCACTCCGGGAAAAGAAGATAAGCTTAAAATGAATCTCGTGGGCACCAGAGAAATCGAGCGCCTAGAGTCCCTCATCGACGAAATCGAGTCCAAACTCCCCCCCCTCAAGCAATTCATCCTCCCCGACGGCAGCGCCGCTGGCGCCTCTCTCCACTTTGCACGCACAGTGACTCGACGAGCAGAACGACGCTGCGAAGACATTGAGGTACGCCGCGAAGTGACCATCTACCTCAATCGCTTGAGCGATTGCCTTTTTGTTCTCGCAAGGCGAGCCAATCAAATCGCCGACTATCCGGAAAGCCCGTGGGTTGGCCGAGACTCTCCCTAAGCTGGCCTCAGGTGGACTTGCACTCTAAGTTTCGCAAAACATCAGAGGTTGCCGTCTTCTTTTTGAGCAATCGTTCGACTCCTCCTTGGTAAACAATTCGCCCACCATCGGGGCCGCCATCGGGACCCAGCTCGACAACCCAATCAGCCGTGCGAATGACATCGGGTTGATGCTCAATTACCACGCAAGTATCCCCCCTATTCACAAGGCGACTGAGGACATTCACCAAACGCTCTACATCAGAAAGGTGCAGCCCCGTGGTTGGTTCGTCCAAAACGTAAAGAGTGGGTTCATGGCGCGCACCGGCGCACAATTCTGAAGATAATTTCAAACGCTGGGCCTCTCCTCCGGAGAGAGTATGAGAACCTTGGCCTAATTTAATATAACCTGCGCCTAAGTCACATAAAACCTGAAGAGGCGCGCATATCTTCGGGTGGGCTGCAAAAACTTCGACTGCCTCCTCGGCTGATAAGCCGAGAATGTCTCCTATAGTTTTGCCCAAGTACTTTACTTCTAACGTACGTGTCTCAAATCTCATCCCATCACAGGCTGGGCACGTCGTCACCACATCCGGCAAAAAACTCATTTCGTGGCAGAGCACCCCCTGGCCATCACATGTGACGCATCGTCCGCCATGAGGCGTGTTGAACGAAAATCGCGATTGGTCAAACCCCCGGACTTGGGCGTCCCCCGTTTTGGCGAATAATTTTCGAATAATATCAAAAATACCCAAAAAAGTGGCGGGTACACTCCGGGGAGTACGGCCAATGGGAGATTGGTCCACCGCAATGGCTCGAGTGATGCCCTCAATTCCACTCAAAGAGGTAAATGCCCCAGGAGCATCGCCCACACGGGCAAGCTTTTGTTGAATTGCCGGCAGCAAAACCTGACGGATCAAGGTGCTTTTTCCTGAGCCACTCACACCGACCACAACAGTCATTGCCTGAAGAGGTATTCGCAGCTCGTCTCCCCGCAGGTTGTGTTCACTTGCTCCTTGAAGAACGATGTATTCATGCTTTTTAGTTAAGATCTTCTTTTCGCGGGTCAGGGGGGGAGCCTTCAGAGCTCGACCCGTGGGCGAAAGTTTGTTGGCAAGGACTTTTTTTGGCACTCCAGCGGCCACTACGTGTCCACCATGAGTTCCTCCACCCGGGCCCATATCAATGAGATAGTCAGCCGCCATGATGGCATCCTGATCGTGCTCAACCATCACCACCGTACTTCCGGTTTCCACGAGGCGACGTAAATTTTCTATTAAGCGCCCGGTATCGCGCGCATGCAGGCCAATCGTAGGCTCGTCTAAAACATAAAGAGCTCCAGTGAGATCTGCCCCCAATTGAGCGGCCAATCTCAGGCGCTGCAACTCTCCCCCTGAAAGGGTCGCCGCGTCTCTATCCAGGCTCAGGTAGTCAAGTCCTACCTCGCCCAAAAACTCCAGTCGACGGGAAAGTTCCTTCATCAATGGTGTCGCGATAGCCTGCTGGCGTCCGGTAAACCTCCATTTTTTCGTCACTTTTCGGAGATCTTTGACGCAAAGGGCCGTCAGTTCAGGATAGGAGAACCCCTGCCAAAGCACCCGTCGAGGAAAAGGACCTAAGCGCGCCCCCCTACAGCTAGGACAGACTTTTTTGATACTCGCTTTCTTCTTGCCCCTGGTTTTCGCTTGGGGAGCAAAACCAGTACCTTCACAATGAGCACATTGTCCTTGCAGCGTGTTGAACGAAAAATACCTCGGGTCAATATCACCAATAGAGAAATTGCATTGCCGACACACGCCCCCAGTGGACAGAACTCGTACCTCCCCTTCACGCACCAAACTTGCATGCCCTCGCCCCCAACGAATTGCATGGTGAATATCTTCTAACGAAAGTGATTTAAACGGGACATCTTCCCGAAGCACCACGTCAATATTGTGTTCACGTGTTTTGGCCAAACGAGGAGGGGTGTCAGTACTTACACGTTTGCCGTCTGCTACTGCCCACGTAATTCCAGCTTGGGCCGCAGCACTAAATACGTCTAGGTAGCTTCCTTTACGCCCTCGCACGACGCAAGCGCGCAGCTCACCCCGCCCTTTTTCGCGCTGGGCAATCGCCCACAACTCTTCCACCGTGCAATGACCAATCTCTTCGTCATGATCGGGACAGCGCGGGGTGCCCAGTTTTGCAAAGCCTAGGCGCAAGTAATGGGCTACCTCGGTAACAGTCGCGACTGTAGAGCGAGCCCCCATGCGAGTCGTGCGCTGTTCAAGGGCTATCGATGGCGGAACCCCTTCGACTGCGTCTACGTTGGGGCGAGGCAATGTCGGTAAAAACCTGCGAGCGTAGGGGGTCAGCGTTTCCAAGAATCGTCGCTGGCCCTCAGCAAAAATCACGTCGAAAGCCAGGGTACTCTTGCCCGAGCCACTTGGGCCGGTCACCACAGTGAGTTTATGGTGAGGAATCGATACATCAACATCTTGCAACGTATGTTCGCGAGCTCCTTTTACGAGCAACTCTTGTTTCGAAACCTTTCTTTTCTTTGCCTTAGGGGCTCCTCGACCTCTCCCTACGTTTGCCGCTTGGGTAAGGGCAATGCCAGTGGCAGTTGTTGATTTCGCGAGAAGCTCTGGTGTGCCAGCAAATACTTGTTCCCCTCCCTTGCGTCCGCCTGCCGGGCCCAACTCCACAACCCAATCGGCTGCGGCTATCAATGAGAGATCGTGGTCCACAAAGACGACCGTTCCCCCGGCGCGTACCAAAACACGCAAAGCCTCGACCAAAAGGCATACCTCGTCGGCATGCAGTCCTGCGCTGGGTTCATCCAACACGTAAAGCGTCTTTGCTTTAGGTGCAGCCAGAGCACGCGCCACCTTCAATCGCTGAGCCTCTCCTCCTGATAATGTCGAAAGAGGCTGCCCCAAACGAATATACCCAAGTCCTAATGCAACAAGGGGCGCCAAGGCGCGACGAATTGGGGCTGAATTGTCAAAAACACGCAAAGCGTCCACAATGCTCATCGCAAGAACGTCGGCTATAGAATGACCACGATGAAGGACACTTAAAATTTCATCCTTAAATCGACGTCCTGCACACACGGGGCACGTCAATGAGACGTCCGCGAGAAATTGCATCTCAACGGTTTCGTAACCCTCTCCCGCGCATGCTTCACAGCGTCCACCCGCCACATTAAAGGAGAAGTGTGAAGGGGTATAACCTCGCGAGATTGCCATTTCTTCACTTGCAAAACCCTTGCGAACGGCGTCCCAAGCTTTGGTATAGGTCGCGGCATTGCCGCGAGATGTGCGCCCCAATGGCGATTGATCGACCAGCTCAACAAACTCAATTTCCTCAAGCCCCTGAATGGACGTGAGAGGTCCCGGACGTTCTACGTCAACGATATGTAGGTGTCGCGCCACGCTGCGAAAAAGAATGTCCACGGCCAAGGTGCTTTTGCCTGAGCCGCTCGGACCGCTCACCGCTATCAAACGCCCCAAAGGAAAATCAACATTGATGCTTTTGAGATTGTGTGCCTGGGCTCCCTTAATTTTTATGCGCCCCTTTTTGGCTGTAGCCTTTTCGAGATTGAGCAAAGGACCTGCGAGAGCCCGAGCGGTGGCTCCGCCCGCCTTTCTTGCCATTTCAACCTTGCCATCAAAGACAATTTGCCCGCCCTCTTCTCCCGCCCCGGGGCCCAGCTCAACCACCCTATCGGCCTTTTCTATCACCAAAGGTTCGTGCTCGATGATAATGACGCCATTTTGCCGAGACGCCAATTCGCTCATTAGTTGTGTGAGCTGTTGGATATCAATGGCGTGTAGTCCAACGGTCGGCTCATCGATTATAAAGAGCGCATTGTGAAGGGAAGTACCGAGGGCTGCCGTCAGGGTCACCCTTTGGGACTCTCCCCCTGAGAGGGTGCGAGCTTGCCGATCTAAAGAGAGATAACCCAAACCAACCCGAGACAAATAGAGCAGTCGTGCTGACAGCTCCCCCTTCAGTAGCCGCCCGTGGGGTGTGCGGCATTCTACCGTCTCAAGGCGTTCTAGCGCTGCGTCCACCTCCAATAAATGCCACTCACTGAGATCCAATCCCCCCCATTTGTACCAAAGGGTAGAGTCCTTCAATCTTGTTCCATTACAAGTCGGGCAAGGGTCGTACGAGCGAAATCGCGCCAAAAATACCCGTACGTGCATCTTGTACGCTTTGGACTCCAACCAGGTGAACCACCCGCGAATGCCCCAATAATTTGTACGTCCGCGCTTGCCGGTACCGTCAAATATCAACTTCTTTTGTTGGGGCGTTAGAGCGCTATAAGGCTCATCCCACGAAATATTTTGCCCAAGACAAAATTTCTTGAGCTGGTCGCGCTCCCAAGCACTCTTGGGCCCGCGCCAAGGACGAATCGCTCCCTCCGCCAACGACATTCTATCATCAGGGACAACCTTATCCATGTCGATGCCCATCACTCGTCCAAAACCTCGACACTCTTCGCAAGCAGCCAAGGGTGATTGATAGGAGAAGTACCCAGGGCGGGGCGCTAAGAGGGGGCGAGCACATTCGGGGCAAGAAAGCCCCTCACGAAGATGGAGTGCTTGCTCTTGGAGGTCCCCTGGATAGATCCAGCACTGTCCGCCGCTCAACACCCCGGCGCTGCGGCGAAAGGAGTTCTCCAGGGCCTCGCGCACTCGGCTCTCTGCACCCTTTTTCGCAATCAATCGGTCCAACACCACATAGATACGCCCGGCCCCCGCTGCGGTAGAGGGCTTCAGCTCGTCGAGATCATAGACCTTGTCATTGCAAACAATCCGTCGGTATCCCTCTCTCAGTAGGTCCTCACGTACTTGAAGAAATTCTTCTTTACCCTCAACATGAGTTGGGCACGATATAAGTATACGCTTTCCTTCAAATTGCTCGTATACGCGTTCAACGCCCTCATCTAAGTCAAGATTACGTGCGGGGATCTTGTGCTCGGGACAATGAGGCTTTGATTCCTTGGCAAAGAGCCCCGCCAGATAGCTCTCCAAGTCGGCCATTGTTGCCAAAGTTGAGCGCGAGCTCTTGATGGGCGCGCCGCGGTCCACTGCTACAGCCGCCCCCACTGGGGCCAACGATTGCATGGGTGGACGCTGCAAACGCTCCAAAAATTGACGGGCGTAAGGAGAAAAGCTCTCAACGAAGCGCCTTTGCCCCTCTGCGTATAGAGTATCGAGAGCAAGAGAGCTTTTCCCGGCGCCAGAAACCCCTGTTAAAACTAGGACTTCACCCGGGTGCACATCTAGGTCAATTCCGCGTAAATTATGGGTTCGCGCACCGCGCAAGCGAGTTGAGAGCATGAGCGCAGCATAGTGCGCCCCTCTTTCTCAACAATCCTCCAAAGCAAGGAAAGAAGAGAGGGTTTAAATTTTTTCGTTCCTTCGCGCTCATTGGCGCGGTAATCACCGATGAGCATCCGAAAGCTCCAGAAAAACAATGGCCAAAGCCAAGAAAAAGTCCACAACAGCTAGCGGTGAAAAAATTCTCGCCACGAACCGCCGCGCAAAATTCGACTACGAGTTGGGTACAAGATACGAAGCGGGACTTTGTCTAATTGGCAGCGAAGCGCGCTCTATTAGAGATACGTCACCTGGTATCAACGAGGCTTTCATCGACATTGATCGCCACGGCGAAGCCTGGGTCAAACAAATGCGCATCACCCACGTGAAGCATGCTGCTTTTGGTCACACAGAAGTGAGACCAAGAAAACTGCTCCTTCACCGCGCAGAGCTGAATAAGATTCGTGCAGCCCTCGAACGCGAAGGCATGACCGCGGTGCCCACCATTGTTTACTACAAGAAGGGGCGCGTTAAATTAGAGTTCGCCCTGGCTCGGGGCAAAAAACAATATGATAAGCGTCACGCTATCAAAGAGCGCACAGAATCACGCGAGGCCCAGGCAGCCATTTCCCGTGGTCGAAAGGACTATTAAATCATGACCACAACAGACGCTGAACCAGCTAAAATTGCTTTCACACTCAAGAGCGGGGGTGTCGCCCACATCGAGTTGAGCGATGGAGATCGCACGACAATCTCCAGCCCAACACCTTCTCCTCCCGGTTCTACCGTACGAGGCCGCATGTCCAAAATAGCTTGTGAGCTTCAGTTGAAGGTACGTAATTGCAAAAAAAAGGGAGAGCTTTTTTACATTGATGGACGCCTACAAAATGCGTCGAAAGAGCTCAAAGCACTCTTGACGGCTTCTCAAACGTAAAAAGCATAGGCGCTTCGTGCAGAGCGAGCTGGTCAAATTATTTGCATCAACGAGGTTGGTAAAAGAATCGTAGCTCGCCCCGCAAGTGGTGACTCGCGACTCGCATCATCTGATTGCGCCATTTTGCAGCACCGAAAGCACGGACAGACCGATGAAGGGGCCGCCTAGCAACAAATCTCGATGCAAATGGGTGAGAGGAACTGGGTGCAGGACCGCTCCCGCCCGCAGCTCAATTTGAGCGCGAATTCCCGCAGCAAATTGACGGCTTGTTGCCAATCTCAACCCGGCCCGTACGGACAAAGCATCTACTTCGTTGGCAAACGACTGCACCTGGGCTCCTCCGCCCACATGGAGAGCACTCAGCGCCAAAACGCCTCCCAAAGAAAAGGTCACGGGGGATTTTTTGCGAAACAGATAATCGACTCCTCCGACAAAGTCGAAAGTAGACCAAGGAGGAGCTGCGTTTTTCTCTAATGAATTACTCAGTGCAGGTAACTTTCCGAGGGCAAAACTCACCTCGGTAGTGAATCGAAGGGGTGTATAATTGTTGAACTCAACCCCCAATGCAGGACCGATTAGCCATGCGCCTTGGGGAAAGACCAAGGTACTCAAGCCCGAGCGCAAACCAAGAGTTCGACCTTGGGCAGACTCTTCTTCTTTGAGGACCTCTTGGCGCAAAATGGCCTCTCTTCGCGCAAGGAGCTGAGCCTCGCGCTTTCTCTTGACTGATAAGTTACGAGCTAGCTCGCCGACCGCTAGACCGACACGCCGAGAGAGAATGCGCGCGTGCTGGCTGTCCGAAACCCTTCTGCGACCGGCAAATTCTCCGCGATCCCATAGACTAACGAAAAGAACGCCCTCGCGCCGAGCCACGCGAATATAAAGGGAGACCTCATCGGTGCCAGTCGAGGATTTCTGTGGCGCACCGTGCACTTCTACCTCACGCAACTCTAAACCAACCGCCCGACGCAAGGTCGGGGTGTCCAACTGAGGATCGCGCACCTCAATATACCAGCCCTCAGCGGCCACGAGAGGTGAAGTTACCAAGGAGAAGAAGAGCAATGCTCTGATGATTGCTTGCTTCGAACCGATGCTATTTAGTCTAAGAAAAATGCTAAACGCAGAAATGCCTAAGCTAATCTTGAGCTGATTTGTCCGTCGAACCTTCGGAAGGAATCGCTCCGCTTTGAACTGGAGTCTCCGCGTCCGTTTCTGGAGGGCTTTCTCGCCCCTCTCGGTCACCGCTGACTTGCTCTTCACCTTCAGTATTCTCACCCTGAGAAATGCGCGCGGCCAGCTTTGCCCTCCGCGCGCGTAAATCGCTGGAGTGTCTTCCTTCAGGAAATTCGGTTGCATATTGGCTTTGCAGGCGTTCAACACTTGCAAGATCGCCGTCAGCTAGGGCCATGTCAAACTCGCGCACCAACGCATCTTCGGCAAAGTCACCACCAGGAGAAAGTTGGCGATTGAGAGCGTACGCCTCAGCAGCGCCAGCCGCGTCCCCGGCACGACTCAAAAGGTTACCCAAAATCATGGCGGCGAGGGGTGCATTAGCATCCCCCTGAAAGCGCTGGGTGACTGCGCGCAAGGCTTGAATGGCACGGCCCTGGCGGCCCACGAAGCGCGCCACGTCCACCAAGGTCATCAGTTCTTCGGAGCTGCCGCTAGAAATTACGGTGTCAAAACCACCAGATTGATCTAATTCTTGGAACGCGGCCGCGTACTCGCCGCGATCGGCAAATACCGACCAGGACGGCTGCGCGAGGAGCGAGAGTTCGGTAGGCTCAGTAGCACTTTCCGCAGACAGAGCCTCATCCCCTTCGAGATCCGCCAGCGCAAGGTCTGTCGCGTCGAGAAGCTCAGACTCGTCCTCTGGCAGCGCGAGAACAGCCCCAGCCCCCCTCAATCGGCTCTGAGGAGAGTGGAGAGTGGTCGGGTGACTTCTCTTCTTTTTGATGAGATCAGTAGCGCTGCTGCCCGCGCTCTTTGCCCTTTGCAAGGCCCCTTCCTGCACCTGACCCCGACCCAAAGGAACTGCGATGACTTCAGATGTCACCGTCGCAAGCTCAGTAGGAACACTTTCGCTCTCGATATAAATACCGAGTAGGACACCTGCAGCTACCAATGCAACCGCCGAAAAGAGCTGCGTCACGGGTCGAGGTGAGGACACAATTCGGCGTCGCACCTCCAACCGCCTCCAGACCCGATCCAACGCAGCATCATCGCGATAGACTCGTAGCTCCTGCAAGGGAGGGATTGAGCCCGCAACGGCCCCTTCTTCTCGCGAAAGTCCAAAAGGGCTCCCAGATGAGAAGGTGTCCGACTTGGGGGGACGCGAGGGATGTTTCATTGCGCCCCTCCGTTTTTTGAAGGAATGCCCTCGGTTGGCGAAGGGTCCTCAATGCTCCTCACCAATTCTGCAAAAACAATCTTCTGCTGAACAGCTGCAATACGCCGTTTGGAGGTGGCAAGAGAACAACCCGCTAACTGCGCAACCTCCTCAAGCTTACGTCCCTCTACAAAGCGAAGGGTCCAGCAAATTTTTTCCTCGACGGAAACGGTGTCCAAGACGCGGTACACTTGAGCCAGTTGAGCGCGTACTTCGGGCCCGGCATCGGGGGCGGCCAAGGCGTCCAAATCAATGGGTTCGGAAGTGGAGAGCCCTAGGAGGCCCAGCATACGACGGCGCCGCAACCGACTGCGCACCAAACTCACTACAACTGACGCCAGCCAAGGACGAAAAGAATTTCCAGCTCGCAGATCGTGCAATTTATGGTGCACTTTCAAGAAGGCATCGTGCACAATATCCTCCACATCGCCTGGGTTGCCTTGTACTCGCACGGCCAAGGCCATCACGTAAGGACTATGTCGACGGTAGAGCACTTCAAACGCAGAGGACTCGCCTGCTTGCACGAGAGCAACGAGCTCGGAATCGTCTCGCTGGGTCAAAGCGAGACGCGCCGTCAGCGCACCTCGCTCTGTCAGAGCAGGCTGAAACGACCGAACGGAAGAACTAGAGACGGACTCCTGCTCCGCGGGAGGGCTTAGCAAACGCAATTCAGGACGTTTTTCAGGAGTCATTGCAGTCAAGGCCACAACTATGGACGCACGAGGCGGCAAAAGTGGCTCAAAATCGACATCGTGACCAATAAATTACCCCCTCGTCCAGATTTCAATCAGAGAAGATAAATCTAGCATCAAGTATTTTACTTATATAAACACAATAATATCAACCAGTTAACTCACTTCGTGAAGAATAAAATTACAAAAAGATTAAGAAATACGCTGACGCGGTGAGCCGAATTTGTTACCTCGCGCGTCAACAATGAGCTGGACAGCTGATGCACTCAGCACGCAGCCTCGTCATTCAAACCATTCGAGGCGCACCCGGCACAATCCTACGTAGGGAAATAAAAAAATGATCATTCGTAACACCGCATTCGCTGCTCTAATCGCTGGTTTCGCTATCGCCTGTGGCGGTTCTACCCCCGCTGCTGAGGCTCCCGTTGAGGAGGCTGCTGCTGAAGAGGCTCCCGCTGAAGAGGAAGCTCCCGTAGAAGAAGAAGAAGCTGCTGCTGAAGAGGCTCCTGCTGAAGAAGCTGCTGCTGAAGAGGCTCCCGCTGAAGAGGCTGCTGCCGCTGAAGGCGAAGCTGCTCCCGCTGCTGAGTAATCAGTCCTCTTTTTAAGAGTGAGAACGGCTAGAGCTTTGCTCTGGCCGTTTCTCGTTTGTAGCGTTGAGCTGCCAAGCTCAGCAGCTCAACAGCTCAACAGCTCAACAGCTCACAAAGAACCCCTCGGCTCAAAACAGGTTTACACCTGAGTGTCTACGACCAGACGAGTTCGCCCCACGAGGAGTTCGTCGCCATGATTGAGAACCTGCTCACCGCGCACCCGGACAAATACTCCCGTGCGTGAGCCCAGATCTGTAAGAACGAGAGATCCGGCCTGCTCTTCGAGCAAGCAATGCTGCTCAGAAACTAGAGGATCATCAGGAAAGACCAGGTCGCCCACCGCAGAGCCAACCTGGAGAGCATTGCCACGAGCAATGGCACAAGCGCCAATGCCACCACGCTCAAAATGCTGAACTACTCGAAATGATGAAGGCCACTTGGGAGACGAATAAAAATAGGTCGGATCAGGAGCTGGACCATCGTCAAATATGGGGTTTTTCTCAACACGTAAGAGCTGGTCTCCCACAATGAATTCATCTCCTAATTCCAGCTCAACCAGACCTTTGATGCGCAAAAATACACCATTTCCTCCATCAAGGTCGTCAAGAATTAGCTCACCATCGCGCATCATGAGAACAGCTTCTTCAGGATGACAGAATCGCTCGCCCTCCAAAGCTATCGCCCCTTTTGAGCCGACGATCGCCTCGGGTCCTTCTGGAGCATAGCTCTCGGGGCCTCCACTGAGACTACGCAACACATGCAGGCGAAAAAACACTTTGGCCACGGGCGCAGGTGCCTTTTTTTGCTCCGTTAAATCGGAACCCTGAATTTTTGCGGCTTCTTTCTTTGCCTTGGCTTTCTTCTTCTTATTCTTCAGCTTGAGAATATCTACATTCGGAGGCTCGGTAAGGAGATCCATTCCTCCGATTTCGTCTCCGGCAATGACCTTATCAAAACTGCCATCGCGCAGCTTCATCACCATTTCAAGGTGCTGGCTTTTCATCAAACCGCGGACAAACTCAGCCACGTCCTCACGGGACACATGATCCTGATAGCTACGCTTGTGACTCTTGACCACCCGTCCACCATCAGCGAATAGGTGTGTTATGATGTGAGGAGAGTCGAGCCCGCTGTCTTCTGTTTGCACATGAAACACAACATCCTTGAATTTGATGTTGTTGTTGAACCCCATCTGAGCGCGCCGAAAGCTCGGCTTGCGCATTTCAGCCAATATTTTGGTGATGTACTCAAGACCGAAGTCGCTCGTTGCTTCTTTGAGATCTAGATGCTCGCCGTCGATACCCTCCATGCGTTCAAAAGCTTGCTGAGCTACTTTTGCACTGGGGTCGACACGTAGGGCTTCGGCAAGGAGTGATTGCCCCGCGCTGTCGTTCTCGCCAGAAGCGGCCCAAGCCGCCAAGAGGCCCACGGCCTCATCGGGTCGATTTTTTTGGATCAGCCAGGCAGCTACCTTACCGGCTTTTTCGCGAGATTCTGCGACTTTTGGCACGGGGCGCATCATCGCTTTAGGCGCCCATCCAAGCAAGGGGCTTTCGCAATCAAGGAGGAAAGAAGTAGGTGTTCAACCTGAGTTGTAGGAAGTATTCTCCAGAAGAATGATATTTGTCTTGGAGCGAGACTCCCCGGCACTAGTTACATAAACGGCAGGTTTGTCCACGACTGGGCAGACATTTTCACACGCACCGCACCCAATGCACAGTTGAGGGTCGATATGAGGGCGCTTCACACGCACCATCGACAATTCTTTTTCTTGTCCCCCTTGGGCGACCGCGCCTCTTTGGGGCACCAGCACTTCCTCAAGCCAAATGGCTTTGGGGGATGTAGGGCAAAATTCTTCGCACACGGTACAAGGGGTGGCCATCGCCCAAGGTAAGCAGCGCCCCCTATCGAACATGGCCGTTCCAATGACGATAGGAGGTACTCCTTCTCCTAGCTTGTGTTTCTCTTCGATTTTTTCGATGGCGCCTGTAGGGCACACCTGCCCGCAAAGAACACACGATTGTTCACAATAGCCAATTTTCGGAATAAGAATGGGGGTCCACATTCCTTCCGGTCCCGCCTCAAAGAGGGCTGGATGCAGGGCATTGTTCGGACAAACTTTCATGCACTCGGCGCAACGAATGCATCTCTCGAGAAAATCTCGCTCATCCACCGCTCCTGGGGGACGAATTACCTTGGGCGAATGTGCTTCGTCGGGCCAATTAGCGATACGAGCCGAGGGGACGAGTAGTGCTCCTGAAACAGCGGTGGCGAGTCCTGCTCGCCTTTGCATATCTGGCTTTTTTTCCAAACTCCGCAGGCCAGGAAAAAATCGAAACTTGATTACATCTTCAGGACAAGCCGCCTCACAATTGAAGCATAAATGACACTCATCCGTGCGGTGTTTTACTCCTCCTTGTGGACTATCTGCCCCCTGACAATCTACCAAACAAAGATTGCAATCGGTGCATTTTGAGTGATCTTTCTCCATCCCAAAGATGGAAAACCTGGAAAGAAGCCCAAGCAGCGCCCCTAGGGGACAAAGAGCGCGACACCAAAAACGAGGCACCACGCGATTGAGAGCAACTACCAGAAGAAAGAGAAAGAGAATCAGCCAGGTCTGATGAAAATGTGCCTGCTCGGGGGTCCAAATATGGTTACCAAAAAAGTCGAGGGCATCGTCGCTGACTCCTTGTAGAAAACGATTGTTGGAAAAAGCGGCACCGTCTAGCCCGCGAGTGCCCATATACTGCAGGGCAGGCAGGACCCCCAAACCAACACCGCGCACAACGATACAAATAGGGTCAAAAGCACCACCCAAAGCGCTGCCGGCGACGGCCGCACCCAACAAGCCTATCATCAAGTAGTATTTGCCAACTTGCCAAGACTTTGTTCGGTTAGACTCTACTCGCCGTCCCCCTTTAAGCGCGGGGCTCGGAAATAAAAAGCTCATCACATGGTGAATCGTGCCAAAGGGGCACATCCATCCGCAAAAAGCACGCCCTACAAGGAGTGTCAGAAATACAATCGGCAGAGACCACCACATACCTCCGTAGAGACTGTGCGTACTCAAAAAGGTGAGCAGGGCAACAAATGGATCAGCTAAAAGAAACCACTCGACCAGCCAAGGCAAACGCACCGCCTCGTCGCTTCCCGCAGAAAAAGAGCCACGAAAAGCCGTTTGAGTCAGCAGAAAGAAAAACCCGACCAAGAAGACCGTTTGACTCCCCCGCCGTGCCCACACAAGACCTCGAATGATCTTGCGCGCAGGCAAGCCAGAGCCTGGACGCCTACGGGTACGAAAGAGATGGGTACGCCAAGTTCGCCCCTTCTTCTTGGAGGGGACTTGAGGAGCCGAAACAGAGGGAGCCTGGGCAGGCTTCATCGATTGAATGATCGGCAGGTGAATGCGACCATTCTTTGGGGTTGCAATAGCATTCATAGAACGGCGGCCCCTGGCGGGTGAAGGGCTGGTGCGGGCCCGCTCATACTTGAACGACCCTAGAGAGCTTCATCTTACCCAAATTCCTCTCCTGACCCATGGTCAAATAGCGTACTTTCTGGGGGTCAACTCCTACTAGGCTGGCGCCATAACTATCGATAGCAACCTCGTCCAGACCAGCCACTACCTGATGCATATCACGGGCGTCTGCAATATTACCTCCCTGAGGTCCGTTGCGTAGCAACACCCGCGTTGCATCAAGGATGGTCAGAGTGGGACGCATGAACGTAGCCAAATCGGCGATAGAGAGATCAATGTTTTGATGCAATCGATTGCGCCTTCCGCCCAATATTCCGTACCAATTTTTCATGGCACCCGTGTAGAGCGATAGGTTATGATGTTTGGCCACTGGAATATTGATCAGTTTATCGGCCTCTATTAGTGGAGTGTAGACAGGCCATTCATCCAATAAGTCGCCCCGTAGGCGCATCGTGCGAAATCGATGAGGAGCTGGCAGAACAACCAACGCACCTGCCTCGTGAGCCGCCTTCCAAATACCAGAACGCTGAAAACTCCTTCGGGCCTCATTGCAAGAAGCATCAGTCACCACGACCTGCTTGGCTCCGGCCTGCAGGCATTGTCGGACCACTTCCGCCACGACGCGCGGGTTGGTATTGGCGGCGTGAATCGGCATTCTGTCCCAGCCAATATTCGGCTTGATTGCCACGTGATCGCCACGAGAAATAAAGCGCTTGATACCTCCAAGAGCCATGAGAGCGCGCTGAGTCAGTTCCTCAGGATTCTTTGAAGACTGCGCAATAGCCATGGTAGGCCATTCATGGAATGTACCTTTTGGATGGCTCTCGGGGTCCTTCCAACGAAAATCTCTGATTTGACGAGGACCGGACACAGAGCGCTCTTCATACCCCACCCCATCATATGCGAAATATGCGCCAGCGCTTGTGGCTCCAATCACCCCTCCAATATGGGCAATCTGCACCAAAGCAGTCCTTCTATCGGGCCTTTGGTGCAATTTACCCATATTTTTAGCTATTTTTGAGACTTCTTGCTTCATGAGGGGCAATTTGCTCCGCGCTGCTGCTTCTGAGAATGTACCCTGAAATCGAATAATGATCCCTATTGATCAACTCAAACAATTTTGCCGTCGCCTCGAAGAGGTGAACGAACTGCTCTGTGATCCTGCAATTCTGACTGCGCCTCAAAAGATGCGTGAACTGAATCAGGAGCGTACACGCATTGAACCTATCAATGCGGCTTTCGAGCGCTTCAATCAACTAAGTTCTCAGATTGAAGAGAATAAGGAATTTCTCACAGATCCGGAGATGGGACCCCTTGCCAAAGAGGAACTCCCTTCCTTGGAGAAGGAACTTGAAGAATTGGAGCGCTCACTGCAGCTACTTCTCCTACCTCAAGACCCAGATGACGATAAGAATACAGTTCTAGAGATTCGCGGCGGCACGGGCGGCGAAGAAGCCGCCCTCTTCGCCGCTGATCTGTTCCGCATGTATTGTCGATACGCCGAGGACCAAAATTGGAAAGTTGAGTTACTCAACAAAAGTGAGGCAAGCGCGGGAGGCTACAAAGAGGTCACGGCTCTTATATCGGGAAACCGGGTCTACTCACGTCTCAAATTCGAAAGTGGCGTACATCGCGTGCAACGAGTTCCCTCGACAGAAACTCAGGGGCGGGTGCACACGTCAACGGCCACTGTAGCGGTACTTCCCGAGGCCGACGAAGTAGACATCGTCTTACATGACAAAGACCTACGTTACGATATTGCTGCGGCCAGTGGGCCTGGTGGTCAAGCCGTCAACACCACCAATAGCGCAGTGCAGATCACCCACTTGCCGACAGGGCTCTCGGTCCGGTGCATGGACGAGCGCAGTCAGCTTAAAAACAAGGGTAAAGCACTAAAAATCTTGCGCAGCCGTTTGTTTGATATCGAAAAAACGAAGCAAGATGATGCTATCCGGGATGAACGACGCAGCCAGGTGAAAGCCGGCGATCGCTCCGAGAAAATTCGCACCTACAACTTCTCACAAAACCGCCTCACGGATCATCGTCTAGGTCTCACACTCTATAAGCTCGATAAAATCATCGAGGGTGAATTAGATGAAATAATAGAGTCCGTGGTCAGCCACTTTCAAGCTGAACTTCTGAACGCAATGAACGAAAATCAGGGCGCTTCCAAGTGAACTCCGGGGGGAGTTCCGGGGGAGGCGAAAAACATTCGACCAAGTCGGTCCCTGGCGAAAAAACAGATGCCGACGCGCTTTTTGTTGCCTTGGTTCTTGCGCCTGGCACTTTCTCCCGCAACAAATTTTTCGCACTCTTTCAAGACTCGGAGCTAATGCACGCTCGTACCAGGGCTAAGGCCGTGCGCAGCCTGATAAAAGAGCTCACTGAGCCCTGGGCCCATCCCGGCGAGCGCCCTTCTCGCTCCTGCCCCATCATAGAAGAAGAATACGAACAAGAGGGCGAGCTACACCTCACTTATCGGGTCGAAGAACTCAACTACAAGCGCTCTATCCTACTTACGCCCCTTGAGGCCGCCACTTTACGTTACTCCCTGCATCAATCTCATCTGAGAGAGCTCGCTTCCAGTGATCGCGAGATGGTAGAGCGGGCCCTCAGTAAATTGGCACCCTCCTAACCCTTGTGGAGTTCTGGGCTCCCCATCTATACACGAAGAGATGACTCCTTCTCTTCGTTTCTTGTCCGCTTCTCTCCTCGCCTTGCAAAGCGTCGCGATTTTCGCGTGCGGTGGTTCGACCGGCAATGCACAAGAGGCTTCAGCGAATACAGAGTCTGAATCTTACGGTGCTGAAGGGGAAAATGGAGAAATGTCCACTGCACCAGCCAGAGGGCCCGATTGCAGCGACGGTACTTGTTTCGCTTGCGGTGAAGGCATCTGTCCAACCGGAGCGCACTGTGATCAGGACGCCACAGGCGGGCCCGCCTGTGCCTGGCTTCCAGAATGCACAGGTACCTCAACCTGCGCCTGCGTCACCAGCGTTGTCGGAAGTTCCTGTAGCTGCGATGACTCCGGTGGCGGCCCCATCGTGAGCTGTCAATGAATAGCCTGGAGAGTTCGAACTCACTCGCTTCACTTCTACCCACCCATCGCGCAGTAAAAGAAGTGCCCCTAGAGCGGCTCTCCGTTTGAAGGAAATACTCTGCATTTTCGCCACCTACAGATTGTAGAGGTGGTCCCCAATGCCGCACTAGTACCAAAGGTCGGAACTTCGTGCCGGGTTTTGGTACCCATGAGACAAAAAGTAGTACCGAGGGCAAATAGGGAGGCTATTGCGGGTTTCATCAGGCCCCCACTTCAGTTGGGTCTGGTGAAACCCGGCACGGACTTCCGGCACGAGGTACTAGCTTCAATTGTGGCCACTTATCGGCGCTCTAGATGTCCTGCTGGTCGCGACAACCGGTAAACCGGTCGCCGCTCTAGGCGTGTGGGCAAGCGTAGGCATTCTCTCCTTTACTTAATTGTTCGGAATTTTCTCAAAGAAAAATCAAACTTCGTCGGAGCCCATTCATTCGGTCCCTTGCGGAAATTTCCAATGAGAGCGGGCTCGATCCCAGCCCTTCAGAACTCATTCCCAGCTAATTCATCCAGCTTTTTGCCTCCTCGCCGCGGCAAAGCAATTCATCCCTTACGCAACCCCGAACAAAGAGAGCTCTGTACTTAAGTAAGTAGTTTTTGTTGGGAGTTTGACCCATTCTCTGCCGGGTGAGTAACATGGTGCGCCCGAGCGTTCTGCTCGTCTTTTGTGGAAATAAATAGTGAGTGTATCTACCTTCGCAGCAGCCCGACTCATTCGTGCTCTTCCTCGTGTCTCCCTCAGTCGAGCTCTTGGAAAATTATGCGACCAAAATTTGCCCCCTGTCGTCTCTCAGATGGTGCAGCGGGCCTATTGCTCAGCGTACGATGTAAATCTCGATGAAGCTCAGTCTCCAGGGCCCTATCCAAGTTTTGATGCATTCTTTACCCGGCCGCTCAAGCCCGGGGCACGACCCCTCGCAGACGCTGCTATCATTTCACCGGCCGACGGAAAACTCTCCGCAGCTGGACCGGTCGATGAAGCTTTAGGTATCCTAGTCAAGAAACAACACTACGATGTAGCTGAATTAATTGGCGATTCGGCCGATGCCGAGCGCTACCGTGATGGTCAGTTCTGTGTGGTCTACCTTTCTCCGCGAGACTATCATCGAGTGCACTCACCCGTGACCGGCAGTATCTCAAGAGTGAGGGGCATTCCAGGCGACCTCTATCCGGTCAATTCCTTCGGTGAAGAGAATATTGATGGTCTTTTTGTTCGAAACAACCGCGTCTGCATCTGTATCGACACGGAAGATTTCGGCCGAGTCAGCGTAGTCATGGTGGGGGCGACCATTGTGGGACGTATCAGTGTTTCGGTCATCCCTGAGCCGGCAGTACCTCCAGGAGAAACCCAAATGGCCCCCAGTCGTCCCATCGAACGGGGCGAGGAGGTCGGCATGTTTCATCTAGGCTCAACTGCAGTGGTTCTCTTTGAGTCAAGTGTTTCTATTCAGAGAGAGCTGGGTGCCATTCAGATGGGTGAATCCCTGCTAGGAAATTCATGAGCGATAAAACGGCAAGTCCCGAGGAGGACGTAAAAGACAAGGCTGCGGCGCGGACAATTGACGGAAACGCGACCAACAGTTCCGCCCCGCCTCCTCGCTCCTCCCTTTCAGCTCCGGGCTCCTCTCTTCCCCCTCGCCCCAGCGGTCTTTCCGATCGCTCTCCGGCCAAATTGCCTTCGCTCTCCGAGCTTTCCGCTCACAAATCGCCAAAACTCCCCAGTTTTCCCTCGATGGATAAGCCAAACTCCCCGTCGAATCAAGAGGAGCCATCCGAGTCGAAAGCTCCTTCGATCCCCGTTCCCTCTTCGCCCCCGCCTCCTCGCAAGGACAAAGCCCCGCATGAGATAATTCGTCCCATGCGCGTGATCCCCCTGATGAGTACTCCGCCACCGCGTGGTCCTACCCCTCAGCCTCCCGTCAACTCCCCCTCGGGATCCTCCGAACCAAGCGTGCCAGCCTTGGAGAACTCTGCCGCGAGTACACCCCCTACCGAGGAACTAGAACAGACTGCGACTGCGAAAGACTCTTCCCCCAAGGCAGAAACCGAGGAATCTCCCGCGGTTTCGCCAGAAGACAGCACGCACACCGAGGCCACCGCTGAAACTCTCCCTCTCGATTTGGCCGATACAGCCCAGGGCAGTCTCTCGGAGACAAGTGTCGAGCAAACTCACGCCAGCGCAGAAGGTTCATCTATTGAAGCTGAAGCTCTCGAAGACGATGATCTGCAAGAAATAGAGCCGACACCGGCCCCTCCGGATATCGCCCAGCTGGCAGAGCTTGAAGCGCCGGCTCCTCCCCGCAAAACGCACGCTGCCATTCCTGAAATGGTGGTGCCCCCTACCGATCGCAAACCTCCTCCACCGCGACGCTCCGGTAAACCCTCTCTTCCCAAGGTTCAGCAACCTCGTAAAAAACCTTGGTGGGAAACCCTATTTGGGGACGACTTCTCACGCGCTTACCGTCCCATGACGGAGCCTCAACTTCGTCGGGAGGTCGACTTTATTCTCGAACAGCTCAACGTCGCCCCCGGCGCGGTGATATTGGATCTTGGTTGCGGTCAGGGTGAAGTCTGCGTCGAGTTGGCGCGACGCGGCTACGCGGTTGTGGGTTACGATCTCTCTGTCTATCAACTGGCAATGGCGGGAGACAACGCCCAACGAGCTCAGGCAAAAATCAATTTTTTGCAGGGGGATATGCGAGAGATGGCATTCGAACAAATGTTCGATGCAGTTCTCTGCTGGGACACTACGTTTGGTTATTTCGAAGAGGAAAAAAACCTCGATGTGCTCACGCGTATTCGCAATGCACTCAAGCCCAACGGCCGTATTCTCATTGATGTGATGAATCGAGACTTTGCGGCCCGTGAAACCCCTTACAATCATTGGTTCGAGGGAGACGGCTGCGTCTGCATGGACGATATGAATTTGGATTGGATCACCAACCGCCTGCGGGTAAAGCGATCCATTATTCTTGACGATGGTCGAAGTAAAGAACTGCAATATTCCGTACGGCTCTACACCCTCGCTGAGTTAGGACGCATGCTGCACGATTCTGGATTTCGAGTTTCCGCAGTGAGTGGTGATGTCTCGACCAAAGGGGCATTCTTTGGTCCCCATAGTCCACGCATCATCATCTCTGCGAGCAAGCCGTAATTCGGCTGTAGGTCTGTGAACCAATCAAAGTACAATCGGTGGCGGTACCTACCGCTCAAGCCAAAAACTTTACCAGTACTAGATTCTCAATGACCACAATATCTTGAATTGGGTCATATAGTGGTTTCTCGGTTGCGCAGCTTTCATCCACAAAGCAGTATCGGGCCATGAAATACACGGACGCCCGGTTTATCTCTCTTTTACTCGCAAGTGGTGCTGCACTTGCCTACGGATGCAGTTCCTCAACGTCTCAAAATCCCCAAGGCGCTGGTCTCAATATTGGGGCCGGAGGTAACAATGGCGGAGCGACTGGAGCCGGGAATAATTCCACAGAATCTTGTAAAAGCGATAAAGAATGTGGAGCCTCTAGCGAGATTTGCGATAGGGTTCGCAACGTCTGCGTAAGTTGCTTGGACGACGATGATTGCTCAGAGGGCGACATCTGTAGAGACAGCATTTGCGAGGCTGCAACCTCGTGCAAAGGCAGTAAAGAATGTGCACCGACAGGCGTTTGTTCAAAAGAACTTTCGTACTGCGTCGAGTGTGAGGGTGACAACGATTGCGGAGCAGGACAAATTTGCTCAAGCAACTCATGCCGCACCCAATGCACCTCGGACAAAGAATGCGGGGCAGAAGACATGGTCTGCGATCAGAAAGCGGGCATTTGCCAAGACTGCGTAACCTCCGATGATTGCGCAGACGCACAATATTGTTCAAGCGGCGGTACTTGCCGTACTCAACTGTGCTCCACTGCAACCGATCTTTGCGCAGAGGGCACCTTTCGAACCTGCAACAAAGACGGCTCGGGCTTTAGCTTGAGCGAATGTTCGGGCAAATGTTTGTCGGACCAATCGGCCTGTGATTCCAAGGGGGGTAACCCCTCGGGAGGCTCTTGCTCTACGGGCGATCAGGATTGTTCATGCTATGGCAATGATACCTGCAACGATTCACTCTCCTGCATCAATAAGGCTTGTGTAGATCCTGATGGGACGACAGCAACTGGCGGCAGCGGCAATGACGGCACAGGAGGAGGCTCTGCCGGTACTGCCCCCTCGGAAATCACCTGCTCGTCCCCAGGAGCGATTGCCGACTTTGAGAACGCTCCTTCTGCAGACTTTTGTGGCTCCTCGCCCATTGGGGCCTGGACCAATTTCAGCTCTCCCACGTATGTCTCAGCATCGTTGGAGATGGCGCGAGCAGAGAGCGCCAACGCACTACATATTGGCCCCATGAACCAGGGTGGCGACAGCGGTGTGATCGGAAAATTCACCGCCCCCTACGACGCGGCTTCTTATAGTGGCTTTGGTTTTTGGGCAAAAGCAGCTTCTGGGGGCCAAACATTGGGCGTCGGCGTACATACTCCCGACACCGGCGCACTCGGCTTTGTTCTCAATACGGACAATCTCTCTCAGGGTCTCACTTTGACCGATGAATGGGTCTTTTACGAGATCAAGTTTTCTGAGATGCTTCCCCGCGGCTCCGTCGTTACCTCATTGGACGCACCAAAAATTCGCGAAATTCAGTTCATCGTTGCCGGCGAAACCGATCTATGGATTGACGATATTCGCTTCATAGGCAACTAATACAATCGCTCTTAGCGAGAGCCGCGTAGCGTGAGGGAACGCGCATGAAGACATAGGGCGGTGGGCTCATCACTCCCTGTGTCTTTTTCTGTCGGCCCCGCCCAAGGAACCCCGGCGCAAGCGACTTCGGGCAAAAGAGGATCCAAATCGAGGGCCTCAGCTTGCCAGGCACGCACCTTCGGCAGGGATGAATCTTGCCCAAGTTCTCGGGCACTCAATGCCAGCCAACCGCCATGGGCTGAGTCTACATCCCCAAAAGTTCCCAAGAGATACGGCACGTCGTCGCGCTCAGCCAGTTGTCCTGCTCGCGCCGCCAAAAACCGGAGAGCTGCCGAATGGGGCGCCCGTTCTAAGGCAGGCGCAGCCTGACTCGCCGCCGCATCGGGATAGCCCGCAATTGTAAGCAGCGTGGTCAGCCTCAGAACGCGCGACAACGCTCTCGGCCCCATTTGCTCTTCCTCTTCCCAATCGACTGACTCCGGGGCTTGCTGAAATTTCTTTTCCATATGGGCACGCCACAAGATTTGCCACTCACTCACTCCATAGCCGCTCACGCTGCGCATCGCCGAGTCAGCATTGGGGGCTGTCTCCACGTCACCAAGAAGGAGAGCCAATGAATGGACTCCATTTGATGCAATCCAATATTCAACAAACGCCGCCACTTCTGCGTAAGAGATTGAAGCGGCTTCGGCGCTCGGTAACATCGCAATGGAAGGGCCAATTGCATCGACCCCCACCGACTTGCCTTCGACCTGCGCTTTGTAGGCGCGTTCTTCGGCGTTCACTTTCCCGTCAAATGGTCGAACGTGGCGCCAGCGCTGCTCTTCTCTTTTTGCAATTCCTTCTTGCAACCACAACGGAGCCCTATCGGCCGTCGCCAACGAAAGTAGAAGGTGAGTGATCTCATGAGCGAGAGTATCCGCCCACGGAAAACCATGATGCATCGCCCGGGGTGATACCATCGTAATTCTCCCCCAACGCGCCACAGCTACCGTGCCAGTGGTCTCCGCTGACTCAAGGGGCAAACCCGAGACAGAAGAGAGCGAAAATAGATCTCTTACTAGGTCAATACGCAAGGGTCGAGGCAATTGTACGCCCAAGTCTTGCTCAAGGGCAGCACGAGCCCGCACACCTACCTCAACCAAATAGGGTGCCAGTACCTTGTCGGCTTCATCTTGCAAGCGAATCCACACGCCCCGTTTTTTATCCTCAAAAATAATCGAACCGGCAGTCGCGCGCGCACACCGAACGCTGAAGTGGTAGAGTCCCTCAGCCCCTTTTCTTCCGCGTACCGTTTTTGATACCAGGTGATCTAAGGCCCCTTCGCAATCTCCGCGGTAAATCGCTAGACGCGCACGCGCCATTGCTGCGTCTGCTCCGACTTCATTCAGAAGCAATCTATCCGCCGTAGGGTAGTTCATCTTTGTGATGAAATAATTTGCCTGAGCGAGCGCAGGAGGCTGAGGATGTTCAACTTTCGACTCTAACTTCTTGATATTCTGATAGGGACTTGAGCCCCCTTGATTCACCCTGCGCGCACCTTGAGAAGTTGTGTTTTTTTCCTCGGCGCAAGCCAAAAGACAAAAAGCCCCCGAAAGCAGTATTCCGAACAGATCAAGTCGCCTCATTTCAGTTCCTCTGCGTAGCGGCGCACCGCTCGCGAAAGTCGACCGCTCGCGCGCCCCAGGCCAGCTTCGACACGTTTCCTAAAATCGCGTGCCATATGCCTATCTTCCTTGGGTACGTTAGCGCGAGATTTTCCCGCTTTTTTTCGCTCTGCCTCCGAATTAGTCCCTTCGGAGGCAGAGCCTCGTGAGGGCAACGCTCTCTCAAGCTGCTCCTGGGCTTCTTCGGCACGGCGCGCCCCTGCGCTCGCACGTCCAGCGTTCATCTCTGCAGCGGCCTGCTTGAGTAGGCGAGCGGCGTTTTTTAATGACTGAACACTCTCCTGACCCAATGGCGCGTGAGAGCCGCTCCCTCTTTCCGCAAGTTCGGCTGCTTTTTTTGAAAGATCTGCCTGGCGCTGCGCTCGCTCACCCAGACTTTTTTTCATTCCTTGGGCGGATTTTTTTTGGACCTGTAGGAGGGACTCCTTTGCCAATTTCATCGATTTTTTTATGGCGTCCCGCGCCTCCAACAAATCGCGTTCTCTCAACCAACTCCCTTGCTGCCGAATCAATCTTTGGGCTCGCTCAAGAGAAGAGATGGCGTCGGCGCCTCGTTCTAAACTTTCGGCAAGATCTCCCGACTGCAGCGCATCAAGCATCGCTTCCCCTTGACTCCTCGCCGAGGCCGCTTCAGCACGCGCACCGTCTGGAACCTGCGAATTCTTGGGTAGCTGCTCCAAAGCCGTGCGCAATTCGTCAAACGTCTTCTCCAGCTCTGGGCTGGGAGAAAAGTCGTCTTCGGCCGCACGCTGGGCGTCGCGTAGCATGCGCTCCAACTCACTGAGCTCACCGGCCGCTTCCTGCGCCAACTCATCCACCTTTTGACTCAGCTCCTGAAATTCTTCAGGGGCGTCCGAACTTGGGCTCCCCTCGCTCGCTTCTCCTTGAGACGAACCACCGGATGGAGAACCCGATTCAACACCACCGCCTTTCGAGCCGAAGGAAGGAGTGCCCCTCTTGAGACGTTCGGCCAAATGCAGAGCAGCAGCTTCTGCATGTCCGTATTCGTGACCACGCAAACTTCTACCGACTCTGCCCAAGTCAGCCACCGCGACTGAGCCCAGGTCATCGCCTAAAACTCCGATTTCTTGCAATTGAGAGGCACCGGCGAGGGCCCCCTCCAAGAGGTCAAGAAGTCCTCTTAGGTGAATAGACTCTGGATCAAAGCGAATTTCTCTAGCTTGTACGGCAATTTCTTCCACCGCTGATCCCAAATCTTTCGAAAGTTGAGCCGCTTCACGGCGCGCGATGCCATGAATCAAAGCATCCGTTGCCAACAATACGGACTCGGAACGAGTGCGCTCTTCGCCTTTTTTCTCCAGCGCCTCCATTTGAGCACGCAAGAAAACCAGTGAACGGTGAGGCACTTGTCGATGCCCCTCGAGACTCTTTTCCAGAGCATGCAACTCTTGACTGAGAACCTGAAAGGCAGCTCTGCGGGCGCTCAAAGCATCCCTTCGAGACAAATGCGCGGCACCCATGTCCGTCGCCAAATATTGCGCGATCGATTTTCGATATCTACGCAACGAAATATGACGGGAGGCCATCTCTTTACCGAGAGGTTCCGGAACCAACGTAATGACTTTGCTTTTACCCCAAGAAGGGCCCGTTGCAGTATTGCCATCGCGAGCTTCTATCCAGACATGTACGGGCAAAAAAGCACGCCGCAAGAGTTCATGCTCACGAGTTAAAGTATATGCACCTGTATGCCCACGCTTTTGACTGTCTAGATGAACCAACTCTTTGCGAAAGCTACGTTGGCCGCTCGACATCACTAAATCAATCTGACTAATGCCGTGATCGTCTACTGCAGAATAGTGCAAGGGTAGACTATTCAGCTCACCTAACAGGAGTCGATTGGGCGCTCCTCGCAAAAAGATGGCGGGGGCTCGGTCTTCTTGAGGAGAGACATGGGTTTCGTGGCTATCAAAGAGCAACACATCTCCAAAACGAGCCGCCACACGCAGATTGGAAGGGTCATCGGCAACCCAATGAGCCACCCACCCTCCTTTTCCATCACTTACAAATTTTTCTTCGTGAACTCCGTCGGTAAGAAGTAACTGTCTTGAAGGGACAATGGGTACAATACGCACCTCCAACCGAGAACCTTGAGGAAGGAGCGCGAGTTGTGATGATTGTAGGCGAGACTTTTCCTTTTTCTCCAAATAGGCGGGCATCTCTGCCTGAATTGAGAGTTCCGCAACATAGGCCAGGCGAAACGGTCCTGCACCATTGCGCGCCAGCAAAATGTCCACGCCCTCAACCAATGAAAGAGGACGCGCCAAAAGAAGTCCAAAACAAAGAACAGCAAAAGCGAAGAAGCTCAACAAGAGAAGCCTCCTGAGGGAACTCGCCCGCTGACGCACTTTGCCCAAAGGCACACTCGCGAGCACTTGCTTAAAATGAAGTTCTGCAAGTTGGAGCGACCCTCCGTCAAGGCTGGAGCTTCGCCTCAACTCTTTCCATAAACGATGGGCTCGCTGCCCCTGAGCCGCCAACTCCTTGCCACTCGCAGCGAGGGCGCGATGCAATGCATGCTCTGGTCTACGCCAAGTACGCTGCCATCGAATATTGCCGTAGACGACAAGTCCAATGGCGACGCCAACACCAAGCGCTGCCCCCAACCGAAACATGTCCGTACCGACACGAGCAAAGAGCACCCCCGCTAAAACTGAGGTAAGCGCCAGCACAAGGGACAATAGGCGAATGGGAAGAACCAGAGGCGCGCGAAAAGCTCGCACCAATTCGGCCATTTTTTCTTCCAAGGGGCTGTCTCCCGCGACCATGAACGAAGCATAACCACTCAGCCCAGCGGAACCTAGATCAGGGCCCTTCCTTTCGTCTCCGCGCGCCCAATTAGGGACCTTTTTTTCGAAATGAGCTTCAACGTGCCGATAATTATTTCAACTATCGCCCAATGACGGACAATAGCTGTAAGCTCTTGTCGTGAGCGCTGATGATCAAAACCATCTCGATCAATTGACGAAACAAAAGGGGAACTCCCCTGGCAATTCGCTCGAAACCGGTCAAAATCTTTTGCGCAGCCTCCTCGCCATCAAGGAATTGGGTCTCCGTATTCCTTGGTTCGCTGACTACGTGACACGCACTCCTACGGGAGTCCTTGCTCGACAAATAAACGAGGTGGCACTCGAGGCACAGTCCACTAACGACCGGGCGCGGGAAGCAATCGTTCCCGTGGCCCTCTTTCTCTCACAAGAACCTCCGGTTTGCTGGTTGTCCTCTCTCCGTGAAGAGGCAAAAACTCAAAGTCTTCTCAGCCTAGAGCGTATGGTGCGTCAGCCAGTGGAGGACTCCCCCCTAGAAGCAGAATTAGAACACCGTATTCCCCAATACTCTAGCGATAGGGAGTTGAGCGTCGGCGAAAGAAAGTCCTTGGCACGCCGCCCTTCCCGCCAAGCTATTGAAAAACTAAACAGCATCTCGCAGTCTAAGATCCAAGCTTTCGCTTGACGATCTAGCAC
>CAYWLO010000009.1:58404-83347 GCA_964459035.1 uncultured Polyangiaceae bacterium | reverse complement strand
CTATGAACTCACTCCTCAATCATAGTTGGAAAGGTTATTAGGATCGGCCTCCTAAACGCCCCAGTTAAAATATGAGGGAGAGCAAGCTCGCGACAATCACACCATGCTACAAAGAATGGTACAATGAGGCACGTCGCTCTCTCTGGTACAACAACAAGGTAAGTTCGCCCGGCGCCTCGTCAAGCCCGAGCTTTAACTTTTATCAGGAGGGCTCTTCTTGAGAAGTAAACGCTGAAAAATCAGCTATTATGTAGGGATTGAACGCTGGCTAAAGCTTTTTCCATATGCTCTTGAAATGCCAAGAGCGAAGAAAAGGCGAGACGAACTCTCCCGGAACTCTCCAAAACAAAAGTCTTACGGCCTGGAATAATTCCTAATCTCTTACTCACTCCATAGAGTTCGGCGACACGCCCACGCGGGTCCGATAGTAAATGATAGGGCAATGAATAATGGCTACGAAATTTCTTATGGCTGTCTTCGCCATCTTTACTGATTCCGTAAACTTGAGCCCCTAAACTTTGCAGCTCATCATGGCCATCCCGAAATCCGCAGACTTCCTGAATACACCCCCCAGTTTCGTCCTTTGGGTAGAAAAAAAGAACTACAGGGCCTCGTTGCAAAGCCTCTTGCAACGAAAATGTCTTCCCCTGATCGTCTTTCAGTTCGAATTGGGGGGCCATATCTCCAAGATGTAAAGGGGGCATTTCTGCGGTCTAAGAGTATTCAAGTTCATAGTCAAAAGCCTCGGGCGGCTCTCGCTTCAATGAGTACAGCCGTGGTAAGGCGACCCCGTGCTCTACACTCTTCTGATCCGCCCCCTCCTTTATCTTCTCCCGGCAGAGACGGCTCATCACCTTGCTATCTTTTTCTTAAAGCTCGCCCAAACACTTCCCGGGGGGCTCGCCATTTTACGCTTGTTCTTTCCGGTACCTCGGGGACCGTCCGTCAAGGCGTTGGGGCTTGAGTTTCCCTCTGCCATCGGGCTCGCTGCAGGGTTCGATAAGGACGCCGCCGTTTATCCTGCCCTCGGAGCCCTGGGTTTCGGCTTTATCGAAGTAGGCACCATTACAGCCCAAGGGCAAGAGGGTAATCCGGGTCCCCGTCTTTTTCGTCTCCTCAAAGACCGCGCCCTCATCAACCGTATGGGGTTCAACAATCACGGCGCCGAGTGCGCGGCAAAAGCTCTCTCAAAACACCAGGACAAACCACGTGTCCAAGGCCCCCTCTTAGGAATCAATATTGGCAAGACCAAAGTCGTAGCCCCAGAAGATGCCGTGGCTGATTACGAGGCGAGCACGCGCTTACTCGCCCCCTATGCAGACTACTTCGTCGTCAATGTCTCCTCGCCCAATACCCCTGGGTTGCGCGATCTCCAGGCAGTCGAATCCCTGCGACCTATTCTTGTGGCCGTGCGTATCGCACTGGACGAGACAGTTCCGCGCCGTAGAGTGCCGCTCCTTGTCAAAATTGCACCAGACCTAGCCGACGACGATATTCGTGAAGTTGCCGCCCTTGCTCTCGAAATTGGCTTGGACGGCATCATCGCCACAAATACCACGATTTCGCGCGAGGGGTTGCAAACCGACACCGCCATCGTTCAAGAAATGGGGGCAGGAGGACTATCAGGTGCTCCTTTGAAAACTCGCGCTCTAGAAGTGCTCAAAGTCTTGAGAGCTGCTGCTGGGGATCAATTGGTCCTGATCGCCGCTGGAGGCATCGAAAACGCTGAAGACGCCCAGGGGCGCCTAGAGGCTGGAGCCAATTTGGTGCAGATATATAGCGCTCTGGTGTACGGCGGCCCAGGGCTCCCCAGCAAAATCGCGCGGAAACTGCGCTCGATCTAGAGCAAGCAGATTCCATCAAGACGAGATTCCATGACCTAGCCGAGCAAATCTCGGCGAAATCGTCGGTCTTGCGTGAATAAAAGGTAAATTATTCATCAGATTCACGAGCCGATTGAAGGATCCGTGCTAAGTTTCCGTCGCTCCTGCTCAAAAGTTTGCTCTTTTCGAACAATACCTTGAACCAGCGGCTAGCACGGACTAACAGCAATCACGGCTGTGAGGATCGAACTCTTGGGGTCAATGGAATAAATGTTTCGAATTATTTTCGATTTTTCTAATTGAAAATTAAAAAACTACATTTGTTCAAAACTCCACGCCCTCTGTTGTTCAGCTCTCACTCTAACTTCCCACCGCATCAGCATCTACTCCCCTTCACAAGTATATGGCTACGGAAAAAGCGACCACTACCACGACCGCCGTCGAGACCACCTCTAACGATCCTCTACGCGTCTACCTACGAAAGATGGGCACTGTCCCCTTACTTACTCGTGAGGGAGAGGTCGATTTGGCCAAGCGCATCGAGGAAGGAACGAATAAGGTTCGAGACGCCCTCTTTGAAAGCAAGGTTGTCATTGACGAACTCGGACTTACCTCCGACAAACTCGCTGAGAATCGCATGCGAGCCCGCGAACTCCTCAATGTCGAAGCTGACGATGATAGCTTTGACGACGAAGTTGCCTCGGCCTCTTTGGTTGACCAAATTGAAAAGATCAAGCGTGTTGCACGCCGACGCGGTCCTCTGCTCAAGGAGCGAAGCTCCGCTGACGAGAGTCGACTCGATAAAATCGATAAGTCGCTCAAGAAACTTCAGACCGATCTTTACAAGCTTCTTTTAGCTCTCAACTTCAACAAGCGCTCTTTGGATCGCATGGCGCAACAGCTAAAGGCTCGCGCGCTCATTGCACCTTCCTCTGACAACGAGATCACAGAGGAAGACTACAGTGAACTCGGGCGTCTCACGAAGTTGGTTCGCCAGGGAGAAAAGAAAGCACAGCGCGCCAAGGCCCAACTGGTGGAAGCCAACTTACGGCTCGTCGTATCAATCGCCAAACGCTATACCAATCGCGGGCTTCAACTCCTCGACCTCATTCAGGAAGGTAATATCGGAGTGATGATCGCAGCGGATAAGTTTGAGTACCGCCGCGGCTACAAGTTCAGCACTTACGCCACATGGTGGATTCGTCAGGCAATCACACGTGCCATCGCCGATCAGGCTCGCACCATCCGTATTCCTGTCCACATGGTAGAAACGATGAACAAAATGCATCGAACTGCCCATGATCTCGTTCAAGAACTCGGCCGTGAGCCCACTCCCGAAGAGCTCGCCCAACGTCTAGACATTCCCGTAAGCAAGGTGCGTAGTCTGCTTCGAATTGTCAAAGAGCCTCTAAGTCTTGAGACTCCCCGTGGTGAAGACGGCGATTGTACCTTGGGAGACTTCGTCGAAGACTCAAAGGCCCCCAGTCCCTCCGATAGTTTGATGTCCACGGACCTCAACAAACAGACTCGTGAACTCCTCAACTCTTTGAGCGTGCGCGAACAGCGTGTTCTGCAAAAGCGTTTCGGCATCGGCGAAAAGAGCGAACATACTTTGGAAGAAATTGGCAAAGAATTCAGCGTCACTCGTGAGCGAATTCGCCAAATTGAGGCAAAAGCCTTGCAAAAGCTGAAGAGTTCTCGTCGCTCACGCTCCTTGCGCTACTATCTTGAAGGTTGAGCCCCGCTCTTACCCCTAAAGATCACACTCAAAAGGTTCTCGAAAATTCGGGAACCTTTTTCAATTTTGTAGGTAAGTAAATTGTGTCTTGATACTCACCGCCTACGAACCCCGCGCATAGTGCTCGCCAAAGAGCAACATGCCTGTCTATGATGACCCTGGTGAGCCTCCTTTCAAATGGAAAACTAGTTCCGACGCAATTGGTCGAGAACCTCCTTTCGCTCTCAGTTTCACAGCTCAGTGAGCAACCCTTGGGACCCTTGATTTTGGTGGTGCGAGCACCCGCAGATGATAGTGGTCAATTTCTCACGAAGATCATCTCCTGCGCCCTGAGGGATGCTCCCGTAACAAGCGCTTCTCAGCGCTGGCCCGCCACCTCCGCTTTTCCAACTCTGCGGGTAACAGAATCCGAGCCAAACGAAGCAGATCAAATTGAATTGCTTTCTGAGCTGGCGAGCGCCCCTCATTGTATAGTTCCGCTGCGCGCAACCTCCCCGGCGCGACAGTTTCTCTTGGGGCGCGCCTCTCACTGCGAACTCTGCTTATCCGATCCTTCCATTTCGGCGGAGCACTGTGAAGTCGTCATAGACGATGGCGGCGTTCGCATTCGCGATGTAAAGAGCAAAAACGGAACCCGCCTAAACGGTCACCGATTGACGCCTGATGAATTACCTTGGCTCCAGCCAATGGATCGCCTGAGTTTCGGTCGTATTGAAGCATTCGCATGTGACGCGAGAGCTTTGCGAGCAGTTCTTCGCCAAGACCTGCGTTCACTTCTATAATTGAAAGTTTTTCTGGTGTTCTAGTCGTCAGGAGCCCTATCGAACTTCCAAGAGGGTAAAAATCAGGCTAACAAAACATCCGACATGTCAGCCCAAGATGATTCGATCATGAGTTCACTCATCGGTGCCTCCGCTAGCTCGGTTACAACTGTTGAAGATGAGGTAGCTCGACTCAACCAAGCGCTAGTAGATTTGCAGTATTGCGGTAGCGCTAGCGTAGCGCTTTGCCACTGCCCCCAGTCTACCATTGAGAATCGTCTCATTCGTGAATTGTCTCAGGCTGCGCGGGCGCAAAGATTTGTGAGTGCCCATCTCTCTCTCGACACATATCCTGTCGATGGCATTGACGCTTTAGTCGCTGCAATATTAGATATTCTCGTCCCCCCACGAGAGTCCCGCGCCGGAGGAATCTTAAAGCTCCTCGACTTGTTCTATGAAAAGCACAAGAAGCATGCCCTAGAAAAGTTCTCACAGGCATGTGCCCTAGAAAGTGCAACAGGCGACCTCTACGCCCTCTGCCGAGCATATCTGGCAGCGGAGGACGACGCCCACAGAGAAGTACGCGCATTCACGCTCTGGGCAGAAGGGGAAGCCCTCCTAGGTCGGCGCAAAGTGTCCGGCGTGCGCGGGGTGCTCGACCTACACACGGGGCAACGAGTTTTTAGCGAGTTAACCCGTATTATTCGTGCCCTAGGACACCATGGCCTCGTCCTCGTTCTCTCTCAAGGAGATTGTATCGCGGCCCGTAGTCCCCGCCAACGAGAAAAGTCCTACACCCTTCTGCGCGAACTTGTTGACAACTTCGACTCAGGCCGAGGCGCGGTGAGCACTCGAATTGTCATCACTGGCGGAGACGCACTCTTTGAAGGTCCAACTTCATTGCAGTCCCTGCCGCCACTCTTCGCCCGGCTCTCGCTGCCCTCTGCTGCCGAGCCCCCACCGCCCCACCGTAGCTGGACCAGCTTGGTACGTGAGCCTTTTGTGTACAAGCATCGAAAGATACGGCCCGCTGAGGGTAGTCGCCCTCAAGCTTTACGCTCACTTATCCGAATCTCGCAAGGTCTACCTCCCCTCGAAGCGGTAACGCAAATGAGCGTAGGTCAGGAGAAAATCGATAAGAGTGTCGATAAATTACTTCATCATGCGGACATGGCAGGTAGCGTGTTTCAAGTTCTCTCTGGAGAATACGGTAGTGGTAAAACTCATATCTTACTGCACCTAGCCGAACGAGCTCTAGCCTCGGGGCACCCCGTATTTTGGTTCAATCTCGAGCGTATGAACCTCGATTTGGGCAACCCTGCACGTCACCTTCACCGCATTTTAGAACAATCAATTCTACCTCAACGGGGCAGACCCAGCGCCCTCGATAGACTCGCTTTTTGGACTCGTTCCCCGAGCAAGCTCCGCGCCCTACTTCAGGCTCTCGACACCATTGCCCAAACGCCGAGTGAAGAGTCCAAAGCGGCTAAGAAAGCCCTTGCTCTGTGCGCTCAGCAGGAAGACGTGGGAGCTGTTCTCGACGACTTTCTCTCAGCGAGAGATCTAAAAGAAAAACCAGGTAGTAGTGGCTACCGCCTTGATGCCTACCGGCGCCTCTTGCTTTGGGTCGAGTTGTTACGCCTTTTAGAAAAAATCAAAGGTCCAGTGCTTCTTATCGACGAAGCCGAAAACCTCTACACAAGCGGAGTCCCCGAAGCAGCCCGACGCTCCGCCCTACGCAGCCTAGCATTCTACTGCGGCGGTGCCCTTCCAGGAGCCTGTGTTCTCCTTGCAATGACGCCTCCTGCACTGACCGCCCTGCGCAAAGAATCAAAAACTTTGTTACGCGAAGCCGCCGAGCTGGGTTCAACCCTCACTCTAGAAGACGTTGATCTCTTTCGACGACGCCTGCACAAACTTTCTCCCGATGAAGTACCTCAATTTTCCAGGCCCATGCGCAAGGAACTCGCACGGCGTATTCGCCTGACTCACAAAAGCGTACGCGGTGCAGTCAAGATGGAAAACTGGGATACATTGGTGAACGACGTTCTACGTGATGCACCTCAGCCTCGCTTGATCATGCGGCGCTTGGTTGACGAGTTAGAAGCCTCTTGGTGGGGCGGCAACTAATATTAGAGCAACGCCGGAAAGAACAATCTCACCGAAGTGCCCTCTCCCAAAACCGACTCAATTTGTGCGGCTCCGCCTAATTGGGTTGCAAGGGTGCGCACTGAGCTCAAACCGAGACCGGTGCCCTGCCCCTCGGCCTTGGTGGTATAAAATGGCTGAAATACATGTTCCTGCACGTGATCAGACATACCAATACCGTCATCTATTACTGTAATCACCACATACACGCCGGCAATCAATCCAATCTTCACAGCCTGGCTATCATCAAGTGCTAGCTGATCTAGAACCACACGAATTTTTCCGCCCCCACTGATGGCATCACGTGCGTTGAGCACCAAGTTCAGGACAGCTGTCTCCAACTGGGCGGCACCCACGCGAATTGGAGCGGTTTCCTTCATTTCAATGAGCAATTCAATGCCATCTCCCACCGAACGACCGATGAGTTCCTTGAGTTCAACAAGAACACAAGCCGGATCGACCGATTCAGCCCGCATATCGCGATGGCGCGAATAGCGTAATATTTGAGAGGTCGATTGAATGCTTCGCTCGGTAGCCGTCAGAGCTCTGACTAAATCGGCTTCAGGATCGTCTCCTTGAGTGATGCGTCGCCGCGCCCGCTCCAGACTACCCAGAATTACAGAGAGAAAATTATTGAAGTCATGAGCCAAGTTTCCGGTAAGGCGACCCAAGGCTTCCAAATGATGAGCCTGGTCAAGCGCCGACGCGGGCTCCATCGCATCACCGGCTCTTTCAGCCAACTCGCGCTCTATATTCGTTCGATCCTGCAAGGCGATACACCAAAACTGTGCGCCTTCCGACTCAATTTGCTCGACTTTGCACTCCACCCCTCGCTCCACTCCCCCCACCAAGAGAAGGTCTCGATATGCAAAGTCAGTAGTTTTATTCGTGGCACCTGCAATTGGTGCATTCCCCGAGGTGGACTGACTCGATGAAAGCTCTAAGAGCAGCTGTCCACGGGCATGTTGGAGTCTCTCGATCGAGAGAAAGCGTCCAACCGAATAGCCAAGGAGTGAATCACCTTGCACTAACAACAAATTTCGTAGTGCACCATTGGCAACTACAACTCGATCGTACTCGTCCACGACCACAAGAGCCGCTGGCACAGCTTCAAGCACTTTGACAAGCAAAGAAGCGGCTAAGGGAGCGCCGCGCCCAACAACGCCAGACGAAACGGGAGCAGATGAAACAGGACCCCAATCGTTCGGCCCCACAACACGCGATAATGGTAATATCGAATTCATCGTCTCCTCATCAGCCATTGAATCTTCGTACGTCCCTCTCTCACCACCCCGAACGCGCGAAGTTGCCCTCGACAGCGAGGTATCGGCAAAATTCACGCGGGGGAGCGGTCTCGCCCCCCCTCATTGTTCTTAGCACGAAGCTGCACAAATTGTGGGAAGAAACGACGATTCTACCGGTAGGGAACTGAGCTGTGATTCAATTGTAGGGGCGGTGATGAAGTCGGGCCCCCAGGCCCGGCTCCAGAACAATGTAAGTACAAGTGCGACAACGCTAACAATGAAGGCGAATGCGATACGAAGCGAGGGAAAAACCCGAGGAGAGTACGCGAGTATCACACATACACCTACCGCAAAGGCGATGGCTCCCGAGGGGATTGCTAACAGAGCACAGCTCCATGCCAATCCAGTGAGGATCCCAGCCCACGACAGGAGCAGGGCGCGAACGGGCAGCCTCATTTGATGCTCCCTAGCTCAACGTCCCGCTCAGCCTCAAGTGAACTTCCCTCCGGCTCAAGGGGGCCCTCGCTCAGCCTCGTACCAGACTTTATCCCCGCATCGCCTGCATTTTCGGAAAGGGACTCGTCCCCTGCATCGAGCGGCTCGGCAACAAGAGGGGGCGGCGGGCGACTTTCCAAGTTGTACAAGAGCTCGCTCACCCGACGAATCAGCTCAGTGGGGCGAAAAGGCTTTCTAAGTAAGAGTCGCGAGTCAAGAGGCTCCCCTGGTACGTCTTCTGGTGCATACCCACTCATGAAAAGCACAGGGAGATCTGAAACTTTTCTCTGCAAAGTTGCCACCAACTCGGGCCCTGAAAGCACCGGCATGACCACATCGCTTATCAATAGGTCTACCTCGTTCGCCACCTCATCGAACAGAGCCAGCGCTTCTTGAGGCCCTGCTGCCTCAATTACAGAATACCCTTCTCGGCGCAGAACGAACCTACACAATTCCCTCACTCGTGAGTCATCCTCAACAAGCAGAATAGTACCGCGAGCACTCCCGTCCAAATGAAGACGAGGCCGCCCCGAACTGACGACATCTTCCACTGGTTCGGCACGACAAAGCGTAATTCGAAAACATGTTCCTACCCCGAGTTCCGAATCGACTTGAATGGTCCCCCCAGAGCGCGTCACTAGACCAAATACCATGGACATACCGAGCCCTGTGCCTTTTCCCACATCCTTCGTCGTGAAAAACGGTTCGAAAATTTTCTCTAATACGGCGGGCTCCATGCCCTTGCCTGTGTCAGTGACCGCCAAGGAGACATGGTCCTCGTCCAGATTTTCTGCAGAAAATGACAAAATCCCCCCACGGGGCATCGCATCTCGAGCATTGGTTGCAAGATTCAAAAGAACCTGCTGAATCTGTCCCTCTTCTAACTTCACACAATGCACGTCCGAAGCAACCGCAACGCACACCTCAATGTCCTCGCCAATGATTCGAGAGAGCAGCTCGTGCACGCCCCTCAGGACCAAACGCAGATCCGTAGAACCGTGTTCGACAACCCCTTGACGACTCAATGTGAGAAGTTGAGAAGTAAGTCGTTGAGCGGAATTAGTAGCAGATTCGATGAGTTTGATTTCTCCCCACTTTCCCTTGCGAGCGAGTAGTTCTACGCCACCAGAGATGACCGTCAGTAGGTTATTGAAATCGTGAGCAATACCCCCGGCCATTCGGCCCAATGCCTCCATCTTCTGCATTTGCAGCATTTGGGCTTCATGCTCCCTCTTGCTGTGCACTCGCCGCAACTCCACCCAATCGCGGTGGTAGGCATACGAAACCGCTACGATACCAGCCACCAAGTTTGCAGCAAGAGGGCTCGGTGAAGAGAATAGGCCCCAGTATTCGCCCTGATTGCTCAGAACCAGCGCGGGAAGAGCGCAAATGATGATTGGGTTGAAAATGGCCAAGGCCAAAGCTCCCCCAACGCCCAAGAATAGACCCGCTACAAAGGGAGAAATGGCCGAAAAGTAGAGAAGTTCACCCAGCCCCTCCCCCCAACAAAAGCGCGCGATGGGAACGAGAGCGAACATCAGTGAAGTCCCCAGCGCCCCCCAACGATAATAACGTGTTCGACTCAATATGTAGAGAAAGGCCAAGGGCCCGTAGGCCCAAGCAATGAGCCCCCCACTGCTCTCTGACAGATGCAATGTCGCATCAAATATGAGCAAAACGGTGAAAATTCCTCCCAGGCAAACAGCCAATAGGCGAGCTGTGCCCCGTTGAACGGGATCGTCCAGCCGGCCGGCCGGAGCCGATAGAAGCTCGCCCATTGGGCGCAAGAATTCCACTCAGGCAATCTATCACTGCATGCAGTTCATGAAAACCTCAGAATCCGTTCAGGTACCCTCTGCTCCTACACGACTCACGAAACATCACTAAACAGTGGATGAAACGCTATAAAATCGTGCCATATCGCGACAAAGGCGCCTCGCTATTTAGGAGACACAATCTTCTCCTCCACACTCTTTCGCTTCAATTTGTGCCGAAGCCCCTCTAAGGAATCGCGCAACGGCGTCCGTAGTGAAAGTGCTATGACCGACATCAAAGAGATTCTCGACCTCACCTATTTGGCCGAAGCTGCCGATGGTGACAAGGACTTCATAGTTGAAATATTGGGAGACTACTTTGTCGAGATGGGCAATCATCTCAATGAAATGGATCAACTCCTCTCAGGAGAAGACTTGCGCACCCTCACCCGCGCCGCACACACAATTAAAGGGGCAAGTGCCAACGTGGGAGCAGCACGTGTGCGCAAGAGCGCTGCTGTGCTGGAGAAACAGGCAACCACCGATTCTATTGTGGACGGTACGGAGCAGATCGCTCAATTACGTCTTGAAATTTCCGAGGTACGGGAACTCATTGACCGCGTTGGTGTCAACGACCTCCTCAAGGCGGTCGGCTAAGTCGTCCCCAGGAAGCCCCGCTCCTGCTCCCATGGGGAAGGAGAAACTGGCCCGTCCTCACCGTGCGCTAAAGTAATTCAGCAAGGGCATCACCGAGCCCCGTAAAGCGCACCACAGATCGCCCCGCAGCAGTAATCAGAGCTTCCGCTGATCCAAATAGTTCTACCCGAACGCGCGCCCTCGTTACCGCCGTATAGACCAATTCACGAGTAAGCAAGGGGGAGCTGGCGTCGGGCAATATCACGACAACTTCATCATATTCTGAGCCCTGACTTTTGTGCACAGTCAATGCAAATGCAGTCTCATGTTTCGGTAATTGTGCAGGAGAAACTTCACGCATTTCACCTTTTTTTCCAGGAAAGAATGCGACAAGTTTTTCCCTGTCATTGGGCCAAATAATACCAATATCGCCGTTGTGTAGCCCCATGGTATGGTCGTTTTGAGTAATCAACAAAGGGCGTCCCTTGTAAAACTCTCCTGTACGAGCAACAGCCCCCGCACCAGCAAGCCACATACGCACCTGCTCATTGACAGACTCCACGCCGTGCTTTCCCTGCCGATGAGCGCAAAGAATACGAAACTCATCCAGTGCGCGAAGAACCAAGTGGGCCTGCCCCAGTTTGAGAGCCTTGCCATAGGAGCGCAATACCATTTTGCGCAAAGCAATCGACTCACCAGGGTTCGGCAGCTCCCCCCCCCAATGCAAGTCCTTTCTATTGGAAGTAAGCGCCCGGATTGCATCCCTGCCCTCCCCTTTTCGAATACAGGCAGCCAAGCAATAGATGCCACTCTCCTCAGAAAATCGATAGCTTTTTTTGAGCTCAACCGTCGATTGAAAAGCGAGAGAAATTTCTTTAAACACCCGCTCAGGCTCACCTTTATCTAAGCCCACTCTCCTCTTCTTATCATCTCGAGAAAGCACCCCGCACAATTCGGAAAGAACACTCCCGGCTTCGACCGAAGCAAGTTGATATCGGTCGCCCAGTAAAATTAGACGAGCACCTTCTTTGAGGGCCCCCACAAGATGGCGCATCAAGGCTAAGTCCACCATAGAAGCCTCGTCGACTAGAACGATATCCGCCAGCAATAACTGCTGAGGACCACGAAAGAAACGGCTGGAGTTGTTGGGAATGACTCCCAACGCACGATGAATCGTCGATGCCTCACCCACCATCGCAGCTTTCACTTGGGGGGAGAGAACCAGCTTCTCCGAGGCTGAGGCAATTGCCTCCATCATGCGAGCTGCGGCTTTTCCGGTGGGTGCAAGCAGTTGAACGACCGGCAGAGTTTGCCCCTCGTGCTCCGCCTTTTCAAAAAGCAGAGCTAATATTTTTACCACAGTCGAGGTCTTCCCAGTTCCTGGTCCTCCAGAAATCACCGCAAGACATCGACGCAGGGCAAGCTCAGCGGCGCTCCTCTGGAGATCGCCCCCCCCCTGTAGTGGCTCTCGCTCTTTTGATTGCGGAGGAAAGTAATAATCCAAGCGTGACTCCAACCATTGTGCGTCTAAATGAGTCTCCACGTCTGAGATTTTGCCTCGAACGAGCTGGGCCAAACGCCCTGCCAAACGCTGCTCGTGCTCGAAATAGCGAGACACATAAAGTCTCCCTTGCTGGTCCAAAACCAAAGGGGTCGTAGGCGCACTCCCGTCATCGACCTTCCCGCTGAGCCCTGCGCCCGGAGTCCCCCCGTGGCTCCAAGTGACGGCCAAATTCTCGTTCAATGAGCCTTCAATGTCTTGCAAAGAGGGAAAGCAGCCAACAAATTCTCCACTTTCTCCCAAAACACGCAAATCAGCCAAGGCGGACAGAGGAACACATGAATGCCCTGCTCGTAAAAAACGACTTAGGGCAGCCACGATCATCTCAAAATATACAACTTGTTTCGGCGCGAGCTCCCTAGATGGCTCCGCGCAAAAGCGGGCAAAGTGAGCGTCCGCAGACGAAATCCATCCACATTTTTGCAAGAGAGCAATGTTTAGGGTTGCCTCTTTTTTCACTCCCTTGCCATCAGGTCTAGCTTCTTCAAAGGCAGTTTCTCTTTCTATCATTTTCCTAACTCCAGTGCTTGAGAGAGTGATTCAACAAGGCTTTCTGGTGGACAAAAAGCGTACACTCCGGACTGACCCTGTGCTGGATGCATACCTCGTAAAAACAGATAGCGCATTCCTCCAAAGTTTTTCTGATAAGTATAATCAGCAATTCGCTCTTTTCCGTATCGATGAATTGCTACGGCATAGATGAGCGCCTGAATTAGATAATGGTGACCCTCCATCGCCTCATGCATGGCCGTTTCTGTATAGTCCTCATAGAACTCCCCCAAATAGTTCGACTTATAATCGACGCCGTAAAGTTTGTCGTCAACTACAAAGACCAAGTCCATAAAGCCGCGCAAAAAACCCGACCATGCAGAAAAAGGCAGCTCACTGACATTGCGCAGATACTCTGCGCTCAAAAGTTCTCGCCCTTCTTTGCCCCCTGGCCCGGCATGCACTTCATGACCAAGAGAACGTGCTAAGCTCGATGGTGATAGACGATTGTGTAAATCTCCGACCGGTAAGCTAAACTCCATCTCACAGGAGCGATCGCTGCTCATTAAATCTCCAAGGGTAAAGCTCTTCTGGTCTGCGTCTAGGGGGCTCTTCACGGCCAAGTCCACTCGCAGAACGTCTTCTAGACTGAGGCGAGCGGTCTCAAGATGCTCATCGCTAAACCCCCGCTTCTGAAGTTCGCGAGTGACCACCTCTGAGCGTTCCTCTGCAGTCCCCTCAGCAAAAGGAGAATATTCAAAAAGAGCATGCAAAGCATCACCTGGGCGCGCTCCCCGGGGAAAGTCGGCCAAGACAGCTCGCGTACATGTACCAGGGGCCTCCCCGGCCGAAGCGGAGACCTCCACCAAGTTGCCGTCCCTCTGGTCCCCCTCCGTTCCCGGGATACTTTCATCAATATCTCGTCCTTCTTGAGCCGCACGCGAAAGGTGGGCGTGGGCCCCACGCGTCATCGACGAAAAACTACTCGTTCGCTCACGCTCGGCCAGTTGGGGCACCGCTAGCGGTGGTACCAGAGCACAAGTTGAGGGAACATTTGTCACAGCAAAAACCTCCTCATCTGAAAACATTCGCCAACGAATCGCTCCTTGGCTGAGAGAGCTGAGGTCGTCTAACACCTTCAAGCGTTCGTCGTTATTCACCTTGCCCTTGGACTTCTTAGGAGGCTTCTTGTCCTCCTCGCTGGCGTCCGGGCTTCCAAATATCAGGTAATTTAGCGCAGAAAAACCAGAATTTTCGCCGCAAATGGCCACTACGTGATGTTTTGCCCGTGTGAAAGCGACGTAGGCCAAGCGCAACGCCTCTTGCCTCCCTTCTACCTCATGGTACTGGCTCGTTTCCTCTCGAGTTTCTTTTGAACGTATCTCCAGAAAGGCGTGGCCAACTTCAGGGTCAAAGAAACGATAAACTTCCTCCGAGAAAGGTCGCGTTGTTCTAGCAACATCCGGCAAAAATACGATATTGTACTCTAACCCTTTGCTCTTGTGCGAGGTGAGTAATGTTACGGCATTCGCGTCCGTCTCGAGACGCAGCTCATAAGACTCGGCGCCCATGCCATCAGCACTCGGGTCTGCGATGGCTTCGTCCAACCACCTCAATAGCCCCGCTACACCTAGGTGTTTCGATATCTGAGCCTCATGTAATACCTCCAACAAATGACGAAAATTCGTCATGCGACGCTCTCCGTCGACTGCTCTCAATGTGCGAGCTATGGTATTTTCGGAAGCGTGCAAGGCTTCCAAGGCGTGGGCAATTCCTCGAGAACTCCAAAGTTCTCCCCACTTTCTTAGTTTTCCGGTCCAAGACTCAAGAAGCTCGAACTCGTCGTCTATCGCCAACAGTTCATCGGCTCTCAGCCCCAAAAGTCTCGTAGAAAGGGCAGTGCGCACCAACTTTCGTTGGCTTGGCTCAGCCAAAGCCCGCAGAACTCTTCGTAGTTCCAGCGCTTCTTCCGATCCAAGCACATTGCGGTCGCCCTGAAGAACTGCGGGCACTCCCAACTTTTGCAGAGCAAGTTGCATCTCTTGCGCTCGCCCATTGGAACGAGTCAGAACGGCAATATCTCCAGGCGTCACGACTCTCTCTCCGAGAAAATGACCGGCCCTTATAAATTTCGCCACCTCGTTAGCGGTCGAATTTACCCATTGAGTCTCTTTCATGCCCTCACAAAAAACTAACTCAATTCCTGGCAAAGCCATTCCTGTTTTAGCTTTGAGCTCATCGACTCTATCGGGACGAGGCACGACCGGTTCGTAGACAATACCTTCCATTGCAAAAGGACTATCAGAGCGCTGAAAGAGCGCATTTTGTGCGGCGACTAGGCTAGGACTTGCTCGAAAGCTCGTACCCAGGGTCCAAACCCCTCCCTGGGCGTCCTGCGCCGCTTTCAGATAGGTCTGCACGTCAGCTCCGCGAAAGGCATAGATTGACTGTTTTGGATCGCCGATCAGATACATGCCCCCGCGACGGCTCTTCGAGCGCTCGCCGTAAATACGCTGAAATATTTCGTATTGAGCAGGATCGGTGTCCTGAAATTCGTCGATGAGCGCTACCGGCATCTTTTTGCGAATTTCTTTTGCGAGTTCCGCGCCACTACCCTCTTTTCGCAGAGCTGAGCAAAGGTCAACCAATAGTCCGTCAAAAGACTGTGTGCCGGCTCGCTCATGTTCAATTTGCACTCGCTCAAGGACCAACTTGCATAATTCGACGCGCAGATCGTCTGCAAAAAACTGCTGTGACTCTTTTAAGCGCGCACGCGCTAGCATGAGTTCTTCTAACATAGTCAAAAGATCATGTTCGGGAGCAATGCCATTCTTTTTTAAAGACGATAGAACTTTGGTAGAGGTGAATCGTTCAGACCCAAGGAAACCTTGCCTACCGTGTTCTTGGCGAAAGTAGGCGCAATACTTAGAGTGATCAGCTTGAAGCGTCTCAACCCTCATCATATTTCTATTGAGGGCTGGGCTTGTCGACAGAATTTCAAGAAGCTCTCGACCATGGTCGTTAAACTCTCCCTGCACTCTTACAAAAACACTATCAAAGTTTCTCTGTTCCTCGGATAGATCTCGCGACTCGCCGCGCAACACTAAGGGCACCTCGAAAGCGGCGGCGGCACCCGCTCCTACCTGAAGGAGAGCAGAGTAAAAGGAACTCCCCCCAACAGCATCAAAAGAATCCCTACAAAGGGTAGCAACCCGAGTCGACCAAAAGTCCGTCACGACATCATGAATCAAAGAACGCTGGTCGCCAATTAATTCCAAGTCGTCGCGGTTTCCACTTTCAAATGCATAATCCTTGAGCATTCTTGCGGCAAACCCGTGAATTGTGAAAACAGCTGCAGCATCAGCGTCGCGTACCGCTACCTCAAGGAGCCTCAATATACGCTCTTGATTGGGCAATGAGAGAATATACTCCATGACCTGATCCCCGTCAGGCTCTCTTGCGCCGCCCACAACTTGTCTTGCTATTTCAATGCGTTGATTGATTCGTTCTTTGAGTTCGCTAGTTGCAGCATTTGTGAAAGTGACAGCAACAATACTCTCAAGGGGCAATGCTTCTTCTAACAAAAACCTCAAGACAAGAGATGTAATTGTATAGGTTTTTCCCGTCCCGGCACTCGCCTCAATTAGGTGTGTGCCCCCTAGCGGCAATTCACAGACATCGAGGTTTCTTCGCACATTTTTCATAACTGAACCTCCATGGGCTCATTTATTGAATCCGCAATTTTCGGTTTTACTTTGGCCTGTTCTAATGGACCAAAAACAAAGTGAGCGAGACGAGTGAAAGGTAGTTTTTTCAGTTCTCCTAGGGAAAAAAGGTCTTCTCCTTGAGGAGACTTTTCCCCCAATGGGTCCTGCCCCCGATATAGTTGCAGAATGCTGGCATCTACAGAGCCTGCACCGCTAAGGTTCTTTCGGCACTTTTCTAGAGACTTTTTGGCAGGTTCGTCCTCGCTCGATTTTGCGGAAAGTTTCTGCCAGCTATCATAATACTCTTGGCTCGCAAGAGGAAAAAAGCGCAAAGGATGTTTAATTCCCCAAAAGGCAAGAGCGCATAGCTGAGCTAACAATGACTGCGCACGCGGGGGGTCGAGAGCCCGAAACGCTAGGACCTTCACGCTATCGTCAGATTTTGAGCTAGCACGGACGACTAAAACACTTTGTTCAATGGGCTCATTTTGAGCGCACGCCGCCAAATGACGAAACCATAAGCTGAGGAGCCTACCGGCCTTGAGTTGCCCGTTGCTCACCTCCACACGACTAGCCCCGTATATTTGGTCTAGGTGACCAGTCAATAAAATTGAACCATTTTGTGCCGTGAGCAAGCCCCCTGCCACGTAAGGAGATATGTCTGCCGCCTGCCAAGAAAGACGTTGAGAAACAGGCGCACTCCGCGATTTTTCTCTCCCGCGAAAGGCCATCGATGCGCCGTGAATTTCTTGAACCACCTGGGTGACTTCGTCAAAAAGCACCTCGCCCCCTTGACCGATGGGCAATTGTCCCCGGGCCAGCTCTATCTCCGGGCGAATATCTTTTTCTAAAAGTAATCGCCCCAACTGCCGATTGCCTACAATATAGCGACAAAGTGCAGACTCTTTAATTGTCTCTCTGTCATCTAACGAATCAAAGTCTTCATCAAAACGAATACCGCGACCGGCCAAGTAGGCGCTGCTTGGACTTTTCCAAAAGCGAATCAAATCGTCCAGAGTCATTTCAAAGTTGGACGACTCAAGCTCTTTGACTGAGTGAAGACTCTCCCCAATCTCTTCTTCTGACTCATGAGACTCAGGGTCATCAAAGAAAGTTTCCACTTCTTCTTGAGGTGCCATGAGCGCCTGGGCACCTTCGTATGCGCCCTTGTCAAAGGAGGACATCAATGCGTTGGAGATAAAGTAATCGGGATGAAACGGTTGCAAGCGATGCTCTGTCGGGTTCAATATCCTAGAGAGAGCTGCCGTTGATTCAGAGGGTGTGCCTAATAGAGACTCCACTACTCCCTGCAACTCAATCAAAATAGTTGACGGCGATTTCTCTGAATTATCCTGCGCGCTTCGTCCTACAAAACTCAGGCTCAAACGCTCCCGCGCGGCCAAGATAACTTCCAAGAATAGATAGCGGTCATCTGCTCGCAGAGATCTATCCCCATATTGTGGACTCTCCGACATTCTATCCAGCTGATGAGGCGTATCTGCGCGAGGAAAGTGCCCTTGGTTCATTCCCAGTACACATACCCCCCGAAAAGGAATAGTACGCAGGGGCAAAAGGGCACAAAATGTGACTCCTCCAGCGAGAAAGTCGGTACTAGGACGACATTCATCCAATGCAGCGGAGAGGAGATGGTCCACCCCGGCCAGCCCCATGCGCAGATCTTCGTCCTGTGTAAATGCCTCAACTAGAGACGAAAAACGCTCCCCTAGTGAATAGATAGCATTGCGCACAGCTTCATGATCCCACTCACCGGCAGGACTCTCTCCAAGCAATAGTTCACTCAGATCGCTCAAAAAGCCAGACCACTCTAAAGGAGAAAGACCACGCTCGCCCCCTTGAACCAAACGTCGCCGCAGGGCAAAAAGTCCCTCGCAATAATCACACAAACGTCCAACCAAACCAATATCACCGGCCGCGACTTGGTCAAGAGGCACGACGCCTTGCCAAATCTGATCCCCATCGTCAGCTAAGGCATAGCCAAGAAGCAGGCGCCGTAGTCCAAACGTCCACGTATTTTCATCATTCGCGGGCAACCCATACTCAGTCTTATGATGAGCGTCGGCTCCCCAGCGGATCCCTGACTCTTTTACCCAATGGGATACCTTTTCTAAAGCTTCGTGATCCATCTCAAATCGATACGCAACGGGAGCTTGTTGCAGAAGGTCGAGAACATCCGTCGCCTTGAAGCGCCCCCGAAGGACCTTGAGGGACATCAGCAGAGCCCTGGCCGCCGCATTTGTGTATTTCTCGCTTCTATCTGCGATTCGAAAAGGGATAGGGGGGCGCTCCCCCGAACGAGCGGAAAAGACACCATTGATCAACGGTGAATACTCCTCAATATTTGGAGCCAGTACGACAATGTCTTCTGGACGCAACGTGGCGTCTTGCGCAAACCACGAAAGCAAACGATCGTGCAATACTTCCACTTCGCGCAAAGGGCTATGACAAGAGTCAATAGTGAGTGAATCGTCTAGGGCGAGGTTCGTAAGTAGGGAGCTGCGCCGCTCCTCCATGTCCGACAATTCTACTCGTCCTTCGACGACGCTTTGTTGCAAGGTAGAAAGTACCGTCGGTGTCTCTAATTTTTCTAGTAAAAACTGCGCTCGTCCCTCTTGGTAGTGACCGACATCTTCCAAGATGTGTTGATAGTCGGCCCCCACCTTTCCGAGGGAAAGCAAAAGAGGCTGCAATTTTTCGCTCTCCTGAGAAAGCTCATTGTCCAATTGATGAGCCCCTGCAAAGTATTGCTGGGAGACAGAGAAAGAAAAAAGATGTGTCGGCACCACCCGACCAATGCAAGAAAGCATATTAAGAAAGAGGGGCGGCAGCCCAGGACCACCCAGGAGGCAAACGCGCTTCGGTAGAGCATCTTTCTGCTCCTCTTCGCTCAATTCGTTCATGAAGCGATAGCAACGGGCCGCAAAGTGCTCGTTGCCAAACTGACCCACCAACTGACGCCATAAGATTGCCTGAAAATCCTCCTCGCCGGCACCACCCTGCCATGCCTGCATCATCTCCGGTCGATAGGTCAGGTATTGGTCAAATAGGTTCGCCAATCGCTCGGCCAAGAGGAGACGACGCGTGTTGTCTGCGTCCCCCTGCAAATGTTTTCGTACCGCTGAAAATGCCTCGTTCTTCTCGTCGAGAACCTGGGCTAAATAGGCAAATAGGAAAGTGGCCATTTGCTCACGCTCAAAGGCGAGAGAACGCTCATCTTTACCTAATGCCTTATCGATAATGTCTCTCAAAAAAGCTCGCGGGAACGGAAATTTTACATTGGCAACAATGCCGCGTCGACGGGCCAATTCTCTCGAAAGATAGCGCTCCATTCCAGCGCTTTGAATCAAGATCATCTCGGGGTCCAAAATGCCCAGCGAAAGGTGACGAGGACTGCCCTGCCCAGAAGGCTCTGTCCCTACAGGAGCGCTTTTCTGCTGCGGCATCTCGACTTGCTTCCGCGCAAAACTGAGATCATCAGGAGCCTCGTCCAGCACTTCTCTGAGACAATCGACAAGTTCTTCCAGGCTATTGGATCGATGAACGTACATTCATCCACTTTGTTAGCGGTCTCGCAGACAATCGTCGAGGCCCCCCAGGGCGTTGTTTGTCCTAGAATGCAGAGCACGCCGATACCTGTATTTGCGTCGATTGGCGCAAATACATGGTAATCTGCACATTTCTATTCAAGCATGTGCAGATTACCATGTATTTCAATCTTCAGTGAAGGGGGGGCTCGTCGCTCTTTTGTTTCTGGCCCATCGCCAAGAGCCTCTCTCCCTCGTCAGCCAAAATACGCCCTTCGAGGGAAAGTTCTAAAAATCGTACATAATCGCTGGTGTCCGTAATGCAGGCGCGAGCATTTTTGAGCACATCCAGTGGCCCCTGAGCGCGCATTCCGTACCTGTGGATCAAATCGGTCATATCATCAGAGAGCACTCGAAGACGCTCACGTACTTGCTGCAAATCCATGGCACCAGCGTATGGGGCGTCGGTAAAAGAAGCAAAGTCCCCCCTCAGAATCAAATCATGCGCCATGGGGCAAGAACAGCTAGCCTGAGTACAGATGCAGCGAGTCGCGAATAATGTATAGAAAACACCGACTTTTCCCTACTTCATTGGGTCTAGCCCTTGCTCTCGTCACCGTAGCGTTGGGCTGTCAAGAGGAGGAGAAGAGACAGCCCCTGGCAGGGGGACTCAGCCAAGGAGGTTCGGCCCAAAATATTCCCGGTGGAGCCTCCACCCTCGGAAAAGGATCTGGTCGTCCTTGGTCGGGGGAGCTTTGCGCCGAGAGCAGCGCCGAGACACGAGTCGATCCGGTTTACCTAATTTTTCTATTGGACCAATCAGGTAGTATGGGGGACGGGGTGGCGGTCTCTCCCGCCTTCAAGTGGACACCAGTGACGGACGCTCTACGCAGCTTTTTCGAAAGTGACTCGTCGAAAGGTTTTTTCGCTTCCCTCACACTCTTTCCGACCGAGCAAAACCCTCCGGGACAGAGATCACCAGAGCCACCACTGTGTGAACCTAGTGACTATGAAATGCCCGTGGTCGAAATGCGCGCCCTACCTGAAGGGGCCCCTTTTGCGCAAGCGCTCTCCGAACTACCTAACGAATCGGCCACCCCTAGTTGGGCAGCGCTCTCAGGGGCCATCAACTATGCGCAGCAGTTTTTAACCGCGGGTAAGCGCGCCGCACTCGTTTTGGTGACCGATGGTCAACCGGCCGGATGTGGCCAAGAAAACACCCTTGTACAATTAGCTAAAAAAGCGGCTTCTGTTGCCGAAACACTGCCCACCTATGTAATTGGCGTCGGTAGTGATCTCCTTGGGCTCAACTATGTCGCTGAAGCGGGGGGCACACGTGAGGCTTTGATTGTCGAAGTGGGCGATCCCGATGCGACAAGAATCGCCTTTTTGGAGAAGGTTCAAAAACTGGCTCGGGGTGAGCTTCCCTGCGAATACCCTTTGCCGCGTTTAACTCCCCCCCAAGTGCTCAACCCCAAAAAGGTAAATGTCGAGCTAACGCTTGCGGGCAAGACCAGGGGGCTACAAAAAGAGATAGGTTGCAACAAAGGAATGGGCTGGCGCTACAATAGCGATGACTCGCCTACAAAAATTCTTCTCTGTGACACAGTTTGCTCGGAGGTAAAAAGCGCCTCACAAAGTAAGCTAGACGTTGTGTTTGGCTGTGAAACCTCGCAACTTCTACGCTGACCCAAGGCGAATCACGCGGTTGAACTTCTCCCGGTTTTCTCCGCTCACTCTTGCCTCAGTAGAGTTCAGAGATACTTTAAATCGCTCAGGGACTCACCCTCGTCACCTGCTTCTTCAGCCAATTTGGAGGCACGAATTTTTTGAGACGAGTAAATACCCGTATGACCGCTCATGAGGTACGCTGTGACACAGGAAACCGCCACATAGCCCAAAGAGTCGCCTCCAAAGAGTTCTACCGCCATAAAGATACACGCAATGGGGGTATTGGCGGCGCCGGCAAACACACTAACAAAGCCCATTGCGGCGAGCAGGCCCATGGGCAAGCCCGGTATAGTGAAAGAAAGGGCATTGCCCAACGTGGCGCCAATAAAAAACAAGGGCGTCACCTCCCCCCCCTTGAACCCTGAAGCAAGGGTGACAATGGTTAGAAGCATCTTTATTGCAAAAGAATAGACGGGCTGTTCTTCGTGAAACGAGCGCACAATTGTTGGCAAACCCAAGCCCAAATATTCAGCACCAAAAAGCAGAGCCAAACCACTCATGGCGATGCCACCATAAAATGGCCGCATCCAAGGTATGCGCACGTACTTCTTTAAAAGCAAGCCCAGCCTTTTTACGCCCACGGAAAATACAGAAGCGCAAAGTCCAAATACGACGCCCGCGAACAACGCCCCCGCTAAACCGCCTAGAGAAAAAACTGGAATCACACCTATATCATAGTGGGTATGAGGCGCATCATAGAGGCGGCACACCCAATCAGCCAAGAGCGCAGAAAGCAGAGTGGGCGCAATTGCATGGTAAAGCATACCACCCACAACAAGTACTTCGAGACCAAATATCGCTCCGGCTAGAGGGGTGCCAAATAGCGCGGAGAAGCCCGCTGCGACCCCTGCGGCCAGTAAAATTTTTCGTCCTTCGCCATTCATTCGAAAGGGACGGCTCAATTGATCAGAAAGAACAGCGCCCATTTGCACAGCCGTACCCTCACGACCGGCTGAGCCACCAAAAAAGTGCGTCACCAGCGTACCCAGAACAACAAGGGGCGCCATACGCAGCGGCAAGGTTTGAGTTGGCTGATGCAGCTGGTCAATGATCAGGTTATTTCCTCGCTCGGATTCACCACCCCACTTTTGATACACCCAAGCAACCAGGGCCCCAGCTGGTCCCAAAAAGACAAGGACCCAGGGTAAATGTTGATCGCGTGCGTCACCAGCCCACTTCAATGCGAAAAGAAATGCGGCGGCGGCACTCCCCACCGCAGCTCCGACAAGAAGCGACAAGAAGGACCACTGAAGAAGCCAAGCTAAAATGCGGCTTTGTTGTCGAAAAGGGATCATGCAATTAAGTGCCAAAGACTGCGCGGGAGTCTAGATTGGGCTATGCACGCTGGCAATGAATCCTCCAAGTGAGCGCAGAGACCGGGTCGAGAGAATCTTCAACGCTGTGGCAAAGGGGTACGATCGGCCCGAGCTTTCGTGGTTTGATCTCACTGCGTCCGCCATCGCTCAAAAAGGCGAACTGGGGGCCAACCAGCGAGCTCTCGACATAGCCACAGGAACGGGCAAAGTTGCCTTGGCTCTGGCCTCGACAGCTCCGGGAGCACAAGTTGTCGGCTTAGACCTTTCGTCTGCCATGCTGCAAGTGGCCCAAGACAAGGCAAAGTCTGCCGGTTTAAGCAACGTCTCCTTTGAACACATGGCGTTTGAAGAAATGAAATACGGGCCTAGTTTCGATCTGGTCACGTGTAGTTTTGCCCTCTTCTTTGTTGACGAAATGACCCCTATGCTGCAACTTTTTGCGGCACAGGTGCGACCTCATGGTCGCCTCATACTTTCAAGTTTTGCGCCCGGTAGTTTTTCACCTTTTACCGACTGTTTCTTTCGACTTTTTGAGGAATTTGGTTTTCAATCTCCTCCACCCAGTTGGTTGCGTCTCTCAACCGAGGCAAAGATTGATGAGCTATTTTGCGAAGCTCAATTGCCCACACCAACCTATTTTCACCACGATTTTGGGCTAGAAATTCCCGATGCTCAATTTTGGTGGCAAATCGTATGGAACGCCGGGTACCGGGGGCTATTGCAGATGATGGATGAGTCTCAACAAAGAGAATTCAAAGAACAGCACCTCGCCGAGGTACAAGACATTCTCAATCAAGGTGAAACCCATCTGCCTGTGGGGGTAATTTTAGCCACCTGTAACCTGTAGAGGCTCTCGTCCTCAAGGCACTAAAACCGCCCCCTCAGCGAGAATCTCTTTGTAGTTTTTTGCGCCACAAATTCCAATTGCACCGTCGATTGTGGCCAAAAGTAATGAGTAGCCAGGGCGCTAAGAGCACCAATACCGAAAGAGATTGAACCTCCTATCACAAGGGCTCTACCTCCTTGCTTTCTATTGTAGGCGCTTTGCAGGGCATCACAGGGCTCTACAAAGTCCTCCTGTGGTTGATAACAGGAAGAATTGGTCAATAGACCGGTATTTTGGAGAATATCCTGAATATTATTCATCTCCCCTTGGGCGTCTAACATGAGAACAAGCCCGGTGATTCCTACCACCGAACCAGCGGCTGCGACGCCTACGCCTCCCCACAAAACGCCCGTTCGTAAATTGTCTTGGCCACTATCGTTGCCCTTGCTGGCAGGGTGAGGAGTGATTGTGTTGGACAATGGTCGAGAAACCAGCGGCTGCATTGCAACGATCACCACTTTTGTTTTTCCTGCGAGGGCAAAGAGCGGGAGACTAAAGTCTTGCCAGCCTTCTCCAGATATTTTAACTTCGTGCGCCCCCGGATCGATCAGAATTCGCTCACCCAATAGTTGTGGTAAGCCGTCCACAGTCAGCAACACGCCCGCAGGCACACCCTGAAATATCACGGACGAAAGGTTTTTCTCCACCCGATCCATCGCGGGGGTAAGAATGCCTTGTACGTCACCTGAAGGTGCAATTTTGAGTAACTCTTCAGCCGAATGATAGCTTGTCAGCGCGTCGACTAAACGCCCCTCTTTTTCGCGGCATAGGCCCAAATGATAGTAAAGACCGGGGGTTTCTTTTCCTCGTAAGGCTCGGGCAAATTGGTCCCCTGCCTTTCCCCAGTCTTCCTCTTTCATCAAGCGGCGCCCCTCAAGAAAGGCGGCGCGGGCCTGTGCTAAGGTGGGAACACTTTGGCCGCTAGCGGACTGTTTATTGGTGACGGTTGGCGTGTTTTTCGGGTCCGTTTCTCCGGCCCAAGCGGGCGCAGGGCAAGCGGCCAAAGCCCACGCCAAGATAACAGCTGCGCCTCTTTGTCTCATTGAATGATCACCCCCTCCTTGAGCAGCCTGCCCCCCCGACCCGGCTGTATTTCCTCCACTGCCAAGAGG
>CAYWLO010000009.1:0-58304 GCA_964459035.1 uncultured Polyangiaceae bacterium | reverse complement strand
GCCCCCCCGACCCGGCTGTATTTCCTCCACTGCCAAGAGGTGAGGTGGATGATGGCGGACTACTACATGTGCCTAGTTTCTCGCAATTGGTAGAGGCATTGGAGCAAGCCAAGCCCCCCCAACTGAGTGAAGAAAACGTAATGAGAGTGAGAGAGCGTAAGGTAAGAAACATGGTAAGATCCAATAATTAGAAGGTTTGAGAAAAGGAAATTCCTTGAAAATGGCGAGACACAAGTGGTTGCACATGAGAGAGGCTTCGCCCCGATTGAGCCACGACACTCGTTTTTGTAGAAGGCCACAATAAATACACAGCGGCAGCCCCCGCCAAGGCGATTCCTCCGCCAATCAGGGCCCCTGTCGAGATATTTTTTTGCGCGTCCTGACGCTCGCGCAAGTCGGCGACCTCGTCGCATTGCCCCTGCTGAGTGGTGCCCGGGGCGCAGCCTTCTTGCCCTATTTCTTCAAGCAATCTATCGGCTTTTCTTGATGCGCTAGCAGAAGAAACCCAGAACCCCACCCCGACACCGGCCCCGGCCACGCCCAAGGCAGCTAAAGCAATCGTGACCGGAATGCGCAGGGAAGGCCCCACCTGCTGAGGTGATTCTGCGGCACTAGCCGTGACCGGAATGCGCAGGGAAGGCCCCACCTGCTGAGGTGATTCTGCGGCACTAGCAGCAGGGGGCGCGGGCGATGCAGCGGGCTCCGCGGGAGGGAGCGCCTCGTCATCGCCAAGAGGAACGGATTGAGCTCTCTCACGAAGGGAAACCTCTTTGTCAAAGCGCGCCTCGATACTCTGAACTTGCACAAGGCTGAGCTCCGCACGAACCTGAGCACGCAAGTGGACAAATCGTGCCCGGGCTGCGGCAAGTTCATCGTCATGAGGATAGAGGTATTCGCACAGAAGTAAGTGCTCGTATGCCTCCGCCAATAATTTACTTTGCGCCTCCGCCCGACCAAAGTTGCAGAGAGTTTCCCAGGTCTCGTCAAGACGCAACGAATCGCTATAATATTCGCGCGCCATCACATCGTCGCCTTTTTTGAAAGCGGCGTTGCCTTTATGATAGAGCACCCGTGCTGCGGAGCGCTCGTCAGCCAGAGCTGCCTGGGCTAAGAAAGAAGACGCCACAAGAGCTCCTCCCAACATTTTTCGCGCTAAATAGAAGGAAAATGGGTTCATTCGAGCCATAGATCATTTTGAGGAGCTGAAGCGGAGGGCTTCGCTACTTTTTTCTTGACCATCTTGGTTTCGCGAGATGGTCTGGGTCGGGCATTCATGTTCGTTTTGGTAGAGTGGGCTTCACGAGTCCCTGTAAGGGGGGGAGAAGGGGGGGGCGATTGCGCTTTCTGCAAGTCTTTGGGATTAGAAAGAGCTGTGACTGATTTTGGTGCGAGAACCGAACTGGCCTCCGCCGTGCCCAATGAATGCTTCGGCCCCAAACCGAGGGCGTTGCGTTCTTTCTGCAATTTCTTTTGTGGAGGCATTTTTGCCCTATCCTCTCCGTGAGGGGCTGGCGCTCCGGGCTTCAATTTTCCTGGTGAATTGATACCCTGCGGGTAAAAGGCAACCACTGCGGCCGTCACCAGAAGCCCCAACAAAATTCCCGCGAGGGCTCCTTTTTTCAATTGATCCCAATGAATTGGGCCAGCTCCTTGCACCAACGCACTGCTTCTCTGACGAAATAAACTTGGCTGAGTCTGTAAATCTCTCACCTCACGGATCACCACTTCGTCTACCTTGATGGCAGCAACCGCGCGAGAAACCGGACCGGTTTCTGGAGTCAGAGTGCGTAGGCTTACATAGACTGCGGCAGAACTTCGTCCTGCTGATATTCTATTGGCACCTCCCCCTGGTGCCGTCTTGAATTGAGAGCGAGTTCTCGACGCCTCTTTGTTTGCCAAGAGCTCGGACTGAGTCTCCTCGACAGTCAAAGGAACGGACATATCCCACGAGGCGTACTCTACCGGAGGAGGCGCCATACCGGGCCTTGTGACGAGCTTTTTACGGCTGCCGCCCCCCGCGCTTCCGTCAGTAAGAGGCCCCGGTGCCGTAGGCGTCTCGATAGACTCCTCGGTCTCAACGGCAATATATCCCGGTTGAGTATTGTTCTCACGAGCGCTCATGTTCCTCCCAGCCCTGCGGCCCCTCCTAAGAACGCATAGCTCATTTCTGGGGAATGTGGGCAGAAAGCGTTGCAACTTCTTCGTGAGGAGAAATAATTATCACTTTCTAATCAACTTAGGCCCTGGGGCCGGTTCTCTTAGAAACGTAACTTTCTCACAAACCTGTATAATTAGTGCAGAATTGGATTACTTAGCCGGAAGTTTCAACTTTTGCCCTAAATGCAGTGTTGACTTTCGACTAATGCCGTTGGCGGTCGTGAGCGCGCTCACACTCACCCCATGGCGACTGGCAATACCGGAAAGAGTGTCCCCTTTTTTTACTCGATGAACTTTCAGGGGAACATCTTTTTTCTTCTTTCCTGTGCCTCGCGGCGGGACTTTCAACTTTTGTCCTAAGCGTACGCCCGACTTTTGAGAAATCCCGTTGGCGCGCGCCAACGCGACCGTGCTCACCCCTTGTTTGGCGGCAATTCCCGAGAGGGTGTCCCCACTTTTTACCCGGTAAGTTGAGTGGGTTTGAGCTTTCTTGGCACTTGCAGGAGATCCAGAATTGGAGCTTTTCTTGGAGTTCTTCTTGCTTCCCCAGGGAATACGTAAATTCTCTCCGGTGCGAATTACCATTTTTGCCCCCATGCCATTGGCGTCCGCGATTGCGCGCGAACTCACACCGTAGCGCAAAGCCAGTGCGCCCATCGTGTCCCCGCGGCGGACTTTGTGCTGACGCAACTTGCGCTCAGGTTTTTTTCCTCGCACTCGGGGCACGCGTAGTTTGTCGCCGGGGTAGATAGTTTTGTTTCGACGCATGCCGTTCATCTTCACAATGACGGCGACACTTGTTCTGTAGCGATTGGCAATACTGCCCAGGGTCTGCCCACGACTCACAATATGATATTGGCGCATGGGTTGTTGCCAAGGATCTTGCCAACCGCGTGGATAAATCTCGACAGAGCTACGCTGACGGGCATTTAACAATCCCGCAGCGGCTAAGCGGACTTCTTGTATTTTTACCTCTGGGTAATCGGCCTTCGCTTGTAAAGGCGACAATATTTCTGTCGTACTACGACCTAAACGCACGCCACGGGCCAAGGCGTAACTGCGCGCAGCTGAGTTCTCCAGTCTCCGTGCTAAGTCAACCCGACGCTGCCTTTGAGCATCTCGCACCTCTTGGCTGGTCGGCCCCTTTCGAGCCAACATTCTCAACTGAGAATCCATTGCCTTTTCGATCACCCCAAGTGACCGATTGCCTGAACCGAGGACAGAAAGACGATCGAGGCCTGGCGAAGTGGGAGCGGCCTCTTCGTCGAGAATTAGCTCAACCTGTTTGGCCGAGCGTCCTTGAAGCGAACCGCCTAAACGATTTTTTCCCAACAAAGTGAGGAGAGCAATGCGCATTGCACGCCGCTCCCTGCCCATTGGAGCAACCCAACCGTACCAAGCCGCTGGAGTCTTGGCCTTCTTGTCTTCAGCCATGCTGAAACGCCCAGTGCTCTGACTCACCAGAGCGTGAGGCGATTGTTTGGCTCTCGTACCGGAGTGCACCTGAGAAAAATGTGAGTCAAGAAGGCTCAACGCCTTCTTCTCGTCAAAACCGCCGCTCAAAGCAATTGTGGCACGCCGCGCTACATAATTGCGCCCGTGCAGCTCATGCAAAGTGTCCAAACTAAGGGCGTCTAAATCGTCCGGATTGGGTAATATTGGGTGAGAATAGGCGTAGGTGCCCAAAAAAGCCATTTGGCGCAACCGTGCCGGAGCGCGACCGTGCCGAATCTTCGCGTCCTGGGACTCGGACTCTTTGGCGAGTTGGTCCACTACTTGATCCATGAGTTCTGAAGAGAGCGTCGCCGGAGAAAACCGACCTGCCGCTACCCAGAGCGCTAAGGAAAGCTCTTCTGCGGGAACCGTGGTACAAAAGGTCGTAGCGTCCCGCGTCACTCTCACTTCGCTCATGCCGCCGCGCTGAACGACCAATGCTGCATAGTCTTGAGATTTTGAGTGGTAACCCCCTTCTTTGAGCATTTCTGCCAAGACCCGGTAAGCTCCTGGGCTCTCAAGAGGATCTGCTGAGGAGCCAGCGCTGAAAGCTGTGCATACGGTAACTTTTGGCGCCCCAGCAGTCGCTTGAAGAACCACTTGCAACCCGCTCTTTAATTGCTGACTTTTCGCCTGGGCAAGGTCAATAATTTGTAGGGGGGACCCATCGCCCTCAGGCTCCACCGTTTTTTGGGTCTCCCGAGGCGCAGTCTCTGCCTGAGCGCTCCCGGCGAGGCTCAGCCCCCAGCTAAAAAGGACAAAGAGGGGAATAGAACGCGGGAACCTAAAATACGTCACGGCTTGTCAGGCGTTAGCAGGGCTCCGTCAACGGGGCCAACTATTGGACAAATTCGAGAAAGGTCGCGCCTCTCCTCCAAGGAAGAAAGGCACTTCAATCAATCGGCTCGTTTAGGGGCACGCATCGGGAAAGGTAGGAGAAGAACAGGTATCGCTCAAGTTACTCTCAACTCTTATCGTACTAGGACTCGAGGTGAGTTCGGCGTGCAGCGCACAGACGTTGCAATCAGCCAGTGCGCCATTGTTTTCAACATTCAGATAGACGTCTGCGCTGAGAGGACTGGAAAGGCCGCTGATAGAGTTTAGCTGACTATTGTTAGTAATGACCAACTGCGACGCTTGGGTCAAAGACTCAAGGCCCGCCAAAGAAGTGATACCGTCGTTGTTCATTATCGCAAAGCGAGTCGTCACGGTGGTGAGTCCAGAAAGGCCACTCAAAGAAGTCACTTGGTCGTTGTTGCTCAAGGTAATTCTATCGACAGTCTTCAAGGCACTGATGCCCGCATAACTATCAATTCCATTGACTGAAATAGTCACACTATTGGCAGAAACGATATTTTCAAAACCTGCCAAGTTCTCTAGTCGGGCGTTGTCTTCAAGAACGATATCTCTCACTGAAGTGAGACTTCCCAAGCCCGCTAGCGTGGTGAGCGCGTCATTGTCTTCCACCTTTATACCCGAAGCAATGGAATCTATGGCGCTCAGCCCTGCAACACTTTTTAGCTTTCTATTTCGAGTCAACACCAAGTTGCGCCCAATTGTCGATAGTTTTTCTACTCCAGCAAGACTGAGTAGTTCTCCATTAAAGTTCAAGTCCACATCTTGTCCCACCGATGTGAGTTCCCCCAAACCGCTCAGGTCAACGAGTCCGCTCGAATAGATTTTGAGAGTTCCCGCAATGGAGACAATATTCTTCAATGCGCTGATATCGCTCAAACTTTGCTGCGAAACAATGGTAATATCGGTCCCAATAGAGGAAAGGGCGTTCATGCCGTCCAATGTCGTGAGCTTTACATTGCTCCCAAGAACAAGTCCCGAGCCAATTGACTGCAGTTGAGTCAGCCCCTCAAGTGTTGAGAGATTTGCATTACTGTTCAATACCAGCTCGCCCCCAATGGTCTTCAGAGCCTCAAGCCCAACGAAATTACTGAGGCCATTGTACGACTGGATATGAACATTTTTACCGATAGATTGCAGAGAGCTGAGCCCAGCTATGCTCACTAACGTGGTGTTGATCATACCGTCATAAAACCAGAGAGTTCCTACAATGGTGGTCAGCTTAGAAAGCTCGTCTAGGTTCTCTAATTGATTGTTCGTCTCTAGAAGAAAGTCACCCCCTATACTCTTCAGCTCCCTCCATGCATCCAAGGTGGTCATCAGCCAATTGTCCTTAAGAGAAAGAGCCCCACCGATGGACTCTAAAACAGGAAAGCCAGACACGCTCACTAGCTTCTCATTTTTAAAGAGAGAAAGCCCACCGCCTACAGAAAGCAGCTCGCGAAAGCTTCCGACTGATGTAAGGGCATTGTTCTCACGAATTACAACGTCCCCGCCTATTTTAACCACCGCGTTGAGCGCGCTCAAGTCAGTCAAAAGGGGGTTGGCACGAATACTCACGTAATCGACTACGCTACGCAAGTTCTGCAGACCGTGCAAAGACTTCAATTGCGCATTTTTGTAAATCGAGATCCCCCCCGTATAAAACCCCTCTTCTCCTGCTGAAGTGAAACTTTCTAACCCTGTAAGAGAAGTGAGAGCTGAGTTGTTCTCGATAAGAATACGACCACTAATACCGCTCAATCCTTCAAGACCCCTTAGATTTTCCAGACGTGTATTGTCTACAATTCTGAGAGAATCAGCCACATAAGAGAGATTTGATAAGGCCGATATCGTGGTAAGCGATTCGTTTTTTTCTATAAATAGGGTCCCTACAAAATTGGGAGGCCCCGCGTCAAGCTCACCGACATAAGCTAGCTTTTCGAGCCCTACTAAATTGCTCAGCACTGCATTGTTTCGAATAGCAAGTCCATCCTCGACTCTTTGCAAGTTTGCCAAGCTGGTCATCGAAGAAAGCGACGGATTGTCCACAATCAACAAATTACCCTGAATGGTAATGAGGTTGGGCAGATCGATCTGCGTAAAGTCTGAGATCACACCCCCCGCATTGCCGATTCTCAAATTTCCCTTGAGACAATTGTAGGGCTTCAGAAAAGTGAGTTCTGCAGCCTTGGTCACCGAGACATCCCCTACAAAACAATCGAGGGGCACGCTCGACTTGACGCCTATCTGCGCGCTTACTCGATTTCCCTGAGGGGTTCCAGCCGCTGCGACGCCCGTTACCTCGAACTTTACCTGCTTGCCGGCGTCCGCCTCAACAAGGACATAACGCGGGGTACTTTCATCGGGAATCAAGACGCCATCTCGGTACCACTTGTAGATTGAATCGCCTTCAGGATCCCCCTCGGGGTCTAGGTAGGTATAGGTCCCGGTGAGGCTATCACCCGCTACAGCTTCGCCACCATTCACGTCCAAAATTTGGGCACCAGAGACCCGAGGCGGATCGTTGTTTTCGTCTACAACGCCAAGGGGAGACGATTGAACGGCAGTGCCGCTCTGGGTTCCTGTCTCAGCCACTGGCGTGACTTCAAATACAATTTGTGTACCGGCATCGTTGAGTATCAACGTATAGTTCACCGTGGTTGCCCCAGCGATTTCGATACCGTCGCGGTACCATTTGAAGGTCGATTCGGCCTCTTTGTCGCCCTCAGCGTCAGTAAATACATAAGAGCCGGTGAGTTCATCGCCCACCTCAGCAGCTCCCCCATTTCTGTCCACGATATTGACAGCCGATACTGTCGGCGCGCCATTGTCCGAGCCATCGATGGGGTCAATGGGCCCGCGAGGCATCTTGTCTGTTGGTTCGTTCCCTCCTGGCAGCTTCGCCACCACGCTCAAAGGCTCAGAGACAACTGGAGTGCCGTGCACCTCACCCTCAGCTGCGCGAGGAATTACCTCAAATGTGATCTCCGCCCCTACATCGCTTATCGTTAGGGTATAGGTAGGACTTGTGGCACCTTCGATGTCCTCACCGTCCTTCACCCATTGAACGGTAGTCTTGCCCTCCTTGTCGCCTTCGGCGTCAGAATAAGAGTAGCTCCCCGTGAGAAGGTCTCCCGGACGAGCGTCCCCACCATTTTCGTCCGTAATGATGACGTCAGAAACCTCAGGTGCCGAATTTACGACGCCCTCTCCTGGCTCGGTTGTCGAGTCCGTACCCGAGCAAGCTATGGTAGCTCCCCAGGACACCAAAGCGATGCAGGTGAGACTACGGCATATTTTTCTTTTGTGAGGCATAATCAAGGGGCAACATCCAGCCTGCCCCTCGGGGGGGGGGGACAACTGCAGCGGTCTCTCTAGTAGGGGGGAATAGAGCAATGGGGGGGGAGAGCCGACGCGAGAAGGATGGCCCAACCGCGCCTGGGAACGCGTGTGGGTCCCACAAGCACGCTGAGGCGTACATTCGGAGCAAAGTCACATTCACGAACTCATTGAGTGTTTAGCTAACTTTGACCGAGCGCGTCAAGTGAGGTCCTGGGCAGAAATACATGGCATAGTGCACTTAAAATCGAATATTATTCAAATTCGGTGCATTTTACCATGATTTTTTACAGATTCGAAGGAATTTTCCGGCACGTTTTTGAGGTGCAATCTCTGGCACATCAAGGCAGACGCAAGACGGCAGTTCGCCCAAGAGCGATATTATCTCCCCGGAGGGAATGCATCCTGTCTGAGATCTCGTACAACAAGCGCCCGCATGAATTCCAAGTCTCTCTCACAGGCTCGCCGCACTGCCTTCCTGAACATTTCGCCATTTAAGTCCGGTAGATTAGGCCATCAACTATCCATTGCCCTTGGAGCACTCTTGCTCCTTTTCACTCTGGGGCTCTTCCTTGGGGCCTCCGCTGAGGCAAAGACAAGCACTCATACGGTGTACGCAGGCCAGCGCCTTGGCTCCATCGCAAAGCGCTACAACATTAGTGTAGAAGCCCTCTGTCGAGCCAACGGCATCACCCAGAAATCGGTCATTCATCCGGGTCAAAAATTAATCATACCTGGCGCCGATCGAGAAGAGAAGACCACCAAGAAGACCTCTCAGTCGGCCAGTCACAAGAAGAGCGCGAGCAAGCCCTTGGGTAGGTCACGCACCCACGTCATTGCTAAAGGTCATACCCTCTCTGCAATTGCGGGCCGCTACGCCATCACTGTCACGGCCCTGTGTCATGCCAATGCTATCGGCCGCAACGCTTCGCTACGGGTGGGTCAAAAACTAATTATTCCGCATCGATCAGATCAAGGCGGAAAGTACGCAGCCGAAGAACGAAAAAACGGCAAGTTCAAAGAAACAACCCTCCACAACGAGAAGAAGTCCTCCTCAAAAAAGAAGGAGCGAAGTGCAAAGAACAGCAAAACCAACGCGAGCTGGAAAAAATACGTCAAGCCGGCATGGCGAAGGGGCTACATAAAAATCTACCGCTACGGGCGCGCATGGGAAGGTTACGTCATTGGACCTAAAGGAGAAGTCCTGGGTCATGCCAGCAAGAAGATCAATTTCGTCATGGGTGCAAAAGATGACGGCCCACGTATCTCACCCAAGCTGATTCGTTTGATAGCCTCCGTAAGTGATAAGTTTGGCGGTAGAAAAATTCGCATTGTAAGCGGCTATCGCACGAAAAGCTTTGTGGCCGCGTCAAAACACAAAAAAGGCAAGGCAATCGACTTTAGTATTCCGGGTATTCCTAACCCAGCCCTGCGAGACTACCTGCGCACTGTCGACAATGTCGGCGTCGGCTTTTACCCCAACTCTTCTTTTGTGCACCTCGACGTGCGGGGCTACAACTCTTATTGGGTCGACCATGCTGGTCCCGGAGAAGCTCCACGCAAGAACGCCAAAAAGAAGACACATAAGAAGACACATAAGAAGACGAGTTCGAGTACCAAGAGTTCGAGTACCAAGAGTTCGAGTACCAAGAGTTCGAGTACCAAGAGTTCTAAAGAGCCAAAGTCAGTGAAGCTGAGCCCAAAGAAACACTCAGCGAGCGCCCCAACTCAGAGCCCTCCAGCCAACGCTCAGCCCTAACGTCGCGCGAGGACCGAGTCCTCGACGCCCAAGTTTACATTGAAGTCTTTGGCGTCGTAAAACTTCGTCCACGCCAAAGAGGCCCCACTCAAAGGTGAAGGTGCCTTCTGATAATTTGGTTTCTTTTGACTCAGGCAGGTGAGTGCCACAAAGGGATCGATGCGCCGTGCCCTGCGCAAAAGGCGCGACTTGGGGCGAAATCCGTAAATGCTCATGCACTCGGTATTGAGCTGGTTAGAAAAGTATTCTGCAGCGTCCACATCAGATTGATCCCGCCCAAGGTGGCGTTCATCCATTGCATGGCGACGGTTCTTTTGCACAATAAACTCTAAGTGCAGATGAGGTTGCACGCTGGGGCTACTGGCATTTCCGCTCTTGCCCACGGCACCCAATTCTTGGGAGCGTTTCACCTTTTGCCACTTGTTACGTGGCACGTTTGTACTGTCGAGATGGGCGTAAAAGAAAGACGCCCAGGGACGCGGCCCCCCGGCTTTCATGTAGGCGTCAGGTACCGGGCATATTACGTGTAACCAGCGTCCAAACGAACGACTCACCCCCGCCATCACCTGGCCATCGCAGGCGGCAAATACGGGTGTGCCTACAGGGGCTAAGAGATCTAAGCCATTGTGTTCGCCATGAAAGCGGGGGGCTCTAAAATGGCCCTGACCACTACTATCGAAGCGAATACCATGATCGATCGGTAATACGTAACTCCAAGGAGCGTCACGCTTGGGTAAAGGGGCAAGGTTTCTTGCTTGTTTTGGTTTCGAGAGTTCGGGGGCCAGTGGACTCATCGAAAACTCACTTTCACCGTCGCTTTGCGAAACCAGCGAGCACGCCCCCGTGGCGCCCAAGACCATGAACAGGGGCAGAGCCTGACGAGCGTTCAGCGGCTTGCGGGCACGAAGTTTTCCTAAGAGAATTTTTGTCTGCCAGCGCCAAAGGCGTAAACGCGCCGGAACAGAGAGTTCCAGACGGTACCAAGCAACGGCCAAAGTGAGAAAAGTGCGCGTCGAACCAGGTGGCAACTGGTCAATTCGTAGCGCCGCTCTCTGATATATATGCTGTTCTTGAGGCTCCCCGCTCGCATGAGTCTCCGTAGAAACAGAAAAAGGAGCCAATCCGGAGACAACTTGCGCAGCCATTACCCGCAAGTGCCATGGCTTGTCCCGAACGGAAAAGTTTTTGACTTCCCCCTTGGGCAGGAGTACCCCTTGTTGCACATGGACCAGCTTGTTCACCACCGACTTTCCTGGCTTGTGCGCCTTATTGCGGCGCGCGATTGCGGGGTGTTGTGTGGTGAAGAAAAAGACTTCATGAAGTATAGGTCCTAGAGACTTTTCCTTTTCACCCCGCCCTTTTGCTCCCCGGCCCTCACAATCAGAGGTCCTCTAGGCAGCATTCATTCGGTAGCGGGGTTCGCGGGTATACTCGGACAACGCTGGCGATGGGGCCCTCACCCTCAAGTATCTTCGCTCTGCTGCGCGCTTCTCGCTCGTAGCCTCTCTCAATGAGGAGTCATCGTGTCCCAGCTCACGTCCAGTGCTATCGAACCAAGAATTTATTCGCCCCAGAAGAAATCAAAAGATTCGCTATTTTCACCTGGATTCATTCGTATTCTTGTCATTCAGCTCGCCTTCGGCGTGTCCTTTTCGGCGTTTCTTCTTCTTCCCAAATATCTCCGCCTCTCTCTTCATGCCTCAGCTGCGGAAATCGGCACCATGGCCGGAATTGCGCTCTTGGTGGCCGCCGTCTGCTCCCCTTTTGTGGGCCATGCAGCTAAGAGATTCGATAGGAGAAAGCTCCTTGCCCTAGCGCTTCTTCTCGAAGGAGGAGCGGCACTCGGATTTGTATATGTGAGCGAAATTGGTCCTTACGCTTATGCTCTGCGAGTCTCACAAGGCATAGCTTTTGTGCTGATCTTCAACTGCACAACCACCATTGCCGCTGATATGCTTCCTCCCCAGCATTTAGCGCGTGGTGTTGGTTATTTGGGTGTCTCCATGTTGCTCACCAATGCGCTAGCACCTTTGGTCAATGAACCCCTCGCCGAAAAATTTGGTTGGCACTTCATTTTTGGACTAGCAGGGGTCATCGCCCTCTCTTCCCTTGCCCTCATTTCGGGCATTGCTCCCGTCGCGCCGCCTATTGCCCGTGAAAAAGCTCAGTCTCGAAGCAAGTTCCTGATTCTCACGATTCACTATGGTTCGTTTCTGATGGGTGCTGGCCTTGGGGCCATGTTTACCTTTGTGCAGCCCTTTGCCCTAGAGCAAGGGGCGCAGACTGTTGGCCAGTTTTTCTTGGGCTACGTCGCGGCTGCCGTGGTTGCCCGAGTTGGATTGGGTGGACTCAGCGACAGTTTAGGTCCCTCCAAAGTGGCGGTGGGAGGCATCTGCCTCTACGCGCTTGTAGTTTTCGCAACTGCCAGCCTCACCCCAGAAGGGCTCGTTGTCGCGGGCGCTGGTTTGGGCGCAGCCCACGGATTTCTCTACCCGGCCTTGAGCGCTTCAGGGCTCCAGTTAACACCTCCTCATCGGCGCTCAATCTTCATGGGTTGGTTCGCGGGCGCCTTCAACTCGGGCTTTGCTCTTTCGGTCCTCATCTTAGGGCGTGCCGCTGACAAATATGGTTATTCGCCCATATTCTTAGCCTTGGGCGCGCTCATTACCACCGGGATTTTCCCTCTAATTCATACTCACCTTCAAATGAGGCGGGGGCTACCTGCAGGAAAACATCGTTCAATGCAATGAAGAGTGAGGTTTGAAATATCGCTCAAACAATATCAAAAGTCCGGACTTGAATCGCCTCAATGCGTTCAGGCCCGGCTTTGATATCACTCACAACAACAACGGGATCGCCTGGCAATAGGCGATTGCGTCGCTGCAATTCTCGCATTGCACGATGTACCGTATCCTCTGGGTCCTCCTGATTGAATTTTGTCAAAAGAGGCACCACCGAGCGTACGCACCATAATTTTCGGAGCACTCCAATTTCGTCGGTGAATCCATAAATAATTGATGTGGAAGGGCGAAAGGAAGCGACCTCCTCGACCAAGCGTCCCGAGCGACTAATCACCACAATAGCATGAGAGCCCAAGGAATCTGCCAAACGACAGGCCGCCTGAGCAAGATGCTCCCCCACATGGTGCACCTTGCGTCCCAAGTAGAAACCAATTGGTTTCTCCTTTTCCATACGGCGAGCAATGCTATCCATCACCTGAATACAGCGCACCGGGTGAGCCCCGGCGCTCGTTTCGCCGCTCAACATGATTGCGTCCGCCCCTTCGTAGACCGCATTTGCTACATCACTTACCTCGGCGCGGGTCGGCGTGGGGTTTTTTATCATCGACTCAAGCAAATGGGTCGCCACAATGACTGGTTTACCTGAGAGGGCACAGGCTTTAACCATTTCTCTTTGGTAAATAGGCAGTTCTCTTATTTCTATCTCAACGCCCAAATCGCCACGAGCCACCATGATGCCATCAGCGGCTTGAAGTATTTCATCAAATCGCTCGACCCCCTCATGATTTTCTATTTTTGCGTAAATACGTACGTCTTTTCCGGCTGCTTCCACAATTTTCCGACACTCATGAATGTCGTCGGGCGAGCGCACAAAAGAGAGGGCGATAAAATCAATGTCCTGGGCTAAACCAAATTGAATATCTCGCACATCCTTTTCGGTAATAGAAGGCAGATTCACGCGAATACCGGGTAGATTCACGTGTCGACGCGACCCTAACTCCCCCCCATCAAGCACCCACGTGCGCAAGTGTTTTCCCGAGACATCGAGGACTCTTAGATTGATAATACCATTGTCAAGAGTGATGCGGTCGCCCATTTTGAGATCGGTGACGATATCTTTGTAATTTACAAAGATCATACTCTCGTCATCAATCTCCTCTTCGTCGACGGTAATGATCACTTCGTGACCAGAGACCAGCTCTAGGGGTTTGTTGCGCTCGCCAGTGCGGATCTCGGGGCCTTGAGTATCCAAAAGAATGGCCACCGGATGATTGATGTCCGCGTTGATCTTCTTAAGAACCTGCATGGTGGCCCCATGAGATTCGTGACTCCCGTGGGACATATTCATGCGGGCGATATTCATGCCCGCCCCGGCCATCTCCCGGAGGACCTCCTCGCTAGAACTGCTCGGGCCAAGGGTACAGACAATCTTGGTGTGACGAAAATCGCGGCGCTTGATCTGATCAGACATTCTTTTTCCTAGAAAAATACATCTGTAAAATAGCACCCAAAGGCTACGAGATGAAAGGCTTGTTGCCAGATGGCAACAATGACCACAATCGCGTAATCTGTCCCATGCCTCTCTGTAAAGCGTGCGGTGAAGATGTGGACGAAGTCATGAGCGTGGCGGTCGACGGAAAGAAAAAGAAACTTTGTGAAGAGTGTATCGAAGAACTTGAGCACGCAGAGCAGATGGCGGAGGACTCCGAGGCCGCCATTCAACAAATGATGGGATTTAAAGGTCGGCGGTAGAGCGGTTCTGTGAAAAACACGAGATATTTCGTCAAAAAGCGGGTCAAATGTAGCGTAGACCTCTCGCCTCGGCCATAGTTCGCGCCCCGCCATGTCTCGAATCGAATCAGAGGTCAGTCGACGCCGCACGTTTGCCATTATTTCCCACCCGGACGCTGGCAAAACGACATTAACCGAAAAGCTCCTTCTTATGGGTGGGGCCATTCAGGCTGCCGGCGCAGTCAAGGCACGCGGCACTGCACGCAGGGCGCGTTCAGACTGGATGAAGGTCGAACAAGAGCGAGGGATCTCCGTCAGTGCTTCGGCGATGACCTTTCAATACAAAAACCATATTTTCAACTTAGTAGACACCCCCGGCCACGAAGACTTTTCGGAAGATACCTACCGCACCCTCACGGCAGTGGATGCTGCCATTATGGTCATTGACGCGGCCAAAGGTATCGAGCAGCAGACAAGAAAATTATTTGAAGTCTGCCGCTTACGCGATATTCCCATCATAACATTTGTCAACAAACTCGACCGCGAAGGAAGAGATCCATTTGACCTGATGGACGAAATTGAACAAAACTTAGCTCTTGATGTGACCCCCGCAACTTGGCCAATTGGTATGGGGAGCGGCTTTTTGGGTTGTTATGATCTAAGAAAAGATCGACTCATTCTCACGGAGCGCAGCAAAGAAAAGCTCGGGGATGTTTCCGACGAATTTAATGGTCTTGACGACCCTCGCCTAGACGAGGTGCTCCCAGAAAGTGCCCTGGAAAATTTGCGTGAAGAAGCCGAAATGGCCAAGGGGCTTTGTCCAGAATTTAACGCAACGTCCTTTTTAGAGGGGCATATGTCCCCCGTTTTCTTTGGCAGCGCACTGCAAACGTTTGGTGTGGGAGAACTACTCAATGGTGTGCTTGAGCTTTGCCCTCCCCCTCGCCCACAGAAAGCCAGCTCGCGAGTAGTGGAACCATGTGAGAAAAAGGTCAGTGCTTTTGTTTTTAAGATTCAAGCAAATATGGATCCTAAACATCGCGATCGTATTGCTTTTGTCCGCCTCTGCTCGGGTCATTTTAAGCGAGGAGCGAAGCTCACCCACGTAAAGTCGGGCAGCACGCTCAATGTACACAACCCTGTTTTCTTCTTTGCACAAGATCGCGGCCTAGCCGAAGAGGCTTTTGCCGGAGATATTCTCGGTATCCCCAATCATGGCAAACTGCATATTGGCGATACCCTGAGCGAGGGAGAAGACCTGCGCTTCAGCGGCATACCGCATTTTGCCCCTGAACTTCTTCAACGCGTGCGCGCGACCGACCCCTTGCGGGCAAAACATTTGGGCAAAGCCCTGGAGCAAATTGCCGAAGAAGGCGCGGCACGAGTGTTCAAACCATCAATTGGCTCCGATTGGGTCGTGGGTGTCGTGGGGCCGTTGCAGTTTGAGGTTTTGGCCGCCCGCATCAAGACCGAATACGACGTGCCCGTGGTTTTTGAAGGAGCCGCCTTACACACGGCTCGGTGGATAGAGTACGACGATCAAAAGGCATTCGAGAAGTTCAAGCACGGTAACCAAGGTTATCTTGCCACCGACCACACAAATACTCCCGTATTTCTCGCTCGAAATGCCTGGCACCTCGAGACAACAGAAAAAGACTGGCCCGATTTACGTTTCTTGAAGACGAAAGAGCAATAGAGTTCAAAAGCCCTGTTTGGGGCGAAGTCGCGCCGGTTTTTCCCCCGCTGGGTAAGAAGAACTCGACGTTTGATCCTCTACATTCTTTGAGTCCGTAAGAGCACGTACTGAAAGTACGAGGGTTGTCATCAAAAACGACTCACCTTTGTCTTCTCCTACAATGCTGGTGCGAACCCGAGTATGCCCTCGTAGAGAAGCCACCTCATTACCCTCACCAAAACGATGGTAGCTACTAGAACTCGTACGCCTGTCTAGGGCGCAAAGCACACGCTCTACCATTGCGCCGTCGGTACTGGGCAAGCGAAAGAAGAGAGTCATGGTCACTTGGCCCTTTCCTATGCGCGGAGAAAACTGAGCCTCAATAACGACGCGATCATCAAGTATCGGTCGAATCGTTCCTTGGGTGAGATCCCAAAACGCATCAGGCATACCTGCCAAGCGAGGATCTCCACAGGTAAAGAACTCGGCCAAAACTTTTTCTACGTTGCAGCCAAAAAAACGACTTGGACGAAAGTCGAGGCTGCATACACACCCCCCTACCTCACCTGATCGGGAAGAACGCTTCTTGGGGTTGGGACACGGCGAGGCTGCCATCACTCATAGAAAACGGCCCAGTGCCCCATCCCATTAGCGAATGAAGGGGAATTTTTTTATTTCGTCCAGCCCTGCTGGACTTTAGGCTTCATCGTGGCCAAAAAGCCGCTGATTCCACCGGACGCAATCAGAATATTTTACCAAGTTCCCACCGAATACATCCAGGGCACTACCAAAGGTCAAATCAACTTTGCCTGCGCTCAATTCTTTTACCTGGCGGAGATCGTGCAAACTGCGTGCTCCTCCTGCATAAGTACAGGGTACGGTACAGATTTTTCCAAGATAGCTGACCAGGTCCTCGTCAATTCCCTGACACAGGCCCTCGACATCTGCCGCATGAACAAGAAGTTCTGCGCAACTGTCCCCCAGGAACACAACAAGCTCTTCATTGATGACCGTATCTGTGAGTGTTTGCCAACGATCGGTTGCCACGTTCCATCCTGATGCGGTCCGACGGCAGCTCAAATCGATCACTAACTCTTGAGGCGACACGACTTTCAATAACTTTTTGAGACGTGCGACCGAGAACCTACCCTCTTCAAAGAGAAAGCTCGTCACTATGATCTGTGATGCCCCCCTATCTAACCAGAGTCGCGCATTTTCATCATGGATGCCCCCGCCAATTTGCAGACCACCTGGGTAAGCGGCCAGGGCCTCCACAGCTGCCTCCTCATTGCCAGGTCCCAACTGAATCACATGTCCTCCGCGCAGACCGTCCCTTTTATACATTCGCGAAAACCAATCAGCAGAATGAGGGGATACGTGATTTTCCTGGGCTCCCGTCTCTGTCAGGGAGCCACCCACAATTTGTTTCACGCGGCCTTGGTGCAAATCAATACAGGGACGAAAGATGGTCACTCTTTTCTCTTACAGCCAATCGGGGCCCCATGTAAGCCTCACTGAACTCTCAAAACGAATGAAAAGAGGCTCATGGGGGGCCTCTTTCACGCGAGGGACAGGTACTCAGCCAGGACGACATGGCCGACTGCACATCATTGCGTACCCCTTGCGCTTGTTCCTCCGTGAGTTCGGCGCTTCGACATTCTGCGATAGCCTTTTTGAGCCTATCGCAGATTGCCGCGCATTTGTTGCAACCGCGCAGGTGATTCTCAAGAAGTGCACATTCGCTCTGAGCGAGCGCATTCTCGTACTTCTGCGACATTGCTTGTAAGATGTCTGGACATGCACCAGGTGCACCGCCCCCTGCAAGTTGCTTTTCCAACAATCCCGAAAGAGCACTCCTTCCTCGATGGAGACGACTTTTTAACGCCGATACGCCAATATGAAGGGAGTCGGCTGCTTCTTGAGCACTGAGTTCTTCGATATCTCTAAGGAGAACGGCCTCACGCAAATCGATGGGTAAGGCGAGAAGAGCACAATTGAAAGCGGCCTTCCTCTCGCGGTGCAAAACAGCTCGCTCAGGATCGAAAGCAATGCTCTCGCTGCCGGGGACCATTCCCTCTTCGAAAAACTCGGTCGCCTCGTTCTTCTTTCCTCGTGAGAGACGGGAACAGGCGGAGCGTACAATCGTAAAAGCCCAAGAGGAAAGGGCTCCCTCCCCCTGAAACTGCGGGAGTTCTTGGGCCACTTTGAGCAGGGCCTCCTGCACGGCGTCTTCGGCATGCATCGAGCACAAACGCTGGCTAAATCGATGAAGGCGCGGGGCAAGAGACTTCAAAAGAGTCTCCATTGCCACTCGATCTCCCGCCTGGGCGTTCTTTACGAGAATTTTCTCATACATGCGCCAATAATATCAGATCAGGCGCTGGCTGCTTGCTTCTCTTTTTCGGCCTTCATCTGCGCTCGAACTTCAACCATGTCCGCCCCCTTTACTTGGGCAATGACATCTTCCAAAGCTTTGGCTGGCACCATGCCTGCCTGATTGAAAAGCATAATTCCGTCGCGAAAAATCATTAAAGTCGGAATCGACCGAATTTGAAAAGCACCACCCAGACCCTGATTTTCTTCGGTATTTACCTTGCCAAAAACAATGTCCGGATGGCTCTCGGATGTCTTTTCGAAAGTAGGTGCAAATGCGCGACAGGGCCCGCACCAAGGGGCCCACCAATCGACCACAACGATGCCCTCTTTGGTGATGGTTTCTTCAAAGTTTGATTCGTTGAGGGCTACGGTACTCATTTTCTTTTGCTCCATTGATGAGACGCCTTTAGAGCGCCCGCTTGGGTTCTGGTAGTGAGAGCCAAGAAGCTCCCCAAAGGGTTCGAGATTTTTTCAGTTTTTAGATCTCAGAATCAGTTGAAGATAGGTTGGCGAAAATTCTGATAAAATGCCCTCATTTTTGTTGCTTACAAGGCGCGCCTTGGACAAAAGGCTGGCAATCTTCACCACAAGGAGAGTTTTTTTGCTCAAGCACTGGGAGCTGGGACGGGTCGGGCCCCCCCATTTCAATCTCGTTCTCCTCAGCCCACTGCGCCCAATCAGAGCCAAATATTTCCTGAGGATGGGGCGTGCGTACTCCACCGTTGCCGCATGCTAAGTCATCGGAGCGACAGAATTGGCTGCACCCCCAACAAATTCTCTCGGGATGAGCCGGATGCAAAACAATACGAGCCATCAACAACACATATGTCGGGCACGAAAAAGGTCAAGTCCACCGACCTCATTCCCCCTCGGGGCGATCTGCCTTCGACCCCAGCGCCCTGTCTCGGGTATGATTCAGGCAAGAAAAATATGGCCAAGAAGAAATCACCCGTCACACCTGCAATACACTTTCTCAGGGATGCTCATGTTGATTTCTCAACCGCGCACTACGACTACGAAGAACGTGGAGGTACCGCCAGGAGCGCACGTTGCCTCGCGGTGGACGAATTTTGCGTGATCAAGACATTGATTTTTCAGGACGAAAAGAAGCACCCCCTGATCGTACTCATGCATGGCAACTTCGAGGTCTCCACAAAAAGTCTCGCCCGCCATCTCAAGGTGAAGACCCTCAGCCCCTGCTCTCCAGCTATTGCTGACCGTCATAGTGGTTACCATGTCGGCGGCACCTCTCCTTTTGGCACCCGCAAGAAGATGCCCGTCTACATGCAAGAGAGCATTGTCACAGACTTGGACACGATCTTTATCAACGGGGGCGCCCGAGGATTTTTGATACAAATGCGCCCCTGGGACGCACAGAAAATTCTAAACGCGGAGCTCCTTGAGATGAAAGCCTAGAGAGACGGGCCCTCAACCATCATCTCAATAAAGGCTCTACTTAGAAGTAACCTTCGGAAGCGAGGGTAGCGCGCAATTGCGTAATGGCCTCTCGCACTCGTGCCTTCAGTTCGGGAACATCGGCCCGAGTCATTCCCTCTGTTGAGATCGGAGTGCCTACAATAGAGGCCGCCTTAGAGATGCCTGGTTTCCAATCACCCCGTTGAAGGGCAGTTGCGCTTCCCCCAACAGCAATGGGCACAACATGAGCTTTTTGAGCAATCGCTAACGAAAATGCACCATCTTTAAAGGGTAACATCTCTGCCGTTTCCGAACGAGTTCCTTCCGCAAATATGAGTACCGGCGTACCATGCTGAACATACCAGGCGGCACGTTTCATTGCTTTCTTTACGCTGGTGGTCGAGCCGCGCACCAAAGGAATATCCCCAGCCAATTTAATGCCCCAGCCCACTGCCGGAATTTTGAAAAGCACAGACTTTGCCATGAATTTCATGTCAAAAGGCAGATGGGCAAGAAGAAAAGGGTCAATATTAGAACAATGATTGCTCACACAAACCGCGCGCTTGGGCAGAGTGGGTACAGGCTTGATGTACTTGAAGCGCCACATTGGTACCGCAGCGCACATGACACGCCCAGTAAAGCGGATGCCCCATGCCGTGATTCGGCGCTGGGAGTCAAAGGAGATGGTCAGTAAAAACGTAATCAGACAGAAAACGTAACCAACCGATGAAATTGCCGCAAAAGCAAACCAAGTCCAAATTCCAAAGAGTGCGCCCAACATAATTCATCTAGGCGCACCCAAGTGGACGCGCTCAATGATCTTGTATTGCCTCCTGCCCCTCGTACTGCAAGGGATCGCCAGGAATACGGATTTTCTCAACCAATTGCTGAATTTCTTGGGGTGGAGGCGGGGTAAATCTGGAGATACCCAAAGAGACAGCGAAATTGAGTAGCATACCTAGGGTACCCACCCCCTCGGGAGAAATACCGAAGAACCAGTGCTCTGCATTGTTGAGTTCTGGATGAACAAATTTGAAGAATATGATGTAGCCCAGAGTAAAGAGTAACCCCGCGACCATACCAGCTATGGCCCCCTCCCGATTGACGCGCTTCGAGAAAATTCCCAACACAATAGCAGGAAAGAAACTTGCGGCCGCTAGGCCAAAGGCGAAAGCTACAACTTGGGCAACGAACCCAGGGGGATTGATTCCGAAGTATCCAGCGATGCAAACGGCCAGCCCAGCGGAGATTCGAGCCGCGCGAAGCTCCCCCTTCTCTGAGATATTAGGTTTTAAACCCTTTTTGAGAAGGTCATGAGATACACTGGTGGATATCACCAGAAGGAGACCAGCAGCGGTAGAAAGAGCCGCAGCCAGACCCCCTGCGGCTACCAAGCCAATAACCCACTCGGGCAACCCAGCAATCTCCGGATTGGCCAGTACAATGATATCGCGGTCAATGATGACTTCATTTGCCATGGCTGCGTTTTCTCCGACAAACTGCACAATGCCATCACCGTTTTTGTCCTCAAACGTAATCAGACCGGCTTCGGCCCAATTATTAAACCAGGTAGGTAGATCGCTATAGGAACGACCTTTGAGAGTCTGCAAGAGGTTGAGACGCGCAAAAGCCGCTACCGCCGGCGCAGTTGTATAGAGCAAGGCTATAAAGAAGAGAGACCACCCTGCAGAAACGCGAGCCGCTTTGACCGACGGAACGGTAAAGAAACGCACTATCACATGGGGAAGACCCGCTGTGCCAACCATGAGGGCCGCCGTGATAAAAAACACGTCTATTTTGGACTTTTGTCCTTGAGTATACTCCGAAAAACCAAGTTCGACTGAAAGCCCGTCAAGGCGCTCCAATACGCTTTGCCCTGTGCCGACGCCGCCTTCAATTACCTCCGAGCCAAATCCTATTTGAGGAATAGCTTGCCCAGTCATCATCATGGAGATAAAAATAGCTGGTACAAGGTAGGCGAACATCATCACACAATACTGAGCAACCTGAGTATAGGTGATACCTTTCATGCCTCCGAGGACCGAGTAGACAAATACGATGGCCATACCAATGACCACACCCTCGTTGATACCCACACCCAAAAAACGAGAAAAAACGATGCCGACTCCACGCATTTGCCCGGCCACGTAGGTAAAAGAGACAAAAAGCGCGCACACAACAGCCACCATGCGGGCCACTTGGGAATAATAGCGATCGCCAATAAAGTCGGGAACCGTGAATTTTCCGAATTTTCTCAAGTAGGGAGCCAAGAGGAGGGCAAGCAGCACGTAGCCTCCTGTCCACCCCATCAAATAGACGGAACCATCTCGCCCCATATAGCTAATGAGCCCAGCCATAGAGATAAAGGATGCAGCGCTCATCCAATCGGCCCCGGTGGCCATGCCATTAATATAGGGAGAAACGCCTCCTCCGGCGACATAAAACTCCTTAGTCGACCCTGCTCTCATACGAATAGCTATGGCTATGTAAAGAGTGAAGGTGAGTACAACCAATATCTGCGTCCATGTTGTGGCACTCATGATGCGCTCTCCTTTTTCGAGTCGTTTTCGACCGAGGCATGAAGCCCTTTGGCTGACAGTTTTTCTTGGGCGGCGTAAGCATCGTCCAAGGCGCCCATCGTACGTATGTAGACGAGTATGAGGGCCAAGAAGATGTAGATGCTCCCCTGCTGCGAGAACCAAAACCCTAAGCGAAATCCAAAGAAGGAGAACTTGTCCAGCTCGTCCACAAAAATAATTGATGTACCGTACGAACCAACAAACCAAACCAAAAGAAGACCACTGAGTCTTTTAAGATTCTGGGCCCAATAGGCGGCGTCTCGCTCGGAGCTCTGCTGGGAGTCAGCTACAGGTGATTTATTCATAAATTTCAAACTGAATCTATCACAGGTTCACCACTAACCACCCCGATAAATCGTTCGATCGATGAAATTTCTACCACCTGGACCACCTCTCTGTTTGCTTTGAATGGGCAGCATTTTTCCCACCTATAAACGAAAGAGATGGGCGAAAGAGCACCACTAGCTCCACTCTGTCCACTCAACGCGCTCCTCTTGGTCCCAGGGCAGTCTCTCAAGTCGGACGTTTCTTGGGTTTTTGAGCAGACTTTTTCATAATTTGCTTGGCAAAAAGTTCGGAGCGAGCAGCCTTGCAAATGGCCACGGTACCCGCATGGCGTAGTCTGCGTTCAACGGAAATTGCGTAAAACTTCTCGGAAACTCCGTCAGGAGAGCCAAAAGACTCAACATTATATTGCCGGGCGACTTCTTGCTCAATCACCTGAGGGATGGCGAAAAAACCTACGCCAGCTTGACCAAACGCCTTGAGGAGCGCGCTATCCTCAAACTCTCCAGAAATGCGCACGTGAATTCCGTTTCTGTTAAACCAAGCGTCAAGGGCTCTGCGCAAAGCAGCGTCATCAGTCGGAAGAAGTACCGGCTCTCCGTTGAGCGAAGATGGAAAATTTTTGCGCAACCTTTCTGCGACTTTACGTGGTGCCATAAAAGTTACGCCACAATTTCCCAGAGCATGATTGTATGCCTTGACGCCTTCTTGAGGGCGAATCGGGCTGTCCGAAAGCACAACGTCTAGACGGTGAGCCGTCAGTTCTACTAGTAATTGCTCGGGCGAGCCCTCGTGACAGACGACTCGCACGGCGCCACTGTCCCGCAGAGCAGGTTCAATCAATTTGTGCACGATCAATTTGGGGAGCATATTGGCAACACCCACGAGTAGCTTGAGAGGACGCTCGGTGACCTGGCCTCGAAGAACCTCTTGCAACTCCTGACCCGTAGAGAATATTTCTTCAGCGTATCCAAGGACGACTCTGCCAATGTCCGTCAAAATAAGCTTACGCCCCACCCGGTCAAAAAGCTTTTCATTCAAAGCTTCTTCCAAGTCTCGAACTTGAGTACTCACGGTCTGCGGTGTGAGACCGAGTATCTTACTCGCCTTGGTCAAGTTCTCCTGACGCGCAACTTGGCGAAATAGATGCAGGTGATGATAATTCAGCGATTGCACCAGGCTATTATCAGATAAAACCTGACGAATTGCCACAAACAATCGAATGGTTCGAACAATATAGACCTTCTATACTGAAAGTCCGGCGCGAGCCTTGTTCGTTTTCGTCGATGAAGAGGAATTTTTGACACAATGCATTCCCTGTTAAGATATTGGAAATCAGATCTTCCTGCCTCGGTAGTGGTCTTTTTTGTGGCCCTGCCCCTTTGCCTGGGCATCGCCCTCGCCTCGGGAGCCCCTTTAATTGCAGGCATCATAGCGGGCATCGTTGGCGGGGTGATTGTAGGAGCACTCAGCGGTTCGCCCCTAGGTGTCGCCGGCCCCGCTGCTGGTCTCGCAGTCATTGTCTTCACGGCAATTCGAGAACTCGGGTCCTTTGACGTATTTCTAGTTGCCGTGGTCTTGGCCGGAGTCTTTCAAGTTATTCTGGGCTATCTTCGGGCCGGAGCCATCGCATACTATTTTCCTTCGACTGTCATTACAGGCATGCTTGCGGGCATCGGTATCATCATCTTTCTAAAACAGATACCTCATGCTCTCGGTTACGATAAAGACCCCGAAGGTGACTTCTCATTCAGCCAGCTCGACGGGGAAACCACATTCAGCGAGCTAGCCAATGCTCTCGACCTATTCAGTCCCGGCCCCCTACTGATTGCCCTTCTATCCCTTGCAATACTCGTTTGGTTTGAGACCCCAAAAGCCAAGAGCACAAGGTACCTAGCTCATGTCCCCGGTCCCTTGGTCGCGGTTCTTCTCACCGCGCTTCTGGGGGCCCTATTTGGAAAAGTCCCCCAGCTAGCGCTCAGTCCAGAGCAATTTGTCAGCCTGCCCATTTTGGCCAACGCAGAAAGCCTCCAAGACGTCTTCGTGTTTCCCAATTTTTCAGCCTTATCCCAGCCAGAGGTATACAAGGTAGGATTTGTGATGGCATTAGTGGCTAGTCTTGAGACTCTCCTCTGCGTCGAGGCTGCTGACAAACTCGACCCGGCAAAGAATATCACACCAACAAATAGAGAACTGAAAGCTCAAGGGGTTGGTAATATCGTCTCGGGGCTTCTCGGTGGCTTGCCCGTAACCCAAGTAATAGTCCGTAGCTCAGCAAATATTCAGGCTGGAGGACGCAGCAAATTATCCGCAATACTTCATGGTGCGTTTCTCCTTTTGAGCGTCCTCGTCCTCCCCAAACTTCTCAACAGAATCCCCCTATCGACTCTCGCTGCCGTCCTACTCTTGGTTGGGTACAAGCTCGCGAAACCCTCATTGTTTAAAAGGATATATAGGGAAGGGCTCCCACAGTTTATTCCATTTTTGGCCACAATCTGCGGAATTGTTTTTACGGACTTGTTAATTGGGGTCGCCATTGGTCTAGCGATAGCAATAGTCAGTCTATTGATAGAAAATGCTCAACTCGCCTTTCGAGTCGAAGAGAGTACAGATGAGCAAGGCATGCGCATTCGAGTCATTTTGGCCCAAAATGTCTCGTTCTTAAACAAGGCTCATATCTTGCGCTATCTCAACAGTATTCCCAATCGTACACAGGTGGAGATCGATGCGAGAAAATCAGTCTATATTCATCCAGATGTTCTTGAGATCATAGAAAACTATAAGATAGGCGCCATTGGAAAAGACATTACCCTTGTTGTTCAGGGGCTCGATGAACTGGAAAGGCGCGACATTATGTCACTCCATCCGCCCTCCTCGACCTTAAAGATCCCTAGCCCTAGCTCTTCGATTTCCTCAAGCAATTCACCAATAATTCAATAATGAAAACACAAACCAAAGAAGCGCAAACGGCTCTCACTCCTAGAAAATCTCTGGAGCTTCTCAAAGAAGGAAATGGGCGTTTCCAAACAAACTTAAAAGCAAACAGAAATCTGCTTGAGCAGATAAACCGCACGGCTGACGGTCAGTTCCCCTTTGCCGTTATTTTGAGTTGCATTGACTCTCGAACCTCCGCTGAGTTGATTTTTGATCAAGGGTTAGGTGATGTTTTTAGTATACGCATTGCTGGGAATATTCTAAACGACGATATTTTGGGTTCTATGGAGTTCGCCTGCAAATTAGCCGGTTCCAAACTAATTGTTGTCTTGGGTCATTCATCTTGTGGGGCCGTACAGGGAGCCTGCCAAGGAGCACAACTTGGGCACCTTACGGGACTTTTGGATAAGTTTCGCCCGGCTATGCAAGGGGCTGGTAAATCAAGCGACTTCTCTGACGAGGAGTATCTACAACGGGTGGCTGATAGTAACGTCGAGCACGTGGTTCGAGAAATTCGTGCCCGTAGCCCCGTATTGGAAACGATGCTCAAAGCGGGTGAAGTCGGAATTGTGGGGGCCATGTATTCCGTACAATCGGGAAGTGTGCATTTTCATGATTTATGCTGCGACCAGGACGATTGCGGAGACAGGTAACCGCCCCCCCCATCTACTAACGAGAACATCTCAACAAGGCTGCATAGCCTGAACAATCGCTCCCGCCCTAGCGTGCGCCGCGCGCCCAATCCGCCAGTTTTCATTTTGTTAGGAATACAATCTCATGCCTCAGTCAAAATCTCATTCCGAAAAAACATCTGACGACCGCCCTCTTCATCGGGACATGCGCTGGCTCGCCGGTGCCCTAGGTCGAGTTATTTTGCGCTTAGAAGGAAAAGAAACCTTCGACCTAGTGGAGCTGTTACGGATTCTTGCCCGCGATCGACGAAAAAACGACACAGGCATTGAGGGACTGCGTGAGATATTAAAAAAGGTCGAGACCTTACCAACCGTCCAAGCCGCTCCCGTAGCACGCGCCTTTACCCTCTTCTTCTTGCTCATCAATACCGCGGAACAAGTACATCGGGTACGCCGCAGGCGCTCCTATGAAGGAAAGCATGGCTCTTCCAGCCAACCTGCCAGCCTCAAGTGGGCCTTTGAGCAGCTGAAGGAGGCGGGAGAAGGAGCAGAATCCGTGCGAGATTCCCTCAAGAACCTACGGTGCCGTCCAGTTCTAACCGCACACCCCACCGAGGCAACTCGGCGCACAATTCTTGATCTTCAGGGACGTATCGCTGACGCTCTTTTGGAACATGATGATGCTCCTCAAAGTGAGAAGACTCGCCTAGAAAAGAGGCTAGAGGGGGAGATTGAGTTATTGTGGCTCACCGACGAGGTACGAAAAAATCGTCCCACAGTGATGGATGAAGTGAGCACTGTGATTTGGTACTTGGAAGATAGGTTGCTGGATTCTTGCAATCATATCCACGAAAGCTGCGCCAGTGCTTTTCGAGAGACTTTTGACGAAGAGTTAAACGTCGATGTACCCTTAACCCTGGGAAGCTGGGTTGCTGGCGATCGAGACGGGAACCCATTTGTTACCCCTGAGCTTACATTAGCAGCTGCCCGGCGCCATACGCACGCCCTATTAGGTCATTACGAGAAACGAGTCTATCGCCTCGTAAAACGTCTGAGTATTTCTCGCCGAATCGTTCCTCTCTCTGAGGAACTGAAGCAGTCGTTGGAGAAGGATCGCGTCCTGCTTCCGAAAATTTGGGATGAAAACGGAAAACGCGACGAAGAGGAGCCTCTCCGTCTCAAACTTTCGTTTATATTGGGCCGGCTCAACAAGACTCGCCAGCGAGTAGCTGCTCTCGACGCTAAACAACCGGGGGTATTTACTGGAGCATATCAAGGTGCTCATGAGCTAACTCAGGACATTGAGCTAGTAGACCGCGAGGTGCGACGCTCCAACGCAGGACATGCCGCGCGTAGTCTCGTTGCACCATTTCTTACCGAAACGAGAACTCTAGGGTTTCATGGCTACAATTTAGACGTTCGTGAGGACTCCGAAGAGCACACCATCGCCTTGGACTCGATATTTAAGTCTGTTGGGTTACCCCCCTCGGACAATCAAACCATGCGCAAAGAGCTCCTTGGACGCCGTCCCCTCACCTCCTCGAACTTGGCGCTCGACGAAAAGACAGAGAAGATTCTAGCCGTTTTCCATACAATTCGAAAAATTCAGGACGAGTTAGGGCAAGGGGCCGCCAATACGTACATCATCTCGATGTGCCACGGAGTCGACGATATGCTGCGCGTGGCTCTCTTAGCTCGTGAATGCGGTCTACTTGACCTCTCCACTTCGGTCCCCACGAGTCGCATTGACATAGTTCCTCTCTTTGAGACGGGCGATGATTTGGCCCATTCGGCCGATGCAATGCGCACGTTGTTTACAGACGAAGTGTACATGCGCCAGCTCAAAGCACGCGGAATGCGGCAAGAGATCATGCTTGGTTACTCCGATTCGGCAAAAGACGTGGGCGTGGTCACGGCCGCGTGGGAACTCTACCTCGCTCAAGAGAAGCTCGCGGACATTGCCAGAGAATTTGGCGTAGAACTCACTCTTTTTCATGGCAGAGGTGGCTCGGTGGGACGAGGCGGAGGTTCCCCCGTTTATAGAGCCATCACGGCACTACCTCCTCAAACTATCACCGGCAGCATAAAGATCACCGAGCAAGGTGAAACGATTAGCCAAAAATTTGGCATTCCTTCAATTGCTGAGCGCACGATGGAAGTAATGATGGCCGGCACCCTGATGGCCTCCCATCAAGACTGGAGGAATGGGGTAAGCTCGACTGATATTCAGGCATTTCGTGACATGGCCAATCAACTTTCTATCAGCTCTCGCCAGGCATTTAGAAGTGTGGTTCATGACAACAATGAGCTATTTAGTGTTTTTTTGCAGGCGACTCCCGTAAAAGAGCTCGCTCATGTGCATTTTGGCTCTCGCCCGGCCTACCGAGACAAGGGAGCCGGAACGATGTCTGGAATTCGAGCGATTCCTTACAATTTTGGCTGGACTCAAACGAGGCTCATTCTCACAGCATGGTTAGGAGCCGGACACGCGCTCTCGGAAGCCGCCGCCCAGCCAGGTGGCCTAGAAACGATGCAAAAGATGGCCAAGATTTGGCCCTTCTTTGATGACCTGCTTGGAAAGATTGAGATGGTCTGTGCAAAAGCGGACCTAGACATAGCGGAACTCTACCTGACCGAATTAGGTGACTTTGGTGAAATCTTTTCAAACCTAAAAAGTGAATACAATAAGATGGTCGACACCATTTTGGCCATTCGTCAAAAGGATACACTCCTCGAAGATCACTCATTTTTGGGCCAATCAATGAGACGCCGCAACCCCTATGTGGACCCGCTGAATCTTCTACAAATCACCCTCATGAAGAGAAAAAGGGCACTAAAAGACGATTCTGAAGCCCTTGTTTTGATAGACCAAGCCTTGGGCACCACCCTCAACGGGATTGCCCAAGGTATGCGCAATACGGGCTAAGCGTCCTCGACGAGGAGCCAGGGTAAGAGTTTCTCATCAAAAAACTTACCTACTCGGGTTTTCAGCCCGAGGGGATATTGCCCTCAACTCGGAGGCAAGTCACTTGGGCTAGCGTACAATGCCTTCCCTCTACAATTGTGCGTAAACGTGCGAAATTTGCCAATTTTATCTTGCTGGCGCCCAATAAAGTCAGAACTCATCTCCCACAAAAAATAATTTATAGGGCATAGGCCTTTAGCTCCATCTTTCGAGGTCGTTCCCCTTCATGGGAACTCATGAAAGAATCAATTATAGCCACGGACGCAGCGGCCACACTCTCGACTCATACCGGAAGGCATTGCGAATATTGCGGCAGGGAGTTTGTTCTCGCGGAGCCAGCTAACGTACTCGCCCAACACCCCGTTTCTATTGAGCTGGCTTGCCCGTCTCTGCACTGCCCTGGTGCCGCCGTGCTCACTGGCGAGGAAATATTTGAATCAATTTTACCTCAACTACAAGACTTGGCGCACAACCTTGAGGCTCAAAACGACAATGCCTGGTTTGTCACCATAGCTCCGCCAAAAGACACAAAGCGCCCCCCCTTGTTGCACTAATTCGCCGTACCCCGTCACATAATCCAGTCACTTTTACTGGAGTTTTACTCAAGGGAGCTAGCGGATCACTCGCTGAGTTGATTGAGCCCAATAGGTGATTGTTTTTTGCCCGTCCGCGCGACAGATTCGAAGTGCCGCAAAGTTTCGCTCTAAGCGAGAGGCTTCGAAGGCGGTGAATTCACTTTGAGATTCAGCTGAAATTCGGCCAAGTCCTTACTCACAAATAGTTCATAGGAACAAATTGCGTACGCTAGCATAGGCAGCCAGTAGAAGGGTGAGTCGCCCATGACGGCGGAGATGGTCACCGAAATGGTTGCGGCCAAATAGACGAAGGGTGCCAAACGTCTCGCCCACCCTTCGCCCACGAGGGCAAAGAGTGAGATCCCCGCGACAAGACCAAACTCGAGCATCTCTTGAGATGGCAACTTTGCGCCTCCCTCCCAATAAGGGACGAGACGCAGCGCTTCTTCGTTTGCCAATGCCAAGGTCGTGACTTGAAATACAATGGGCAGGCCATAGAGGACGCTCAGCAATGCCTTGAGGGAGCCCGCTGGGGGTGGAGTGGTCTTCGCGCTTTTTTTCGACATGATCGGGCTCGCCCATTGATAAAACAACCGGAGAACTGAACCCTACAAAACCTCAACCATTCCCGCCACTACATTGAATAAAGACCACTAGGGCCCAGACAATTACACCAAATATCGCCATTGTGCGGGCCTCCTTTGTGCGCCTACGGCCTGGGGCATGCGCCGCACCAACCAAAAGCGAATCAGCCAGATGCGCATAGTAGAATGCAAAGGGTGCCGAAAATACTCCAAGAATCACACTTAAATAGCCGTACCTGAGGGCTAATTTGGTAAATTGCAGCGCTTCACCTGAGGCGGCATGGTCCTTTCCTTCCCTCAGAGCACGTCGCTCTCGCTTCTTCTTGCTCCTTTTCAATCTACGCCTCCATTTTGGTATCCAACCTCATCATAGGACAACGCCGTGCTAAGACGAAACAGGTAAAATTAGAGTTGAATATTGTGGCTTCGAGTTAAGTATTGTGTGTTCACTAGGAGACACCGCCTTCGGAGCATACAGCCCCCACGCAACTTATTGCAATGCTGCACTCAGACCTCAGGGCAAAGCCCCGTGCCGAACCAGGCATCAAGTATCTACTAGCGGGCTATGTCTTTTTAGCCCTGCAGCCCATTGCCGTACGACTTCTCACCGAGAAAGGCTGGAGCGCTGCAAGCACGGTTTTCGCGCGCTTCGCTTTTTCTGCCTGCGCAATATTAGTTATTTGTATCGTTCGAAAAAAGGGTCTTCAAACGAAAAACTGGCGACTTTTGTTTTTGCGAGGAATTTTAGGAGGTGCCGCGGTACTGCTCTACTTTACGTCAATTCAATATGCTGGGGCAGCGCGGGGTACGCTGCTCAACTACACATATCCCTTGTGGGCAAATCTATTCTCTTACTTTCTCGGCAAGAAGCTTGGATCGCACTTTTGGTTGGCCCTCGGGGTCGCACTCATGGGTACTTTTTTGGTCGTATGGCCCGACCAAGGGTGGGGGGACTCCTCCGTTGGACTAGGTGAAGCAGCCGGATTAGCCAGTGCATTTTTGGCGGGAGGTGCTGTGCTCACCATCAAAAAACTACGAGAGACCGATGAAGCTTTGACCATTATTGCAAGCTTTACTTTCTTTGGTCTGCTCATGAGCCTCCCTCTGGCCGATTTTGAGTTCGCCCGTAGTTCCCTCCACCGAGTTGATGTTTCCTTAGCTGCAAGCGCTGTCGGCCTCCTCGCTTTTTTTGGACATTGGCTTTTTACCAAGGGCTACCGCGGTGCAAGTTTGCAGGAGGCAACTCTTCTTTCGCTTTTAGTTCCTTTATTGGCCGCTTTTAGTGGAATCGTTTTCCTTCAAGAAGAGTTTTCTTTTCGTTTTGCCTTGGGTGGGTTCTTCATTCTCAGCTCCCTCGCCATTGTATTTTTCAGGGCACCTCCGGGGCGATAGAGGGCGCCCGGGGGAGCGAAGCGTATCACTTCAGCGAGACCCATTCGTCGGGACGGTCGAGGCAAATTTTGGCGCATGCCCATCAATTGACGAGTTCAGAGAAAATCTCCCCAAAGGCGGGGCTTTCTGCCTGCCTAGATCTTTCCTCGCGATGCAAAGCGTTGTTATGTTCCCGAGCATGACAGAGCTCGAACAGGAACTAAAAACACTCATTGTAAGTGCCCTTGAGCTAGAAGATATAACCCCAGATTCCATCGACACTGTAGCTCCTCTTTTTGGAAAAGAGGAAGGGCTGGCCTTAGATTCCATCGATGCTCTGGAACTGGCCGTAGCCCTTTCAAAAGAATACGGTGTTTCGCTCAAGGCAGACGACGAGGAAACTCGTGATGCCTTTGTGTCTGTGGCTTCCCTGGCAAAATACATCGCTGAAAACCGCCAAACCTCATGAGTACAGACGAAGCCCCTCTTCTATTGGGAGAACGCCCCATCACCCTCGAAGATGTACAAAGGGTCGGTCAACGAAAAACTCGAATAATTCGAGTCAGTAGCCAGGCTCAGGCTCGCACCGAAGAGGGTCGTTCGGCACTTCTCGCAGCTTTGAAGCAAGAAGGAGTTGTCTATGGGGTGACCACTGGCTTTGGCGATAGCTGCCAAACCAATGTAAAAGGGGAGCTTGTCGCAGAGTTGCCCCGTAACCTCTACCGTTTTCACGGCTGTGGTGTCGGCGAGGACTTTAGTACCGAGCAAACTCGAGCTATTTTACTCACTCGGTTGGCCTCCCTATCGGCGGGATATTCCGGGGTACGTTCCACTCTACTTCTTGCCCTCGCCGATTTCATCGCCCACGATATTTTGCCTTGTATTCCCAGCTTGGGCAGCGTTGGCGCCAGCGGAGATTTGACCCCGCTCTCCTATGTCGCTGCCACCTTAGCTGGTGAGCGTGAGGTAATTTATCAAGGAGAAAGAATGCAAGCGGCACAGGCTCTACGCCAAGCTGGCCTTCAACCCCTTGTTCTTGAACCCAAAGAGAGCCTTGCCCTCATGAACGGAACGAGCGCAATGACCGGCGTGGCCGCCCTTTGTGTGCCTCGCGCGCTGCGACTGACCCGTTGGGCTGCCGCTCTTACCGCCTCCGCTTCGGACGTCTTACAGGGGCAACCCCGCCATTACGACAAGCGAATTTTTGAAGCAAAGGCTCATCCAGGTCAAGCCCTCTGCGCTCGATGGATTCGGGAAGATTTGGACTTTGAGCAAGCTAGAGCCGCTGCGCCTGCCAGGGTTCAAGATCGCTATTCATTGAGATGCGCCCCGCACGTCTTAGGTGTTATTTTAGACATTTCCCCAAACATCATTAGATTGGTAGAGGTGGAAATCAATGGAGCAAATGACAATCCACTAATTGATCCACTATCGGGAGAAATTCTCCACGGGGGGAACTTTTACGGGGGGCATATTTGCGCCGCAATGGATACCCTGAAGACCCAAATTGCTGGCATTGCAGATCTTCTTGACCGACAATTGGCTCTCCTTTGCAACCCAACGACCAACCACGGTTTACCCATCAACTTAGTAGGAGCGCAGGGGGAGGCACAGGCTGCCCACCATGGGTTCAAGGCGATGCAAATTACCACTTCGGCTCTGGCCGCTGAGGCTGCAAAGCTTACAATGCCGGCGAGCGTTTTTTCGCGAAGCACAGAAAACCACAATCAAGACAAAGTGAGCATGGGCACGATTGCTGCCCGAGATTGCGTGCGCATTTTAGAACTCACCGAAACGGTCGCCGCTATTTGCACCCTAGCGTGCGTGCAAGCCTCCGACCTCCGAAAAATGAAAGGTTGCCACACGCGCACGGTCAAGCTTCATCAAGAGATTCGTAAAACTATCCCTCAAGTTGTAGAAGACCGGGAGATGCGCCCGGATATCGATGCGGTGCTCTCTCTCTTAGCAAGCGAACAACTACCCATTGGTTCATACGATATCGATGAGTTGCGCAAGCTCTCCCCTTGAGAAACATTTTCCATCGCTCGAATTAGCCGCCAATAAAAAGAAACTCAAAACTGTCCCGCTGTTCGTCTCTTTTATTGAATCGAAGGGGTCAACCTTTCAGCACATCGGCGTAGAGCAACGCAACACGTACCGCACGGGCGGAAAGTCCACTTCGCTCCGAAATAAGTAAAGGGCTGGGTGTTTTACCCTCTTTTCGGAGAGCGAGAGCCGTTTGAATCACGCTTTTCAACAAAGGTATTAGTTGCTGACCTTCGGCGTCCGCTATGGTCGCCCCCTTTGCTTCAAGAGTCTGAATGAGCCTTTCAATATCAGCAGCATCAACAGCCTGCCCCCCGATAACCTCGCCGATCTGATCGAGAGATATCACTGGGGAATTCTTTGCTTCTTGTCCAGGGACACCTGCGCCCAGACTAGGCATAAGAAGCTCGACCATCGCCTTTATCCACGCATCTTGATTCTGCTGCATTATAATCTCCCGCTAATTAACCAATTTTGGCATCGCTTTCAATGAACTCGATGGCGGCATCATGAGCGTGATGACCGATGATGTCAGATGCAATCCTCTTCAATTCTGGAACAGCATTTTCCATTGCAACGGCGCGGTCTGCAAATTTGAGCATCTCAATGTCGTTGACGTTATCACCCAAGGCCGTGATCAAAGAACCAGGCAGAAATCGGTCCCGCAGACTTTCCATTGCAATATGCTTGCTAGCGCGCTCGTCGTGTATCGTCAGCCACCAAGTTCCTTTGGAATATTCGTTTTCGTAACAATAAAGCTGCAGTTTCGAGCCGTATTGTGCTGACATCTCCTCATGAAGAGCACGAATACGGTCTTCACTTTGGGCCATAACGGTCAAACTGACGACATTTTCCTTCATCGTTGAACGCAAGTCGATAGTGCGTCGCAAACGGGGGTCATCGGCGCTTCTTCTACGTTTTTCGTACCAAAGCATGCCAGCATTCACCAACTCATCATAATGCAGACAATCTTCTTTGCCATTGAAACTGCAAACAAATGGACGCTGACCCGCCTGGATGACGCGGTCAAAAATATCCAAGGCGAGGGAAGTCTCAAGGGAGTTGATTTCCAAATGTTCCCCCGTTTTGTAGTTGGTAAGGAATGCCCCGTTGAATTCGATGATCGGTAGGGCAAAAGGCAAGTCACCAAAAATTTTACTTATCGAAAAATGGCTGCGAGCACTTGCAACGGTGAGAGGCACTCCCGCGGCCAATAATTTAACGAGCCCAACTCGGGTTCGCTCACTGAGGAGCCCCTTCGCGTCCAAGAGGGTGCCATCCAAATCGGTGAGGTAGAGAGTGGGAGAGCTTGTCATGGGCCGCGGAGTCTACGCGCGCCCCCGCGCCAGTCGAGGAATCAATGGTCCCGAGGGGAATTTTCAGGTAGATCGCCTCTATCATGACAGGAACCAAAGGATTTCGCAGTCGCACCTCCACCCACGGCCGTAATATGGCGGGCGCACGTGCTCTTTGGCGTGCTACGGGCATGGAAAGCGACGATTTTGGCAAGCCAATCATCGCAATTGCCAATAGTTTCACTCAATTTGTTCCGGGGCACGTGCATCTGCACGATGTGGGACAAAAAGTGAAAAAGGTCATTGATGGAGCGGGCGGCTGGGGAGTCGAGTTCAATACGATCGCTGTGGATGACGGAATCGCTATGGGTCATGACGGCATGCTCTATTCGCTGCCAAGTCGTGAACTGATTGCCGATAGCGTGGAGTACATGGTCAATGCCCATTGCGCGGACGCTCTCGTCTGTATTTCCAACTGTGATAAAATCACCCCAGGCATGCTGATTGCTGCCATGCGTCTCAATGTCCCCACCATCTTCGTCTCAGGAGGCCCGATGGAGGCCGGTAAGAGCGAAGGCACCCGCGACCGAGATGGCAAAGTCATTCGTCGCAAGTTAGATCTTGTCGATGCCATGGTCGCCGCAGCCGATGACAATTTTTCGGACAAGGAAATTGACGACATCGAACGCTCAGCATGCCCCACTTGTGGCAGCTGTTCCGGCATGTTTACTGCCAACAGCATGAACTGCTTGAATGAGGCATTAGGTCTCGCCCTTCCGGGAAACGGCACGCTCTTGGCAACGCATGCTCTCCGCTGGAATCTTTTTCAAGATGCTGGCAAACGCATCGTTGAGCTAGCAAAGTCTCATTATCTTGAAGGGAATCAGAGTGTTTTACCGCGCAGCATTGCCACGTTTAAGACGTTTGAGAACGCCATGACACTCGATATTGCGATGGGAGGCTCGACAAATACCATCCTGCATCTTCTCGCAATCGCACAAGAAGCCGGCGTAGAATTTACTATGCAGGATATCGATCGCCTCTCGCGAAAGGTACCTAATATCTGCAAAGTAGCTCCAGCAAGTCAGGACTATCATGTCGAAGACGTACACAAGGCCGGGGGCGTTTTCACAATCTTAGGCTCCTTGGAACGGGCTGGATTGATTCACAAAGATGTGTCCACAATCCACGCCGCCACAATGGGCGAAGCGTTGGACAAGCACGATATTCGTCGCGAAACGGCTAGCGCCGAAGCAAAGCAACGGGCCCTAGCTGCTCCCGGCGGAGTCCGAACAACCGTAGCCTTTAGTCAGGACAAGTATTTCGACAAGGTAGACGACGACTCGCAAAACGGATGTATTCGTGCAGTAGACGACGCCTACAGCCAAGAAGGCGGCCTAGGTGTTTTGTATGGGAATATCGCGAAAAACGGCTGCATCGTAAAAACAGCCGGCGTGGACGAATCCATTTGGAAGTTCACCGGTCGCGCACGTGTTTTTGAATCTCAAGATACCGCGTGTGCAGCTATTCTGGCCGATCAAGTCAAAGGGGGAGACATTGTAGTCATCGTTTACGAGGGGCCGAAAGGCGGACCTGGAATGCAGGAAATGCTCTACCCCACCTCGTACTTAAAGAGTAAAGGCCTCGGCAAAGAGTGCGCGCTTCTTACGGACGGACGATTCTCAGGCGGTACAAGCGGCCTAAGTATTGGCCACGCATCACCCGAAGCTGCCGAAGGAGGAGCAATCGCTCTCGTGCGCGAGGGTGACCTAATTGAGATCGACATTCCCGGCCGAAGAATTAACCTGAAGATCTCCGACAAAGACCTCGATTTGAGGAGAACAGAGATGGAAAGCAAGGGTAAATTGGCATGGAAACCGGCGCCGCGTCCACGCAAGGTGAGTGCAGCACTTCGCGCCTACGCAGCCATGACCACCAGCGCCGACAAGGGCGCGGTACGGGACGTCAGTCAAATCGAAAGCTAAGGAAGTTATCCCTCCAAGCAATCGGGCTCTTCAAGATACTTGAAGGGCCCGATTGCCTTTCTCAAAGGTCGTTTTACCCGTCACTCTAGCCGTTATCCAGTAAGTTGCCCCTTGGCTCACAAAGTGCTGAGATGATGCTCCGATGAGCCAAGAGTACTTTCGCCACTGTAGCACCTGCAAGAAAAACATTTCTTACGGGGCGCAATATTACAAATGTAGCGTTTCAACCTGCAATCGAAAAGGCACCGCCCTTTTCTTCTGCTCAGTTTCCTGCTGGGACGCTCATGTCCCCGACGCCCGGCATCGAGACGCTTGGGCCGAAGTTGAAAAAGCGCCAGAACGACCTGAAGCCCCAGCGCTGCTCTCAGAGGAAAAAGTTCGCCGAAAAGTAGTTGCAAGCCCTACGACGGGCTCGGTTCTCAGCGAATCTTCGCCGTCACTTTCTCAGGCGGCAGTTCTTCCTCAAGACACCTTGGTCGTGATGTCCAAACTGAAGGCCTATATTAGAGCACACTCAGAGATGAAGACATCGGAAACCGTATTGGAGGTGCTCTCGGAGCACTTGCGAAATCTCTGTCGCCAAGCTGCAAGAAGCGCTCAAACCAACGAGAGGAAGACGATATTAGCCCGAGACTTCTCCGCAATCCTCCGAGGGGAAAAGGCGGACGAATAATTTGAGCACGAAAAAAGACCACACCTCCTGTGAGGAATAGTCCAATGAGTTATCGCTCTCGCCTTTTCAGAACCTGAAGTCTAAAAATAGATCTCCAGTCCATTCAATGGACAGAATAACTTGGCGGGCGTTCACGAGTGCGATCACCACACCAAAAAGGAAAGGTGATCACTCAAACTCTTGACCAAAAGGCACTCAACCGCTCACAGCTAAGCGTCCGATTGGCGTGAAGCCGCCGAATCGAGCTAAAAAAGATTCCTACTCACTTAGAGTGAGGAGGCATTTTCATTTCTTTAAAGATCACGTGCTTACGCACCTTGGGATCATACTTCTTCAGTTCAAGCTTGCCCTGCTGGAGACGCTTGTTCTTTGTAGTGTAATAGGTGAAACCGCTGCCGGCGCTCGATACTAGACGGATGTTGTCGCGCATGGGACGCGGGAGGTATCATGCCCGCGCAGCGCGGGCAACGATCTTTTGGTGTTTTCTTCCATCATTTTCTCTTGACGAGACTCTCGCCCCGTGGCTCACTCACGCCCCCCGACAAGAAGATAGCTTCAGGGAGACTCTGTCTTTTTAGAGACTTTGTTTTTCAGAATCTCTAATTTCGGGCACTCTGCAGCTTTTAGTATTTGTATTGTTTCGATACATGTGCTTATCAAGCTTCCAGTTTCTCCAATCGAATCTCTCTTCTTTATTGAATCTGGCCATCTGGCCGTCCCAACGGTACCCCCGACGGGATAAGACTCGAAATAACTACCTGGACTTCCAGGAGACGAATCATGTCAAAGCGTACATTTCAGCCCAGCAACACCAGCCGGCTCCGCACTCACGGTTTCCGTAAGCGAAACGCCACCAAAGGTGGTAAGAAAATTCTCCAGAACCGACGTCGTCGAGGTCGTGTTCGTCTTGCTGTAGGCGTTTACAAGAAGTAATTCGCTCCCAGTGCGGGCATGTTCAGCTTTCGTTGCATGCCTTCAAAGAGGCGACTCCATAGTTTTGCTGCTGTTGCTGTACAGGCAAGACTACCGTCCATGAAATTTCGTGAACGGTTTGGGTGTTTGCTGCCCCCAATTTATGGGGGCCTCAATAGACTCAGCCATTTGGTCTGAGCTCAGCGCCTAAAGCTCTCAGTTCCTGGGTAACTCGTAAAAGCGGTGTTGCCTTTTGCGCTTTGTGGCAAAGAAGGAAGCTTGCGACATCATGCTATTTCCACCAGCCCGACGAGTACGAAAGCGACCCGAGTATCAGTCTATCCAAAAAACGGGGCGTCGAATCTCCACTCGACACTTTGTACTGATTGTGGCTCGTTCCCCGACCCCTGACACACCGCCACGCCTGGGTATCACGGCCTCTAGACGAGTGGGAAACTCTGTCCGACGTAGCCGCCTCAAACGCATCGTGAGGGCCGCTTTTCAGCAAACGAACGGCCTTCTACCCTCGGGGCACGATCTTGTTGTCATCTGCAGGCTAGACGCATCGACAATGACGACACAATCCGTCGTGCAAGAGTGGCAATCTGTATCTCGGCGTATCGCCAAGGCCATCAAACCGTGACCCGGCTCTCCCTCTATCTTTCTCGACTCTTCATTGGACTCATCTGGGTCTATCAACGGCTGATTTCCCCCCTTTTAGGACCTAGTTGTCGCTACCAGCCCACTTGCTCTCATTATGCGGTCTCCTGCCTCTCGACGCACGGCCCATTGCGCGGTAGCTGGCTCGCCATCAAGCGCATCTCTCGATGCCATCCATTTCATCCCGGCGGTTACGACCCTCCACCCGAGGCGGGCTCCGCTCAGCCAATCGATTCCACTCCCCCTTCTCCCCGTTAGTAGTATTGGCGGCAAGACCTTTGCTTTTAGTAAAGAACATCCTGTCTCAAACTGCTTTTCTCGAAAGATCCAAAACTCATCATGGAGCGCGGCTCTCGCCTTTTTCTATTCCTTGCTCTCTTCGGCGCCCTTTACTTCTTCTTTGGAACTACCGGAGATAAAGTAAGTGAGGCAGCTGCCGTGCCGGGCGTTCAACTCAAACGACCAGAGGGCAAACGCCCCACCCCCGAGCAATGCGATATTTGGACAGAGTATGTCCGCACCCGAATCAGCACAGCCGGGGGAAGTCTCATCAGTCACGAGCCTTTGACGGCTAAGTATCGAAAGCACAACAAAGCTCTCGAACTGGTCACGACCCCCACACACGCTGAACTCTCGCCTCTTTATACAAACTTTCGTAGTGCAGCAGACATACGTGGGGAAAAAGAATGGTTAGTTCAGACAGATATTCAAGATTTTACAATCACCGAGTCGAGCGCTCAGTCGTGTACCCTCACCTTTGAGAATGATCGAGTTCGTATCGTAAAGACATTTAGTGCGGGTAGCTCTCCCTATACTCTGGACCTCACAACAAGCGTTACCAACTTAGACAAGGCAACTCATCCGTACGCTTTCTCTGTAGAGATGGGCTCTTACCTTCTCGACGACAAGGTACAGAGCAAAATGTTCCGCATGAATCCGCTGATGACTCATGTAGAATGTTTCTCCAAAGATGGTGAAATTACACGAGAACGCGTCGAAGACTTTTCACCAGATGATTTTGACGACAGAGAGCGATTTCGCCAAAACAGCATCAATTCGGGGGTTTGGTCCCAACCGACGGGAAAGGCCACCTTGGCCGCGGTCTCCAATGCCTATTTCAGTGGAGCAATTGCTCACGATGAGGGCCCCGCTTCTCCAGTTTGCTTGCTGCAAATTGACGAACGCTGGAATCGCGCCAAATGGGCTAGCAATGACGACGATCCCTTGTCAGGAGCTATCTACCAAGCTCGCTTAGCCTACGAGTCCCGTGACCTAAAAGCAGGGGCCACCGAAACCTATCGATTCAAGGCATTCATTGGCCCCAAAGAGCGCCAATCATTGTCCGATGCTGGGGCTCGCTTCGAGCCTTTGATCGATCTCGGATTTTTCTCTTATATAGCCGAGGTTCTCGTAACCTACCTCATGTGGCTCTATCAGATTGTTCCCAGCTGGGGTTGGGCAATCATTTTGCTCACGATCACCGCCAAGGCGCTGCTTTTCCCCCTCACCTGGCCTTCGGTAAAAAACATGATCCATATGCGGGAGCTCAAGCCCGAAATGGACAAGCTCACCGAACAGTACAAAGATGATCCCCAGGCAAAGGGGCTCGCTCAGATGCAGCTTTGGAAAAAGCACGGCGTCAACCCCATGAAAGGTTGTCTCCCCCAGCTCATCTCAATGCCAGTCTGGTTTGCCCTGTACACCACCCTGCAAACAGCGGTCGAACTCTACAATATCCCATTCCTGTGGTTCCCCGATCTCTCCGAGTCGGATCCCTACTATATTCTTCCCTTTGTCATCGGTGTAGTTTTCTTTGCTCAGCAGAAGTTGATGCCCATGCAGGGAGATCCCGCTCAACAAAAGATGATGATGTACTTCATGCCCGGCATGTTTACAGTTTTCATGCTTTTCTTGCCGGCAGGCTTGGGTGTTTATATGTTCACCAATAGTTTATTGGGCATAGCCCAACAACAATGGATCGAACGGCACACCAAGAAGTCCATTCAAGCACGACGCAACCAGGTAGAAGTTACCCAAACTCCCCCTGCGCCCAAGAAAAAAAAGAACAAGCGGAGCTGAAAGAGAAACAAGGTCTGTTTCTGTGAATGTCCCGGAAAAGAAAGAGGCGGTAAGCCAATGAGTGAACAAGAATTAGCTGAAAATTCGTCCCACGATGACGCGCCCTACGATGACCGAGACGGTCGGGGCTCCGATTCTCCTCAAGGAGATCGCCGGAACTCTCCAAGTCGGGCTCCCGACAGAGAAGTCATCGAGCCACCAGATGAGAAGAGTGCGATGGCCCTCGAATTCGTCACCCATGTGGTAGAAGACATGGAGATCGATTGTGAAGTGCAATTGCATCGACCTGGAGCAGACAGCCCCGATGAGATCAGCATCGAAATCTTTGGCCCCGATTCCGGAAGAATTATCGGTAAAAAAGGTCAAGTTTTGCAAGCTCTCCAGTTTTTGACCCATCGCGTAGTCAATCGTCCGGGCGAAGAAAAACGTCACATCCTCGTCGATGCCGAGGGATACCGCAGCCGACGGGATACCAATTTGGCAACAATGGCCCGCAAGTTGGGTAAACAAGCCCTCGAGTTGGGTAAAATTATCACTTTTGAGCCGATGAACCCCCGCGACCGTCGAGTTGTTCACATGGCTTTGGCAAAGTTTGACGGAGTCGTCACAAAGAGCGATGGCGAAGGTGATAATCGCCGCGTACAGATCATTCCCGTACGTCGCTGACCCACCTATTTCCTTGTAAGGAGCGATAACGCGTCCCATTCGACGTAAAGTGCCCATCGTAAAGGTCCTCTCTGCAGCCCGCGGAGACGGGCCTTTACTTATTTATCCTCCACCAAGGTCCTCCTCATGCCTCAGCAAGGAAGACTTTTGAATCAAGACTCGTAAACGAGGGACTCTTTCCCCGACCCTCCTTCACTATTTACCCACCGAGGCAACCCATGCATGATTCATCTATGTCGACTTTTTATCGCGCCATTCCCATCGCTCTCGCCTGCTCTTTCGCGCTCTCCCTAGCCGCGTGCGGCCCCCGTGCCGTACGAGGCGACGACGTCGAGGGTCTTGATACCGCTGCTATGGGCACCGGCCTTGATCGCCGTGATCTACAGAAACTTCTCTCCGAGAATATGACCGCCCTCAATTCCTCCCCGGTTATCAAACGTTGGGAAGGCGAAGAACAACCCCAGCTTGCGGTACTTCCTTTTCGCAATGAAACGAGTGAGCATATTGACAGCGGTCTCAATGCGCTCATCAGTGACATTGAAACGACCTTGATCAACGCTGGACACGTGAGCGTCATCAGCCTGGAAAACCAGGCATCATTGATGGAAGAGATCAAACGTCAACAGGGCGAAGGTTTTGACCAAGGTAAGGCTGCGGCCGTAGGACGGCAAATCGGCGTCAAGTATATTATCACGGGCAAGGTCTTTACGACCGACGAAAAGATGCAGGGCGAACGCCGCGTACAATATTACCTCTTCATGCAAGTTCTCGCGGTAGAAACAGGACAAATTCTCTTTCAGAACAAGGCTGCTCTTACCAAAGCGCTCCTCTGATCAGTTCGTATCGAATTTCTCGTCCCTCTTTTCACACAAGGCTCTCGATTCATGCCCTGGCACTCTCCTTTCACTGGAGCGCGATACGGATTCGCTTTCCTAATTTCTCTCAGCACGGGATGTGCCGGGCATTCAGCCAAGACATTGGAGGCACGTGCGGCCCTTGATGCCAACCAACCTGCCCAGGCGCGCCAACTGCTCAACGAAGCACTCAAAGTCAAAACGGCAAACGACTTTCCGGCTAAAGCTAAGGACGACGATACGCTCTTCATTCTTGATAGGAGCATGATTTCCCAGCAACTCGAAGACTACAAAGCTTCCAGTAACGATTTGCAATACGCCGACAAGGCGGTCGAAATGCTCGATCTTTCCCGTACAGCAATGTCGGACGTGGGCAAATATATATTCTCAGACGATTCAGGTCCCTACAAGGGTACCCCTTATGAGAAAGCGATGATCAACACCATGAATATGGTGAACTACTTGGCGCGCCATGATCTCAACGGAGCACGAATAGAAGCCCGTCGACTTTCCATCATTCAAAAGTATCTTCGAGAAAATAAGAGCCCTGCCAGCGGAGTCAATGCCCCTGGCGGCTATGTGGCTGGTTTCGTTTTTGAGCGTTCTGGCAAGCCTAATATCGCCCTTCGCTACTACGATGAAGCATTAGAATTTACTGAGTTCAAAACGCTTCTGGAGCCCATCAGCCGTTTGAGCCATCTAGGCTCCTTCAGCTCGCCTCGCATTCAAGCCTTTCTCAAAAAGCACACGGCCAAAGAGGCCAAAACGCCAGCTTCCACCGCGGCTACCGAGGAATCCGTTGATGGAGATACAGCTCCTGCTCTGAATTCTGGAAACCAGCAAAAAGCCACGAAGACCGAGAGCGACAATCAAGTAAGCGAATTGTCACCCCCCGAGAGCGAATTGGGCGATCTTCTGGTTGTGATCAACTATGGGCGCGTGCCTGCGAAAGTAGCCAAGCGTATTCCCATTGGGCTCGCTCTCACTTATGCATCACTCTATATGTCAGCGGCCAATCGTTCAAGTGCCAATCGCCTAGCGGCACAAGGCCTCGTCACTTGGATCAACTACCCCGACATGGAGGAGGTTCATCGAAAAATACTGGTGCCCACGCTGCACGTCGATGAAAGAGCCATAGCCTTAGAAGGCGCAGTTGCTGTCGACATCTTGGCACGCCAAGCATACGAAAAAGACCGAGGTAAAATTGTGGCTTCAGCTATTACGCGCTTGGTCGCACGTATCATCGCGGGCGAAGCAGCTGGGGCTGCTGCAAAAGCGGCTTCCAACGATAGCCTCGTGGGAGCTATCGTGAGTATCGGTACCCAAGCCGCACTCACTGCCGCGGACACTCCGGACACAAGGAGTTGGTCCACCCTCCCCGCGCGCATGGCGGTTAGCCGCGTACGGCTAGCACCAGGAAAGCACCATATTGAGGTCAGAGCACAGGGACTCAAAAAAACTGTCGACTTTACTATGGCTCCAGGAGGCTGGGAGGCCATTGTATTGACCGTGCTGAAGTAGCATTTGGTCTTTTCTTGGTTAATTTCCGAACAAAAGAACAATTGTCGAGTTTTCCTAGCCCTTCGCGCCAGTCTCAGGTAGCTTTCGCGTCCCTTTGGAACACGACGACGCAAGAGCGGGCGCTCCGGGGGAGGGTTATCACCGCCCAAACGGGATACAACTAGTGAGATCTATATGAAACCTGAAATTCACCCCAAGTACATGCCCGCTATCTTCGTTGACGGCGAGCACGAAATCATCACCCGCTCCACCATGTCTTCTAAGGAAAAACGAGAAGTTGATGGTGTTGAGCACAACGTGATCAACATGGATATCTCCTCTTTTACGCACCCCTTCTACACCGGCAAGCAACGCCTCGTAGATACAGCTGGTCGCGTGGAGCGATTCAAGCAGCGTTTCGCTCGCAAGAAGTAAAACTCTTGTACGCAACGCAGAAACGGTCGGCCTCTTCGGGGTCGGCCGTTTTTGCGTTTGTAAAATAGAACGAATTTTCTAAGAAACCTTAGCAGCGGAGAATTTTTCTGGAACTCCAGAGACAGCGCTTACTTGAGAATGAAATGAGTAAGACTAGAATTATCCAACCAGGCTTCTACTTGGTGAGCAATTAGATATCTAGTTCATGATTCTCACCCTCTAGGGCAGGTAATAACATGTGGAAACGTTCCTTCCCTGGTCCTTTGCCGCTGCCTTCAGGTAATATTTGAACAAGCCCCGGATCCCAGCGGACTTCCCGCTCGTGAATTTTCCATTCATCGTACGATCTGGTCGCCCGAATATCTGTGGCAAAAGAGAATAAATTCGGAACATTTGGTGGAGTCTACACCCCCTCCCTGCTCACCATTCTCGGCGTCATCATGTATTTGCGCCTGCCCTGGGTGGTGGGGCATGCCGGGCTCTTTGGGGTCATTGGCATCATATTGGTCGCCCACGTCATCAGTATCGCCACTGGGCTGAGCATCTCATCTATCGCTACCGATAAGAACGTAGGTGCAGGCGGTCCCTACTACATCGTTTCTCGTAGTCTCGGCTTACCCATTGGTGGAGCGCTTGGGTTAGCGCTCTTCATTGGGCTCTGTTTTAGCACCAGTCTTTATGTGATTGGTCTCTCCGAGAGTATTTTACTCTCCCTAGGAATAGAGGCCACCCTGCCAGCCGTGCGAATCACGGGCAGTATCGCTCTTGTGGCTATCACTGCAGTCACGGTGATCAGCACGGCCTTCGCCATAAAAACTCAATACGTGGTTCTGGTTCTCATCGCGTTTTCCCTGGGTGCCATCTTTTTAGGAGACCCAAGCGGTACCGTTGTATCGCAAGGGAACTCAGGTCCTGCTCCAGAGATGGCCATGCTCTTTGGCATCTTCTTTCCCGCCGTCACGGGCTTTACGGCGGGGGTGAATATGTCGGGGGATCTCAAAGATCCTAAGCAGGCTATTCCCCGGGGGACCATGGCTGCCATATTTAGCGGCTTACTCGTCTACATTGCTCTCGCGATATTTCTAAGCACCCAAGTCTCCCGCGAGGCTCTCATTTCAGATCCTAATTTGCTCGCCAATTTTGCCAAGTCATCGCTTTGGGGCAGTGGTGGAATACTAGTCCTTCTGGGTATTTGGGGCGCTACATTCTCCTCCGGCTTGGGAAGTATCATGGGCGCGCCACGGATTCTGCAAGCACTCTCTGTAGATCGCATCACCCCCAGTCTTTTTGCAAGAGGAACTGGCCCGACCAAAGAGCCTCGTAATGCCCTGGTGCTCGCCTTTCTTATTGCCGAGGCGGGCATCTTAATAGCAAAGCTCGATACCATTGCGGCCATCGTCTCCATGGTATTCCTCACCATGTACGCGTTTCTCAATCTGAGTTGCGCGATTGAAGCAAAAGTAAGCCCGGACTTTCGACCAGCATTTCGCATTCCTGCAAGTGTGAGTGTGATAGGTGCAATCACCTGCATCGTCATCATGATCAATCTCAATGTGGTGGCCATGATTGGGGCAACCATCATCATGGTTGGCCTCTTTTTCTACCTACAGCGCAAACAACTCACATTAGAAACGGGCGATGCTTGGGGAGGGGTCTGGTCCACCATGGTACGCTCGGGCCTTTACCGAGTTACAGGGGACAAGAAAAAACAACAGCGCAATTGGCGTCCAAATATCCTCTCGTTTCGTACAAAGAGCACCGACTCGTCTCGCTTCGAACAATTCGCCCAAACCTTAGTTACCGGCAACGGTATTCTTACAGATTTCGAAATTGTTGGGGATAAAAAGCAAAATAACGCTCGAACCAAGAGTGATGTATCAGAAGGTCCTCGGGCAAAGGGAAAATCGGACGAACGTCCCGTTGGAATTTTCAGGAAAACTCTCCGCATCAAAGATCAGCCTTTTGACAAGATACAAACCCTCTGCAGCCACTATGGCTTCTCGGGATTGGAGCCCAATGCACTGCTACTTCCCTGGAAATTTCACGAAATAGATCTACAGAAATTCGCTGAAACAATTGATATTGCTTCGGAGCAAGACTTCAACGTCCTCGCTTACCAGCAGGCAAACGCTCATCCCACAAACGCCTCAAAAATCGAAAAGAACGAAACTCGTATCGATGTCTGGTGGAGAGTCGAGGCAGGAAACGTAGCTTTTTCAATTGCTCTCCTAAAATTTCTCACCAAAGCAGCTCAATGGGAAAATGCCCCCGTGCGCTTTCTCCTTTTGAGTGCGGACAGCGCCAACAATGACAACTTGAGGAGCACAATGCGCAGGCTTCTGCGCGAAGAGCGCATCGACGCCCAGGTAAAGATCGTCAATGATACCTTTGGTGATCGCAGCTTCGTCGATCGGGTTCTTGACCTAAGCTCCCAAGCGGCTCTCACCCTCATTGGTCTGCCCCACGCAAACGAAGAGCTCGAGGGAGAGATTTTGGAGGAGCTCCAGACTCTTTGTATGGGTCTAGGGCGAGTTCTACTTTTGCGCGGCTCTTCGGCCTTTGCGGAAGTTCTGCCAGTGGGTCGCTCTGCCGCTATCTCCGAGTTGCCGCCCATGCCAGCCGACGGCAAGACGCCCAGGCTCCCCCAATTGACGGTCTCCGACGTTCCCGACATTCAGAACGCAGCGCGAGCCAACACCGAAGCATACCAGCGCCTCGTGACGCGCCTCAGCGAACGCTGCCTTAAGAAACTCTACGGCAGGCATATTGAGCTCATTCGTGGTTTAAAATCGACGGCCCGCAAGCACCTTACTGTCGACGAGGCCACCAAAACTGCCAATCCGCGAAGAGTGCGCACCGCATTCAATCGTCAGCAGAGTGCGTTTCTACTCGAATGTCAGGACCACCTAAAAGACTTTACAGAGAAACAATTGCCCGACCTGCATTCAATTCTTGAAGGAGGCATTGACGGCTACCTCCACGACGACGCCGTTGTCTCCCCCAGCGATACGTACCTACGCATCACTCGACCCAAAAGCGACCTCAAAGCAACCCCCCAAGATACTCCCTACATACGTCGCTTTAAACGCCAGCGACGAATTGGGGCCTGGCTCAAACGTCGCCCCCCACAATACACCCTCCCGATTTCTGACCTGCAAAAATACTATTTTCGAAAGTCGATTGACGAGCATTTACGTCCAGCTATTCAGGCATTTGTGACCGAGAGCCATCAACTGATGGTGCAACTGGGTAAATTGCTCAACTCAAGCCGCATCACCCTGCCCTTAGAGGAAACCGAGTACTGCTTGGGTGATCTCTTTGACAATCAGCGCGAGCTCCTTTGCTCCCACTTGAACGATTTGGACGCTCAGGCCAAAGGCATGACTCAGCGACGCAACTGGGCATTGATCACCGATTCTCTAGAAATGAGCCAAGCTTATGCGATCGATATCGCGCGCTTTGATTTCTTGCCAACGCTTCGAAAATCGCGAGTTTTAGCGGCCCATTTTGAAACGAAAGATCTCGAAGAGACATCGGCTCAATGGATAAAAAACCAGCAAAAGCTCACAGAACGAGCCAATCTCGCTCTGATTTTATCCGGATTGCAGCATCGCCTACGAGCTATTGTTGTAAAAGAACGAGAGGCTCTTAAAATAGCACTTTCCCATGGCGCCCTTGCGGAATGTAGTCGCATCAAGAAAGACTTAGAGACATTAGCGGCTTCGTTGACAGAGGAGAAATTAGGCTCTCAGCCGACTCAGCTGCAAACCGAGCTCAAGACTCCCTACGATCCTCAATCGACCATTGAGAATCTCATGCAAGAATGTGGTGGCATTGCTGATGAGCTTCCCATTTCGCTACAGACCCTCAGCGACGAATCCATCCAGGCCCTCGAAGAGGGGCATGATGAGGGAATCGACACTGTCGACGTACCCCTCCGCCGCCTGATGCAATTTTTAACCGAAACAGAACTCATTGGAGGTTTAGAAGAGTCTCTTGCAAAGCTCCCACCGCAAGAATTACGCGCCATGGGGGTGGCCCAAGACGTCGTGCGCTTGGTCAATTTTCAGCTTGGAGATCTCGACTCGGCCGAAGACATCGCTCGTGAGGACTTTGCAAGTCAAATGCGCCCCGCAATCGAAAATGGCATCGAACGCATCGAAACCGAGATAAAGGCGCTGGACTCAGCAATTCGCGATTTATTTGAAGTTTTTGACAATAAGTTGCACTTGGTAATTGATGGTACCAATGCCTATGAACTCTCGGGGCACACCGACAAACTCGATCAGCATATACGAGTTTATCATGGACGACTCGCTGTTTCAGGAGCCCGAGGTCTGCTCACGCGAACTGTGGGCAGGCTACGTGCAGCCACGGTAAAACTCATGTACCGACGCAGCGAGGGTGTCCTCCTCGCCAAGGCTCGCAAGGGAAACCTACGCTCTTCTGAGCGTTCTGTGGACAGAATTGCTCATATGGTCCGTTCGCATGTTCCTCGCCCCGAAGTGCTCGCCAATCTGCCCTACTACTATCGACAGCTTTTTTTCGGTCAAAGCGGCATCAATGAAACCTTCTGGGTAGGCCGTGAACAGGAGTTAGCCCGGGCAAAACAAGCCATTAGCCAATTTGATAGTGGTCAGGGTGGCTCCTTGTTGGTCGTCGGAGACAGACTTTCTGGTAAAAGCGCGCTCCTGCAGAAACTTGGCAATGATCTTCTTTACCGCCGCAAGGTATCACGAGTGCATCCCATCACCGGGGGGAGTATCGACTTACATGCATTCGAACGCGCCTTAAGAAAGTCTTTGGGAAATGGGGGAACAAGTGCGGGAGAAACAGGAGTCGCAAGTGCCTTCTCTTCTTTTCCCAACAACTCCGTGATCATTATCGATGATCTGAGTCTTTGGTGGGAGCGTAGCGAAAACGGAAATCGAGTACTTGATACCATCGCCGCAGCCATTCAGCGGCACGGCAGCCGTCTGCTCTTTGTTCTTGCAATAGAGACCCAGGCATTTCGACTTATCAATCGGCATCTTGCTCTGTCGGACATGGCTCTCTGCGTTCTCCAATGCCCGCCCTTACCTGCAGAAGCACTCAAATCTATCATTACCCTGCGCCATAGTTCTACAGGGCTCAAATACCGCTGGGGTAAAAAGAACGAGGATGACCTAGGAGAAGTCGCCTTGGCTCGCTTATTTTCGCAACATTTTGAACACTCAGGGGGCTCAGTGGGGGGAACCTTGCGCAGCTGGATTTCGGCAATATATAAGGTAAAAGGGGATATTCTAGACATTGGTCCTCCTGCCCGCCGGGACTGGGAGTCCCTCGATTCATTGAAAGATAGTTGGGTGGCACTCCTCCTGCAGCTAGCGCTGCACAAACACATGAGCGTTGACCGTTTACGAAGAGTCAGCGGCCTACCTCTTCATGAACTCAAGGATGATTTAGAAGCCCTTACCCGTATGGGACTAGTCGTAGAAGGGCAACGACGTGTGTTAGAGATTGAACCATCCATCTACTCGGCACTTTCGGAGCGATTCAGCAAACGGGGAGTCTTTGCATGAGCTGGGGGCACGGTGGCTTGGCCCTCGACCTTTTATGGATAGTCCTCTGGGGGGTGTTGCTCACGTTTCTCTATCAAGGAGCATTTAGAGCCGTCGAACTTCTCCCTCTCGGAGACGATCGCAGAGGGGCTATTGCTCGCTCAAAACCCCTGGCGGGTCTTTTTGTGGCCCTCATCTACTGCCTCTTCACCGCGCAGACTCTTTTTGCCCAATTTGGCAATATTCAACCCATTGCGTTGCTCTTGGTGGTGACAGCTTTTTTTGTGGGCTCTCGCAATCTAGTCAGCGATGTATTTTCTGGAATTGCTCTCCGGGCAGAACGCAGCTGTCAAGTGGGAGATCACGTACGCATCGGCTCAATCCAAGGAAAAATCACCGCGATGGGTACCCGTGCAATTTCCCTCGAAACACAGGAAGGAGAAAATGCCCTGATCCCCTACGCCGAAGCCACTAAAATTCCGATTGTTCGCATTCAAGCGGTCGAAGGCGGGGCCTCTCATTCCTTCGACCACCAAGTGAGCGAAAAACTCTCTTTTGCAAAGTTAGTGCAAGTAGTCGAGCGGGCGGCACTGGCTCAACATTGGGGTAGCATCGCGCGTCCACCAGAGATCAATCGGGGCTCCGAAGGACTGATAAAGATCACAGTGTTCTCTCTCAGTTCGGCGCATGTTGCAGAGGTCGAACTTGCCGTCAAAAAGGCCCTGACTAAGGCGGAGGCTTCTTGAGCGAGCAAGAGGGCCCCTCTCCCGCAGAAAGCAATCCGCGAACTATTGGGCTCCTAGGCGCCACGACCGTGGGCATGAGTGCGATTGTAGGAGGCGGCATCCTCGTACTTGCAGGCGCAGCATTTCAAGCCACGGGACCCAGCGCTATCTTAGCCTTTGCGTTCAATGGTCTCCTGGCCGTGTTAACGGCCCTAAGTTTTGCCGAAATGGCAACAAAGTTTCCGGAGTCAGGAGGTGCCTACAATTTTGCGAAACGGGTGCTCTCGGTGAGATCTGCCTTCGCTGTTGGCTGGGTTCTCTGGTTCGCATACATAGTCGCTGGCGTACTCTACGCGCTAGGCTTTGCCTCTTACGCAGTAGAGCTTCTGCGCACGCTCTTTTTCTCCGATGAGATCCCCTCGTGGCTCCAGGGTCGAACTCCCGTCGTTCTCATCGCTCTGGTCCCCACCCTGCTTTACTCTCTGTCGTTGATTCGTCGCGCATCGGGAGGAGGCGAATGGGCGACCTGGGGCAAGCTTTTTGTTTTTGCCATTTTGCTTCTAGGGGGATTTTGGGCAATATTTTTAAGTGATCTCAGTGAGACCACGGGCAAACTCTCACCGTTTTTTCCCAAAGGAATGAGTGGGTTGATGCAAGCGATGGGTCTAACATTCATTGCTCTTCAAGGCTTTGATCTGATTGCGGCAATCGCCGGAGAAATTAAAGACCCTACGCGCACAATACCTCGAGCAATGCTGCTCTCGCTTGGAGCAGCTCTTGGTGTCTATCTCCCCCTACTTTTTATTGTCTCCACAGTAGGCACAGCTCCTGGAGAAAATATCCTCGCGATGAGTTCCAGAGATCCAGAAACTCTCATGGCTAGGGCCGCTGGAGTCTTTATGGGAGCTGGAGGCTACTGGATGGTCATGGCCGCAGCCCTACTTTCGACTCTTTCTGCCCTGCAGGCCAATCTCCTAGCCGCTTCCCGAGTCGCCCAATCAATGGCCGGAGACCGGACTCTTCCCGCAATTTTGGGAGCGATTCACCCGCGATTCAAAACTCCCCACATGGCAATTTATGCCAGTGCACTCACCCTCATTGCGTTGCTCCTAGCTGTCCCTGACCTTGCCGGAGCCGGCGCAGCGGCAAGTCTCATTTTTCTCATCGCTTTCGCCCTGGCTCATTGGACCAGTATCCTCGCCCGCAGACGTGAGGGGGAGCGAGCTAGTATGTTGCCTCCAGGCTCAAGCCCCACGCACCAGGCGCCACAACAGAGGTCTTTTCAGGCGCCTTTCTTTCCACTTATTCCGATAGTGGGTGGAGTAGCCTGCGCGGGCATGGCCATATTTCAGGCACTCGCGGCCCCCGCGGCAGGAGGAATTGTTGTAGTTTGGTTAGGTTTGGGGGGCCTGCTCTACGCAGCACTTTTTGCTGATCGAGCTGAAGTTTTTGATGCCTTCGCAGAGGCACAAGATCCAAATCTCGCCAGAATGCGGGGAAGAAACCCAATCGTATTAGTACCTGTGGCCAACCCGACCAGCGCCCAGGGCATGGTAGAGGTCGCCGCAGCTCTAGCTCCCCCTCGGGTGGGTAGGGTGATGCTTCTTCGGGTGATCCCCCTTCCCGACAAGGAGGATCAAAAAAGCTCCCAAACTCTAGAGCTGGCCCAACACGTTCTCACTCAAGCGCTTACAACGGCCCTCAGTTCGGGACATCGTCCCGAAGGCTTGGTCACCATTGCAGACAAACCATGGCGAGAAATTGGACGAGTCGTGCGTAGCCACAATTGTGCTGGAGTCGTTTTGGGGCTGCCCCACGATCCATCTCAGCTCAAAGACGGCCCTGTAGAGCACCTGCTGGATGATTTGGATTGTGACTTTACTTTCGTGCGGTGTCCCGAGGGATGGAGTCCGCGCCAAGCGGAAAATATTTTGGTTCCAGTCGGGCGCCGTGGACACGATTTAGCAATGCGCGCTCGGGTGCTCGGAAGTTTGCAAACAGCTCGACGCCCCCAGATCACCTGGATCACAATTATTTCTCCTGAGACAAGCCTAGCCGAAGAAGCCCAAACACGGCGTCATCTTTTGGCCCTTGCTCAAGACAACGTCTATGGGGATCCCACTTTGATGATTCTTCGAAGCGATGATCCGGTTGCGAGTCTGGCGAAATTGAGCAGCGAACATGACTTACTTGTCTTAGGAATGCATCGCTCCGCAGACGGACGTCGAATCTTTGGCAAATTCAACACTCAACTCCTCCAAAAGACCGATTGCGCTACCCTGCTCATTGGTGGAGGGAGCGCTTCGTAAACTCACAGGGACCACTCTCCCTGAGAGGCCCTCTAAGTGCCCCTCAAGTGTCTCAGCGAACAATTGCTGGATCGTCTAAGATAAAACAAGAAGGGTCTGCCGCCAACCACCTGAGCGCATTGCTCCAAAACTGAGGAATTTGATAGGTAGATGCAGGTGAGATACCCCGACACTCCATATTGTCTACACAGGAGCTCAGGGCAGGAGCGGTCCAAAGTTCTCGAAAAGAGATCCAGTCGTCGTGAAAAAGAAATAGACGGCCCTTGTCGATAGATTTGCTCATCGCCAAGTTCTTCACACCATCTTTTGCGACAACCTCACCGTCTCCTCGAATCGATCGACCCCGAAAAGCGCCTACGGAACGCACCCCCTGAGCAATAGGATGATCTGGAATAAAACCCGCCTGTTGATAGGTCGAAGACAGACAGTACGCGCAGGCTCCGAGAACGGAGGCGGTGTCCCAAGTCTCCGACTGACCCACATAATTCATTGCAGAAAAAGAGAGTAGGGCATTCGTCTGATCTTTTTCTGGGCTAATTTTTTCGTAGCCCGACAGAGCAAACACGCCTCCCCCTTCTCTCACCCAGGACTCAAATAGATCCAACTCGATCTGGGAAAGGCTCCACCTAGAGAGATCTTGAAGTAAGATCAGATCATAACCGGCCAAAAATTCAGCGGTGATCTCGGGTTGGTCCTTGAAGTGCTCGGCCTGTATCGAGCTCTTCTGATTCAACCATGCAACAATGGCGTCCTCCCCTCCTTCACCGGGCACGGCCCCCCATTGCCCCATTGCCCCCCAACTCATCAAAGAAAGACAAGATGAGGTAGCGGAAGCACTCGCTCCACCAGCGCTCAACAGATCATCGTGACCGTCCGTGGGCGAAAGAGGACTAGCTCCCCCCAGAGGGTTAGTGCTCCCCTCATCAAGTCCCGCGCCCTCCGAGAGACTTGCGTTCGAACTCAACTCTCCCGCTGCGGCGTCATCAGTCTCTGCGGCAGAGCAGGCAACCAACAACGGAAACACGCCCAAAAATAGACGAACCGCCCCCGGGGAACGAAAATAGGAAACAAACATAGGCACAAGAAAAGAAAAAGTGGGGAGCCCCCTGCAAGAGCGGCCTCCCCCTTTATTTGAATCGAGCGGAGGAAGAGTGCAACCTTCGTCTTCAACCTTTTGAATTCACGGGGTTTTCCGTCGGAAGAGTCAAAGCACTACCGGGCTCTTCAACGAAAAAACCGCCCCTATTGGGACGGTTCGTTCTGGCGGAGAAGGCGGGATTCGAACCCGCGGTAGGCTTGCACCTACACATGATTTCCAATCATGCACCTTCGGCCACTCGGTCACCTCTCCTAGCCTTGGACCTCAGCTATTCGTTGGGGCCCGCCGGTCTTGTAGTCCTTCTAGCGCGCTAGCGAAAGAGAAAAACGGCGGAGAGAGTGGGATTCGAACCCACGGTAGGCTTGCACCCACACCTGATTTCGAATCAGGCTCCTTCGGCCTCTCGGACACCTCTCCGCGGGCGAAGTTGCCAGCGCCATCTCGCTCTGTCAACAATAAATGTGTCTCCTAGGCGCCCTAAAGCTCCTTTGCCTCAATTCGACGATTCTTCTGGCGGCCCTCTTTGGTGTCATTGGGAGCCACCGGTTGTTCATCGCCGTAACCAATCGCCTCAAGACGGCTCCCATCAATTCCCTTTGAAATCAGGTGCTGACGACATGCCTCGGCACGCCTTTCCGAAAGATCTTTATTGGACTTGGCTTTGCCTACGTTGTCCGAGTGACCAGCAATTTGAATACGCACGTTTTTCTTGTGGGTCATGTATTCCAAAACGCTGTCCAATTTATCCAAAGACTCAGGGCGAATGGTGGCTTTGGCGGTATCAAACATCACACCCTTCAATACAAACCCAGGGTCCACAGTTTGTCCCGGAGCCCGCTTCAAATTAAATCGCTTGTAGCGCAGAGTGAACTTGAAGTTCAAATTTGCCTCGTTAGGCACGGGTAGAGACGCTGTAATGTCCTTACGACCCAGACTCAAATAGACCACGTCGTACTTTTTGCCGACGGGGACCAATAACTCGGCGTAACCGTTTTTATCGGTCTCTTTTGTATAAAACTTCTTTCCGTCAGGGTCGGTTAGAGAGATAACAATTCCCTCAATCGGCCCTTTTTCTTTATCGACAACAAAGAAGCGCATCGCCGCTTCGGTCTCTGTGGGCTGAATAGCGGAAGTTCCAGGCTCCGTATTTGCAGAATCACTAGGAGCGTTATCAGCCGAGGCCTCCCCCTCATGATCTGCTATCGTTGCATGATCTGTCGCCTCGACCGGCGCGTCCTTGTTTGTTATCTCCGCGGCCGATTGGGCTGGGCTACCGCCGCCACAGGCGACCAAAGAGAGGGCTCCAAGCAAAATAAGTGATGTCTGACGCATTGTTTTCCTTCAAGTAGAGAGAAAGGCATCTCGTATAGACTTTGAGAGCCTCTCTGGGATTTCGACCACTCCTCCATAGGCCAATTTTAGGCAGAGTGGAATCGAGGTCGATTAAAGACCAAAAATCAATCACTTTTCGGAACCTTCCAAGGCTTTCCACTTTTCCCGTCCCGTAGAACTCGGGGCACCCTCACGACAAAATTCAAAGTAACGCATCATACTGGGGGATAGACTCGGTGACGGCTGCTAAATCGGACAATTCTTGCACCAAGGGGTGAGCAAACACAGCCTGGCTATAGGCTTGAGCGCGCTCATCCATCTCCACCCCGTAGGTGCGAAACCGAGCAACGAGCGGCATGTACATGCAGTCAGCTATGGAAAAATCACCAAGAAGAAACTGCCCCGAGCTGGTCAGCAATGACGCCGACCAAATATCAAGAACACGAGCTATCTCCTGGGGCAATTTCCCCTCGCAGGGGCGATTTTGTGAGCGTCCCCGCAAGTTCGTCGGCATTTGACGACGTATCTCTGTAAAACTACTCACCATCTCGGCACTAATAGCTCGACCCCGAGCGCGCAAGGCAGCATCTTCTGGCCACAGGTGAGCTTGAGGAAATCTCTCTGCCATGGTTTCGGAGATAGCCAAGGACTCATGTATTGTCAGAGAGCGATCTACCAAAATGGGCACCTTACCGGCGCCTGAAAAAGAGAGCACTTTGTCTTTCCAGTGAGGACTCGTAAAAATTCCCACATCACGCACCTCGAAATCGGCCCCTGCCAATTTGAGTGCGAGCCAAGCACGCATGGACCAAGAAGAATAATTGAGATTCCCGACAATCAAACGCAACATGGCTGAAAGGGTAGCAGATAGAGCTTCCAAGTGAGGAGCTGCCTCCGCCTACAAGAAGAATCTACGTCAAAATTGAAAAGAGATGCCAGCTTCTAGGGGGCGTTTCGAATCCCGAAAGGAGACTTCTTCCGCGACGTGCGTCCGATTGAACCCCTGGGACAATTGATAGGCTTCTTGGGCAGTGGTGATCTGAATGGGCATATAATGAGCGTAAATGCCCATTCCAAAACCGCCCACAACCAAGGTGGCGCCGCCAATTGCTAGCTCGGGCGACTCGTAGACAAGAGCCAGCACTAAAAGGGGTACGGCAGTGAGGGTGGATACGAAGCCCGCAATTTCCAGACCAAAGCGAACATTGTCACGCGTATCCTGCTCCTCCCAAAGATCCTTACGCTCCAAGGCGGTAAAGAACTGCTCTTCAGTCATGGAATTACGCGCTGCTCCATGACAAGGTCGCCATGTTTCGATTTTTCGAACAGTGATACCGAGAAACTTTTTCCTATCATACCCAGAATCGATAACGCACAAGCTCTTGGGGTTTTCCGCCTCCGTGCGCCTAACCTCTTTGAGGTACTCTTCGTCATCTTGTCCTTCTAAACGAACCGCGACCTCGTCCGGATCAATAACACCTCCGCCGCTAGCATTTTGACTCACTACACCTTGACCACTCGCTTTCTGGACCTCCTCTTCCTCCAAATTTACCTGAGCCATCGTCGTGGAAGGAGTAAGCAAAGCAAGCAGGAAGCATGTTGATAGGCGTCTCAGATCCATAACATCCGAAGATGAGCATAAGTTCTGCCTCGCGTATAGGTATTGCGCGGATTTTACGTGCCCAGGCTTCTTGATTACTACCGGGGACTTGAGCTAGAATTTGTTCTTCCTATGAGATCCGCCAAAATAAAGTCTCATCCTTGCCGCGTCTTCTCCTCCACGAAGATCATGATGAGTTTGTCTTTGATGGCATCCTGTACCGTCTTCGGTTGTGGCGCGTATCAACAAAGACCAATCTCAGTGGTTGAAAGCGGGGCTTGGAGCCTCAGCGTACTCAAGACCGACTACAACTTCTCTATTCGCCATGCCGACGTCATTTACCAACCAGAAGACGACTATCAATTCGTTTTAGTGATCGCGATGCTCACAAACAACACCCAGCAAACTCGTAAGTTTCGCTGGAGCCATTGCCAACTTGATCACGCCCAGGGTACATTTTTGCCCATGAGTGTTACGGCTACAAACTTCTGGCAAACGCCAAAAGCCTCCCTCGAACTGATTCCTCCCGGAAAAACCGTCGAACGCAGACTTATTCTTAGCTACCCGGAGGACGATCTGCCCCCTCACATTTCGTGCAAAGACATGCGTGTGCCACTCCTTTTCGACTAAATTGGACGTTGCGTGGCCATTGTGGCGAACGCGCTCGCCCACTGCTATTGCTTTTTATGAAAATTGCTTGCGTCTGCGGAAGCCTACAAGAAGAATCCAGTAACCTCAGGTTGCTCCGCGACATCCTACGCTGTGCTCCCACCAACGAGGAGATACACATCGAAGATACAATCAGGTACCTGCCACTTTTTAACCCTGATATTTCCGAAGAAGCGCAGCCCGCGACAGTCAAGGACTGGCGAAGCAGTCTTGCAATTTCTGACGGACTAATAATAGCCTGCCCCGAGTACGGTCACAGTTTGCCAGGCGCTCTAAAAAACGCCATCGATTGGGTAATTGGCACAGGGGAGTTCTACAAGAAACCCGTGGCTATCACCGCGAGTACGAAACACCCCGCCCGAGGTTTACTGGGGCTGAGCGCGCTGGCGCAAACCTTACTCGCCGTCGATGCTGACATCACTTACACCTCCACAATTGTAAGAGACTCAAACTATGAGAAAAATCTGCGTGCCTT
>CAYWLO010000008.1:67956-83348 GCA_964459035.1 uncultured Polyangiaceae bacterium | reverse complement strand
AGTAGAGCACCTCACAGGAGTGAGCACACCCACTGCATCGTCTCATATTAAGAAGCTACAGGAAGCGGGGATCCTGTTCGAGTACAGCAAGCGCCCACGCAATCGGAGGTACTTAGCTGGGGAGCTCATTCGAGTCGTTCACACGTCCCCGTAGAACGGAACCGCGCCATCGAGATGCTCAATGGTGAGCACCCCACGCTAGGAGCCATTTATTCGTTCGAAAGCGGCTCCTCCTTTCCTCGGGGGGCACATCCATGCTTGCGGTCAGACGCCATCACCCACTCCTCGGTGACGAGACGCATTCGTAGATCGGCCATGGTTTGAGGACTGATTCTTCCTGTAGCCGCGGCGATAATTCGTACCGGCGGCTCGATCAACCTTGGTTCGGCGAGTAAGAAGCCGCTGAAGGGGGTGTACGCGACGCTATTTCGCATGGCTTCTACTGAATCATGTAGGTGATCTTTTGATTACCTCTTCCGATAAACGATTGAGAGTGCTCAGTTCATTCCAGGACCCATATCATCGCTTGCGTAAGTGTTCCGCGTGTTTCAAATCGACTCACAGCGGACCAGAGCGCATTTTGCTTTTCCGCGTAAAAAGAAGCTTTCATCTGTTCAGTGACTTCACCTGTCCTAACAAGCTTACGTCGCCTGAATTCTGCTGATAGCGTAGCTCCGTGACTCACTCCGAACTCACCGCCCCACGTACCCACCTCATCAAAGCCCTTGAAGCGGATCTCATTGGTCCGTTCCGACGTGGGCTCAAGAACCCCGATGGCTCTGACGGAATCGACTCCCTCGAAGAATTGAGGCTCCCTCCGAGCCGTTGGTACCTGACCGGGTTTCTTGCTCCCGATGCCGGTCGCATCGAGGACGAGGAGGCGAATGACGGGCTTGCTGTTGGAGACGACATGACTGAAGAAGAGACCGGTGGTGCGTCACCCGACCCGAAGAAGAAAAACTTCATGCCCGCCTCAATGGGGCTCACCGTCTTCGTTCCAAAGGGGGTGACCAAGATCCAAGCAATTGTACGGTATGCGACCTACGACCGGCTAGACGAAGACGTCCCCGGACAAAAGAAGAAGCGCCCCAGCAGGGCATGGACAAGAGTGCCAGCAGCGCCTGTCACGGAAGAGATCGATCTCACGGATGTAAACCTCCAAAAGGAGGGCATCGCTGTGAAAGATGCACAGGGTTTGCGCATTGAAGGTCAGGTAAAACCGGTCGAAGGAATGACGCACATCCCAGAGGGGACGCAGGCGGTTTCTCTCTTCTTGGTAAATCGTAGAGCCCCAGACAATCAACCAGGATTCAGGGATCGCGCCTGGGTCTTTCAGGTTGAGCTGGAGATCATATGTAAGGAAGGTCTATTTGGGCGCCCCGACTGCTCAGGTATGGGCACAGATGATCTCGATGAAGCCACGGGTGATCTGCAGTATCGAGATGTCCTAGAATACGGCGTTGGCCATGGGGTTTCCGTAAAAATACCGGAGGGAGATGGTCCCGTCACGCGAGTGAAGACTTGCTGGGTGCCACAGCATGAAGTGAGGCGAGTGATCGCCCGCTCACAGGACGGCGTCACTGTTTCGATGGGACGGCTCGCCGAGCTGAGTTCTGCGGCGGACGTGGAGAAACACCTCGGGCACCTGCCTGTTGCCTACTCAGCGTGGATTGAGGAGCAAGCCGGTATCGAGGTAAACGAGGCAGGTCGTAAGGATGCTCAGAAAGAGCTCCTGAACCGCGCTCGTGCGGCTTGTAAACGTATCGAGGTCGGAATTGATGTTCTCAAAGAGCATGAGGATGTGCGGGAAGCATTCTGCCTCGCCAACCGTGCGATGTGCGAAGTGGGCAAGAAGAGAGGACGCGCTGAGCCGACGTGGCGTCTTTTTCAGTTGGCCTTCGTGCTTCTCAACCTAAAGGGTCTGTCCGACCCGACGCACCCTGATCGTGAAAAGGCCGAACTCATCTTCTTCCCCACTGGCGGCGGCAAGACAGAGGCATATTTGGGAGTCATCGCAACGACCCTCGTCCTCAGAAGGCTCCGCTCCCAGAACACACCGCACCGCGGTCTCGGTGTAGCTGTCATTCTTCGCTACACCCTGCGTCTTCTCACTCTTGATCAGCTCGGACGTGCAGCGGCACTCATCTGCGCATTAGAAATTCTACGCCGGGACGACCCACGTCGACTGGGTCCAGAGCGATTCTCTGTCGGGCTTTGGGTAGGAAGCTCAGCTACCGCAAACACGATGTCACAGGCGCAGAAGGCCGTAACTGCCTATCAAACAGGGAACGGAAGCAACCCTGCGCCTCTCGTTTCATGCCCCTGGTGCGAGACAATACTTACTCCGTCCAGCATTACTCTGAGAACAGATGGAAAGCCGACGACGAAGAACCCTGAAGAGGTACATGTCGCGTGTTTGAACGACGAGTGCGAATTCTGCGCCGCAAGCAATCCCGAGGGCATCCCAGTTGTCTTCGTTGACGAGCAGGTGTATCGGCAACTCCCCAGCTTTCTCATCGGCACCGTGGACAAATTTGCGATGGTGCCCTGGCGGGGCGAGACAGGAAAGCTCTTTGGTAAGGTGAGCGGTCGCCTTGGTGGACACTTCTATAATGCGACTGACGCAAAGACTCTCCCGAAAGGGGCCACGCCGTTGCCCGATGGAGCCTTGCCGCCAGAGTTAGTGGTTCAAGACGAGCTGCATCTCATCTCAGGCCCATTGGGCACGATGGTCGGTCTGTATGAGACCGCAGTAGATTTCTTGAGCGGGCACGAGATTGACGGCAAGCGGGTGAGGCCAAAGGTCATCGCCGCGACCGCAACCGTGCGTAGGGCAACAGAGCAAATTCAAGCCCTGTACGGTAGGAAGCGCACAGATGTCTGCGTGTTCCCGCCTCCTGCTGTAAACGCAATGGACACCTACTTCTCTCTCATCGATGAGAAGAATCCGGGGCGTCTCTATTTGGGAGTTGGCGCCCAAGGCCGCTCAATGAAGGCCGTTTTGCTGCGGGTATATCGCTGTCTGCTGGCTGCCGGACTCAAGCAATACTCTGAGGCTAAGGGTGACGAGGAAACTCGCGACGCCTACACAACCGTGGCAGGATACTTCAACAGCCTACGTGAGCTTGGCGGAATGCGACGCCTCGCAGATGATGAGCTTCACGCAAGATCACCGAAATCGGAGAACTTCAAACCTCTCAGCCACAAAGGGCCACACCCGTGGTTCGCGAACCGAAAACTCAATGGCTACCCCGTCGAACTGACGAGCCGTGAGAGCACGGGAAAAATCAAAGAGTCCAAAGACCGCCTCAACGTAATGAAAGGCGAGGACGGGCACGTGGATGTCCTTCTGGCGAGCAATATGATCTCGGTCGGCGTCGACATTGATCGACTTGGGCTCATGGTGGTAGCGGGCCAACCAAAGACAACCGCTGAGTACATCCAGGCATCTAGTCGCGTGGGACGCCAAGATAGTCGCCCCGGCCTCGTGGTGACTTGTCTGAATATCCACAAACCGCGCGACCGCTCCCATTATGAACGATTCTCGCACTATCATCAGGCGTTCTATCGCTATGTTGAAGCAACCAGTGTTACCCCGTTTTCAGGCCCGGCGCTGGATCGAGGCCTCGCGGGGACACTCGTGGCAATGGCACGCTTTTCACATCCAGAATTGACCTCGGCGGGCGGCGTCATGAATGTCGCCAAACACAAGGACACTTTGCGTCTCGCTGTTGAGGCACTCGCAGCGCGCGCAGCACGACAGCCCGGAATGGACCAAGCGAAGGCTGAAGAGCTTATCTCACAGATCAGACAGCGCGGACTCAACCTCCTAGAGACCTGGGAGATGCTCGTGACCTCTACAAGCGATGAACCTGTAAAGATGCGCTACTCCAAGTTCGACAAAGAAAAACCAGGGGGCACAGCACTCCTACATCAGGTACTCGACGACGATGCTCCGGAGCCGAACTCCTCGAGAGGCCGCTTCAGTGCACCAACTTCGATGCGTGATGTTGAGGAAACGTCTCACCTTTGGGTGAGTAAATATCTTGGCCCATTTGAAGGCAACTTAAAGGGAGGCAAGTGATGGCCGCCAAAAAGAAGAATCAGAACCGTCCTCCCGAGGGAAGGATCCGGGTCAGTCAGCTCGTTACCACGTTCGGTCCTGGAGCCATGGTGGATCTCCTCGACCATGCAGTGCTCATAGGTGGGCTCGACTACTGGAAGTACGACGCCAAGCTGCCACAGCCAAAGATCGACGAGGACCGTCTTCGGGATGCAGTTCTACCTCGCGTAAAGTCTTTGGGGCTCAATCTCGGGGTCGGTGATTCGTTCCGCACAGGACCAAAGGGCAACGACGACTCGATGGGTCCATGGAATGGCATCAAGGTTGCAGAGTTCCCATTGTGGTTTGTCTGCCAGGGCTGCAACGCACTGTGCTTCTACAAAGCCCTAGAGGAAAAAGGAGGGCGTTACCGTCACCAATGCGCCCGCACTCGTGTTGGGGTTTGTGTCCCCGTTCGATTCGTTGCGACGTGCAAGAGCGGGCACCTCGCCGAGTTTCCTTGGAATTGGTTTGTGCACAAGGATGGCGAACGCTGCGATGGGCGCGACCTCTACTTCAAGGAAGGCTCTACCGGCGACTTCGGGGAGTTGTACATTCAATGCGACGCGTGCCAGGCGAAACGGCCCCTCTCTGAGGCACGAAGCGAGACGGCACTTCCCCAATGTAAGGGCAGCCGACCTTGGCTGGGAAGGCAGGCGGATGAACCTTGCGACCACCATCTCGAGATGCTCTCCCGTACGGCGAGCAACTCATATTTCTCACAAACGGTGAGCGCACTGTCCATTCCGGAGAAGGGTCGTGAACTTCAGAAAGCGGTTGCCTCACCAAAGGTTTGGCCCTTTCTGAAAAAGGCAACGACTGCGGAAAAGGTCGCAAACATGCGGGATATGGTCGAGGAGATCGACATCAGCTTGGCCGATATTACCGAAAAATCGGCAAGCGACTTCAGTGATACCGAAATCGCCGAAGCGGTGAACTTGGTCCACGGTGGAGACAACGCCCCGCGTGAACGCATCCGGACAGCCGAATACAAAGAATTCCTCACGGCCAAAGATGAGACTGCCGGAGAAATTCCGCCACGTGAGCAGAATTTCTTCGCCTCGCGAATGGTGAGTGACAACAAGCTTCCGAGTTCGCTTGCGGACATCACGCTAGTAAAGAAGCTGCGGCGCGTATCGGCCCAGGTTGGTTTCACTCGCTTGAGTGCCCCCACAGCGGACCTTCAGGGCGACTACTCCGATTCGGTCAAGCTCTCTGCGCTCACCCTTAGTCAAGAGTGGCTTCCTGCCACGGAAACATTCGGAGAAGGGGTGCTGATCCGCTTCGAAGAGTCTCGGATGCAAGCTTGGGAGGAGCGTCCTGCCGTGATGGAGAGGGCCAAGGGGCTCCTCTGGGGATACAGACAACAATTTGGAGAGAGGGCAGACACCTCGCTCTTTCCTGGTCCGCGTTACTTCATGTTACACTCCCTATCCCACCTCCTCATGAACGCCATGTCGCTGGAGTGTGGGTACGCGGCTGCCTCTTTGAGCGAACGTATCTACTGTGCTCCAGCCACAGACCCAACTCCAATGGCAGCTATCCTGATCATGACCGGGTCCTCCGGCGCAGAGGGAACTTTGGGCGGTCTCGTTGAACAAGGACGCCGAATAGACACTCACTTGAAACGAGCCCGAGAGATGGGACGACTTTGCTCCAACGACCCCATTTGCGCTTCACACGCACCACGAGAAGGGAAGCAAGATCCTACGGAGCGCTATCTTGAAGGTGCTGCGTGTCACGGGTGCCTCTACGTGGCGGAACCATCTTGCGAACGCTTCAACAATTATCTCGACAGGGCGTTCGTTGTTCCGACAATGGGAAATGACCCCGCACTTGCCTTCTTTAACGACGACGAGTGAACACAATGCCGAGCGATATCGAAGATACGGAGGGCCTCTCGAACGTCTCCACTGACGACCTGGAGCAACTTGCTTCAGCAATCGTCAGTGGAGACCTTGGTATGCCCTTGAGCGCAACGAGCTTGGGATATAGGAATTTCGGCCGCCTTTCCAAGATGATGACTCCCTTTTACGGACTTACGAAGGTGCCGATTTTGGGAGTGATCAACGCCGTTCTCGCCGAACGAGCAAAGTTAGCCAATAAGTCTCTCGATCTCGTTTGGTCCGGCTCCGACTCGGGTTCAAGTTACACTCGTTACACAAAGCTGGTCGTCCCGGAGTTGATCCAAAAAGCGAAGCGCACGGTAACAATCGCTGGCTACAGTTTCGACCAAGGGGCTGGGATCTTCAAAGAACTCCATGCCGCTCTGAGTTTGCGGAATGTGAATGTGCGTATGTTCCTCGACATTGAACAGCTTTCGAGCCGACTGGAGCAACAGCTCCTTAAGGATAAGACTCGGCGTTCTCGTCTTGAGCCGCTAAAACAAGCCAAGGCGGCAGGCTCAGCCGCATTCGCCACAGAAGTTCTCTCGCTGTTCCGAGAGCTGCATTGGCCCTTCGAGGGACCATCGCCGGATTTCTTCTACGACCCACGCACTGCCGATAAGAGGGTATTCGCCAGTCTTCATGCAAAGTGCGTCATCGTCGACGATGAGCATGTATTGATCACTTCCGCGAACTTTACGGGACGCGGTCAGGAGAGAAATATCGAAGTGGGCGTGGTGATTCACGACAAGGGGTATGCCGCTGCACTTGAAAGGCAGTGGAATAACCTGGTGGAAAGCGAAGACGTGGTGCGAGGGTAAGCTTTCTTTCAAGCGGTGGACGGTTACGACATGATGACTCAGATTCCCCATTAGCCATACGGTCTTGTATGCTATATGTGAAATTATAGAGCCAACTATACGCTCTCGTATAGCTGAAGCCCCGTAGGAGCTTATCCCCCGGGAGGGCGCTGTTACGCTTGACCCGGATGAAATGCAGGTGCTCCGCAAAACGCTGGACTTGCCTTGTTAGCCATTGCGCAAAATGATTGTGCAAAGTGGGGGTGCTCCAAAAAATAACGGTCCCGTGCCAGCCCCCTATCCCGCGCCTAATTCGACACTTACCGGTGGGCCCAACGGGCAGAAAAGCAAGGAGATTAGTGGCAACTGAGCCCTAAGGGAGAGTCGCAGTTTTCGTCATTTGGAGGAGCTGCCGGGGGTGAGTTGAGCTTCTCGTCCCCGAGGGTGCTGCCGCTAGTTGCTCTCTGGACTCGACTCGATTTCGTCGCTTTGGGGGTCGAGTTTCTCGTCTGAGCGATTTCCCCGTACGAGTAAATCGAGAAGAAACTGCAATGGCCCGGTTAGCCCAGAGGTGATGAAAGTAATCGCGGAGCGTAGGCGCCCTACGTCACTTGTGAATTGATGTACTTCTTTGCGAATGCCGCTCATGTCTTTTTCTAAAGAGGCAAGAGAGAGGGCGCTGACTTCACGAGCGAGCTTTTCTTCGGAAGACTCTGGCTCGGTTTTGAGGGCGATACGGAGAAGAATACCCGCCAGAAGTAGATCGACAAAACCAACGCTGAGCCCGGCGACAAGAGCACCTAACATCTCTTCGAGGGCTATGAATCCGGCGATATTGAGGACTAAGAGCGCCAGAAGCGCAAAACACAAGCCAAGAGATAAAAAGATGAGGGAGCGAATTGCGCGCCGAGCCTGGACCTTGAGCAGAGCTGTTTGTGAGTGTGCAATAATGCGTAGGTATTGGGCCGATTGCTTCATTTGGAGATCAGCTTTCCTACGATTACTCCAGAAATGAAGGCGGCAACCAGTGCATTAGTTTTTGATGTGCGCACGTCTTTTTCTAAAGTTTTAAGGAATTGGGCCAATTGGTCCGCAATCTCGGGCACGCCAGCGTCTTGGGCCAGGGTGCGCGCCTTGTCGAGTAAATGTCCCCGTCCCTGCGCTTCATCATTGAGAGGCGTGGGCTCGGGCGGGCTGTCTTGAGCGACGCGCTGGCTCATTGCCTCCAGTTGGGCCCGCATTTCAATGAGTTCTTTTTTTATATCTCGAATGCTCACGCCAAGTTCTCGATGAAGTACCCCGGTTGCGCGGACTTCTTCATGAAGCGTTGGCGCGAGGGATTTGATTGATATTTTGCCAGCACTTACCTTGCTTGGGCAAATTAAAAGAACTCTCCGCCAATACCGATTTCGAGGTCAAAGGCATTGTGCCCCCACTTTTGGCCCATGGGGAGAATTACCGGCGTGAGGTTGAAGCGGACTCTTTCTAGGAGAGTCAGGTTGAGAGGTAGATGAATCACTGGTTGTGAACAGCGTCGCGAGTCGGAAGCTACCTCCAACTCTTGGCAACCCTTGAAGCCCGCGGTGTCTTCGGCAGACATTTGATAGGCGCCGCGTACTCCGATGGATGTTTGAGCGATGCTGCCTGAAAGGGGCATGACAGCCCACTCAACGCCTGCTCCAAACGCTCCAGCAAACTCGTGGGCTCGACCGGTGAGGAGGGAGCGCAGGTTGTAATAGCGACCGTCTACATTCCAATAAAACGGTTGGGTGTCGGCGATACGATGCAGGTAGCCCACTGCAATCGAGGATCCGAGAGTGACGTACCAGCGCTGAGGCGGTGGCTCGTACGCAATACTATTGACCATGAGTCGCCCGGCAGTCAGCACGACAGTTCTGTCGGTGAATGAAGGTTGAGCGTCCCCTAATGCTTGAACCATCAAAGCCAGTTTGCGCCGTAAGGCACGTTTGCCATGCTTAGATTGTGAGGGGCGAAGGTGCAGATCTTTAAAATGAAAGCCATAGTCGCCCATGAGCCTCATTGAATATTCAAACTCGTCTTCGTTGGACCTTTGAAATCGTTCACCCTTTACGCGAAAGGAAGAATCAACCACGGGAGCGGGTAAGCCACCGCGAGCTCTTTTGCACTGCAAATGGGAGCGTGCTGCCGCTTCTGAGTCCGTAATGCGTCGACAATTGGACCAAAGTCTATCAATGGTCACTTGGAGTAGAATTCGAAAGTTTTTCTGATCGTCCCCCGCGCAAAGAGGAGCCAAACGATTGTGACGGTCGGGCTCTACGTGGGCTAAAATACAACCAAGTTTCTTGTAACGGCGAGGGATCTTACTGAGGGGTCCTGAGATAGTTGAGTTGAAGGCCCTAAGAAATGGCTCCACTCCCAGCATAGATCCTGAGTGAGAACGTAGATCACGCAAACTGTCGTAGCTGCCCAAATGAAAGTCAAAATCCCGAAAGTCTCTTTCGAAGAAACCAAAGAATGCAGCTATTAACTCGCTAATTGGTGGATAGCTGCCTTCTAATAGCCAAAGACGGTTGAGGGCACGGGGGTTGCGCTCTGCGAGATTTGCCAGCTCTTGCCCCCGAGCGCTATTGAGGACTTGCCCTCCGAGGCGTGTAAGGATGCTCAGCATGGGATCGCTCGTTTCCTCCTCCCTTTTTTTGGGGGGCTCGTAGCGGGCGTAATTACGTAGGTCGGGGTCGATGTATCCGTAGACAATCTCTGGGCTCACCTCGTCTCCCCCCGTTGGAATAGGGCGAAATGCAGAGCCAGAAGGGGTCTTGATGAGCGCATCGTTTCCTATTTGGTAGGCAATACCCAGGGGGTTATTGTCAAAGACGGCGCCGTCGACAAAAGGGTCAATGCGGGTGGCAACATCGCATTGAGGTGGTTCTTTCGAGGAACTTCCTCCGGGATTGGTACGTCTTTCTGTTACACAATGTTCGATAAGCTGCGGTTCAAATGCCACCGGAAAAGCCGCCGACGCTGACACAAGTTGAGCGATGGCGGCGATATCGGTCTTGCCCGTGACGTCACGACCACTCGTGAGAGGAAGTAGGGGGCGCTCAAAATTTTGTGCAGGGTCGAGATAGTTCTCGAAGAAAGGGGCTCTGCCAGAGCCTTGTCCGACAGTTCGTACAACGAAACGCTCCGCCTGACGGGGTACCACTAAGCCAGGACCTAGGTGCACGTCGTAACCGTGCTCTCTTGTTACAGTAATACCAAAGACGAAGTCGCATTCTTTGGGCAATCCTTTTTTCCATCGCTTGCCAATTTCGTCGAAGCCAGCATTGAGCCCTTTGCGCATAAAGAGGCTCCGCGCGGTGACCTTTTGCGGGTCGAATAAGTTATCGAGACCTGTCTCGACCCAGACTTTGTAACCTAGGGTCTGCTCGGGCTCTTGGACTTTGCGAAGGCATGCGTCTGTGGCAGCGATGAGGGCGTTTGCACTGCCAGCAGATGCGCCGGTAACCACTTTGAGCTTTGCCGAACCCGGTGACTTTCTGAGGGCTTCAGTGAGAATATGCAGCATGCCCGCCTCGTATGCGCCCAAGGAGACGCCTCCTGAAACGGTGAGGGCGAGGATGTCAGCCCGTGGAGGCAATGCGTTAGAAGGATTTTTTTCCCTCCAATCATCTCGCGCTTTTACCTCTCGCTTGAGGTGGGCCTTTGAAGAAGTTTCTGCGAGTGCATCGGCCTTGGACTCTTCGACCGCGCCGGGAGAAAGGGCAGTCTCAGTGGTGCTGCCTGCCTTCTCTGCAAGGGGAGCCTCTGCTTTACCTTTGGTGGGCGGAGCGAGATTCTGGGGGGCGGCATCGTTCTGGGTTTGAGCCAAACTAGGAGCCGTCATTCCCAGGGAGAGGCATAGGATGGCAAAGAGCCCGAGACTGCTTCTTCCTCTTAGATTTTGATTCACCGGGAGTTTATGGCGTAGGAGGGCTCGCTACGGCAAGCCCTCACAGCACCATGAGTTGTCAAAGTCGGTTCTTTTGACAACTCATGGCTTTTCAACTGGGCGTGATGGCCGTTGGCGTTTGCTCGGTGTCCTTGAAGCTGACTCGATAGAGAATCGAATACATCAGGGGCACCAAACCCAAGGTGAGAAGGGTTGCGAAGACAAGGCCGAATATGATGGAGATTGCCATGGGAACCCACATGGGATCGCTACCAAACCAGAGGGGGAAAAGCCCCAATACGGTTGTAACCGTGGTCAGTAGGATGGGACGCAAACGCTTGAGCGCAGCGGCTAATATGGCGTCCTGTTTGGTGGCGCCAGCCTCCTCTTCGATACGCATGCGATCGATGAGTACGATGGCGTTGTTGATGACGATTCCCGCGAGGGAGAGCAAGCCCAAGAAAGCCATGAATCCAAAATAGGAGCCACCAATTTTTAGACCATAAGCGACACCGATAACGGAGAGCGGAATGGTGAGCAATACGATAAAGCTCTGGCGCAGCGAGTTGAATTGAAGGACGAGGAGCATCACGATTAAGAAACCTGCAAGAGGAAGTTTTTCGCCAATTGCAGAGGTCGCATCGTTCGACTTTTCTGAATCACCTGTCACATAGAATGTGAACCCAGGTGGCCAGGACTTAGCCTGATTTTTGAGCCAGGGAGTAATGAGAGTGTTTACCTCGCTCGCCGTGATGCTTTCTGTAATATTTGCTTGGACTTCTACAGTTGCAACGCGATCTTTTCTGCGAACGACGGGGGGTTCAAAGGCAAGTTCAATTTTTGCAACCTGACCTAAAGGCACTGGGTTGGAGTCTTCGGAAGAAAATACAGTGAGGGCGCCGACCTGCCCCGTTTTATCTCCACTCATTTTAGCTTTGGCGCGCATGATGGTGGGAATGAGATCATCGCCGTCCCGGAATTGTGTGACCTCAAATCCTTCGGAAGAAACGCGCAGGGAAGAGGCAACCTCCTGATTGGTGAGTCCGGCACGCTTGAGGCGGTTGTCGTCGATATCAACGATAACTTTTTTGGTTTTCATGCCCCAATCGTCACGAATATTCACGACGCCGTTGACCTGACGAAGTTGATTTTTTAGTTCTTCAACAATGCGAAACACCTCGGCGGTGTCTTTTCCTGATATTTGGTAACCAACTGGGGAGCTTGCCCCACCGCCCGAGGAGCGTAACTTCACAATGGGTTGAATATCTGGATAGTTGTCGACCAAGTAGTCGCGAATTTTAGGGATCAGCTTGGCCGCGGTATCTCCGGATGTCGCGGTGGGCACAATAATAGCAAATTGTGGGCTGGGGTCTTCTGGCTGAAAGTTGAGATAAAAGCGAGGGCCGCCGTTGCCGACGTAGGTTGCCCACTTGAGCAAACCTTCTTTTCCTTCGTTCGCCTCTTCTTCGGTGATTAGAAATTCATCAGTGAGCCAGCGTTCGATCTCTTGGGTGGTCTCTTGTGTTCTTTTGAGATCCGTTCCTTGTATACCGTCCAGCTCTATTGTGAACGAGGGCAAGTTTGACTCCGACATGAAGACTTTGGGGACGGTACCCAAGACTTGCAAAGAGGAGAAAAAGAGGAGAGCAATGACAGCGAGTGCCGCTACACGATGCTTGAGAATACTGAGAAGGATGCCCCGATAGACGCGGTAAAACTTTGTGTCGTAGGGGTCTTTGCCCTCGTTCCCCTCGTTGTTTGTTCGAAGAAAAATTGAGCAAAGCCAGGGAATGGCCGTGATGCTCATGACCCACGAAGCGACGAGAGTAATGGCCAATACAATAGCCAAAGGTCCTAAGAACTCTCCCATGTCGTTTTCTGCAAGGGGCAGAGGCATGAAAGCAGAAATCGTGGTGAGGGACGAGATAAACAGAGGCGTGCGTAGCTCCACGGCACTTTCGATAGCTGCCTTGGTGCGCGACATACCTTCCTCCATTCTGGTGAGGGTGGACTCACTCATGACCACCGCGTTGTCTACGAGCAAACCCAGAGCAATGACTAGAGCCGCAAGACTGACCTTATCGAGACCCATGTCGAATGCCCCCATGGAGACCATGGTCGCGCCAATCGCTAGAGGGATCAGGGAGGCGACAACTAGGCCCGTACGCAAGCCCAAAAAGACAAGCATTGAGAGCAGTACCACTCCAAGAGACTGAAGGAGACTGAGGGTGAAGCCCTCGATAGTGTTGGCTACGTCCTCTGGTTGAAAGTTCACTATGTTGAAGTTGAGTCCCCAAGGGTAGATCTCGTCCAACTCAGCCATCTTCTTCTTAACATCCTCCCCGAGCACCAAAATGTTTCCACCTTCGCGCATGGAGACTGCGATGGCGAGGCCGGGAGTTCCTGTGTTGTGAAAGAAACTATTAGGTGGGTCGATGTAGCCGCGCTCAACATCCGCTATTTCACCCAATGCCACGCTATGGCGAGAATTGGGTAAACGAATCAAGGTATCATGAATGTCTTGAACTGTTTCGTAGTTTCCGGTGGGCTCAAATACGTAACGCTTGCCGTTTCTTTCGACGGAGCCACCACTTTGAACAATATTTTGAGCGGAGAGAATGCCATACAATTGGTCGGGGGAGAGACCCATTTCGGCCAAGCGCTCCAAACGAAATTCAATGTAGACCCTTTCGTCTTGAGCGCCGTAGATCTCTACCTTTGCAGCCTCGGGTATGGCTAAAAGCTCGTCCCGTAGGTCGTCCGCCATATCTTTTAGTTCAGCGTAGTCATAACCGTCCCCCGTGAGGCCAATGATGACCCCGAAGACGTCACCAAACTCATCGTTCACAAATGGTCCCGAGATACCCTGAGGTAGTTGAGGCTCTGCGTCCTGGACTTTTCTGCGGAGTTTATCCCAGACAGGTCGGGTTGCTGCACCACGAAAGCTAGGGTGAATCTCAACCTCTACAATGGAGATACCCGTCTTGCTTGTGCTGGTGACATGTTTTACCTCCGGCATCTCTTGGATGGCTTTTTCGAGCTTGTCGGTCACGAGCTGCTCGACGCGCTCGGGACTGGCGCCAGGAAAATAGGTTCTGACTTGGGCGATCTTGATGGTAAAACCAGGATCTTCGGCCTTAGGGGCTGATTGAAAATAGGACCACCCGCCGATGAGAATGAGCATCAGCGTGACGAGAGTTACTCGACTGAACTTGATGGACGCTTCGGTGATATTCATTGGGGCTTGCCCTCAACAACGTCCTTCTCTTTTGCAGGCGTGGCAGGAGCCGCGGGCGCAGTCTTCTTTTTTGAAGCCTCTTTCACACCGTGAAGACGATTTTTTGCGTTCTTGGGCTGGTCCTTGGTCAGCAAACGTACCTTCATTCCGTCAGAAATTTGTCCCAGACCAGCTACAATCACGAGTTCACCCCCTTTGAGTCCCTTTTCTATCAACACTCCTAATGGAGAGGGTTCCCCCATGGTCACATTGCGGCGGGTTACCTGGGCAAACCCTTTCTCTCCTGGCTCGGCGAGTAAAACGTAGCGCTGGGATTGATTGTCCTCCATCACAGCTGCTGGAGGAGCAAAGATGCGCGTAGCGCTCCCTGTGTCTTCAAGCTCCAGAGTGACCAATGCTGACATGCCGGCGCGAATACGTTTGTCTGCTTTGAGCAAGGCAATGCGCACTGGAAAGCCAGATGCTTGGGGAGAAGAAACACCCACCTCGGTGACAACACCTTGAAATTCGTCTTTGCCAATCGAGTCAAAAGAGATGCTTGCTTTCGTTCCTCGATGGAAGAATTCGATGATGCGTTCGGGAACAGCAACTTCAACCTCGGCCTTTTCTCCTGCGTTCAGCACTGCCACAGCCTGGCCAGATTGCACATTCTCATTCACCTCTACTGGAACCTCGGCTATTGCACCGGGCAAGGGAGCCTTGAGCTGATGGTCAGCTAACTTGGAGCGAGACATTTCGAGCCCTTTTCTCTCGGCCGAGAGGAGAGCGCGTGCCGACTCGGACTGAGCTCGCGCTGCATCCAATTCGGAGCGTGAGCCAGAGCCATCAGCATAGAGCGATTTGACGCGTTCGAAATCTGCTTGAGCGCTTCGGTACTCTGCGTTGGCTCGAGCAACCGAGGCCTTGGAACGCTCAATTTCGATGAGGGCGTCCTTAGTATCCAATGAAGCGATGAGATCGCCTTTTTTTACCTCATCACCTAGTTTGACCTTCAATTTTACCAAGGTGCCAGAGACGCGAAAGCTCAAGGACATCTCTTGACTGGCTTTTGCTACTCCAGCGAGGCTTTGCCTGGCGGTAGCACCAGCTTGTTCGATCTGCATCACGCGTACCGGACGAATGGGGGTAACTTGTTCCGTGGATGATTTTTCGCACCCGGCTGAGAGCAACAGGAACACAAGCAGCCACGGACGGGCAAGAGACGCTGATATCGACATTGTCCTAGAGCCTTCGCCCGGATGGCTGAGGAGGTCAAGTTGCGCTCTAGGGGTGAAATAGTAGGCTCTTCACTCTATGACATATCTTATTTATCCTCAACGAATTGGCAGCGTACTTCTTGGAGGCGCCGCATTGAGCCTCGTTTGCCTCGCCGCGCCGAATCGCGCCCTAGCGCAGACAACTGAAACTCCCACGTCCGCTAGTGCTGAGTTTGAACCGGTTCCGGCAGTTGCTC
>CAYWLO010000008.1:60661-67856 GCA_964459035.1 uncultured Polyangiaceae bacterium | reverse complement strand
CCGCTCCGGCAGTTGCTCCCGCTCCGGCAGTTGCTCCCGCTCCGGCAGTTGCTCCCGCTCCGGCAGTTGCTCCTGCTCCGGCAGTTGCTCCTGCTCCGGCGGCTTCGGAGAGCCCGGATGCACCAGCCCCCGTGCCCAACGAACACCAAAGAACCTTTTTGGACGAGCCGGAGGTCAAGGAGGTCGCCAACAACACTGTTTATTTGGAATTGATGGGATCTGCGACCATCTATTCAATCAACTATGAGCGGCGTATTGGTGACTTCAATCTGCGGATTGGGGCCGGCGGCGCAGCTTTTGAGGGAGATGGATATGTTATTGTTCCGGTGGGCTTCAACTACATGGGCATCGGCAATAAAAGTCAGCACTTGGAGTTGGGAGTGACGGCTAATATTTCATATATTAGCAATTCGGAGACAGACGAGGCCAGTGTCTCCATCTCTCCTTTGGTTGGTTTTCGTGAGCAACCGTTTGGGGGAGGATTTAACTTTCGCGCGGGCTTTTCGCCCATTATCTCTCTTACTGGCCAAGGCATGCTTCCCAATGGCTTCATTCCTTGGCCCTACGCAAGCTTTGGTGCCTCTTTTTGAGACTCAAGGGCTGAGGCGGGTTTGAACGCGCTGAGCCAAATGAGATCCAATTGCTAAGCTAGCCGTGGCTGCAGGTGAGGGTGCATTGATCACACTCAGGACATACTCGGATTCGTGCAGGGCAAAATCGTCAAGAAGTTTGCCCTCGCGAGAGACGGCCTGGGCCCGAATACCTGCCGGGGCCACAGACAGGTGTTCGGCGCGAATTGCCGGAAGTAGTTTTTGTGCAGCCTCGACAAATGCTTTTTTTGAGAGAGAGCGCCAAATTTCTGCGACGCCCGCGCGATAGTATTTTCGAGCCAAATGGAAGAATGCTGGCGAGGTGAGTGTTTCTGCCAAATCGGTCGGATCCACTTCACCTTTGCCATAGGTCTCCCGTCCCCCATTGAGGAGAGCATTGGGTCCGCATTCTACGTCCCCATGAATCCCGCGGGTAAAATGCACGCCCAAGAATGGAAACTCGGGTTGAGGTACTGGGTAGATTAGCGCGCGAACCATAGCCCGTGCCTCCTGATTCAATTCGTAATACTCACCGCGAAATGGAATGATGGAGACATTGTTGGGGGCGCCTCCCAATTGCGCCAGGCGATCGGACTGAAGCCCTCCGCAATTGACGATGAATCGTGCCCGCACTCTTTCTTTGCATGTTTCTACCGAGATACATCCATCTCGCTCCGAGAGAGCATGCACTTTGGAATCGAAGTAGAACTCACCACCCCTGTCTTCAATGAGTTTGCGCAGCTCATGGGCGACCTGGACATAGTCCACGATGCCGGCGCCTGGTACATAGAGGGCCTCTAAGCCTCTTGCCTCGGGTTCGCGGTCTCGTAGTTGGCGTGCATCGAGCCGTTCTACGAGGACTTTGTTTTTGCCGGCTCTCGCTTCAATTTTATCTAATCGAGAAAGTTCACTCTCGTCAGTCGCGACGACTACTTTCCCACAAATCTCGTGGGAGATACGATGAGTCTGACAGAACTCGAGGAGTTTTTCTCTTCCTGAGGCGCAAAAGGACGCTTTCATTGAGCCGGGCGTATAGTAAATTCCCGTATGAATTACTCCCGAGTTATGACCCGTTTGATGCTGGGCGACCTGCGCTTCTTTTTCGATGATGCAGACTCGTAGCCCTGAGTGTTGTTGTAACAATTCATGGGCAGTTGCCAGCCCCACGATTCCAGCTCCTACAATGGCAACATCGTATACGGGGGTACTCATTTTATGCGAAGATTTCGGCTAGACGACTTTGAAAGGAGGGAGCCGCCCCCAAGAGTTCATCCGCTTTTTTGCTTGAGAGTACGCCGTAGGCGGGGCGTTGAGCCGGGCGAGGGAATTCTTCTGTGGTGCACGAGAGTACCTTACACGGAGACTTGAGAGTTTCTTGAATAGCTTTGGCAAACTCGAACCACGAGCACTCGCCGCTGTCGGTGATGTGATAGGTCCCCCAAAGTTCCGAGTTTTTTTCGGCGAGGCTGAGCAGGCTAAGGGTGCGCTCTGCAAGAGTAAGAACGTGTGTTGGACACCCTCTTTGATCATGCACTACTCGTAGCTCAGACTTTTCTCCCATGAGACGTGCCATCGTTTGAACGAAATTGGTGCCCCAAGAAGCGTAAACCCAACTTGTGCGAATCAGAAGATGGCGTGCGCTCGAGGCTTCTAGAAGCTCTTCGCCCACTGCTTTGGAGCGCCCATAAGCATTGAGGGGTGCGCGCTTGGCATCTGTGGCCAAGGGCGTCGATGCCTTACCCGAAAAGACATAATCCGTACTAAAGTGAATGAGGGGAACGTTCGCTTCGCTGCACGCCTTTGCCAAAGTGCCCACCGCCCGACCATTGATAGTGGTGGCGAGTTCTTCGTCCTTTTCGGCGCCGTCTACATGAGTGTAAGCGGCACAGTTAATGAGCGCGCGGGCCTCATGGAGGGGCAGTGTCAGCGTTTCCGGGCGTGAGAGATCGGCTTCAGTTCGTGTGAGTGCGATGAAAGGCAGATCACGCAATTGAAGCAGTTGTACAAACGCTCGGCCTAACTGACCGTTTGCTCCTAAAATAATGAGTGGTTTCATCGATTTCCTCAAAAGTCGTTTTTTGGCTCTTAAGATGCCAAGTATTTGGGCAATTTCTCTGGAGGAATGTCGGCCAATTGGGGTGCCTGGGCGTCTTTGGGTGAAAGGAGAGGCTTTGCGACGGGCCAATTAATTCCTAACTGGGGATCGTCAAAGCGAATGCTCATTTCAACTGCAGGGTTGTAGAGATCTGTGCACTTATAGTGCATATGAGCGGTCTCGCTGAGCACACAAAAGCCATGGGCAAAACCCGGAGGGATATAAAGCTGGTCACGATTTTTTTCGCTCAATTCGGCGGCAACCCATTGCCCAAAGGTCGGCGAGCCCACACGCACGTCGACAGCGACGTCCCAAATAGCTCCCGTGACGGCCATGACAAGTTTACCTTGGCCATGGGGCTCTTGTAAATGAAGCCCACGCACCGTGCCCTTACTAGAGAACGAGAGATTGTCTTGGACAAATTCTACTGGAGGAGTTTGAGCGGGAAAGGAGCGCGTGGAAAACGTCTCAAGAAAATGACCCCGATCGTCGCTAAAAATTCTTGGAGAAATCAGGAGGACATCGGCAATAGAGAGAGGCGTGACCTTCATTTGAGAGTTCCCAACTTTTCGCTTACCAAGAGTGCGCGCAGGTAGTCTGCATAGTTGGTTTTACCCAATGCGGTGATGTTTTTTTCTAAACCAACTCTATCAATCCACTTACTTTCAAAAGCGATTTCTTCGGGACATGCGATGCGCAGCCCCTGGCGCTCTTGAATGGTTTGAACGAATTGTCCTGCCTGCAGCATCGCTTCGGGCGAGCCGGTATCGAGCCAGGCGATTCCTCGTCCTAATCGCACGCAGGAGAGGGAGCCCTCCTTCAAGTAGCGCATATTGAGGTCGGTTATTTCTAGCTCGCCGCGCGGAGAAGGTTTGAGTTCTTCGGCAAATTGCGTCACGCGTTTGTCGTAGAAGTAGAGGCCTGTGACAGCATAATTGCTTTTTGGCTTCTGCGGTTTTTCTTCAATGCTGAGAACCTTGCCTGCACTGTCGAACTCGGCCACGCCAAACGATTGAGGATCGGAGGTATGGTAGCCAAAAACTCGAGCGCCCTCTGTGAGCTGCGCAGCAGACTGCAACTCTCCCTGCAGGCCGTGACCAAAGAAAATGTTGTCACCTAGGACAAGAGAACACGGTTTGTCGTCAATGAACTTTTTGCCAAGTAGAAAAGCTTGAGCAAGGCCATCCGGTGAATCTTGCGTTGTTTGAGAAATATTGAGGCCCCATTGCGACCCATCACCTAGAAGTTGGTGAAATGCATCACGATCTTGTGGGGTAGTGATGACCAATATTTCTCTAATTCCCGCTAGCATCAATACGCTGAGGGGATAATAGATCATCGGTTTGTCGTAGATTGGAATGAGCTGTTTGCTCACTGCTCGCGTTACTGGAAAGAGGCGCGAGCCGGTGCCGCCTGCTAGAATAATTCCCTTCATGATTTGTCTCGCTCCCCGTAGTTTTTTTCAATCCACTCTTGGTATTCGCCGCTTGTGATGGACTCTACCCACTCTTGGTTTTGTACGTACCACTCAACCGTTTTACGCAACCCCGTCTCAATCGTTTCACTGGGCGTCCAAGCACATTCTTCTTTGATTTTAGTTGCGTCAATTGCGTAACGTTGATCATGGCCTGGGCGATCTTTTACGTAGGTGATGAGATCAAGATATTCGTGTTCGGGTTTGTTGGTGATTTCTGCCAAAAGTCGGCAAAGAGTCTGGACCAAATCGATATTGCTTGACTCATTGTTGCCGCCAATATTGTAGGTTTCGCCCACTTTCCCGCGATCTTGCACTGCCCAAATAGCGCTGACGTGGTCCCCCACGTAGAGCCAGTCGCGAATGTTCTTGCCGTTTCCGTAGATGGGCAGGGGCTTTTTCTGCAAAGCATTGCGGATCATCAAGGGAATCAATTTTTCTGGAAATTGATAGGGACCGTAGTTGTTTGAGCAATTGGTGATACGAACCGGGAGCCCGTAAGTGCGATGATAGGCTCGTACGAGGTGATCGCTGGACGCCTTGGAAGCCGAGTAGGGGCTTGAAGGATCGTAGGGTGTTTTTTCGGTAAAGAGCCCTTGGGGGCCCAAGGAGCCATAAACTTCGTCGGTGCTCACGTGGTGAAAGAGCACGTCTTTGTTTTTTTGGCGTCGGGCAGCTTCTAGTAGGTTGAAGGTGCCGATAACATTCGCTTGTATGAAGGCACCGGGACCCGTGATGCTTCTGTCGACATGACTCTCAGCCGCGAAATGAAACACGACATCCGGTTCGACTTTCTCAAAAAGGTCGAAAACCGCTTGCCCGTTGGTGATATCAGTTCGAGAGAATTCGTAATTACTTGAACCCTCAAGAGACGATAAGTTCTGAAGATTCGCCGCGTAGGTGAGACAATCAGCATTTACAAAATGGTCATTTTTTCTGGCTTGGACTGAATCAAGCAGAAAATTGGAGCCGATGAATCCTGCTCCCCCCGTAATGAGAATCTTCATAGACTTGCTAGTAGAGCTGCGTCCTTTGATTCGAGCAACATGAAATGTGAACAGAATCTAGCAAGGAAGCGCTTTCATATGCCAAATGATACACGACGCATCCTCTTTTCTTTTCAGTCGGAGGTAGACTAACTTCAATAAATACAAGTACTTGAGCGCCAGTGCGCTTCTGTAGGTGATGATGGGGCAAATTCGCTCAATTCATGAGCATTCGTCAGATGTAGTGAATTAGGGGTTTACGCATGGTCTCCTGAGGGATTAACTAAGCGATCTCTAGGGGGATAATATCGTGGATCGACCAACTCATCATATGCGCTCGGACGGAATCGTGCGGCCCTTTTCCGCTTTGCTGGGTGTTTTTCAGCGTATGATGGATGCTTGCTTGATTTTAGCGACCCTGGCGTTGAGCGTTTATTATTACGATCCTCATTGGGATAAGGATCTTACGACAGCCGGTTTGCTCGCGGTGCTCTTCTTTCAGGGGGTCTCTCCAGTAAGTGGCCTCTACCGTTCGTGGAGAGGCGCGCGTTTGTCTGATGAAGCCGCGGCGGTAATGGGTACCTGGTTGGGAGTGATACCAGCGCTATTGTTGTGCGCCTTCTTAACGAAAACGACAGATCACTTTTCTCGTTTTGTGATGACCATGTGGCTGGTGGCAGTGCCCCTTTCTATGGTTCTGATGAGGGTTCAGCTTAGGTGGGTTCTTGGGCAATTTCGCGCCAGAGGGCGCAACCAAAGACGCGTAGCTGTTGCTGGGGCAACCGAGTCTGGTGCTCTTCTTTGTGCGCGCATGCGAGGCATGATCGATTCAGGAAACGATGTTTTAGGAGTTTACGATGACCGTTCACCCCTTCGCCTAGAAAAGCTCCAACTAGGCAAAGAGAAACTTTTAGGTAACTTAGATTCTTTGGTGGACGTGGCCCGTGAAGGTCTGGTGGACGTCGTGTACATCACCCTCCCACTTCGAGCTGAGCGGCGTATTCGAGAACTAGTCTCTCGCCTCGCGGATACGACGGCCACTGTTTACGTCGTGACAGACCTCTTCATGTTTGATCTGATGAATGCTCGCTGGGGGAGTATCGCCGGTATTCCGATGGTGAGTGTTTTTGACTCACCATTTCATGGTTTGGGGGGTTGGGTAAAACGCATGGAAGATATCGTCCTTTCGAGCATAATATTGTGCCTCATAGCTGTTCCGATGCTTTTTATTGCTTTGGCCGTCAAGATCACATCCAAGGGGCCGATCTTCTTTCGACAGACCCGCTACGGATTGAAGGGGAAACCCATCAAGGTGCTCAAGTTTCGTTCTATGACCACCTGTGACGATGGAGACGTGGTGGTCCAGGCAAAAAAGAACGACAAGCGAATTACTCCGTTGGGAGCCTTTTTACGTCGAACATCTTTGGACGAACTGCCTCAGTTCTTGAACGTTTTCACTGGCGAGATGTCGGTCGTGGGCCCTCGTCCCCATGCGGTGGCTCATAATGAATTCTATCGCTCTCAGATTCGTGGCTACATGCTTCGCCACAAAGTAAAGCCTGGAATTACGGGATGGGCTCAGGTCAATGGTTGGCGAGGAGAGACTGAACAAGTCGAAAAGATGATGGGTCGCATCGAGCACGATCTCTATTATATCGATAATTGGAGCCTCCTTTGGGATCTGAAAATCGTATTTCTGACCGTATTCGGCAATCGCGTGCGTTCTAACGCCGTTTAAGTTTTTTCATGAATTCACAAGTGAACCACGAAGTCTATCAAGAGCCTCTCAGTGATCTTCTTCTTGCCCTTGAGGCCGCTCAGTCCAATGCCAAGATCTCAATTCAATGTGCGGTGGGAGTGGGGGTCATCGAGGTGCACAAGGGTTGCTTGGTTTCATCCTCCTTGGGAGATAAAACTGGAGAGACAGCTCTTTCTGCCCAGCTTGAATTGCGTGAGGGCCACTACCAATTGGTTCCGTTGTGCAAGGAACCAACCGGGGCCCTGAAGAATTTGGGGGAAATGGTTCAGAAAATTTTGAGAAATCGCCCCT
>CAYWLO010000008.1:22559-60561 GCA_964459035.1 uncultured Polyangiaceae bacterium | reverse complement strand
GCCCCTCCGGTAGTCGGGGAGGGTTGAACGTAGGAGCGCGACTTGAGCGTACGTACTCACCCCTGCCCGGGGGCCTCTCCCCCAGCGAGCTGCGCGTGCTCTCGTCCATCAATGGTTCCTTAACTGCCTTGGGGGTAATTGCTCGCGAGCAGGGGCACCCCGCAGACCTACTTCAAGAATTGCGCAATCTTTATTCTCTTGGTCTGATTCGACCTTTGCGCCAGAGCACTTTGGCCCTTGGCACCCGGGTTGCGGCTGGAAGGGATGAGTCTTCAGAAGGTTCATCCAACGAGGTGAGTCCCGGGCCAACTCAAATTTCAAGTGAGCGGGTCAAATCATCGCTGATTCCAGTTCGCCTTTCTTCGGGGGCCCTGCCTCCGCAGGGAACACGTTATTCTTCGGTCCCACCATGCTCTTTGGCCGAAGAACATGTAAAGCTACCGCGCTCAATGTCCGGCGCGAGCCTTGTGCTGGGAGGAACCGCAACCAGATCCGGAAAAATCGCACCAAGACTTGGAAGTACTTTACCCGGACTTGCGCCAGTCGACAAATCGCCAGTCGACAAATCGCCAGTGGTTTCCAAGCCAGTGGTTTCCAAGCCAGTGGTTTCCAAGCCAGTGTTCTCACTGGGCTCGACCTTACCATCCAATGGTTCGGTTCGCGCCGGGGCGACCCCGAGTGCGGAGCCTGTACAAGAACAAGAGACCAAGTTGCCTCTTCCTTTGAGTCCGGACATCACCGCCCGATCTCATTGGTATAAAGAGGCGACCCCCGACAATGAGACGCCAGAGGATGCCCAGGGGCAATTGAGCGAAAGCGAGATGCCTGTTCCTAGTAGTCGTTTGGGTGGAGATGCTTTACGACAATTAGGGGAGTTGAATGAGGCAATCACGAGCTCGCGCGCTCCTCGCCTCCCTACAATTCGGGAGGACGATCTCTCTCAAGAGTTGAGCTGCCCTGGTTCGGTTCCCGATCCTGACCTATTGCCCGGTTCGTCCAAGGACCAGACAAGCAGCCTTCCTCGGGTTGGGCGCTATGAGGTACTATCCCGCTTGAAGCGCGGAGGCATGGGAAGTGTGTACCTTTGTCGCTTGACTGGGAGCGCAGGTTTTCGCCGACTATTTGCCATGAAGGTGTTGCATGGGCATCTCGCAAAGCAAGACGATACGTTGAATGCTTTTTTGCACGAAGCCCGGGTGCTTGGCGCACTACACCATAAAAATATCGTTGGTGTAGCCGATGTCGGGACTCCCAAAGAACCCTATATCGTATTGGAGTATATTGAAGGAGGGAGTCTTTCTGAACTTTATCGAGCGACGACAGCTGGGCGAAACCCACGGGTGATTGTTGCGATTGTTCTTGATGCCCTGGACGGATTATCCGCTGCCCATCAGGCAAGGGATGCCAGCGGCAAGTCACTTTCATTGGTGCATTGTGATGTGACACCTCACAATCTTTTAGTAAGCGTTGACGGAGTCTGCTGCCTCACTGACTTTGGCATTGCACGCACTGGAAAACTGTCAGTGCGCGAGGAAGTGACCTGCGGAAAACCAGGTTACTTAGCCCCCGAGCGCATTCGGCGAGAGTATAGCGATCATCGAGCGGATATTTTTTCGATGGGCGTCGTTCTGTACGCGGGCTTGGCAGGAGTGGAGCCATATTTCGCAGATTCTTCCGACGAGATGATGCTCAATATTTTACGGGGGGCGCCGGGTGTTCCTAGTCATGGGCACTTTCATCCGCCGGCGGCATTGGATGAACTGTGCTTGAAGGCTTTGGCCCCCGATCCGGACTCTCGTTTTCAATCCGCTTCTGAAATGGCCACTGAGCTGCGTCGAGTCGCGGCCGAAGAGGATTTGTTGGCGCCTCCTGCTGAGGTTGCCGAGTGGGTTCGACTCTCGCTCGCTCCCACAATAGCCGCGCGCCGTGCCGCCTCCCTGCGGGGTACGGAAACCAATGAGTCGCGATTCGAAACAAGTGTGATTCCGCCTTCCTACGAAGAAATAGGAGAGAACTCTCCCCACCCGGCATCCGCCGCCGAAACGACCGGCCCTCTCGAAGGGCCGCTGAGCCTGGGCAATCAAAAGGATGAAACCGAGGAGCTTGCCTTGCCTACGGAGCTTCCCAAGAGAGATCCCGTTGACATATCCGTCGCATATCGCGCCAAGAAGATTGCTATATATTCTGCTTTGACTGCTGCAATGGGACTCTTTGTCTGGGTGGCACTCAAACCCAACTTAATATCCAACTACGTCCGGATGGGGCCCCCGCCTGTACAGGGGGATGATGAGCAAGTGACCCTGCAGGGGGCAGAGGCAGCCCAACTTGCCCCCAGCCTCAGGTACAAGAAAGAACAGCCAGAAGTCTCAAAAAAGTCTCCCTCAAAAAAAGGAGATGAGGTATCCAGTCCCGAACCTCGCCAGAAAGTTCTGCCTCAAAATTCTAAGAACGGTAGAGCTGTTGCCTTGCCGCCCATTGTGCCCTCTGGTGAAACGCGATGAATGACGACTCTGTTTCTTCTTCTCAAAGCGGAGGAGGTATTTTCGCGATGCAACTTGATGATGCATTTGATGAGGGCGCGGGCGAGGCACCCCCCACTGCTTTTTTGGTGGGCCTAAGTGGTAGGCACGCTGGTAAGTTATTTAAGATAGCGCCTGGTGAATCTATCGTGGGGCGGACCTCGCGGGCGTTTGTGACGCTTGATGAAAAGGCCGTTTCTCATCAGCATGCACGATTAACGCTTACAAGTGCCGGATGCCTCATCGCTGATTTACAGAGTACAAATGGCTGCTTTGTAAACGACGAGAGAATCGTCAAACCGCGTCGTCTTCAAGCGGGTGATGTCATGCGTTTTGGGAACTCCACGTTGGGTTTTCTCACTGACGCAGAAGATGAATCACAACATACCCGTGCGTTGGCACGGGTATCCCCTTTTCCTATGGGGGGAGAAGCTCGCTCTGTTCGAGAAGGGAACTCAGTCAGTTCAGGGGAGAATTCTGCTCGTTCATCCCAATCAAGTGTACAGTCCTTCTCATCTAGCGGCGGCGCACCTGGCGCTCAGGCGCATACGGTAAATTCTCACGAAATTGAATCGAGTCGGCCCTCCTCATTGAGTGCACTAGATGATATTTTGGACAAGCTAGCTCTTGTTCGCACGTTGTCACGAGAATATTGGAAGGTGCTTGTTCTCAGTGGTCTTGTGTTGGGGGTGTTAGGTGCGGGCACAATTCGACTGAAACCACCCAAAGCTATAGCGGAGTTCGAGATCGCCCTTAAAGTTGAGCGCACGGAGAGTGCTCGCATGCATTTTGCCACGCGCGGCGTGGACTATTTTGCCTCCGCTGAGAAAAATTTCAAGAACGTCGATTTGGTTCGCGAGACCATGGAGGACATGAAGTTATCCGCTCCTCTCAAAGCCGTGAAGGGTACGGCACGAGATCTGAATTTTGTTAAATCTGGGTTAAGTAGCTATCGGGGCAGCTATCGTCATGTTGACGGAGCTTTCGCCGAGAGTTTTCTCGCTCAGCATTTGCACAACTACCTTGAACGAGAAATTGGAAAATCAATTAAAGTCCTCGGTAGCGAAGTCAAACTCTTGCAATCTCAATTCGATGAGAATGACCACACCCTCAAAGAAAATGAGATTGAGCTTCGAAAGTTCAGAGAAAAGAATCTGGACGCTCTTCCGGATAGTGCGCGCCAACAGGTGCTGGCAAAGGCTCGCTTAATTGCTCAACGAGACGATCTTTCGGCCCAGCTAGCTAGAAGCACTCAGCAGCTGGCCCTGGCAAAAAAACAGCTTCAATCCGAAGACGCGTTTGTTGCGGTCAATGTTGCTCGCTCGCAACCCTATGAAACGGGATTGGCTGAGGTAAAGCGCAGAATTGCTACAGCGATTGCGAAAGGTTTTGCCCAGGGGCATCCCGAACTGGTTCAATTACGTGAGGAAGAGCAGGCTCTGATTCGCTTGCGCGACAGTGCTATCAATACCACTGCGACGGAAACTGATCGCAGAGTAAATTTGGAGCACAAACGCCTGTCGAATCAGGTTGGAAATCTCTCCATTGCAGTGAGCACGACAGGGCAAGAATTGGGTCAGGTGCAGGCTCGATTGAAACTCATTGATAAGATAGCGGGTGCTGCTCCTGGGGTAGAGGAAGGCGAGTCTGAGAAGCTGAGGGACGTGGAAGCGAGTAAAAGGCTGCACGATAAATTGCATGAACAGCTGAAAGCAAAAGAACTCGAATTGGAATTTGAGCGAGCGAGTGTTGCTGCACGCTATGAGGTGCTCGAAGCTCCCAGTTCACCTGGAGTGAACCTGGTGAGAACAGCGGTGGTACGCGGAACTTTGGGTGCGTTCACGGGCGTATTTTTGGGTATATTTCTGGCCGCATTTCATTGGTTGAGGACCTATGCGCGCCAACGTCGGGAATCCATTGCGCATACAGCGCCCCGACTTCTTACTTCGTCGTCTTCGGCCGGTGACTTAGCGTAACCAGGACCCATCGGCGCGACTTGTGCCAAGATTGTACCTCAAACCGACGAAACCAGTGAGTTCACCCTGTGGTCTCAAGAGGTTTTCGCTGCCATTTAAATGGTTGCCTCGCAGGGATGCTCGTGCGCCAAAGCGAAATATGGTCCGATTGCTCACGCGGTAGTTTGTGGTCTGAATCACGCTAGCAGTGGACTCGTATTGGCTAGGTACCAGAGGATCGGGTGCGAGGGAGGTAGACGCAAATAGACTCAAATTGGATGTCCATTTCGGTCCAAAGGCGCCTCGAAGTTGTGCACGGGCAAAGCCCTGGGGGCGATAAGTTGCGGAGGCGCGGTCTAGAAAACCGCGTACGCCCCCAGTGAAGGTCGCTTGCCATTGCTGATTACGGCGACCCCACCCCACATCGTAGTTGACTACGGCAATGGGAACTAAAGATACGATTGCGAGTTCTTGAATGTAGGTAAACGCCCAGCCGGCATTGGATGTGATGCTCGAGCGAAGCGAGATCTGTCGAGCCCATGAAAAGCTACCCCCAAAGGCGACGAGACGTTGCAGATCATTGGAAGGAGCGGTGGGGCTATCCCTCTGGGAAATGAGATAGCCACCACGCACGGATACACCCAGGCGGTCCAGAGCACTCAGTGAATAGGTGTCCGTGAGAGCGAGAGAGGTGTCTAAAGACGTGGGGAGAGTTGAAGGGGAAAGGGCTGACGCGGAGTCGAGGGGCGTTTGGTAGCCCGCCATCGCCTCCGCACCTATTTCGTTTCTTCGGCTGGTTTGGTGATTGAGAGAGAGAGTTCCCGTTGTGAGCGCCAGTGAGGTAACTTCGGCTTGAACAACCCCCGTTCCTGGCTGGAGGATGTCTTGAAGGTTGTTGAATGAGACTTCGCCGACTCGACCAAGTACACTGAGCCCCGCGCTGGTTCGTGCGGTGATGGTGTTTTGGTAAGAGAGACGTCCTTGGTGGAGGACGAGAGGGCGCCCTAATTCAATGGTGCCGGGGACCTGAAAGAAGAGTTCTGGGCTATAGGTCAACTCAAGGCTTGATCGTCGAGATCGCAAACGCCCTCCTACAAGGAGATTGACAGTGCTATTGACGGCGGGACTGGCAGCTTGCCCTGCCTGCAAAGGTATCATCCCCGCGCGGGCCTCCATCCCCACAGCCGCTCCAAGATCTGTCCGCACGCCACCCCCAAGAAAAGGAAGTGTCAGAAGTAGAAAGCTTGAGGGCAACACGTGATTTGTTACTCAATTACAAGTAGATCGCCGTCCTGCAAGGCAAAAGCGCGTGCGCTGGTGCCACCCCTGACGAGATCGGCGAATCGAAACCGAATACGCAAGGGCTCACTCGCACGAATCAGGTAAATGGAGCTTTCATCGCCAAATTCTGTGATGCCCCCTCCTAAAGCGAGAGCACTGGCAACTCCATCGCCGGACGAGAGCTGGTACTTTCCTGGACTTGCAACCTCACCCAAAATTGTAATCTCGATACTCTTTGTAATCATTGAAACCGAGACTTGAGGGGAGTCTAGAATGGCGGAGAGTCTCTTCGTGAGCGCTGATTGCGCGCTTTTTAGGTTGAGACCAGCAACCTGGACGGTTCCGATATTTGGCAGGCTAATTGTGCCGTCGGTCGCCACAACTTGCTGCCCCGAGAGTGTCGTTTGTGAAACCACAGAGACTGCGATTGTATCGCCTGGTTCAATTGCATCATTTTGGATTGATGGTCGTGCTCTTTCTACAGGTATATTACTCGACCAGACATAGGGAGTACTGGCGCAGCCTTGAGCCATTAGGAGAAAGATTGCCGCAAGAAGTGGGAAAAGAGTGCTGCGTAAAATCATTGATTCGTTTCTAGCAATCCAGATCAACTTTATAGGAGCCTGTTTACGAAAATACTTGGACCGGAGCCCATATCTCAACTCGTTGAACTTGTGTCCTGTAGAATGACGAGCTGTAAAATGACGATTTGGTGCAATTGTGATACAAGGGTCACTCATGGCAACCAGACCTAGAACCGTACGTGCCTTGGGCTGCGATGTCGATGCGATGACCAAAGACCAGGCTGTGACGCTGGTGGTCTCTTGGTTAGACGAACTCGAGCATCTTGATAGACGTAGCGCGGAGGCGTTGCCCCCTTGTCGCTACGTCGTTACTCCCAATTTGGACCATGCGGTATTGCTCTTGAACGATAAGGCATTGCGCCAAGCCTATTCTGAGGCAGCCCTCGTTCTTGCAGATGGAATGCCTTTGGTCTGGGCTTCTCAACTATTTCAGCGTCCTTTGCCCGAGCGAGTGACGGGGAGTGATCTTGCTCCGGAGGTACTGGGGGCAGCTCGAGAGGGCACCAAGGTATTTTTCTTGGGCGCTTCTGAGGCGTCTTCCAAGAAAGCTGTCGAGAATGTAGCGCTACAGTTTCCAGGTATAGAAGTGGTGGGTCGCTTGAGTCCGCCTTTTGGTTTTGAAAATTCTCCTGAATGGTCCCAGAAAATTGCCGAGCAAATAGCGGAGTCAAAAGCACAACTTGTGGTGGTTGGTCTCGGAGCACCTAAGCAAGAAATATGGGTCCATAAGCATCAACACGCCATGAGAGGCACAGTGGTTCTTTGCGTGGGCGCAACCATCGACTTTTTAGCTGGGTCGGTAAAACGAGCCCCTGCTTGGGCGCAAAAGTCAGGGGTGGAGTGGATTCATCGTCTTCTCTCCGACCCTCGGCGTCTCGCCCGTCGCTACGGAAAAGACGCTCTTTATGTACCACGCCTCCTTTTCCGAGATTGGAGCTTCTCCAGGCGTGGCTCCTGAGGACAGCCCCTAATTGCGGTTAGAGAGCCTCCTTTTCCTGTGCGTGCCCTCCCCAGAGCGTGTGTTTGATAAGAGTTCTATGACTCTTCTGGTTGTTTTAGATAACCGCCGGCGAGACGACTTTTCAACGTACTGATGCCATCTTTTCGTAGGCCCAACTTATTTGCGATCGCTCGTGCGACAACGGGGAGAAGGTCGATGGTTTCCGCTGTGCTGGCAGCGACTCTACCGTGGTGTTTACAAAGGTAGTAATATCGACTTTCAAAAAAGTACTTACTGACCGCTCCCCATTGGGTTGCCATTTTGGTTTGTTTTGCGCTCACTCCGCCTTCGTGTTCAGCCACCGCTGATTGTACCGCCCAAATTTCGAAGCCCGCCTGGGACGCGCGAAGACAAAGGTCTGTTTCTTCGAAGTACATGAAAAATCTAGGATCGAACCCACCTAGTTCTTGAAAAAGCGAGGTGCGGATCAGATAGACAGCGCCACAAAGCCAATCTGTTTCAAAGGGCTCCGCGCCTAAAGTCATCTCTCGTCGACTTTTGTCGGACGGAAGGTGTAGAGCCTTTCTTATTATATTTTGGGGGGTTTCTAAACCGCCAGCGTGTTGGTGAAGAATTGCCGGAGCACAAATTCCGACGCGTGGGCGTTCGTCCATGAACCTTACCAGGTGTTCCAGAGCATCTTTTTTAAGTACCGCATCGGGGTTGATAAAGACGAGGTAAGGAGAGGCCGCCTCCTTTGCTGCTAGATTGCATGCGTTACCAAACCCCAAATTGCGATCACTTTCGATCAGATGAACAGAAGGAAAGTTCTCTTTGATGAAAGCAGGGGTACCGTCCGTGCTCGTATTGTCGACGACGATGACTTCTAACTCTCCTTCGGTAAGTAAAGCTTGCAGGGCGTTGAGCGTGGCCTCAATCGTAGAGCGTGATTGATAAGTAACAATGATTGCGCTTGCTATTGGTTGCATCTGAAAATTTTTTGAGCGACCTGATAAAGGGTCGAAGAGATGAGGTGAGGAGAGATGTTCACGACAAGCTTGATATCGCGATTGGTCACGTGTTCGTGATGCGACTAGTTACTTGTTCTGAAAAAAGAGTGGGAAGAAAGGGAAGCATTCAAGACAATCATCAGACCGAGTACTTCTATGATTGCTTCTCCAAAATTTCCAATCTGAAGAAAAAAAGGCAAGCCCTGAAACCTACCGGCACGAAGCAAGACGAAAGCAGCTATCAGACTCATGCCAAAGGCCGCTTTTTGAGTTTCTTCGCGCGCTGGGTGTAGTGCACGCCAAACGACCAGAGATACGGCCAGAGCAGAGCCCGTAAGTAGAGTCATGAAGCCAACTTTTAAATAGTATTTGTATTGGTACAGGCGAACCGAATGTCCCCAACTTCTCGCCAGAGAAAGCAGGGAAGTCTGCAGGTCGAGTTGCTTATTGAGCCCCAAAACAAGACATATTCCGCAAATGAGCCGCCAAAAAATGCATTCCTTAGGAGAAATACGGGGCGCCCGTTTTGTACGGTGCAGGCAAAGAAGTGACACTACCAAATAGAGCAAACACACGGCCCACCCGATGAACGTAGGATCTCCTGGACTGAAGTGCATCAATTAATGTAAGGCGTGGGTGGACGATGGAGCTTTCTATCACGTTCCTCAAGGAAGAGTGAGCGGGCCCGTGGCTGATGATTTGACTTAGAGCGTTCATGCGTTTGAGTGTGCAGAAGATTGTCCTGGGAGTGGGGGGGGTGTGCCTTTCTTCACATTTGGTATATGGGGAAAGAGCTGATGTCTAGTGAATTGATAGGTGTTGTTATAATTGGACGCAACGAGGGGAAACGATTTAAGCGCTGCGTGCGATCTCTTCTTAAGCAGCCGGTTCCAGTTGTATATGTTGATTCGGGTTCCACGGATGGCAGTGTAGACTTCGCTAAAAACATGAACTGTGAGGTGGTAAATCTCGATCTTTCGGCACCATTTACAGCCGCCCGGGCCCGCAATGAAGGTGTAAAGGCTCTCTCTTTATCTCATCCAAATCTCCAGTTCATTCAATTTGTTGATGGTGATTGTGAGATTGCTTCTTCATGGTTAGAGGCCGCCCGCGCTTCATTGGAAGAGGACCCTCGTTTGGCTGCCGTGAGCGGGCGTTGCCGTGAAAGGTTCCCCGAGGCATCGGTCTACAATTCATTGATGGATATCGAGTGGAATACGCCCGTAGGTGACGCCCTGGCTGTCGCAGGTAATTCGATGATTCGTCTAGCGGCTTTCCACGAGGTGAACGGATTTGACGAGACTTTTGCGGCCGGCGAGGAGCCAGAAATGTGCTTCCGTATGCGAGACCGCGGCTGGAAATTTCTGCGTATCGACGCCGAAATGGCCCAGCACGATGCGGCCATACATAGTTGGCGCCAATGGTGGATGCGCAACGTCCGCGGGGGCAGCGCTTACGCCCAAGGCGCCTGGGTCCATGGTAGAAGTGCCGAGAGATACAACCTGAAGGACAGCGCACGAATTTGGTTCTGGGCGGGGGCCGTGCCTCTCTGTGCAGTCTCCTTTGCGCCTCTTTCTTTAGGGGGAAGTCTGTTGGGTGCCGCGAGCGGATATGGGTTGGTGTTGAATCGCATGTATCGATCCCGGCTACGTGCAGGTGACACCCCCAAGGCAGCTTTCAATTTTAGTGTCTTCAACCTTTTGGGCAAGTTTCCTCAGCTACAGGGACAGATACAGTTTTTGCGCCGACGGGGTAGTCGGCTGATTGAGTACAAGTAATGAATGTTCAGTTAAAGGACTTCAAGGCGCGGGCGTTTTCTGCAACTCTGCTCAGTTTTGCCAATATTGCAGGCAGTCAGCTCGTCCGCTTCGCCGGAAACCTGCTACTCACGCGTCTGCTATTTCCCGAGGCATTTGGCCTTCTCTCGATCGTCATGGTGCTTCTCTATGGTGTGACGATGCTCAGTGACATTGGCATTCGCGACTCGATTGTGAGGAGTTCTCGAGGTGATGACGATGACTTTTTAGACACTGCCTGGACTCTACAGGTCATTCGTGGGGGCATCCTCTTTGTGGCCTGTTGGGCCCTTGCATATCCCTTTGCGTGGTTTTTTGGAAACGATGAGCTAGCTTCACTGATTCAGATATGTAGCGTTTCAGTGGTCCTTCAGGGGTTTAATCCAGTAAAGGAGATGAATTTAGATAGGCATCTAAAACTTGGTCGAGTCGTTATTCTTCAATTGGGATCTCAGGTAGCGGGACTCATTGTGATGATTCTTCTTGCATGGCGCTATCATGAGCCCTGGGCGCTTGCGGTTGGTAATGTTTTTGGAGCCTTTTTTCAGCTATTTGCAGCTCGCTCTTTTCTGCCGGGTCGAAATGGGCGTTTTCTATTGGACGCAGCGGCGCGTAAAGAGATCACGGGTTATGGTCGTTGGATTGTTGTGAGCTCTGCTCTCACATTTGCGGCGGCCTCTTCAGACCGACTCATTATTGGTCGATTGTCAGGTCTAGAGTTCCTGGGAGTTTACGGAATAGCCGTTGCGCTAGCAGAGACCCCTAGCAAAACGCTCGTCACTCTCTCCAATCGTGTAGTCTTTCCATTATATAGCCGTATCTTAGCGGAGGGAGGCTCATTGGTGAGCCAATTTGAGCGAGTCAGGGGGCCCTTGCTCATTGGTGGGGCGGCTATCAGCTCATTGCTCATGGCGGCGGGGGGACCCTTGGTGGGGCTTCTCTATGACGAACGATATACGGCAGCAGGGGGTCTTGTGCTCGTCCTTGGGCTAGCTGGATGGATTCGAATTTTGTCTTCGACCAACGAATGTGCGTTAAAAGCTCTAGGCTTTCCTCAAGCCCTTGCGGCGGGAACATTCGCTCGCGTCTGTTGTTTGATGGTGTTCTTTCCTCTGGCTGTCCACCTAATGGGGGTAGAAAAAGGAGTTTGGCTATTAGTTGTCGCAGATGTGCTTGCGGCACTGGTGACGTCGTATTTTGTGGTGGTTAAATTTCGAATTACCACGTGGTGGGTTGCCCTGCCGAGCACCGTGTGGGTTATTTTGAGTGTGATTGCTGGGACATCAGCCGCTCATCACTTTTCCCATTCAAATGGGGGGCGCTTACTTGTGGCTGTACTGGTCACTGGTACCCTTTGGTCGATTCCCCTTTGGAGGGCGTTGCGCGCGATTGCCCGACTTCGAGCTGGTGCGGGTAGGGGCGCGTCGCCTTCCGCAGTGGGGGCATGAGTACGGCGCAGGGAAAAAGTCCGGTCAGGCTCTGATTTTAAGGTTCTTTGCGTGCCCCTTGAGCGTGGAACAAAAGCCAAACAATGAGCCCGCAAGCAGGGGCAATATTCCATGATCGCGAGAGTTGAGCAGTAGGTCGAAAAGACTAATGCTTACCATTAAAACTAGCCCGACAAGTAGGGTACGGGAGTCCTTGTCGACCACGGCAGTAATGAATTTTCTTGCGCGCAGAATCGGTACAGAATAGAGCAAAAACTCTACAACGTACCCGACAATACCTCTGTTACTCAATGCGATCATCCACTGACTGTCTACGATGATGGTGCTGTTTCCAGCGGCGTCGTAGATATTCGACCTACCATAACCAGCATATCCAAAGGTCGGGCGCAATCTCCATACTTCGATGATTTGTTCTTCCATATTCACACGAAAGCCGAGTGATTGGGCGCGCCCTGCGTCATGACTGGCCACATAGTCGACGAGATCTTGCATGGGTAGAAGTCCCGAGGTGCGCAGAAGAGGAAAAACGAGTGCTACCAAGGCGAGTAGACCGGAAAAGCGTGCAACTTGCTGCGGGCTTCCTTTCCAGAGAAGGGGGGCCCCAATCAAGCAAAATACTAAAACGCCCATGCTATTGCTGAGCATGAGAACGGCAAAGAGAAAGAAGGCCCAAAGTCCCGAGTTGGCCCCAAATACATTTTTTCCAGTTTTTTTGTGACAGAGAGTCGCAAAAAGAGCCATGAGGCAAAAAAGAGTTGTGGTGAGACCATGATACATGAACACAACCGGGCGAAATCCACCGTTTCTCATGGATTGAGCAAAGCTATGCTGATGAAATCCGTAGACCCAATTATTTAATTGTGGGCTCAAGCGAATTTCTATGAGCATTAAAAATGCATAGACAACTCCAAAGTGGGCGATGACCTTGAGGAGCGTAGCAACGGATTCCTTCGTTCTAAAAACGCGTCTTCCTATCGAAAAAGGAATGATGAGACTGACCAAGTAGAACCAGATGCCGGATATGGCGTCGGTGGGCTTGAGTCCGGCAATGACAACTCCTCCACCTAGAGCGAGGGAGTCTCCGTTGGTTAAAACCGTTGCAATAGCTCCAAATATTGCCAGAGCTGTGATCAATTTAAGAAAAAGAGAGCCTTTTACTTTTTGACCTGGAGTGAACGCTAGGGCCGTAAAAGTGACGAGTACAGCAATCGAATGTTTGTCTAAAGGAGGTATCAGTGGAGGATCGAAAACTATGCGCTGAGGCAGAAAGAGCGCCGCTCCTATGAGAGAGATTGCAGCTGCTAAATCTCTCCGCAATTTTGCAAAAAGCAGAATGCAAAGCGGGGTGAAGCCAATCAAGGCCAGTTGCCCGGTGATACTTGCCTCCATAAAACTGCTATTTGCCTAGGGTGAGCTGCCAGTTGTATGCGTCACGCATTGCGTCACTCATTGAACGCCTTGCGGACCACGCAAATTCTTTTTCGCAATGAGTGACATCTGCATAGGTTTGCACGACATCTCCCTCGCGGCGAGCACCTATCTTATAGTTGAGTTTTTTTCCGCTCACCGCCTCAAAAGCGGAAATTACTTCTAATACAGATGAGCCTCGACCAGTGCCTACGTTGAAGAATTCATTGAACGCGGGCTCCTTTTTGCGTTCAATGAATTCAAGAGCTTTTACGTGCGCCTCTGCAAGATCGACGACATGAATATAGTCGCGAATACATGTTCCGTCAGGGGTATCGTAGTCGTTTCCGAATACTGTGAGTTCTTTACGAATACCAACCGCTGTTTGAGTGATGTACGGAATCAGGTTTTCGGGGGGGCCGAGGGGTAACTCTCCGATAAGTGAAGACTCATGGGCTCCCACAGGGTTAAAATAGCGAAGTGTCACCGCTCTTAAACTTGCGCCTGAGGCAACTTGGTCCGAAATGATTTCTTCGCAGAATTGCTTGGTTCTTCCGTAAGGGGACTCTGCCGCTTTCAGGGGGCTGCGTTCTGTGACTGGCAGTTGATCGGGTTGCCCATAGACGGTGCACGACGAGGAGAAAACGAGGCGAGATACTTGGGACGCGTTCATCGCCTGAAGGACACTGACCAAAGAGCCCACGTTATTGCGATAATACTCGAGTGGCTTTGCCACAGAAGCGCCGACCGCCTTGTGAGCCGCAAAGTGAATGACCCCAAAGAGCCCCTCTTTTTCCCTGGAAATGACCTCCTGCATCGCCGAAAGAGAGCAACAATCAACTTCGTGAAGTGCGACGGGCGAGCCCGTGACCTTCTCCAATTGTGACAGGACACTCTTGCTCGAGTTGCAAAAGTTGTCCACGACGATCGGGGTGAAGCCTGCTTGGTGCAGCGCCAGGACGGTGTGAGAGCCGATAAAACCTGCACCACCTGTCACAATTACTTTTTTATTCATTCAAGCTACCTTTTCGGAGAATATATTGAGGTGCGATTCCCAACGCAACTGAGGCTGACCTTCCTAGAGCGTCCACCGTTTTGCCGGTTGTCGCGACCAGCAGGACAGGTAGAGCGTCGATAAGTGGCCACAATCGGAGGTAGTGCGGTATTTGGGGCCACCTTTACAATCTGTAGGGGGGCGAAAATGCCTAGTATTTCCTTCAAACTTATCGGCGCTCTAGGGCTGGACTTCAAGCTTTACTTTTCTGCGCTCTTCCTCGACGGTGCACCTTACTTATGGATTCTCCTCGCCCTACGTTACCAGCTTCTGGAACGGCGCTACTTGTGAGCGAAAAATTCGTTTCTCTCCAAGGCGAGGGCGTCAGTACGGGAATTCCTTCTGCATTCTTACGCCTGGGAAATTGTAACTTAGCCTGCTCCTATTGCGACACCGCCTATACTTGGGACCCCGAGCGCTACGACTTGCACCAAGAGTTACACGCGGAGAGTCTCTTGGAGACCGCACAATGGGTTGAGACCCACGCGCCGGGACGCCTCATTATTACGGGCGGTGAGCCTTTGATACAGCAGAAACAGCTCAGTCAACTCCTCGACTTAGTGGACAAAAAGATCGAGGCTCGGGGAGGAGAGAAGCTCTTTGTCGAAGTCGAAACGAACGGTACAATCTTGCCGACGGCTAGTTTAAGCTCGCGGGTGAATCAGTGGAATGTATCTCCTAAACTATCTTGCAGTGGCGAGGCGTTGGAGAAACGCATTGTCCCAAAAGTGATTGCACACTTCACTTCTCACTCTCAAGCTTACTTTAAGTTTGTAACTGTTGAGGAGAAAGATGTGCAGGAGGTCGATGAACTATTGAGTCGCTTTTTGATGAAACGTGAGCGTATTTTGCTGATGCCCGAGGCAAGAAGTGCAGAACAATTGCGCGATCGCGCTTTGGGTGTGGCAAATTGGGCCCAGGGGCGTGGGTTTCGCTACTCAGGAAGGCTGCACCTCGAACTTTATGGGGGCGCTCGCGGAACGTAAGCATTTTTGCCCTAGGCGATGTGTTCTACCTGATTGGCCTTGAAGAGTAGCCACAAATTGGACTCTGATTGCGGTCTTAGTTCGTCGAAAGCCTCTTCCGTCATGTCCACGCGAAATTCTGCGCCGCCAGCTGTTTGAGCTTTCAATCGAACCCGAGAATCATTCAAAGAAATTTTACTCTGATATTGAACTTGAATGATATTGCGGGCGGAGATGGCTGAAGGTGCTTCTTTCGAAACAATGATGGCGGACGAGCTCACGGCGATCTGTGCGTTGTTACAATTCTTGAGACTTGAAGCTGTGCTGTAGAGATCACAGCCATCGCATCGTACACGAGCGATCTTCTCTTGGGCGCCTAGGTCCACGAGGCCAGAAAACGTGTTAAAAACTGAGCCTTGTTGGGACTCTAAAATTTGACTTGTAGGGCCAAATTTCACGAATTCGCTTTCTGAAAAAAGCAGACAATGGGAGCAAAGCGCCTCAATAATGCGCGCATCATGTGAGACGACAAGTGAGCTGATATGGTGCGTGTTGAGATATGCCTGAGTCTTTTGCAAGATGCGAGCTCGCCCCCCATGATCCAAAGCACTAAAGGCTTCGTCCAAAAGTAATAATTGCGGAGAGGAGGCAAATGCTCGGGCTAAGGCGAGTCGTTGTTTTTCTCCGCCCGAGAGTTGATGGGGAGTTTTTTGAGCTAACGCTGTTAATTCAAAATCGGCGAGAAGTTCGTGAATTGGCGGGGAGGAGCTCGTTTGTTGCGATCCTAATACCAACTGAATTTGCTCTGAGACAGTGAGGTGAGGAAATAGGTAGGCGGGCTGCGAGACGAGAGCGACTGCGCGTTTGTCGGCAGGGATAAAGATACCATCGCAGCTCGCCTCGAGAACGCGTTCTTCTAGAACAATAGACCCCTTTCTTTTTTGTGGCCAACCAGCAATTGCCCTCAAGAGACTGCTTTTTCCCGTACCAGAGGGTCCAAATATTCCAGTAATGCCCGGGGGCAGAAGGACCTGAATTTTTTTACTTGGGGTCTCAGAAAATTCAAGGAGTAGATCGAGATTGAGACTCATGGGTGTCCCGGATCCACTTTATTTGAGGGGCTATCGGCTCGGAGCGCCTCTGCGATAAAAACGGAAGCAAAGGCAAAGAGAAGGGCGACGAGCAGGAGGAGGTTGGCTTCGCTCGTTCGACCGGTTTCCTGGGCAGAGTAGATGGCTAGCGAGAGGGTACGGGTTTCGCCCGGTATGCTACCCGCGACGATGAGGGTTGCGCCGAACTCACCAATTGCTCGCGCAAAACCAAGGGCAAGCGCTGCGGTGAGACCCCGGCGAGCCAGCGGAAAGACGACATAGAGGAAGGTGCGCCAAGGAGAGAGACCCAAGGAGCGGGCGCTCCACTCCAGCATGGGATCAATCTCTTCAAATACTAATCGAGCTGTGCGAGTCATCAGTGGAAGGGTCATGACGCCAGCTGCTAGAATGGCACCTTTCCAAGAGAGTAGAATTTGTGGGTCGAATCCCAGGTTGTCTGGCCCTAACCATCCGCCGTAGGCGAAAAGCTGCAATATTAGATAGCCAATAGCACTCGGAGGGAGAACTAAAGGTAGGACAATCAGCGTTTCGACAAGAAACTTTCCTCGAAATTGGTTGCGGGACAGGAAATAACCAAGAGAGACCGAAGGGAGAGCGCTGAGCAGAGTCGCGAGTCCGGCAATCTTGCAAGTAATAGTGATGGTTTCTAGGAGAGGTGCGCTCATGAGAGATGTCCGCTGTTGCCCGGAACAATGAAGCCATCACGCAAGAAGAATGAATGCACGAGGTCACTTTGTAGTGTATTGAGTAGTGTTTGCGCTCGATGCAGGTCTGTTGTCGTCGAAAGAATTGCCGCCACGTAGACAATCTCTTCGGGGTTTGAAAAACCTCGATAAATAATTTTAGTTAGAGGATCATTTTTTACGTCGGTTGCGTAGACCAGACTGAGGGTATCTTTTCTGCTTTGAGAGGGGGCAAGAGCCCCTCGAACATTGACAGTTGTACGCAGTTTGCCCTGAAGTTTCTGCCAAATATTTTCTCGTTTAAGCAACAACTTTCCGTATCGCCCAGCGGGAACACTTAGGGGATCTCCCATGTACAGAGCTTGGTATTGTATGAAAGTAAGATCCGTGAGCGAAGAAAGCTTCAGTGGGCTCTCGTGGTGGGCAGCGATGACCAACTCGTTGTGCAGTAGACCTCTACGGCTACCAGGTAAAATCAATGAACGCTCTTGCAACCAGTTGACCCAGTGTACGTCAGCCGAGATGATGAGATCGCCCCGGCGTGTAGCCGCGATCTGTCGCGCAATGCTTTGGCTTCCTGCGCTCACCACCTGTACAGCTGCTAGGGGAGCTCCTTTTTGCGTGAGGGCATGGATTGTGCGCTCAAGGCTTTTGGCTACGAAAATGCGCTGTTGATGAGGTCGAAAGGAGCACCCTGCTAGTTTTGGGAGCCCATTGATGAGCAAAGCGGCCTTCAGGAGGGACCGCCGGGTGGTCATGGGGCATTGCCCCATACAACGAGAGAGCTTTCGATTTCAGAATTTTCTTCTAGCGCGAGATTTTTTGTCTGCTTTGTCAAGGAAGGGGAGAGTTGGCTCCACGCAGCGAGCCAAAGAGCGCGAGCCTCCATAATATTCTGTTCTGACCGATCGACTGAGCAGTTGGGGTCAATCGTAATATTGCAGAGTCGCGGTGTTTTCCCATCAGTTCCTCGTAGCAGTTGCGTTCCTAGACGGAGAGAATACGCGTGGTTTCTGTAGGCGATGTGCGGGCGCACCAGCGCCAGTCGACTTGCATTTGAAGCTCCCAAGTCTATGCCATCCGTAGACAATGTACGGGTTATACCGAGAGTTGCCAGAAGAGTCGTCGTAATGTCGCGCGGAGCAAAAAGTCCCTTTTGATGTCGTCCGCGTAGGTGCCCCTTGGGGAACTTTATGAAGAGAGGGGGCGATAGATAGGACTCCGTGAGGGGGGCATCCGCAGCGTAGGGAACCAGAGGTTTCTCTCCTGCGGCAAGATCACCCATTACGACGATAAGAGTCTCTTCGTACGCGTCGTTTTCGTGAAGCCAGGCGATGAGCTTGCCTAGGGCCGCATCTTGTTTGAGTAACGCGGCTTTCTTCAGCGCATGAAGTCGCTGCCAGTCTTCTTGGGGCATGCGTCGCCGCCGTGTTCTTCGTCTTTGACGAATCTGTTGTAGTTGCACAGCTGCCCTCCTGGGGCTCAGGTCCCCGCTGTATTCAGCCGGAGGCAATTCACGCGCGTCTTCCCGCGAAATATCAAACGGGGGGTGTGCTCCCCGCAAGTAAATCAATGAGAGAAGAGCCCCTGGCTGATGTAGACGAGGCTCTAGCCATTTTTTTGCCTCAGTTAGAGGGGTTAGTGGCTCGTGATGTGCCTGAGGGGGAAATTGCGCAAAGAGTTCAAAGCCTCTGTTGAATCCAAAAGGTTCGAAACTGGTGGGAACCTCGGTAAAGAAAGATGTTTTCCCGCCCTGTCCCTCAACTGCTGAGGCGAGAGGAGCAAGGGAGGAAGCGAGCACTTTGTCAACCGTCTCCAGTTGGTGTTGCCAAGGAGCCAGCCCCGTGAGCAAGGTGGCAATGAATGCGGTCGCGCTAGTGCTGGACGTTCGGTAGTTGGGGTACGAGGTCGCTTCGCGTGCGAATTGATTGAAGAAGGGGAGTCCGTTCTTTCCAGCTTGAGGAGGTGAGTGTTCTTGGCTGAGGCCCGCAAGTATCACGACAATGGCCCGGGCTGCAGAGGGCGTGGGGCTACCTAGGGGTGAGTGGCTGAGTAAGAGCGGGTTGGCCACCGCGAGACGCGCCCCACTTTTTCCGTGGGGAGCGAGGAGTTCAATGTCTACCAACTGTGAGCCGAATGAACTCAGATCTGCCGTGACCTCTTTGAAAGCTCTAGAATCTTTTTTATCTCGACGTTCGTGGGCCACGATGACCCTCGAGCCGTCGGATGTGTGCACGATGACTTCCAGCTCGGCTAGGCCATCGCCCCAGATCCCCAACTGAGCTTTAAACTGAGCCCCTGGAGGCAAGAAAATCGGACAACGTATGCTGGAAGAAGGCGCTAAGACGAAGGCACGATGCCGTTCATCCTCAATGGTCACTTCTGTATCAATCTGAGCCCGCGTGGCAGGAAAGTCTGCTGAGCTTTTCCTTTTTCTACCTAATCGAGCCCAAGAAATATCGGCACTGGGGCGACCTCGACGTGGTCTGGAGAGACTCAATGTGAGCTGATGGCGCCCACGCTGCAGACTTCTATCCTTACCCGAGATTTTCACTACTCGTGTTTGGTCTTTTTTTAGTTTACCGGCGCCCAATCTCTTGCCGTCAATGTAGATAGCTATTCGCTCAGACTCTTCGCTGTGAACGCGCGCGCTGAATTCAAAGTCGGTCAGATCATCGGTGAGCCAAAAGACATAGCTTGTTCGCATTTCTTGTAGATTGCGAAATTGTTCCCCTAAGTGGAGCGAATAAGTAGGAGGAGTGTCCGCAACGAGGCGATGTAGACGACGAGATTCAGCCGCTAAGGACCCAATATCGAGAACAAGCCCCCGTTGTCCCAAAGTGCAGCGGTCGAAAATATCGAACAATGACTCCTTCACCTCGCTGAGAGCCATATGGTCTTGGGAAGGGGCTTGAGGTGCCGCTGCTGTCCTCTTTTGAGGGGCGTCAACGGGCTGATGTACCTCGGTTGTCTCTGACGTTTTTGACTTCTCACAAGCCGCGAACAGAGAGAGCACTCCTGCAAGTACAACGAGTCGGGCCGAATTTCTCGGTACCAGAATGCACCTTTTCATCAGAGATATTGGTAAAGAACGTAGAAAAATTCCCTTGAGGCATCTTGCGAAGAAGAACTTGATGCGAAACAAGAGAAGGGGAGGGCGAAGAAGGCTTCCTTACTATTCGACATCGTTAGCGTTTGTAAAGACAGCGCGTGTGCTCTTGTTGAGGCGAACCTGCACTTTTCCAGACCGATTCTTGCCCCCAGTTCGTATCGAAACTTTGTGTTCGCCGGGGCTAACTGGAATGCGGCGCAATGGGCCACGCCCGGTGAAGACTCCATCAATGTAGATCAATTCTTCTTCGCTCGTTACAACCTCAATGAGGCCCTTGCCGGGCCATGAAAGCCCCTGAGGCATCTCGGTGACTTCTACTTGCATGGCCGGGGGAGCTGCCGTCTTCTTTTTTTGCGACTGAGACTCGGACTCGGAATCGGGGGGAGAAAATGAGCTATCGCCCGTTTTCTTTCCGTCTACCTTGGGGGAGGCAGGTTCTTTATCTTCTAGGGAGCCAAGATGGGGGATCTCGGGACCGTGCACCGTGTGGCTCAAACTTGTGCCACCCAAGCCAGGTTGATTCACGGTAGAAAGTCCGGCTGTTCCCAAGAGCTGAGTCCCGCCCCAATAGACTAAACCTGCTGCCGCGAGGGCAGAGAAGGGGGCTGCCAGCCTTTTTCCCGTTCCTTTTGTAAGGGTCCAAGCCACTTCGCCTAGAGAGCGTGTCGCGGATAGAGCGTGCGTATGATGGGGGAAATCATGAAGTTCAGGTGAACTTTCCCGCGGAGCCTGCTCTGTTTTGTGATTCTTCGCCTCGAGGAGACCTCTCTTCAGTTTCTGATTGGCAACTTGAGCAAGATCGCGTCCGGCACGTATTCCGTGAGCTCCTAAATGAAGCGCGTGGCGTGACGTGGAGCCCCAGGCACGCCTAGCCTTGAGCCATATTTCCTGAGCCGTGGGGGTTTCAGTTCCCCACTCGCCCGAACGTTCCGCGAACTCGTCGCGAGGTGAGGGCAAGTCCTCGGGCGTAGCTAGGTCGGGGGGCGAGGAGATTAGCTCCTGAAATTCATCCGATTCTCGATCGGGCTCTGAGTCCAAGGGAGTACGAATTGTCTCCGCACTCATGGACTTTGAGAAATGAGTCTTGAGACGCTTTTTGGGTAGGGGCGCTTGGTGGGAAGGAGTCCCGGGCCCGTCGGCACAGGTTGAAGGCGTAGAACTTACGGTACTTGAAGCTGGGAACTGAATCTTCTTGATTCGGGGCTTCGCGCTGACGAGAGGTGCGAGGGGACTGAAGGGCGATTCTCCTCCCGTCTCCAAAGAATCGCCTGCATCGCCTGCATCGCCTGGGTCTGCGCCCAAAGCTTCTTCCTTTAATTCGCTTAGATCGAAAGAAAGGGGCGCTAATTTTTCGTTTCTCCTGGTCTCTACCGGAGGCTCAGATTCACTGAGCTGAAAGCTAAATGATGCATTGTGATTTGAGTCTGACAAGCTGGCCTCCCGACGAAGAAATATCTCCGTCACTCCAACTCAGCCGCTAACACGAACTCGCAATACGGGCCCAGTTTTTGCGGATCAAATCTCAGTTTTGCCAGCGAATACCCAGCGGGCTGGGCCTTGCAGATAGGCGGTGAGATCTGCAGAGACGGTGACTTGCAAAGGTCCCCCAGGCAGGTTGAGGGTGATAGGTTGTCCTGCAGGGCTCCGACCCGACTCTACAGCAGCGATCGCGGTGGCTGCTGCCCCGGTGCCGCAGGCGAGCGTACGACCAACTCCCCGCTCCCAGACGGAGAGATCGATATTTACCCGAGTTCGCAAAGTAGCAATTTCGATGTTGCTGCCCCCTTCAATAGAAGCACTCAGAGCAGGTCCCAATCGATCCAAATCGGCGTCAGTCATTGAATCGCGAAAGCAAATAGCGTGGGGATTTCCAGTAGAAACTCGTTGAAACTCAAGATCATTACCCTGAAATTCTGTAACTCTTGACTCCAAAATAGTTCCCGTGCCGATCTCCGTTCCAATGAGGGCTTCGACTGGGCCAGAGGGGGAAAGCGTCGAATTATTAGCTCCCTCTGTTGGTAACTTTTCGAGCTTGCACAGGAGAGGCCCCGCACCCGTATCTACAATAAACTCACCTTCGAATTCTCCCGCTTGTCGGCATAAATACAAAACGACGCAGCGCAATCCATTTCCACACATCTCCGGTTGGGAGCCATCGGCGTTGATTACGTGCATGGTCGCGCGCGAATCTGGGGTTCGCGGTGGTAAAACCAACAAAACACCGTCCCCGCCGACACCAAAATGGCGATCGCAGAGCCCAATTGCCTGGGCCACTGAAAGATCGGTCAAATGATCTGCTTGAATCACCAGAAAATCGTTGCCGAGCCCATGAATTTTGTCGAAGGAGAGAATCTTGGACATCAATTCACTCCTATAGCGCGTTCATTCCTGAGGATCGATTACCCCGAGGAAAGATTTTGTAGAGAGCCAGGCTCTCTTGGAGCCCCCCTCCCGACGGCCCTTGTGCTAGGGGGGGAGCATCGTGACTCGTCCTCTACTCATTTCGGGATTCATGGCCACCGGCAAAAGCGCGGTCGGTCGTATCGTGGCAGCGCAGTCAAATGCTCGTTTTTTCGATCTCGACGAAGAAATTGAGCGCAGGGCTCTGACGCCCATCTCTCAAATTTTTTCTGAGCGAGGAGAAGAGGCATTTCGAGTCTTGGAAAAGAAAGTTCTCCTCGAATTACTCAGCGCAGCGAAAGCCAAAAAAACTGTAATTAGTCTAGGAGGCGGCGCTCTTTTAGATCGTAAGTTTCGAATCGAAGTCTTAGGTGCCTCCGTCGTGGTAACTCTTACCGCTCAGCCCGACGAGATATTCCGACGCGCGCGATTGCAGGACGACGTACGAGGAGATCGACCTCTATTGAGGGGCCCTGAGCCCCGAGCCCGTGTGATTGATCTTCTCGAAAAACGCGCACTTGTCTATGCAGAGTGTCACGGCAGCGTCTCAACTGATGCTCGAGAGCCCAGGGTAATTGCAAAGGAAGTCATCTCTCTGTGGGAGAAAAACCCTGTGGCAGTGGCTTCTGGGTTCGATTCGTACGCGGTGCTGATTGGTTCGGCAATGATCAGCGACGAACTTCCAGGGCTTGTCGGAAAGACGTCGGGGGTTCTTCTTGTGAGTGATTCCAACGTAGACCCCCTCCATGGGGAGAAGGCTCGCGCGGGTCTTGCGCCTCTTGGGGTAAATATGGCTCAAAGTATATTGACTCCGGGTGAAGAGCATAAAAACCTGGAGGCATTGAGAGCAATTTATCAAACTGCCTTTGACGAAGGCATGGATCGCAGCTCAACTTTTGTCGGTTTGGGCGGAGGTGTGGTGACGGACATGACCGGGTTCGCTGCTGCTACCTGGGTGCGTGGGGTTCGGTGGATTGGGCTCCCTACAACTTTACTCGCCATGGTGGACGCCTCGGTTGGCGGAAAAACAGCCGTCGATTTCCATTCCGCAAAGAATTCAGTTGGAGCATTTTGGCAGCCCCAAAGCGTGATCTGCGATATTGATACTTTGCAGACGGAGACCGAGCGACAATATGTGGGGGCTCTGAGCGAGGTGGTGAAGACTGCATTGGTCGGCGACGGGGAGATGCTCGATTTCCTCGAAGACAACGCGGAGGCCCTCCTTCAACGTGATCCCGCTACGGTAGCTCAGGTTGTGGAGAGATGTGTACGGGTCAAAGCCAGGGTCGTAGCTCTCGATGAGCGTGAGTCAGGCATACGGGCATGCCTTAACTTTGGCCATACAATTGGCCATGCTCTCGAATCCTCCGGGGGTTATAGTGCCTTGACCCACGGCGAGGCCGTGAGCTTAGGAATTGTAGCGGCTCTCCGTTTGGGCGAGAAAAAGGGGCATACCCCTGCTGCTCTCACCAAGAGGATCTTGGAGTTGCTCAAGAAATTGAAGTTGCCCCATCAACTCAAGAGGGCAGATCTACAAGAGAGCACAGCTTTGCTCGGGCATGATAAAAAACGCGCGGGTGAGCAGATTCAATTTGTTTACGCCGCCGCGCCCGGAGATGTATTCACCGAGTCTATTCAATTGAAAGAGCTAGAGGTTTGCGCTGTCGATCTTGCCGATAGGTGAGAGGTACACCGACATGCATCGGCCTGTTGTTGAGGACAATGATGCTGGGACAAAGGTTCATTTAGAGATAAATATCCCCGTTCCATCGAGTTTTCTATAAAATCTCCCTTGGGAATCGCCTAAAATTGGTCCAATCTAGCTCCTCCGGGTATTCTTTCGGTCGGTGTCCTTTTTTGGCGCCTGCGAAAGACTCTCTCCTATGCGTCTGAACAAACTGAAAAGTGCCCTTCTCCTGACCACCATTTGTTCAATGGGGGCTCTGTTTGTAGGGGGCTGCGCCGACAACAATACCACTCTCTTCGTTTCGGGAAACGCAGGCTTTGCTCCCGATAGTAAGTGCGAACTTGAAGCGTCACTCACCGTCGATCAGAACCCCCATGGTCGCTTCGACACAGGAGCCCTGGTCGATTATCGAGCCTGGCTGATTGTGGGCAATGGTCTGCAACCCTTGGGTGACAATGATACTCTGCGCCCCGAGACTTCTCGAATCCTCATCGAGGGGGCGAATATTACGATTACTGATGCGAATCAGGCCCCAGTCGTTCCCGAGTTTTTTCAACAATTTTCGGCTTCAATTCAACCTGATGAGTCAGAAGACCCAGGGGTTGCCATTATACCAGTTCCCATGATTCCCGCGGGCTTGCCATTGACCCCTGGTGAGTACGTCGTGAATGTTGAAATCGTCGGCGAAACGTTGGGGGGAACCAAGGTAGAGAGTAATATTTTCAAATATCCAGTGAAGGTTGTACCTCCTGGATCGTTTCGGGTCTGTGGAGATCCTGACGGGGTAGATGAGGCCACTTTTCACCCCTGCGGGAAGTATTTAGCTCAAGACGGCTACGGCTTCTCCTGTTTTGGGGTTGATACTGACTATTGCAATAGTTGCCCCTGATTGAGCAATGGGCGCCCAGCCTACTGAAGGAGCATAGCTGGTGCGCTGAGCCAATAGCCGTCAAAACGCACTCCCAACCAAAGAGCTGTAGAAGCTGATGAGCTACTGCTGGGGGCCGTCCATTGTAGGCCTGCTAGTAAAGTGTGAGAGAGCGAATAGGGCTGAGAGTAAGAGAAATTTCGGGTGCCCCACTCCAGAAAGAGTTCACCTCCGGGGGCGACGCTCTCCTGATTGACTCGAGCTAGCCCGCCCAATCGCCCTTCGATGATCATGAAATCGAAAAAGGGGAAAAGTAGGGCGGCACCCGACGAGGCGCGTACGTCGTTAAAACCAGCGCTCCCCACTTGACCGTACAAGCCATAGGCGAACTCGTTCGAACTTTCTCGGCCCCAAAAAACATCCACAAGAGCTCCCAAACAGAATTGGGTTTCTTGCCAGATTGCGGTGGAACCTACGCCACAGGGCGCCAGCAAAACCCCCGCATCCCAAGAGGGCATTTTTGCCTGAGGGCGTAGCTGTTGTAGGGGAACAGGGGGAAGTTCGTCTGTGGCTGCTGAATTGTTTGAGAAGAGACTGCCCATCAAAATGACCACGCTTGCATCCATCGCTCGACGGGTACGCAGGTTCGATTGAATTGTCATTTTAGACCGTGCGAGAAGTGTCGCACGTGCTCTTTTTCTTTCTCTTTCTCTTTGCAACGGCGGGTTCATTTTCCTCGATGACATGATTTACCTTGTTGAGGAGCGCGGAAAGAGTTGATTTGTAGCGTTGCTCTGACGCGGTGCGGTCTCGCTTTTCTTCTTCAAGCTCATGGGCAAGGGTGATGGCCACAAGAACGAGTGCTTGGGCGGAGGCCTCGCGTCCTTTGGGCAGCACACTTCGCAGGGTTTCTTCTACTTTTTTCGCTAAGCGCAGTAGCTCTTCTTTCTCCGCGGAAGTGACTACTCGATAGGTTTTTCCACCGACTTTGAGTTCTCTGGATACCTCAGTCATGGGAGCGCTTCGCTCCTTGCGAGCAGGTGGCGCTGTCCGAGGGCAATCGAATGCGTTTGCCCTCATTGGGTGATGCCCATTGAGGTGAATTTGCCCTGGGCAATCCATTTGTCAGCAATGCTCTTCTTTGTCTCATCAGGGCAATCGGGTCGTATTTCTATTTTACCAGCAGCGATAGTCAAAAAACAGCATATCGGCAAATATCGCTAGAAATTACCATTTACGGTGAGTAGGAGTTTTCTCTTTCCTTCGCTATCATCGTTGAGCTTGCCTCAGTCACCCCAACTAGTAGTTCGCGGCACTCTCGCTCAAACACCTTTGGCCGAATTTTTGGTGCAAGCTTATGACGGCGAGCTGGAGGGTAGTCTCATCTTGCAGACTCCCGAGGGGGAAAAGAGTGCGCTTCTTTTTGTGAGGGGCGCCCCAGCCAAGGCGCGTCTAGGCGGAGACGATATTTCGTTGGGCGTGGTCGCGGTTGATCTTGGTTTGGTAGAACAAGACATTGCTACGGTGATTCAGGCGCGGGCTGCGGCAGAGGAGAAGACCATAGGGGAGCTTTTTCGCGAAGAGGGGCTCTTAGACGAAACGGCTTTGTATGTGGCCTTTCGTGAGCAGATTTCTCGCCAAGTTTTGATGCTCTGCGATTTATCTTCGGCCACGGGCTTTGGTTTTTATCGCGAGAACTTCTTGGCCAACTGGGGGGACAAAGGGCAGTGGCGAGTGAAACCGTTGCCCACAATGTGGCGGGCTCTCGCAGAGCATCTTCCCGACGAGCGTCGCGAGGCTTGGCTCAAGCGCTTGGGCGATACTCCGCTAAAAATGCGTGCCGAGTCGCCCGTTTCTCGCTATTCTCTCACTAAAAAAGAGACGGGCATCATTAATATGTTGCGCGCTATGCCCATGAGCGTCGAAAGGCTGGCCGACAGTGGCGTTGGTGGTCGAGAGCAAGTTGAGAAAGTGGCGTGCGCATTACTCCTTTCCCGTCAGATCGAGGTGGGCCTAGAAAAAGAGCCCCTTGGTCTCAATGAGCCCCCCGAAACGCCCCAAAGCATACCTCCTCCCGAGATTAGGGCATCTCGACGGAGTCATCCCGCACCTCGGCAATTCGAGGTTCCTAGTAGTCGTGCTGGAGTCATATCAAGACCTCGTTCCGATCCCAGAACATCGCAACCTTATCAACGCATCACATCTGCTCGTAAAAGTCGTCCTAGTGGCAGAGCTACAGCCTCGCGGCGCCCTCTCTTAGCCTCGGTAGAAAAATTTAGAGAAGAAATACAGGAATTTGAGGCTGCCGGAGAAAAGACTCATTATGAAGTGCTCGGCATAGACCGCGAAGCCGCTCCTTCGACAATAGTCGCAGCATTTTTTCAGTTAGCCAAACGTTGGCATCCGGACAGACTGCCTCCTGAACTTTCGGAATTCAAAGTATCGGTGAACAAAGCGTTCGCCGCCATGGGAGAAGCTCACCAAACACTGTCCGACGAAACTCGCCGGGCCCAATACGACAAGCTCTTGCTCGAAACCCCCGACGACGAACAAGCTCAAGTTGCAGCTATTTTGGATTCGGCGAATCGCTTTGCTCGGGCTGAGGTCTTGATGAAAAAGAGAGACTTTGCTGGGGCGCTCGAACAAGCAAAAATTGCCTACAAAGGTGACTCAACTCAGGCAGACTACGCGGCTCTTTACGGTTGGCTCCAGGGAATGCATCGAAAGAAAGACTTCGACGACCTGATCTCCCTTCTGGACGGTGCCTTAGAGAACAACGAGGAAAACGTAAGAGCTCTTTGGTACCGAGGGCAATTGCTCAAAAAGGCCGGCAAAATGATGCGGGCTGTAAAGGACTTCAAGCAAATAGTTGTGCTCAAGCCCAACCATGTTGACGCCAAACGCGAGTTACGCGTTTATGCCATGCGCAAGCGTAGCAATCCTGATGCGACGAAACCCTCGGGTTTTCTTGGACGCTTCAAAAAATAGTTCCGCCTGGGGTGCGTCCCCTTCACCCCTTGCTGGTTTTGTGTGAACGTCGCCCTCGATGAGAATTTTGAGTGGCGTCCAGTCTTCCGGCCTTCTGCATTTGGGAAATTATTTTGGTGCAATTCGCCAATTTGTTCAGATGCAAGAAGAGGGCGAAGGTTTCTATTTTATTGCAAACCTTCATTCTCTGACGACGGTCCAAGATCCCGCAAAATTGCGTGAGTTTACTCTGGACGCCGCCCTCACCTATCTATCATTCGGTCTAGATCCCGATAGATCAGTTCTTTTTCGGCAATCGGACGTGCCCGAACATTCTGAGCTATTTTGGATTCTTGGAAGCTTGGTGCCCCTCAGTCATCTAGAGAGAGCCCACTCATACAAAGATAAATTGGCCAAAGGTATTCGACCTGACTTTGGTCTTCTGGCTTACCCAGTGTTGATGGCGGCCGATATTCTGCTTTATGGGGCAGACGTTGTACCCACCGGAAAAGATCAAAAGCAGCATCTTGAGTTGACTCGCGATTGGGCCATCAGGTTCAATCAAACCTATTGTGATAAATACGATCCAGCAGACCCCAATGGGCTAAAAAACGGTCGCCCAGGAGTATTTAAAATTCCTCAGGCGCTCATTCAAAAAGAAACCGAACTCATCTTGGGGGTAGATGGACAAAAGATGAGTAAAAGTTACGGCAATACAATCGATCTTTTTGCTAGTGATAAAAAGGTCAAAAAGGCGATCATGGGTATCAAGACCGACTCGACGCCGATTGAATCCCCTAAACCCACTGAGGGAAGCGCTTTGTACTCTCTTCTTCAGGTACTCGCTTCCGAGGACGATTTTACACAAATTAGAGAAAGTTGGCTGAAAGGAGGGGACGGATACGGTGTATTTAAATTGCGTCTTCTCGAACTCTTTCACGCTACCTTCGGTGAGGCGCGCGCTCGGCGGGCCGAATTGGAGAAAGAGCCTGATTATGTGGAGCAAGTATTGCTCCAGGGGGCTCTTCGAGCACGTGAGGTCGCCCAAGCTCAGCTCAGTTCGGTAAAACGGGCGGTTGGGCTCCTCTAATAGGATAAATCTATGAGGGCGCCCTATCGAGAAGGAGGGGGGCTTTACTTGGCAGCCAAAGAACCTCCTACTCTTTTGAATAAGGAACGAGTTCGGAACTATCGAGGGACCCTATTTGTCTCAGCACTTCATAGACTCCTAACGTAACTGAGTTCGCTAAATTGAGGGAGCGTACGTTGCCCAAGGTTGGGATTGCAACGAGCTTACTCTGATGGGCTTCCAAAATTTCAGGGTCGAGACCGGAGCTTTCTTTTCCAAAGATCAGGTAGTCATCTTTTTGGTACTTTACGTCGAGAAAACTACGAGACGATTTACCTGTAAAATAGAAACAACGGGCCCCCAAGGGGAGGTTTTGTACAAACGAGTTCCAGCTCTTGTGCTCTTGAATCTTCACCAAATGCCAATAGTCTAGTCCCGCTCGACGCACAGCCTTTTCGTCGACCTGAAAGCCCAAGGGATGAACTAAATGCAAGGTTGCTTGGGTGGCTGCACAGAGACGAGCAATATTGCCCGTGTTCGGGGGGATTTCTGGCTCAACTAAAACGACTTGGGGGGAGCCCAAGGGGTCGTTTGAACGAAGGCGACTCTTTGAATCGAAGGCAGCCGAGGGAGATTTTGTAGCCGGAGGGAAGTCTGGGGTCGATGAGTTGGAGGGCATCTGTAAACACTTCAATGAGGAAATGGGGCGAAAGTTTGCCCTAGGCTGGGGAGCTGAGCACAAAAATCGTGTAAAGGGCCCCTGTTTACCTGAATATAGAGGACAAATATCCCTTGATTGCGCTTCTACTGGCCCTGCATCTTGACGCACTGCCGGCGTGGAAAGTAGCCTTGTGGGGCAGCAGGTACCTTACTCCATGAAGTCCAGTCCTATTCGACCATCGTTTCGCTCGCCGCGCTTCGGCAATCTTTGCAGAGCACCGCTTGCCTGCGCGGCTATCAGTCTGTTTTGGGGAGGCATCGCCTCTGCTGAGCCAATGGACTTCGCATTGGAGCGACTGGCCAAAAATGGCGATTCATGTCGCACCGCCCAAGGCTATGCTGCCGGGGTTGAAACATGTATTCCCGACAACGATGCATTCATCAATTTGGTGAATCAATATGGCATGGCCATCGCACCGAGTTCTATGTATCCGGCGAAGACCACTGGCTACGGCGGCTTTGAGATCATGTTGGAAGGTACTTACACCTCTGTAAACGGTGACGCCGATTACATGCGTAAAGGTACCCGAGGTGAAGTTGATCCTGTCACAGGCAAAGCCGCTTCGGAGAATGGCGATCCGTCGTCCATGCTCTCCCTTTATTCTCTGCGAATACGAAAAGGTTTTGGCTTTGGTTTTGAGACGGGCCTGCAATTTGGTTTCATGCCAGGCACCAGTATTATCTCTGGTGGCGCTGACGTTCGCATGGCTATTTTAGAAGGCTTTCGCGATGGCGTACCTGGTTACCTTCCTGATTTTGCCATCATGGGATCTGCCCGTACCATCACCGGCTCTTCTCAGGTACAGCTCACAGTAGCGAGCGCAAGCGGAGTGTTTTCCAAGCCCATAACCTTAGCCGATAGTGCGGTGCTAACGCCTTCAATTGGCTACCAACACCTTTTCATCTTTGGCGATTCAGGGGTCATTGACTTTACCCCCGCCGAAAGTGCTTTGCAGGCTTGTGGTTTCCAGGGAGCCAGTCAACCGGGAACGCCTGATGCGCCCGAGGACGCCTACGACGGCAGTCCGGTGTGTGAGCCCAATGGCACTGTCGACGACTTCAACAACAACAAGGTCTTTCAGCCGGTTCGCTTGCAGCGTCAGCGGCTCATTTTTGGTCTCAACTACCAATACGAGATTTTGACGTTTGGAGGTCAGCTCATGCTCGACGTATTCGACCAGGCTAAGTTGAACAAGGACGAGAGTGAGGCTCTTCAGGATGAACCATCCAATACGTCCTTTTCGTTGCAGTTGGGCGCGATCTTTTAGGCGAGAGCTTTTCGGCTCGGCCATGAGAAACTGATTCGTTTCAGTTTTGGTCCGATAAACAGACTCGCTTTATTCCCCCACCGTGACCGACAAGGGAATGCTCCTTGTCAGTGGAGGGATTCGCCCGCTTGTGGACCGCACGCTTGAGAGTTTTCAACAGGCAGGTCACGGAAGTCCTCCAACGAGCCTCCGAGACGCAGAGCCACAACAAGCCCTAGGCCGGCCACAAGACAACTGGCGTAAAGACCCCACGCGTAGCCGAGCCCTGCGCTAAAATAGCCATGATCGACCGGCGCATTGAAGAGCAACATGGTGGCTTCACCCAAGGTCATTGCAGCAAAGAGAGTGGCAATGACGCGAATACCCCGCAACTCGTTCACGCTTCGGCGACTGAGCAGAAGAGGAATGAGGATGAACCAAGCTACAGCCCCGCCCCAAAGCCAAGGGGCGTGGGCGCCAGCGAGCTCATGGCCTGACAGGCTCATGGCGTCGGGCCTGGTGAGGGTGATCCAGGGTTGAAAGAAGAGCGCCAAACCAGCTACCGAGAGAAGCAACATGAGTCCGCGTCCTCTTCCGAGGTAGAGAGGAGGAAGTCTTTGGTCCTCAGGTGGATCGCTGGAGCCCTCTAATTCCGCGAGAGCATCCAAAGAGAGAGGCAATTGGTGGAGAGGAACCAATGGTAGCTCGCACTCCGGACAGAGAGGTCCCTCCTCTTCAGCAAAGAGTTCGCGACAGAACGGGCAGGATAGGAGCTCCCCCATACCCTCAGAGCGTATTGTCATCGAGGGGTCAGAGCAATGCTGCAAAAAAGTGCTAGCTTCTGCCCTTGATGTCCGACCCGACAGAGAAAATAGACGAAATTGCCAAGTTGTTCGGGCTTTCCACCGAAAACGACCTCTTTGCGGAGGCCGTGACACATCCCAGCTATGCTCACGAGTTTCCCCAAGCTGCCCACAATCAGCGCTTGGAGTTTTTGGGGGACGCTATATTGGACTTTGTTGTCAGCGACGCCCTCTTTAGAAAGTTCGCAGACGCTGCCGAAGGAAAGCTCACCCGTACGCGCTCCCAAGTGGTGAGTACCGAAGCCCTTGCTCAATTTGCCCGTCACCATGGTCTTTGTGCCGCTTTGCGTTTTGGCAAAGGCGCCTCTCAAGGAAAACTCCACGACAATGACAATGTTTTGGCCGACGTCGTCGAGGCGTTGATAGCAGCTTCTTTTTTACATGGCGGCATCGATTTGGCGAGAGTCGTCTGCATGCAAGTCATGGACTTTGGCCTTGCTGCGCTGCAAGTAGCAGGGGCAAGGGACGCAAAAAGCGAGCTGCAAGAAAAAGTGCAGGCATTGGGTATGAAAGCACCCCAGTATCGGGTTGTGAGTATTGCAGGGCCTGCTCACGAAACGAAGTTTGAGGTCTCTGTGAGTGTTCGAGATCGTGAGCTCACCAGGGGGATCGGGCGATCAAAAAGAGGGGCTGAAAGAGAGGCCGCAGAAAAAGCTCTCTCCGAAGGAGCTTATCGGGCTTTGGTGGCGACACCGGTCGATGGTCAGTCCTAATGCACCCTCGAAGAAAATTTATAGAATTGGTGGGCTTGGCCTTCGGCGCGTGCATCTGTCTCCAGGCAGATCCTGCGTACGCAGGTAGCTATCTTCGTCGAGCAGCGGTGCTACTCAAGGGAGGCACGGTAGAGGCCAAGGCGATGCGCGCTCGATTTCACGATCGGGAACTTGCAAAACTTACTCATCGTTTGGCCCTAGCCCGCGCCCGGGCGGCACGTGATATGATGGTGCCTCAAGAGGTGAATCTAGCCCATCCTCATCTTCTCTTGGTGCTCGAAGCCTATGAGCGTGCGTCTGATGGAGCCTCAAGGGGGGAGCACGAAACGATGTTGCTGGCTCTTGCCAAAGCTCGTGAAGAATCGCATATTTTTTTGGCACTATTGAAGCAAAGTGGTTGGACTCTACCTGAGCTATGAGCAAAGCTCGTAGCTTCACTCTCTCTTCTTTAAGGAGTTTTAAAGAGCAGGGCCTTTTTCCGCCTCAGTTTACCCAAGCGAATATTCTTTCGCTCTGAGACACGATTTTCTGTAAGCCGAGTGAGTAATTCTTGAATTTTCTCTTCAGTTTGAGCTTGCATCACATGCAACCGAGCGCTTTTGCGGCTTGCGGCGGTCAACTTTTTGGCCGGCTTACTCCCCCTTCTCCAAATAATGGCAAAATTGTCTTCTTCGGCAATTGGCTGCTGGGCAATTTCTCCCTCTTGTAGAGTGAGAGCTGCTTGGTAGAGCGAGGGTGCTGCTCGTACCTGAGGAATATCCGTAGAACCGTCAGGCCAGAGAAAGCCGAGATCGCCGCCCCGTTCGTTTGTGGCGCGATCCATCGAGTCTTCGCGGGCCATTTTACGAAACTCTATGAGGGTTGTTTTGGGCCCCAGTTTCTTGAGTAATGCTTGCGCTTTCTCTTTGGTACTGAGTAAAATTCGAAACACACGAATGCGTAACGGAGCTTGATAGTCCCGTGAATGTTCCCGAATGTAGGTCTCGACCTCGTTTTTTGTGGCATTTGCCCTTTGGGACAAATGATTGTGCAGAGTTTGGTGGAGAATATCAGCTTTGAGTTGCCTCATTGCGGGTTTTCTCCTCAAATTGTCTGTCTCGGCTTGTCTATCCAGCAAGAAGCGCGGGACCCAAAACTTGTCAACACAGAGAGCGGGGGACAGAGAGGGCGCGTGCCGCGCACATTGAAGGAGAGCGTCCTTGAGGCGAGCGTCTTCCGTGTGGTGTCCCCCCAAGGAGAGTGCCTCAGCTAGAGAAGGGGAGCTGGTATTGGACGCGGCCGATGAAAGGGAGAGAAAAACTCCCAGGGAGAAAATGACGGGAGAGATGACCCCTCGAAGGCGGCCGTGAGGCGCCCGTTGTTTCCTTGTCACCCCCGCAAACGTTGGTCTCTCCATAGGCATACGACCCTAGCATCAAACGGCTTGTCTGTGTGCCTTTTCCCCGCGTTGCTCGGCACGAGCCAAGGGCTTTTCTACTTTTCGTTCGTGCACATCCACCTTCAAGTCTGCCAGGCGAGCGCGGGTGACTTCGTGGGCCTGCTCTCCCATATCAATACCGATAGCCCGCCGCCCCAATTGGTGTGCGACAGCTAGGCTAGTACCGCTGCCCATGTAGGGATCTAAAATAAGATCATCCGGCTCTGTGCAAGCTTCAATCCAGCGTTTGAGCAAGGCTTGCGGCTTTTGAGTGGGATAGCCGGTACGCTCTTTTGCCACTGGCGCAACGATGCCAATTTCCCAAACATCACCCATGGGTGTGCCACGGGACTTTTCCTCTGTTTTACTAGAGCGAACTCGTCGACCTGTTGAATTGGTGATGGCCTTCTGCTTGCGGTCTCCCCACGTTTTTTGGGTGGAAGGGGCGAGAGGCTCGTAGAGTTGATTGAAACGTGGAGTCGTGTCGGGGTCTTTCACGTAGCGCAGCATGACGTCGTGCACTCGTTGAAAATTCTTGGTCTTGGATGGCCATCGCCGGTAGCGCCAAATGACCTCACTGGCAAAACAGTCCAGCCCAAATATTTCATCGCATACGATCTTTGCGTAGTGACTTGTTTTTGGATCTACATGCAAGACAAGACTCCCGTGGGGAGCCAAAAGGGGACGTATCAATCGCACTCGGCTTTCGAGAGCACTGAGATATTCTCCCATCGAGGACCAGCGATCATCGAATGCTCGGCTCTCCTGCCTTAAGATTTTACCGCTCGCGGTTTTGGTTCTCTCGACACGAAAGTGCTCCCGACCAGTAAGAAATGGTGGGTCCAAATAGGCGAGAGTGACCTGTCCGCTTATCTCATTTTGTAGGCAAGTCAGTGCCTGAATATTGTCCCCCGCGATGGTGGTGCAGCGTGCGTCTTGCTGTGGTCCACCACTGAGGCGTGCGCCGAGGGGAGTAAATGAATGACATCGCTCGTTCCAAACTAGACGAGGGTTGGCGGTAGCGCTCATTTTTACATTCTCCTACATGTAGGTTTCTGTGTGCAAGTTTATGGTGCGCTTTACTCTGGGACGATCTATGGTTGCCGGGTGAGAATGAGACAGATTTTTGGAGGGTTGCTGACTCTCGCCATTAGCTCTTGTCAGCAGGAAAGTGCTCCCAAGGGTCCAGATGTGGTGCTGCGCTCCTTCGTCAACACAATGAGGCAGGTTCATGGCTCGAAAGAATCGGCCGATTCAGCCTATGAGATGATGTGGGAGCCTGCGCGGGAAAATCTTCAAGAGCGTGCCCGGCGCGCTTCCGCCTTATCGGGGCGTAAACTCTCACCGGGTGAGATGATCGTGCCTTCTTGGTTTGCCCTCTATCTCGTTCCAGAGAGTACCGATGTTCGTATCGACGGCGAGTGGGCAGAAGTAAAAATTCTGGGTACCGACGGGGCATCGACTGTCGCACGCTGTAAACTGGAAGAAGGTGGCTGGAAGGTGGCGCTGGAATTGCCCTCACTCAGTGCCATTCGACAACGCGACGAGCCAGACTGAGCTCTGGTGGAGTGAATTGACGAGTTGGTTTGCGTTGTTCGACGCGGGAGGGGGAAAAGTTCCAAAAAAAAAACAAGCGTCCCGAAGGAATCGCCTGTTTTTCTTTGTCTTACTGGGATCATGACGAGATCTCGTCTGTTTTCCCGTAGTTTCAGAGTGTGAACACTCCGAAGGTCTGACTCAATTAGCGAAGAAAATCGCTTCGATTTCTTCTTTGACCTTCTCTTCGCCTTCGCGACGAGCCACGGCAATCTCTTTTACGATCAAACCGCGTGCTGTATCGAGCATACGACGCTCTCCGAAGGAGAGCTGCTTGTTGGTCTTGAGTCGGTAGAGATCACGCAACACCTCCGCAACGTCATAAATAGAGCCTGTTTTGATCTTATCCATGAAACCGCGGTAACGTCGGTTCCAAGTCTGAGTATCAAAACCGATGGTCGTCTCTTCGAGAATATCAAAGATTTCACGAATTTCGGTCTCGTTGATTACCTGGCGCAAGCCCACTGCATCTGCATTGGCTACCGGCACCATGATCTTACGATCGCTGTCGAGAATACGCAGGACGTAGAACCTTTGGGGAGTTCCGGCGATGTCTTTCACATCGATGCTGACGACTTCTGCCACTCCCTGAGCGGGGTAAACGGCTTTGTCACCGACCTGAAATTTATCTGCCTCTGGCTCTGGCTGCATGCTATCTCCTCTGTGGCGCTTCCGGAGAAACTCCTTCGGCCACTCTTTGTGTGTTTGCCTGATTTTAGAATCAGACGGGCGCCCCCTGGGGATGGGGAGCTTGTCTCGGCCCCTGCGAAACGAAAAACATCCGAAGAAGTCTTTCTATTCCCGCTCGGGACGGATTCAGTTTTTTGGTCTCAGTCTAGTCGTTCTCAATCTGCGAAAGCTGTTCCGAGGACCGCCGGTGAGAACTTAGACCTCACCAGGCGGGCAACATTAGTGTTCCTCACCCAACTTGTCAAGTTTTTCTTGCGTGCAGGCGTTGAGGCGATTAGTGGGCTGAGCATTTTGGGGCAGGTCTCCTTTGACGTTCATTGGCTTGACCCTATGGGGCCTTGGAGACCTAATGTTTTATATCAGTTCCCTCGCCCTCTGTTCTTTGCCTAAAGGCGAGGCGGGTAACGTGCTTCTCATTAATGACTCACCCGCCTGATTCTCTCACCGCCTACTCATTAAAGCTTTCTATCGGCCTTGGTGGGCAGTTATTCTTTGGCGAGAGAGTTGAGATTGAGCATCTCAGACACGTCTGGTTGAACCACCAGTTCAACTCGACGATTGCGGGAGCGCCCTTCTTCGGTTGCGTTATTGGCGATAGAATCTGTCGAGCCATAGCCTGCAGCACTCCAGTTTTTTGCGGGCAGTCCCCCGCCTTCGTCGTCCAGAGTCTTGGTGAGTAAGACAACCACCGAGCGAGCACGCATGGCAGAGAGGCCCCAGTTGTCTTTAAAGTAACCTCCGCGAAACGCGCGGTTGTCCGTATGGCCTGAGACTTGAAAATGGCGGGAACGCAAATCTTTATCGTCTCGAATGATCTTGGCGACATGCAGGACTATCTCCTTGCCGTCTTCTTTTAGCTCATCTTTGCCTGAGGCAAAAAGCACATCCCCTGGCAGGCGGATCACCATCCGGTTGTCGCGCACATCGACCTGAAGTCCTAGGCGTGTGAGTTTTTCAAGCTTCGAGCGTAGGCGATCAAATTTGCTCTTTATCGCATCGAGTTGCGCTGCCCGAGCTTTGTATTCTTCGAGCGCTTTCTTCTGTTGTAGAAGGTGGGCATTGAGGGAACTCATATCTACCCCCTTTTCCTGGAGCTGTCCGCGTATTGCGCCAATTTCTTCGAGGGCGTCAGCGTAGTCTGCTTCCGCTTTAGCGCGGGCACTTCTTTCGCCCGCCAAGCGACCGCGGAGTTCTTCGGTAGCGCGTACCTTCTGATCCCACTCGTCCTGTGAGTAGCCACAGCCAAAAAGAATCACGGCGGAAGCCAAGGACCAAGGTATGAAGAGATATGTCGAGCCACGCATCTTTTTAATATTCCTACTACGTCTACTCTTGGTGAGCGCTTCCCCGGTAGCGTGCCGCAGTGATCTTCGTCAAGGAGGTGAATTTACCTAGATACTTGTATGAGAGGCGAAAAACACCGAGGATATTCGCTCGTCCGAAACGTCAAGACCAAAGACCGATGTTCCCTGAGATTATGCGCCCTATGCAAACTATGCATAGCCGAAGCGGCATGTTTCTGGCTCCCCGGACACTCGTCACCGCACTTTTTTCGTTGACAGATCACACTAGGTGGCAATATATGTCTTGTAACATACCCTAAGGGTAGACGAGCTCTTGTCTGCCCTCTCATTCGCTCAGGGAGAAAGAAATCATGGCTGCAAAGAAGACTAAGAAGGTTGCTAAAAAGGCACCTGCTAAAAAGGTTGCCAAAAAGGCAGTAGCGAAGAAGGCTCCTGTAAAGAAAGCCGCCAAAAAAACAGTAGCGAAGAAGGCTCCTGTAAAGAAAGCCGCTAAAAAAGCAGTAGCGAAGAAGGCTCCTGCAAAGAAAGCCGCCAAAAAAGCAGTAGCGAAGAAGGCTCCTGTAAAGAAAGCCGCTAAAAAAGCAGTAGCGAAGAA
>CAYWLO010000008.1:0-22459 GCA_964459035.1 uncultured Polyangiaceae bacterium | reverse complement strand
CAGTAGCGAAGAAGGCTCCTGTAAAGAAAGCCGCTAAAAAAGCAGTAGCGAAGAAGGCTCCTGCAAAGAAAAAAGCCGCGAAAAAGAGCAAGCGTTAAAAATCGCTAATGAGTCCCCCCTGGGGAAATGAGAGGGCGCTCTTGAACTATCGATGATAGCTCAGGGCGCCCTTGATGCATTTCACTGGGTGATGGGTTATTCCGCCAGCGAACCCCCAATGAGCTTATGAATTCACCTGTAAAAACACTTCATCGATTGGCGCCTGCTCTCATGCGAGGGGCAGCTCTTTCGACACTTCTCGTTTTATCGGCTTGCGCTGGGGGTAACTCTGAGGCGAAGTGGCCTCCCCAAGCTAAGAAATGGTTCGATAGGGCAGAGCATTCTTATGTCCATGGGGACATTGAAGACGCTCACCTGGCAAGTGAAAACGCGCTCAAGGCATTGCCTCATGAGCCGAGTGTGAGATTGATGGCTGGGCGAATTGCCCTAGCAGAACTCGATTTTGAGCGCACGCTCACACTATTGAAAGATCTACCAGGGAGTGATGCCGCGGGTCTCCGGGGAAGGGCCCATTGGTATTTGGGTCACCTTGACTTGGCTGCTGAGGAGTTAGCTAAGCTAGCGAGTGACCCCGACGTTAAAGATAGCTGGGCCGAAGAGATCTTACAGCTTGCGCGTAGTGGGCGCGGACGTACACCCTTTGAAATGAGTGGTGGCATGGTTGCGGCAGTGGACATGCCTCTGGCGGGAACCGCTATGTTAGTTCCTTTGGAGATCAATGGTGAGCCGGCCTTAGCTATGGTCGCAACCGATAGGGCCGAGTCGGTAATAGACTCTCGCGCAGCGAACGAAGGGGGTTGGGTTTCATTGCGCTTTGCTGGCCGCTTGGAAGTGAGTGATGTGCCAGCAGTCGCTCAAGACCTTTCGGGACTTTCTCGTGAAATTGGCGCGCCGGTGAAACTTTTGATTGGGGTGCATCTCTTGCGACGTTTGCGGGCAACCATCGACTTGGCTGGACGCCAATTTGTCGTGCGCAACTACGAGCCTCCCGCGCCTCCTCAAGCAACTACTATTCATCCAATATTTTACCGAGGAGGAGCCATGGTTTTACCGGGAGCATTTGGCACCGCGCGTACCGCCCCTTCCTCTTCTCTTTTGGTAAATACTTCCATGGCTTTTCCTTTGGCTCTTGATGAAGCTGCCTGGAAGAAAGCTGGTGTGGATAGTTCGACCTTTGCAGGCATGCCCGGAGGAGGCGATTTGCGTCACGGTATTTTACCCATGCTGCGCCTCGGGGCATTTGAGATCCCGAACGTACCCGGAGTCTACGGCGCGCCGATTGAAGCGGTCGAAAAACAAGTAGGAGTTGACTTGGACGGTTTTGCCGGCGCGGGGCTTTTTGGAACCTTTCGTCTTACCTTTGCCGACAGGGGAAAGACATTGTGGTTGGAAGATCTCCCATTAGAAGTTGTCGAGATGCGACGGCGTCTTGCCGCCGAAGCACACGCTGCTGCCCGTGCGCGGAGCAGCCAGCCTTCTGCGGGAGCCTCAATGGGCCCTCCTATTGCTCCTGAGAAGACTCCAACTCCCTCAACTCCCTCAACTCCCTCAACTCCCTCAACCGCAGCGAAGCCTCTAGCGCCTCCAGCACCCCCTCAGCCCAAGGGCAGACCTTGAGTAAGAGCGGTCCAGCCATCTACGCTGGTAGTTTTGATCCGATGACCTTTGGGCATCTGGATGTAGTGAAACGCGCGGCTAGCTTATTTCCTCAGCTGATAGTGGCCGTAGGACGCCATCATTCTCGCAACGCGCTCTTCTCGATAGATGAGCGCCTCGCGATGATGGAGGCCGTATGCGCAAATCTTGAGGGGGTGATAGTCTCTTCGTTTGAGGGCCTACTGGTCGACTATGCCCATCTGATGGGAAGTCGGGTTGTGGTGCGTGGGTTGCGCGTAGGTGCGGACTTTGAGTATGAGCTGCAAATGGCTCATGCCAACTCGGACCTGGCACCCGACATTGATACGATTTTTTTGCCCACGCGAACTAATTATGGATTTGTGAGTGGGTCCTTGGTCCGTGATATCGCGAGGCATGGCGGCGATGTCGCTCGCTATGCCCCCCCAGAGGTCTGCGCGGCACTTCAAACTAAGTTTGGCGCCCCATCATCATAGGCTACATTTTACGAAGAGAGCTCTGAGAGCAAGGGGCGCGCAGCACTTGCCCTTACAAATTGTCTGCGTCTAGAGCGAGACCTGGTGCAGGGGAGGCCCGGAGCAATTGGGGAATATTTTTGACTTGGCTCAAGATGCTTTTGGCCTCTGCCAAGAGTTTCGCTCCGGGGGGGAGTAGACGCATTCCAAGAGGAGTTCTCTCAAAGAGCTGCATCCCCAGCTCCTCCTCTAGGTTGCGAATTTGACGCGTGAGGGGAGGTTGCGAGATATTGAGTCGCAGAGCAGCTCGAGAAAGATGCGCCTCTTCGGCGACGGCCACAAAATAGGAGAGTTGACAAAGACTCATGATTTCAAGGTTAGCCGTGACCCAGCGCTGGGCAATAGCGCCATACCTAAATGGTATTGGAAAGGCTTCACTGAGGGGGGCAGTCTTTGAGCCATGGTGATTGAAATCTACCGAGGTAAAGATATTGAGCGCTTGCGCCGTGCAGGACGAATTGCAGCCAAAACACTAGGCGCCGTCACTGCACAACTTGCGGCAAAAATGAGTACTCAAAGGATAGATGCCCTTGTCCGGGCGGATACTCTTGCTCGGGGGGCACGCCCGAGTCAATTGGGGTACAAGGGTTTTCCTGCGAGCGTGTGCACAAGTCGTAACGACGTTGTCTGTCACGGAATACCCAATGAGTATGAGCTTCTTGAGGAGGGGGATATCATCAACATTGATATTACCTCCCATATCGATGGATTTCATGGTGATACCTCTCGCACTGTATTGATTGGAAAAGTATCACCGGAGGCGCGTCATGTGGTTCAAGTCGCAGAGCGCGCGCGGGACGCGGGCATCAAGCGATTGCGCGAAGGCGTTCGGTTAGGCGATGTTGGTTTCGCAATAGAGGAGCTTGCCAAAAAAGAAGGATGCTCTGTTGTGAGTGAATATGGAGGCCATGGGATTGGGCGTCAAATGCATGCGCCGCCTCATGTCTCCCACGTGGGAGAACGAGGGCATGGTTTGCGTCTCAAGGCAGGTATGGTGATCACCATTGAGCCCATGATAAATTTTGGAAAAGCAGAGGTGACTTGTGATGCAGACGGCTGGACCGTCAGAACTTTAGACGGAAGTCTTTCTGCGCAATTTGAACACACACTATTGATCACCTCGCAAGGATTTGAGATTTTGACAAAAACCATGGTATAGTGCACCCTTTTCACTAAAAATGCTATTTTAAGTGCATTCTGCCATGTTTTTTGGAAGTCGTATGACGTTTCAATCAACAGCGTTCAATGATGAGGGCAAGGGCTTCTCCCCCTCCAATGCAAAGGGTTGCGAGGCCCAGTTTTTTCTCTTGAAGGAGAAGTGAGTGCAGAAGGGTAGTGACCAGGCGTGCTCCGGTGGCACCAATGGGGTGCCCGAGGGCGACAGCGCCACCGTGCAGATTGACCCGATTGGGATCGAGCTCAAGCAAATGACTACAAGCCATGGTGACGCAACTAAAAGCTTCGTTGATTTCCCAGAGGTCGATGGCCTCTTTGTTGATTTGAGCTTCTTTTAGGACACGGTGAACAGCGCCTACTGGAGCGGTAGTGAACCATTGGGGATCTTGAGCAAAAGTACTTGTGGCTACTATGCGAGCAAGAGGCCGAAGGTCATGCTTTTTTACCGCGGCGCTGCTTGCTAAAACGAGGGCAGCGGCCCCATCGTTGAGCGAAGAGGCGTTGGCGGCGGTGATGGTACCTTTTGAGTCAAAGGCAGGGCGTAGTGAAGCAAATTTTTCTGGACGTCCGCGTAGGGGCTCTTCGTCTTGATCCACAACCCAGGAGGGTTTTCTGCGATGAGTGAGGGTAAGAGGGATAAGCTCGGACTGAAATAAGCCGGACTCTTGTGCCGCACGAGCTCGACGATAGCTTTCTCGAGCGAAGTTGTCCTGAGCTTCGCGGCTGAGAGAATATTTGGCGGCGCAAAGCTCGCCCGCCGCACCCATATGAAAATTATTGTAAGGATCCCACAAACCATCGTGAATGATGCCATCGACGAGGGGGCTATTGCCTAAAGATACGCCCCCGCGATGATTGTTTAGATAGTGAGGCGTTTGCGACATGGACTCCATACCCGCGGCGACAACTATCTCAGCGGCACCAACTTGCAGGGTCTGTCGAGCAAGAATGAGGGCTTGGAGCCCCGAGCCACACACCTTGTTGACGGTGGTTGCCCCGACGCTAGTGGGCAAGCCACCTTTGAGAGCTGCTTGCCGTGCAGGGGCCTGACCGACCCCTGCGCTCAATACATTGCCAACAAATACCTCGTGCACCTGATCCCCCTCAATGCCCGCGCTCGCAACGGCGGCTTGGATAGCCTGGGCCCCAAGCTCGGGGGCTGTGAGTGAAGAAAGAGAGCCTAAAAACGCTCCAATGGGAGTGCGTCGCGCTGAGAGAATAAAAGTTTCATGAAGAGACATGGGGGCAGGACTCCTTTTTCACTCAATTGGTATTTGTAAACTCGATTCGCCCATTGGGTTCATTTTAACTAGTGGCGATTTTGGGCGGGTTGATTTTAGACAGCCACTAGAAATTGAACTTAAATACCGAGATTTTTTCGAATGCGAGGAATTGGATCTTCTAAGTTGGGGACGAACTTTTCCCCCATCAATTGCTCGATTGCTGTGCGGTAGCGAATTGTGGACTCCACGCGAATATCGTCGGGAATTTCTGGAATTTCCCCTTCACCCATAAAACCTTTTGCCGCCAAAAAGCGCCGCAAGTACTCCTTGTCAAAGCTCTCGGGGGCCTCTCCTGCCGCAAAGCGTTCCTCGTAAGAATTTGCGAACCAGTAGCGGGAACTATCGGGGGTATGAATTTCGTCAATAACGACTATCTCCCCCTCTTTGGTCTTACCAAATTCGTATTTTGTATCGACCAAAATGAGACCACGCTCAGCGCTGATGCGCTGACCTTCTGCAAAGAGAATTTGGGACAATTCGGCGGCTCTATCAAAGTCTTCAACTGGCATTCCTGTCAGTTTCAAAATATCTTCACGGGATGCAGAGACATCATGATCACCCTGAGCCGCTTTTGTGCTGGGGGTCAGGAGGGTCTTGGGTAGTTTTTGATGCTTCTTGAGACCATCCGGAAGCTGGTGACCACAAAACTCTCGCGCTCCTTTTTCGTAATGCACCCAAATGCTCGTGGAGGTGGTGCCTGTAAGATAGGAGCGCATGACCATTTCCACCGGAAGGGGGGTGCACTCTTTGGCAATGAGCACGTTCGGATCGGGTGTTTCGATTACGTGGTTGGGCACGAGATCTTTGGTCTGCTCGAACCACCAGGCAGCAATTCGATTGAGAATCTGTCCTTTGAGGGGCAATACTCCTAAATTTCTATCAAAAGCGCTGATGCGATCGGAGACCACAATGATGCGCCTACCATCATCGGTTGTATAACAGTCGCGTACCTTACCTGAATACTTTTTACCCAATTGGGAAAGATCGGTCGCGTCGAGGGGATGCTGAAGGGCGGTAAATAGTTCTTCGTTTGCCAAAGCACTCGGAGCCTACCATGAGGGTGCGCCCCCTGGGAAAGCGGGGCCCTCTGGGGGTAAAATTGGGCAAAGTGATGCGGAGGCAGGCAAGGGGCTTGGCGTTTGGGTAAAAAAAGCCCGCCCAGTCGCGTTTTCGGTGCGAAGAGGCACAGAGCCTGGCTGGGGGGTGTGCTAAGGCCCCGCTATGGTCGCTCTTGCATTTGGAACTCCCCGAAAACTGCCCAAAGCCAGCCGTCTTGAGGGACGGGTCGTCGTTTTGGACATCGCTTTTGCCGGTATGGCAGGCGGCGGCTTTGATAAAGTAACCAAAAAGCTGATCGACGGCTTGGGCGACCGTCTGGTCGGTTGGGTTGACCACCACGATCACGATCGGCACGTCGAATATCAGGACGATGCCCGATTTGTACTGTGTACCAAGGCTGAACACGGTGCTTGCCCCGAGATGATTTCCCCGGAGCTAGTGGAGCGTATCGGGCCGGTAGACACGATTGTCTGCCACACGGACTTTGATGGCTTGGCCAGCGCTGCAAAGTGGAAATTGGGCGGAAAAGAACCCTATTTAGGCTGCGACGCGGACGCTCATGCAATCGATACGAGAACAGGCAAACCCTCCTCTGTGGGCTTGGTATTTGACCGCGCCTTACGCGCTCGCCCTCGGGACAAGGCTCTTTACACCTTAGTTGTGCGCTCCTTGGTGGACGGGGTGAAAGACAAGGCTCTTTTTGCCCTCATCGAAGAGGCTGCCGCCCTGATGGTTCCTATCGAGAAAGAAACTCGCCGTGCGGCCCAGAGCTATCGCCGTTTCAGTCGACGGGGTGGGGGAGGCGTTGCGATGGTGGACATTGCCCACGGATACAAGCAGGTCGACAAGACGAGTCTTTTATTGATGGGTCAGGAGCTAGAACAGGTGAGTATTGTTGTGGATTCGCAGAATGTGACCATGGCGGCGCCATTCAATAGCGGGATCAACTTCATTCAGCTTTTGGGGTTGGACGGCGGCATGCCCACGCGCGTTTCGGTGTCGCGAGGAAATTTAGATAACGTGCTCGATAAGCTTGCCGTTGAATTGGTCTAAGGGCCGGTTTGTACAATCGGGGGGTCCGAGCAAAGAAAGTTCAAAATAATTATTGGACCCAGGTTATCCACACCTGTTCACTTGAGAGGCAGTTTTTGGGGTCCGCAGCGCTTCCAGAACATTTGTCGAATTGCCCCCTGCTGGCGAGTCTCTCCAGTTCCTCATCTTGCAGTTTTACTAGGCCCCTCTCCTCTGAATCTGACATTTTACTGAGTGCTTGATGAGGGTTGATATGGTTTTGAGACAACTGAACAAGTCTGCGTGTAGGTCTTTTAGAGACCACACACACGCTCCTACACCGTGTTCCTAACCTGGGGAAAAGCAGTGGAGTTGATGTTGATCTCACTAACTTTCAAATGCTAGCTGATAAGCATTCTCGAAGAAGGGAAATTTCGAGAGTTGGAGTCGATGAGACACCGCATGTTTTTAGAATAAGTAACCAAGAGATTTGAGGGGGGAACCATGAATCGAAGTTTAGCCATAGAGCAGTTTGAAATGGGCACTGAGGCCGCACAGAGTCTGACCGAGCAGGAGGCGTCGCCATTGCGCGGGGTGGCTGCCTGGGAGCTGGATGCGGAGGCACCAGAAAGTGAACGTGATCAGTTTAAGATCTCTCGCGGGGATGTTTCCCTGTGTTTGCTTGTGAACCGTCGTACACAAAGCATGCGCATCATTGACTTTCGTGCGGGGCCGCAAGCCAAGAAATTCGATCTCGTTCGCGAAATAGCAGAGCGTGAAGGCATCTGTCGTGTGTACACTGTGGTGGAGCGCGAAGAATCCAACACTTGGCTCAAAATGGGCTTCGAGAAAGAGGGCACCATTCCCGGTTTCTACAAGCGCAGCGACGGTTATATTCTTGGTATGGAGATGGAGCGTGAGGCTCCTCTCGAATCGGGTACTCGCATTAAGATCTCCCAGTCTCCTAGCCTGGCCGTTTCCGATCGAGCTGAGCGGGCCTATCAAGCGGGGCGCCGCTTGATGCGCAATCGTGCTCCCGAAACGATGCCCAAGGTAAAAGTTACCTTGGCTCGCTCTCAGGACATCGACAAGGCATTTAAGAACGCTGTCAACTCTGGGCGGGCGCTCACCGGTCTCGAGGACTTTGGGCGAGATGTAGAAAAAGACAAGTTTCTTTGTACTGCCCGCGGAGGATTCTCACTTCTGGTGGGGGTGGAAGTTCAACCGTGTTTTGACAACGCTTTCGTTGAAGCTGTTTGTGCTCCGCGAGGTGATAAGGAAACTTGGTTGACCGCAGCGTCGTTTAAGAAAATTTGCGAAGACTTGAAGGCGAACGGGGTCGTTTCTGTTTTTGCTATCTCTTCAGCCGAGTCGGTTGAACTCACTGCCGCTTGGGTTACAGCTGGTTTTCGTCGTACGGGGCGTTTACCCCGCCATATGACAATTCATGGCCAACGGGCAGACGCCTTTTTGTGGTCTCGTCGTCTCTGTGAGCCCAGCTGAACCGAGCAGGGGCCACTTGAAAGGCTTGAGTCCAAGCAAGGGGGCGGGCAACATCTCGGGGTGTTGTCTTTGTCCCGTTTTTTTTCGCCGTTTTCTCGTTGGTCGTTTTCTCCGCCCCAAGGTTCTCGATTGCTTCTACCTTTCGCTCTGAGTTGCTTGGGGGCCGGGGGCGTCCTCACAAGCACGGGACTTGCCCGGGCCGACACCCCGCCGACAGCGCAGCCAAAGGCTGGTGTCGCGCAAGAGAAACTTCCCCAATTAAGTGCCCAACACTCTTTAGCGGGCACCAAGGAGCGCAAGTCCTTCGGGGTGTTTTTTGAAAAGGGGGCGTCGCCTTTCCAACGGGTTTTCTTCTTCAATCGTGAAGAGAAAAACTCTGCGGCGGGCGGCCACGTTTCTCTTGTAATTCCAGAAAAGGCTGTGAATCTTCCTCGACGCATCACCCGCCTCTTACTCGAAGGAGGGCAGCGTGCTCTGTGGATCCGCTATGGCGGCGATAAGAATTTCTATTCGGTGCTCGTGTTGGGTGCACCTATAAAAAAACCAGGCGAAGGCACTTCTCAACCTCAAGTCCTGCTGAAGGGTTGGGCGGGGGTTGATTCAAAGTCTGGCACCTTGATTCGCCTAGCTAAAGCGCGAACCGGTCAGCAGATTTTTGTAGAAAATGCTTTTCGCCCTGGGGCCTGCGGGAGAAAAGTGCCCGGCAGAGTTCGTCTCTTCGATCCGGCTCAGGGTCGATTTCATCGAGTTGCGACATCACCACTTTCTAAGAAAGAGAGGGAGGAGGCAAAGGAGCTACGTTCTACTCCATTTGACAAGGAGGCCGGAGACGTCCTCTTGCGCTTGGAGGCTTCAAACGCGCGTTCTTCTCTCGTGCCGGTGGACGGCGACCGTAGCGTAAGCTGGAATTACGGGCATCAATTTGTCGAATTTCGCCTAAATGATGGCGTTCAAGGAAATTTCTTATCGTTAGAACTTTCTCAGACAAATGCTCAAAAAGAGTTTATCTGGCTTGCTACCGAAAGCCAGGTTTACAGGCTGACTCTCGCAGAATCGTCTTCGACGCTTCACAATGTAGTTTTACCGCCCTTGGGTGAAAGTGATTGTATTGCCCTGGTTCAGCCGCGCAATCCTCTCCTGGTGGTCGAGGTGATGCAGCGCGCCCAAACCAAGAGCGGGGTCACCACAAAAGAGTTGATTGATCAGTTGGAAAAGAGTGAGCCGGGGCTAGCTCTTTCTGCTTTGCCCGTGCGGGGAAACAGTGCGGCCTTACTCATCGCTCAGCGCTATAGGGGGCTATCGCGTTTGGCCAGGTCGCGGGTACTCGATATTGCCGACAAGATGCCCGGGAAAATAGCTGCTCCGATCTACGTGGCCGCTATTGAGTTCGGCAATGACGTGGAGCGTGCGCGGGGCTTGAGGGTCCTCAAAAAATTGGGCGAAGAAGGAGCGGCCGTTCTTGCCGCTCGCTTTGCTCACGCTTCCCGAGCTGGAGAAGTTCACTTGGCCCAGGGTTTAGTTGAGGTGTCCCCCCCATTGGCTGCCGTCACAATTACTAGGCGCTTGCATGTCAAAGGGCGAGCGCGGCGTGCTTACCTGCGCGAGGCTCTTTTTCAATTGGCACACTCAAAAGCTGGTCGCGTCGAATTGAAAAAACTCATCGAGACACAAGAAGGTGAGCACTCGTTGTCAAAGAAGGCACAATTGCAATTGGTGCGTGCCTTGGGCCCTGTTCTACCCAACTGGGGGACACCTGCAGAGAAATTAGTCAGTCGCCTGGCTCAAAATGCAGAATTTGAAGACGCCTACTTGTTGGCGGCCACCGTTTTGCCTCTAGCTGCTGGCAATTCGGACCTTTCCGATACCTTTTCGGCTTGGGTTTCTGGAAAAAAGCCCAAAGGGCTCCAAGAGATCCCCAGCGCAGCACTGAGCGTGCATGCTTTGGAGCTATTGGCTGAAGTGGAACTCACAAAGGGCGCGCCTCAGTTCAACGGCGAAACTCGGTCTCTTCTTCGGCATAAAAACGTGCGCGTGCGAAGGGCCGCTCTGGACGTATTGGTACGAGAACCGGGAAAACTGAGCGCGATAGAGTTGGAGCCTCTGCTTGTGGACGATCCCTGGCCCCAGGTGCGTCTGCGGGCAGCCGCTGCGGGGGGAAATTTCGCTCCTCAATCGCCGGAGGCAAGAGCATTTGCCTCCTTGATGTCTCGGCGCCTCAGTCGCGATGGCTCTTCAGTAGTGCGCCGCGCCCTAGCCCGCTCTCTTGCTCATTACGGCGGCGAGTCAGTCGTTGAGGAGCTTCGTGAGCGCATGCACGATGACGATTCGTTTGAAGTAAGGGCCGAAGCGACTCTGTCTCTTGGAAAATTGTGTGATAGAGGCTCGCTTCAAGACATTACTCAAAGTGCACAATCGCTAACAACGGCGATGGGTGACGGGCCTATAGAACTTGGCCTGGCCTCTGTTAGCGCCCTAGCTTACCTCAAACCCGTTGACCTCAAGGAGAGAATCGCCCCTCTTTTGTCGGACAAAGTATCGGGAATTTTGCGTAATCAGGTAAAGCTGCGCCTGGCTGCAGTGAAGTCCTCGAAAGATCAAAAAGGCTGTTCGGCGAAATAAATTCAATTCTATTTGTCGAGGAGAGGGCAAGATTGAGAAAATCTATCGATTTCTCGTTAGATCTCCACCAAATAGCGCGAACACCCTGATGCCTGTCAACTTGTGGTATCCTAGGCCATTGGGTGAAATTCGATTCATCGAGCCAGGGGGACAGGCAAGTGAGTGTAAAATCGCATGTTGGAAATATGGTGGCAGAGATTGCCGCCATGCAAGATTACGATCGTTATCGAGATCTCTCATGGGAAGGATCATTTGAAGAGTACCTCGCAATCGTGCGCGATTGCCCCCAGGTAACTCGCAATGCATTTCAGCGTGCGTACGATATGGTCGTTTCTTACGGGTGTGAGGAGTATATTGACAATAAAAAGCAGCTGACCCGCTATAACTTTTTTCAAGATCCTGATGGAGAGGGGCGCGATGCTGTCTTTGGTCTTGATATTCCGTTGATGAGACTTATGAGTGTGCTCAATGCGGCTGCTCAAGGTTTTGGCCCAGAAAAACGTGTAATATTGCTTCATGGTCCTGTCGGATCAAGTAAATCAACCATTGCACGTCTGCTTAAAAAAGGGTTGGAGAATTACTCTCAGACGAAGCCAGGGGCCCTCTATACGTTCTGTTGGGTGGGGCTAGAAAAGTTTGGTCTCGCGGGTAAAGACGTCGATACTTTTGATTCTCCAATGCATGAGGAGCCTCTTAAGTTGATCCCCCTCGAATGGCGCCGTCAGGCGATTGATAAATTGGGGCTCTCTTCTCAAGAATTTTCTGTCAAAGTAAAAGGCGACTTAGATCCGGCTAGTCGATTTATTTTTCGTGAGTTGATGCAGAGCCACGATGGGGACTGGCAGAAAGTCGTCGAAGAGCATATTCGTGTGAAGCGTCTCATTCTTAGTGAGAAAAACCGTGTGGGCATTGGGACTTTTCAGCCCAAAGACGAAAAAAATCAAGATTCGACCGAGCTCACGGGGGACATAAATTACCGTAAAATTGCCGAATATGGCTCTGACTCCGATCCTCGTGCTTTCAACTTTGACGGTGAGTTCAATATCGCCAATCGCGGAATCATCGAGTTTGTAGAAGTTCTTAAATTGGACGTGGCATTTCTTTACGATTTACTTGGAGCCTCCCAGGAGCATCGCATCAAGCCAAAAAAATTCGCGCAAACTGATATCGACGAACTCATCATCGGCCACACCAATGAGGCGGAGTACAACCGTCTATTGAACAACGAATTCATGGAGGCATTGCGAGATAGAACCATAAAAATTGATATTCCGTATATTACGAAGCTGAGCGATGAGAGAAAAATATACGAAAAAGATTTCGACCAGGAGAAAGTTGGTGGGCGCCATGTGGCTCCGCACACAATTGAAGTCGCGGCCATGTGGGCTGTGCTCACTCGTCTCGAAGAGCCCAAAAAACACAATCTTGAGCTCATTCAAAAACTTCATCTTTACGATGGGCGTGTGCTGCCGGGCTATACCCAAGACACGGTCAAAGAGTTACGCAAAGAAGTAGTGCGAGAAGGCATGGAGGGGGCAAGCCCTCGTTACGTCCAGGACAAAATATCCAATGCGTTGGTAAACGATCAGGGTGAGGGCACCATTAACCCATTTATGGTGCTCAACGAGTTAGAAAAGGGGCTGCGAGGCCATTCCTTGATCACAAGTGACGACGAACGCACGCGATTTGGTGAACTGATTGGTGTTGTAAAGCACGAATATGAGCAAATTGTTAAAAATGAGGTACAGCGTGCTATCAGTGCTGACGAAGGAGCTACCGCTAAGTTAGCCGGTAACTACATTGACAATATCAAGGCATATACTCTCAAAGAGAGAGTAAAGAATAAGTACACCGGGCAGGACGAGCAACCGGACGAGAGGTTGATGCGCTCAATTGAAGAGAAGATTGATATCACCGAGAATCGAAAAGACGATTTCAGGCGCGAAATTATGAACTTCATTGGCGCCAAAGCTGTTGAAGGTGAAGAATTTGACTGGCAAACTAACGATAGGTTGCGTCGCGCTTTAGAGATGAAGCTTTTTGAAGATCAGAAAGATAGCATCAAGCTGAAGACTCTTGTAAGCGCCGTGGTCGATCGCGAGACTCAAGAGAAAATTAATATTATCAAGGCTCGTTTGATTAAGTATTTTGGTTATAATGAAGTGAGCGCTACCGACGTGCTCAATTATGTTGCAAGCATCTACGCTCGGGGGGACGCTACATAAATCAAGTGATGGGGCTGATCACGCTAGAGCTTCGCGCCCAAAGAGGCGCACCCTGCGGAGAAGTAGATCACTCAAAAAAAGAAAAATAGAAATCCAGATGAATTCATTTTGTCTACTTTTTCGTTCTAGAACAGTTTTGTCCCTCGCATTCCATACTTCGGATGGAGCGGGATCAAACTTGCCGCCGCCGAGCTGAGCCCAGCTCTTGAGCGCCTGGGGACGCGGGCGCAGATCACGAAATTCTTCTGCGTAGGGTCGTGAAACGGAACCAAAACTGACTCCCGCAGCCACCTTTTTTTGCTTGGCGGTGAGGCGAAAATGGGTCGCTTTTACGGCGTAGGCGCCCAAGCTCGGAAGCCGAGTTCGAGCTTGGTAGAGACCAGGAGCAACGTGCACGAAGGGGGTGGGGGGTAGATGGTGTCCTGATGCTTCACTCTTTTCATTGTCCCCCAAAAGGCGAATTTCTAGAGAGGAGCTGAGAGAATTATCAAAATTCTCACTCTCGTCATAGGCGTCGACGGTTGCAATGAGTTCTTCTCCTTGAAGTTCTAAGACCATGGGGCGTATCTCCCTATCATCACTTTGCTGATGTTTACGAACCAGCTGTGAGATGAAGCGAGAGAACTGCGGCCATTTGAGCCAATCGGTGGCCCAGCGTGCTTTGAGATCACTCGTCCACGCAAGGGTCCAGCCAAGACCCACGGGGCGCCGAGCCAATATAGGCTCTCCCCGATCGCTGACGAGAATCAATTCGGCGGGTGGGGGGGCTAGTTGCGTAGATGTATAACCTCTGAGCAGTGGGGCGCCCCCCATGTGCACACCTTGCAAAAAACCTGCGTTTTGGGCGACTCCCACTGGAAACCAATCGTCCAAGGTGGGTTTTTTTGAGATAAGCTCCGTTTCACGGGTAAAAATGCGGGGTAGATGAGCCGGGTCTTCTGCCCCATGAAATCGTCCACCACCGGCTTCGGACACTAGGGTTAACAATTCTCTGTTGACCCCCGACCCTAGGCCTACGGTTGTAATGGTGATGCCCTCCGCAAATGCCGCAGACGCAAGCTCATAGAGCCCGTCGCTACCGGCATTGCCATCTGTGAGCAAGATAATATGCTTTTTCCTGGCTTCAATGGCGGCGAGATCTTGATAAGCCATGTCCAAGCTATTAAAAATCTCTGTTCCTCCACCGGCCTTGATACGACTGACGGAGTTTTCAATCCGTGAGCGATAGCGGGCAGGTTGCATTTTGACGTAGCGCTTTGGCCGGGAGTCAAAGGCAATGACCTCAATTAAATCGTTGGGGTCGAGTACTCCTAGGGTCGCATTACAAGCTTCTTTCGCCATCGCGAGGGGAAGTCCAGTCATGGATCCCGAACGGTCGATGACAAGAGACATTGCCACCATGGGAATTTCTCTTTCTTTGCTGCCATCCATACGAACGGGCAGAATTTTTTCGAGTTTTGAGCCTTGCCAGCCGCCCGGGCCGTAGCCCGCCTCGCCTCCAGAAAAGAGCAAGCCGCCTCCGGCGCGCACATACTCTTCTATCAAGAGCTGACCACTCCGGCTCACGTCTGTGCGGCTCATATCAGAGAGAATAAGAAACTGGAAAGCGCCCATTTCTTGGGGCGATTGAGGGAGGGCATGGGGGCCTCGGACCTCGACGTGCAATTGTTGCGCGACGAGGGCCTGAGCCAAGTAGGTGGCCTGATGGGGATTGCGGTCAATGAGTAATATTCGTGGAGGACCTGCAACCTCTACTGAGATTGTAAAATGGTTGTTTTCTTCATGGGCGTCATCTCCCTCGGGGATGAATTCTGCCCGGTAAGAAATATCTCCCGGAACTCGCACGACACTCGCAAAAGTATGGGTGCTTTGTCCGCTTTGGAGGGATACTTTTTTCACTCCTCCTAGGCCGTTGAGGGATTCTTCCTGATAAAGTCGTAACTCGCCGTTAGCGTTGCGAATGGAGTTGAGGTGCACTCGCACCTGAAAGGCTTCGCCCACTTTAATATTTTGGGGTACTTCCAGTTCTACCAAGGCGACGTCCGCAGGAGGGGCTTCGTCGAGAAGCTGGGTGTGTACTTCTACGCCGCGATTTGTGGCCCGCGCAATAGCGGCGAGAGCGTGTCCGCGGGTCTCAATTCCGTCGCTGAAGAGCAGGTAGTGTGTGATGCAATCAGTACGTGTCCAGGCCGCTGCCAGATCGACGACATTTTCGACGTTGCTGGCCTTTCCTGGCGCTCCCTCACGCAACTCATCAAGAGAGGGGAGCTTCATGCCTGTATTTTTATCGTAAACTAGTGGAAATTCTGTCGTCTTTTCTGCAAATAGAAGGAGTCTTAATTCGTCTTCTTTGCTTTTTTCCTTTTCAAGTAGGCGCAGAGTTTCTCGAAATTGATGAAGAGCGGAGTCTCCGACGCTCGAGGAGACATCGAGGAGGAGAAGAGTGCAAACTCGACTAGACTCTTCCCTTTCTTGGGGCTGGGTGAGCCCAAAAACGAGGGAGACAAAGAAACAAGAGCGGAGGAGGAAAGAGAGGGCTCGCTGTTGCCAGGGTAGATCGGCAAAGGAGCGACCCAGGGCAAAGACAAGCAGGGGGATCAAGGGGAGCAACCAAAGGGCGCGGGCATCACCAAACTGAAAGTTTCGCCCCCACCCTCGCAGGCTCAAGTCTTGCGCTTCGGGAAAGTGTAGTCTGAGCCCCAGGGCGATGAGCGCGCTCAGGCCGCAGGCCAACGCTGCCCATAGAACGACATGCCTTCTGTGCGTAGAGCCGAAAGTGAGGAGCTTTCTCATCATACAGTCCACCTTTGGTGGTAGCTCCACCACTCGAAAAAGGAGACGGCGAAAACCCCGAGTAGCAACCAGAGCCAAGGAGCCTCTTGGGTACGCGGGGCAATTGTTTTCATCTGTTGGGCTGTGACGTCACCCAAGGCGAGCTCATCTTTCTCTAAAAAAGAGCTTTCTTGAGACTCGAACATACTGGCGGCAAAACGCTGAGAGCCTTCTTTGGTTTTTACCTCGTAGAAACCAGCCTCTTGACCAAAAAATATAGCTCTTCCTTCTTCTACCGGAACCTCAAAAGGTAGAGCACTCTTACCCGCTCGCAGGGGGCCGATTATCGTTGCCGTGGTGCCATTGCCCAGCACGCGAGGACGCCACGTTGTGCCGGTTTTGAGGCTTAGTTGCTCGAGTCCTCCGTCACGGGGGACAAGACTCTCCACCGCATTGATGACAAAGAGGGGCCAGACCGTCCGTAAGACAAAATCGCTATCGCGCGGAGAAAAACCAAGGGCCAAAAAGTCGCCATCGAGCCGTTTGCCGCGCACCAAAATGCTTTTTCCATCGCTCGCTCCTAGGGTTTTGTCCTGCTTTTGTGTGAGTAGTTCATGGCCTACAAGTACTTGGATATCGTAGGGGTCGAGCAATCGAAAAACTGGAGAATTCTTATCCCAAGTATCAAAACCGAACATCTTCAGTTTATCTCCGATTTCTAGGGGATAATTTTTCTTTTCTTCTCTTGTTTTCGGGGTGCCAAAGTAGAGCGCCGCGTGCGTATGAGGTGAGCGTGGGGGAAACACACCATCGAATATCGTGAGATCGACAGCTGCGCTTGAAGGATAATTCTCTGCACTCACCCGGCGCACCTCAAGGCTTTCTTCGATGAGCAGAGCGGCCTCCAAGAAATGATTTGCCTCACCGACGACCAGTAAACTCAATGGTTTTCTGGGGGATAAAATGGTGCGTGCAATATTGTCCCTGGGAAAGTTGTCTTCTTTACCGTCGGTTCGTCTGACCTTTGCAATGAGACCCCATTGGGCGTGGGCAAGATCTTTGTAAACACGGGTGATCTTTTCTTGAGGAGCGAGAGTAAAATTTCGTAAATCTAAGATAGATTTTTCTTCACCTTTTTCACCTGCTTCTAGAATGAGTAGCTCAAGAAGCGCACTTTCGGTCGATGAGTTCTTAATTTCAACTAGAACTTCAAAGCGGTCGGCAGAGAGGGGATAGCGACGAGCAGAGAAGGAGATAATTTGAATATTCTCACCTAGGGTGTCCTTTTTTTCTGCTGCGGATGCGAAACGAAGGGAGGGGAGCTCTCTCAGCACGCTGGCGGGTGGCTCGCGAAAGGCTCCGTCGCTCACAAGGATGATCTCTGGATACTTTCTGCCTTTCAAAGCATCTTTTGCAAGGGCAAGAGCCGGGGCCAAAGGAGCGGCTACATCCAAGACGCGCAACTTTTCTACGGCGGTCTTGAGGACTTCTACATCTCCCGAAAACGCGTCGAGAGGGCGGGGGCGAGCGCCCCATTCAACCAGGAGCACTTCGTCGCCCGGACCCAAGTTCTTGAACCAAGACTGTACCCGCTCTTGGGAGCGTGCCAATCGCGACTTTCCGTCTACCGATTCGGCCATGGAGGCGGAAACGTCTACAATGACGACAAAGGACCGTCCCCCTAGCTTCTCATCTTCGGCGTGAGGATCACTCAATGCTAAAATGAGGGAAAAGATTATCAAGAGCGAGATCAGAAAAGAAAGAAGGCGCTGCAGTCGTGAGCGCCAGGCTGTAGCCTTGCGCCTACGAAGAAGTCTTTGCCAAATCTCTAAGAAGGGGACGACACGCTTACGCCGGCGCAGCTGAAGCACATAGAGGCCAGCCACGACAACTGCGGCTGCACCCAAAGCGCCCAGGAGAGCAGAGCCAGAGAGTCCGGCAAAGCTTACTAAAAAGAAAGAGAGAATGGCTCCACTCACCGCAAGAGCCCTCCAGCTCGTAGAACCTTGAGCACTACTTCATCAAAGGGCGCCTGAGCATCCACCCGAATATGAAGTACTCCGCGAGAGGCGCAAAAACGTTCAATTTCTTCTTGGCGCCGCTCAACCTCTTCTTGCAATTTATACATCAATTGAGGAGTCACGGAGACTTCTCGTTCTTCCTGCGTTTCTGAGTCTACGAGGCGCAGATCGCCTCGTAGGTTGGGTTCAGCATCTAATCGATCGACCAGATGCAGCACAACCACATCAAATTTGTTAAAACGCAGTACGTTGAGACCCGCTTCAAACCCTTGAGGATCGTAGAGATCGGTCAATAAAATTGCCAAACCCCGTCTTCGATTTTGAGCAACAAAAGCCTTGAGCGCTTGGCTTAGGTCGGTCTGACCGCTAGCGCTCATCTCGCTCAAAAATCGTAGAACTCGAAAGGCCCGTGCCTTGCCCCGAGTTGGCGGTAGCCTAGTTGCAATTTGTGAGTTGAGGGTCAGTACGCTGACTCTGTCGAGAGAAGCCAAGGCAACATAAGCAAGGGCGGCCGTAATTTTAGCAGCTTGATTGAGCTTGCTCGAATTGTGAGCAGCCATGGAGGCGGAGGTGTCTACCAAAAAATAGAGGCTGAGATCTTCTTCTTCTTCGAAGAGTCGTAGAAGTAATTTACCAAAGCGTTGGTAAACACCAATGTCCAAAAAACGAATATCGTCCCCGGGCGCGTAAGGGCGATGGTCGGCAAATTCAACACCAGATCCTTTTTTACGGGAGCGTCGCTCCCCCCGTCGTACTCCTGCGTTGGCCCGTCTACTCGTGAGGGAGAGTGTTTCAAGTCGCCGCAAGAATTGATCGTCAAAAAGATTGACGCTCACTCGAGCGAGATCTTCTTTTTTCGGCGTGGGTTTGCGAAATCGACTGAAAAACGACATGAAAAAGAGCGGTGCGTGGGCTTAGTCCAAGGTTTCGGGCAATTGTGTCAGCAATTCATCAATGACCGCATCTGTGGTGATGCCTTCAGCTTCCCCTTCGAAATTGAGCAAGATGCGATGGCGCAAAGCAGGGGGAGCAATTGCCCGTACATCATTGATTTCGCTGGTGATACGACCGTCAAGGAGTGCACGTATTTTTGAGGCGAGAATCATCGTTTGAGCCCCACGGGGAGATGCGCCTGTAGCAACATAGCGTCTCACATTTTCTGTGGCGCCCTCTAAGTTGGGGTGTGTTGCTCTCAAAAGTCTCACAATAAAGTCTTGCACATGATGGGGCATGGGCACATCGCGCACAATTGCCTGAAGTCGTCGAATGTCACTGCCGTTCAATGCTTGGGGGACATGATTTGTCTGAGACCCCGTTGTGCGGTCGATAATTTTGTGCAGATCGCCTCGCGAAGGAAAAGGAACTTTGAGTTTAAAGAAAAATCTATCCAATTGCGCTTCAGGTAGGGGGTAGGTGCCTTCCATCTCAAGGGGGTTCTGAGTAGCCAACACAAAATAGGGCTGTCCCAACTCGTGCGTTTTTCCTCCAATGGTGACTCGGTGCTCTTGCATGGCCTCCAAAAGAGCGCTTTGTGTTTTCGGAGTGGCTCGATTGATCTCGTCGGCGAGCACTATGGGAGAAAATACTGGGCCCTTTTGAAATTCGAAGCGCTGGCCTCCCGAGCTATTTTCTTCAACCACCGTGGTGCCCAAAATGTCAGCGGGCATCAGATCCGGAGTAAATTGTATGCGGGCAAAAGGTAAATCTATAGCTTCGGCCAAAGTACGTACCAGCATGGTTTTACCCAAACCGGGCACTCCTTCGAGCAAAACATGTGAGCCTGCCAGTAGACAGGTGATGACTCCGTCTACGATTTCTGTCTGCCCGACGATGATGGTCATCATTGCATCTCTTAGTTTCTGAACGCTCTCCCTCAAGTCAGTGAGTTGAGCGCGGGCTTCTTTGTCGTTCGTCATTTTTTACCTTGGCTGCTTTCACTACCGTAGCGAGGTCGTATCAATTCGAAATACCTAAGAACATGGGCTTTTCGACCGGGGGGCACCTTCTCTTTGTCCATCACCTCTTCTGCCACCGTATGGTACTCGTGGTAGAGGCGACCATAGGCCCCCGAGACGAAGCCCTCTTCCGCCACGCTGGTAATGGTCTCGCTGGCACTTTCGCCCTCTCCGGTGTCTTGGGCCACTGCATTTTTATCCTCAACTTTTGAGTTCTTCAAGGACGAAGATTCTCCAGCAGTGTCTGGATTATGCTCTTGCCCGGGTTTTTTTCCTTGCCCAGGTTTTGTGCCAGAGCCCTCTGCATTTCCTGACTGAGGTAGGGCTTGCCCGTTGGGTCCTAGCTGTACTTGGGTGCTTCCAGCGCCTTTCTTTTGACCAGCACCTGACTGGGATGATTTTTTTCGAGCTTGTCCTGCCTTTTTTCTGGCCTGCCGCGCGCGCTTTTGGAACTCTTTGAGGCGCTGGGCGTGTTTGCCGTCTTTATTTTGCCTGCGCAGCTTCTCCTTGAGTGCTTTGATTTGTTTGAGAAGTTCCCTCTTTTCCTTGTCTGTGAGTATTTTCTGAGTTCCTTGCTTCAGCGTTTGACTGGCCTGGTCTAAAAACTGGCCGCTTTTCTTTCTTTCTTTTTGCAGATCTTTGGCTGCTTGGGCGAGCTGTTTGTCCAATTCACTCAAGGTCTCCTGGGCGGCTTTTGATTTTGCTTTACGGGTGCGCGAGAGTCGCTTGAGGCGCCTTTCTGTCTTCTCCAAGTTGCGCGCATCTTGAGGAGTACTGGTGCCCGCCTTTTTCTTCTTGAGGAGTCTTTGACGCTGTTCTTCGAGAGAATTTATCTCGGAGTCGTCATTCAAGTCCTGAGTTTTTTTGTTCGCAGAGGAACGCTCGTGGGTAATATTTCGCAATTCGTCGAGAGACGCGCGCAGTTCGTCTAGCTCTTTCTTGCTGAGCGGGGCTCTGTCCGTTCTCAATCGCTCCGCCAAGCGTTTCATCGCCGCTTCAGCGTCTTTGTAGCGACCTTCTTGAAGCGCTTTGCCAATTTCTCTCGTCAGTTTGTGCTTTTTAAGAGCCTCTCCTCGTTGACTCAGCCCCTCTCGCAGCTCGCGTGCGTGCAAGGCAGCCCCATCAAGATCGGACTTGAGTTTTGACACCAAGCGAAAGGCGTCTTCTTGGTTCACTTCTCCTTGGCGGGCTTTCTGGACAATTTCCTGAAAGTCTTTCGCTATCTTTTGGCCCGCTTCGCTCGTTATCTCAAGTATGAGTTCTTTGGCAGCATCCTGCAAAAGCTCAGCATCATCTAGGCTGAGCCATTGTTTAGTTGTTGCGGTTTGCTCAAGCTGGGTAGGGAGCGGTTCAATAGCTAGGGGCGGTAGGGGAATTGCGAAAAACAATGAGCTACTGATCAGCATCAACAAGGCAGTCTTCAACCCTGACGGAAGGTCGAGAGGAGCAGCCTTTCGCGGAGAAAGGGCGCCTAGTGAATGTGCCTCTTGCAAAATGAGGGCAATGAACGCTGAGGAAGGGGCACGATGAGCTTCTTGTCCTTCTTTACCGCCGAAGGCCCAGGCTGCAGCAAAACGACCTTTGAGGTGGTGGTGGGAGTCTAGCCGCAGGGTCGCTTTGAGTAGAGAGGGCCCCTGTTGCGCCAAATACATTGCTCCGACGAGGAGATAGAAAATCGCACAGGTCGATCCGAGAAGGAGATATTCGACCGAAATGATCCTAAATCTGTAGAAAATTGCTAGTAGTGAGAAGAAAAGAACAGCAGTTGGCGCATTTTTTGAAAGAAAATCCAACGCGGAAGCTCCCCGCATGCGGAGGCGAGTTCTGCGGATACTGCGCGAAAAATGTGCGAGCAGCTGCCCATCATTGCCTGTTGTCTCTTTACGATCCCGATCGGTCACGGCTTGGAGTGTAACTCGACTCGGGGCGAACTGCATTTGATCCCTTGACCAGAGGTACATTCCTGCGGTCAATTGCAGAAGAAGGACAGCCGCCACTTATGGATATTGGCTCATCCTTCCTTTGGAGTGAGAGCGCGATAATGGCAAAAGTAGACAAACCCCTGGTCCTCGTAGCTGATGATGAACCGAGTACCTTGGCCCTGGTAGCGAACCATATGCGAAGTCGCGGTTACGAAGTGATCGAGGCAACGGATGGCGACGAGGCGTGGAATGCCGCTTGTCGTGAATTGCCCGATATTGTGATTCTTGACGTCATGATGCCCGGGATGAGTGGCTGGGAAGTCTGTAAGAAAATTCGCGAGGCGGTATCTCTTGCTCATACCGGCGTGATCATGCTGACGGGCATAGGAGACACTCTCAATGAGATGACGTCTCCTCTTTATGGAGCGGACGCCTATTTGGACAAACCCTTTCAGTTTACTGCCTTAGCCAAAGTTGTGGAGACAACTTATAAACAACGCTCGGGAGGAAAAATGGGGCGCCCCAAGAGAACAAGCGGACCCGCAACGCGACTCTACAAGACATCATTGGAGGATGAGGAGGAGCTGGCTCCAAAGTCTGAGAGGCGTCCCGTGAGAAAGTCTCCTGCTAAGAAGACCACGAAGAAGGTCGTAAAAAAGGCGCCCGTGAAGGCGGCGAAGAAGGCAGTCAAAAAAGCGCCCGT
>CAYWLO010000007.1:80486-90530 GCA_964459035.1 uncultured Polyangiaceae bacterium | reverse complement strand
GCCCTCACGACCTTCGGAGGAACGACCACGACCTTCGGTGGAGCGACCACGACCTTCGGTGGAGCGACCACGACCTTCGGTGGAGCGACCACGACCTGCGGACGGGCGGCCCTCACGACCTTCGGAGGAGCGACCACGACCTTCGGGTGAGCGTCCGCGACCTTCGGGTGAGCGTTCGCGACCTTCGGAGGAACGTCCGCGACCTTCGGGTGAGCGTCCGCGACCTTCGGGTGAGCGTCCGGACCTTTCAGAATTTTCTACATCGCGGGGACCAAGTGGACTTTTTGTGCGCGCCTTCTTCTTGGGTTTGGTAGTGGACCAGCTCGGCTTTTTGGAACTAGGTCGTCCCCGCACTCCGGTGTCCTTGGTGCGCCCTCCTTGAGGCTTCACCTCAAGGATACCTCTCAACTTTTGAGGAACGCCATAACTATTCTTGAGGGATTTCAATTCATCAATTGAGAGCAATCGCCACTCACCTGGACGTAGGCCCTCTGTGTTGATGCCCGCATGGCTGAGGCGCGCGAGACGCACAACAGGGGTGCCAGCGTACTGTCCCAATTCTCTAACCTGATGTTTTTTACCCTCTTTAAGAGTCACCTCGACCCAAGTTTTATCGTCCTCTCGACGAAGAACACGAGCTTTAGCAGGACGGGTTTTTTTACCCTCAATATCGATACTGTGGGTCCAGCGTTCTAGAGCTTTCTCATCCACTGGTCGCTGAACCTTGGCAGCATATACCTTGGGAGCGCTGACCTTTGCGTGACTCAAGGCGTGTGCAAAGTCCCCGTCATTTGTAAAAAGTAAGGCGCCACTCGTATTGAAATCGAGCCGGCCAACGGGAACGACGCGCACTCCAACCTGACGCAGAATGTCGTAAGCAGTAGGACGACCTTCGGGATCGGAAAGCGTAGTGAGCATCTGACGAGGCTTGTGGAGAATTCCATAGCAAAGTTGCTCGGGCTCTAGTTTCTTTCCATCCAACTCAATCGAAGCCCGCTTCGGGTTCACCTTCGCACCTAGCTCAGAGATCACCTGACCGTCGACTCGGACGCGCCCAGCTGTGATCAAATCTTCGGCTTTACGGCGCGACGCGACCCCCGCCCTTGCCAAAATTTTCTGCAAACGTTCTTCAGCCATGAATTACTCGACTCAAATCACCTCAAGCGAGCCACTCAACTTGAGTTCATCGCCGAAGTACTGGTCTCTAGAATGACGAGACCCCTTAAGAATTACCGCGATCAGCCCGCGGAGTCGGCTTCACTAGCTGAAGATTGCTCAGTTGGCGCGCTTTCTTCTTCAGATTCTGCAGATTCTTTTGCCTCGGCCTCTTGAACCCGTTGTCCATCTCGACGCCACACGTCCACCGAGCCATCGAAATCGTTGTCAAAACCCATTCGATCGAGTCGACCTTCGAGGTACATTTCAAAGACATCTGGTTTCCCGTCCGCGTTGGTATCTCGCTCGATTCGGGCGAGCGCCCCTTCGACATAGAACCTCGTTTCATCGGGTTTTCCGTCGCCGTTCTTATCGATTTCGATTTTTGCGGGGCGGGTCTTACCGAAACTTATCCACGTGTCGATCCTTCCATCGTAGTCTGAATCAGCTTGCTCGGTCAGTTTCTCGCCGTGGTCGCCGTAGGTACGGAGCAAGTCTTTCTCACCATCGAAATTTGTATCTACCTCGCGGCAAAGCAAAATTCTTCGACGGCCGTCGCCAGTTCCAATGTAACCGTACACGCGCCGAACGTTGGGTAGAATGGCCCCTGGCGCGGATGACTCTTGAACGTCACGATCGTCACGTCCCTCGTACTCGCAGCGGGCCATATCAGCCTTGCGTTGACCCGACGCAGCAGTGGTCGCACCTTCTCCCGACTTTGCCGAACTTGCACAACCAAACGTCAACAAACATGCGGTCGAGAAATACGCCATCGACAAATATGCCGTAGTTAAGAGCGGGGACTTTGGCCAGGAGCCACGAAATTGCCACCTCATGGTTTCTCGCCTCCCCCGACGCCAGAAGTAGCACTCTCATCGGTCGAATCGGTATGGGATTTCGTATCGTTCGGTTCCGCCTCGCCACTACCAGTCTCATTGCCCGCGCCCTGAGCAGTATTCGAAAGTTCCTCGAGGTGCGTGTCTTTCTTTCCGAATCCGAGTTTCTCCACAGCTTTTTCTTGAGGGAGCGGCGGAGGCACGAAGCCTGTTTCCTTACAATAATCGATACTCGCCCCCGGATCGGGTCGACCATCGCCGTCCGTGTCGACATGAATCAAAGGACAGCCGCGACTAGGGTACTCCCACCATTGGTCGATGACCCCATCACCGTTTTCGTCACGCTCAGTTCGTGTTAATTGAGCATTTTCGAAGAACTCCCAGGTATCGAGCTTTCCGTCCAGCGTAGTCGCGCGATGCTTTTCAAGAATGACTCCCTCCTTGAAAATACCAATCTCGTCGACGATACCATCTCTGTCAAAGTCCTCCTCAAGACGGCGTAACTTGCCCGATGGAGAAAAATAACTCGTTCTATCCACTTTTCCGTCAAAGTTGAGATCAGAGGTACGGCAAAGTTCTAATTCGCCTTTCATCACGCGTACTATTTCGGCGCGTCCATCGCCATTGGCATCAACTTTTCGGGCCTCCTTTGAATCGACGTCACACCCTTCGAGAGCGATCTCCGTATCTCGAGTCGTGCGAGCATCCGTAGGATCGTTGACCCCACCGTTCTTTCCCCCACAGCCTGCCCCAATGAACACCGTTGAAAGAATCAACAATTTACGCTTCATGCCTCAACCAAACTCCCCATTCCCAAGACATCTCGAGAACTGGCCTGCTACAATTTTTGCTCCCACAGCGAACTAAGCCAGGGGGCGCAACTATTCTCCCTGAGCATAGGCTCTCTGCACCAACTTCACCATAGTAACCGATCCGGCTACTCTGCTTGCTCCAACAATACCTGCGCTTTACCCCAACAATACCTACGCTTGCAGGGGCGATTTGCAGACGCTCAGTGACAATTGCGCAGAATTTAGCCAGCTAGCCCGGCTGAACACAGTATTTATAGGAGTAATTTCCAATACATAGCCGACACATCCATAAGCTGCTCATTTTGACCGTGCACGTATGGGAGTCTATGGTAACGTCTGGCCACTGATGGAGCTCTTGCTCCTCCCGCGCGTCGGAAGTCGAATTGCACCCTCCACGCTCGGGCATACCTTTACGTTGGACAGAAAAATGGCGCGGAAAAAAATCTCAACAACGGTGTACATCACACCAGAGCAAAATGAGGCGCTCCATACCTTGCACAATCGTACCAAAGTGCCCGTGGCTGTGTACATTCGCGAAGGCATCGATCTTGTCCTCAAAAGCTATGCGGATCAGCTACCAGGCCAGCTTTCTCTGGTAGATACCCACGACAAAAATTAGGCTTCTCTTTCGAGTCGACGCCCTCCTACGTTGAGGTGCATTGCTCCTCGATACCCCCTCCCCTGCCCGCTCTGCCTTTGCCTCAGCCCACGACGGGCTCGTGCATGAACTTTTTATCGCTGTCCGTGAGACTGCGCGAATAAGCTGCTAGGCACAGCCACCCTTCACCCAACCCTGGGTGCCCCGAAAATACGGCCTCCACCGGCCAACGCCATCACATGTCCGACGATCAGTCCCTCATCCGCAATTTTTCAATCATCGCTCACGTCGATCATGGCAAGAGCACTCTAGCTGACCGCATCTTAGACGTAACGGGAGCTCTGCAGGATAGGGAAAAAAAGGCTCAGTTCTTAGACAAACTCGATCTTGAGCGCGAACGCGGCATCACGATCAAGGCACAGTCCGTTCGCCTCAATTTCAATTCGAAAGATGGCAAAACCTATCAGATCCAACTCATCGACACCCCCGGACACGTCGATTTTAGCTACGAGGTATCCTCGTCCTTACGCGCATGTGAAGGAGCTTTGCTTGTCGTAGACGCAACCCAAAGTGTCCAGGCCCAAACCGTAGCCAATACCTATCTGGCTATCGAAAACGATCTAGAAATCCTTCCAGTCCTCAACAAGGTCGACCTACCCTCGGCGGACGTCGACGGTGCCGCTCAGGACATTGAAGAAGTCATCGGCCTCGATTGTAGCGGTGCTCTCATGACCAGCGGCAAGACGGGGTTGGGCGTACTCGATTTGTTGGAGGCCGTGGTAGAGCGAATTCCTCCGCCCAATGGTGAAAAAGACAAGCCTCTTCGGGCCTTAGTTTTTGACAGTTGGTATGACGCGTACCGCGGCGCCATGGTGATGCTTCGCATCGTCGATGGCGAACTCAAGAAGGGGGACAAAGTTCAGTTTATGTCCACTGGGCGTAAGTTCGAAATCACTGAACTTGGCTGTTATGCTCCCCACTCTATTCCTCTCACAAACCTCGGGCCAGGAGAGGTCGGTTTTGCAGCCGCTAGCATCAAAACCACAGAAGACACAAAAATAGGAGATACTGTCACCCTCGCGGCAAACCCTGCAACCGAAGCTCTACCCGGTTTCGAAGAAGTGACCCCGATGGTGTACGCGGGCCTTTTTCCCACCGACGCAGCTGACTATGAAGACCTCCGAGATGCCCTGGCGCGCCTGCATCTCAATGATGCCTCCTTTAGTTTTGAACCCGATACGTCCGAAGCCCTTGGCTTTGGATTTCGTTGTGGTTTTTTGGGACTACTTCATATGGAGATCATTCAAGAGCGCCTCGAACGTGAGCACAACCTCGATCTCATCATCACAGCTCCCAGCGTGGTCTACATTGCACACACTAAAAGCGGCGAAACTGTTCGCGTGGACAATCCGTCCAAACTTCCGGGTCCGGGGGAGCTAGAATCAATCGAGGAACCTATTGTAAAAGTGAGTATTCACGTGCCGGCGGAGTACGTAGGCCCAGTCGTGGCCCTTTGCGTGGAGCGACGAGGCATACAGCTTGAGTTAAATTTCCCTACTCCCAATCACTCGGTTATCGTTTACGAGCTGCCCTTGGGCGAGGTAATTCTCGATTTACACGATCAGCTTAAAAGCGCCACTCGTGGTTTTGCGAGTATGGAATACGAGCTGCAGGGCTACCGCGAAGAAGACTTGATTAAGTTGGACATGCTGGTCAACGGCGAGCCCTTGGACGCCCTCAGCATCATTCTGCACCGTGATAATGCAGCGTATCGAGGACGTGCCCTCGCCTCAAAGCTGAAAGAACTCATCCCGCAACAGCAATATCAAGTGGCTGTGCAGGCCGCAATTGGCGCAAAAATTATCGCCCGCACAACAATTCGTGCCTTGCGTAAAGACGTCACAGCTAAATGTTATGGTGGCGATATCAGCCGCAAGAGAAAGCTGCTCTCCAAACAAAAAGAGGGAAAAAAGAGAATGAAGGCCGTGGGCAATGTCGAAGTGCCCCAAGAAGCATTCTTGGCAGTCCTCAAATTGGATAGTAAATGATGAGCGCAGCACGAGAGAACGCTCGTCAGAAACGTCTAGAAAAAATCAACAGCGAAGCGCCAGAATTTGGTAAAATTCAGTTTATGCGCAGCGTTCCCTTTGGAACACGCCTGACCATCGACTGTTTCAAAATGCAAAATGGCCTAGACATTTTGCTACTGACAGACAAAAGCGCACCCGTCATAGCTTTTCATGCGTGGTTTAACGTAGGTTCACGCAACGAACGTCCAGGAAAAACGGGCATTTCTCACCTTTTTGAGCACTTAATGTTCAACGAGGTAGAGGGCCTTCCCCCTGGGGAGTTTGACAGGCGTATGGAGGCCGCTGGTGCCGACAACAACGCTTCCACATGGCTCGATTTTACACAATACCAAGAAGCTTTTCCCAAGGAGCACCTCGGTATGGTTGTGGACCTCGAAGGGCGACGCATGGGTCAGTTGGTTCTCCGTGAGGCACAACTGAAAAGCGAAATTGACGTTGTTAAAAACGAACGTCGCTTTCGAGTAGAAGATGACGTAGAGGGAACGGTCCAGGAGCTTCTTTGGAAAACTGCGTTTACAAAGCACTCCTATCATTGGCCCACTCTGGGTTGGATGAACGACATAGGCAATTTTACGACGGAGGATTGCCTGAAGTTTTATCGCTCCTACTACGCGCCCAATAATGCGAGCATTATTTTGGTAGGTGATTTGAATGAGGCTCAGGCTCTAAAGAAACTGAGCCAGGCCTACGGTACTTTGCCCAGCTCTGAGCTACCCCTCGAAGACATTCATCCAGAGCCCGTACAAACTGAAGAGCGCATAGTTGAGCTAACCCAACCTACGGAGACCGAAAAGGTGGCCATAGGTTATAAGGGGCCAGCTTTGGGGGACGTTGACCATGTGACAGCTACCCTCCTCGTCGAAATTTTGACAGGAGGCCCAGCCTCGCGCCTTGAGCGACGCCTGGTACGCAACGATAAAGTTGCAAGCGAAGTTAGCGGATTTGTAGGCCCTCATCGAGATCCTAGTTTGATTGAGTTTTCGGCTTCAGCGCGAGAAGGTACGAACGCTCAGCAATTACTCGCTTGCATAGACGAAGAACTTCAACGGGTAGTGGACCATCCTGTCAGCGATGAGGAAATTGCCCGAGCTCGTGCTCGAACCGAATTGAGTCTCTTAGGTGGCCTGGAAACCGCTGATGGAAAGGCCTCGACGATTGGTTTTTACCAAACCCTCCTGGGTCGGCCCGCCGCTGCTTTTGAACGCCTGGATGCCCTGAATCGAATTACACGATCGGATTTGCAATTGGCTGCTCGACGCTATCTCATACAAGCATCACGCACCGTGATTTTGGTTCACCCGCAGACCGAAGAGTCCCCCTCAGCCTCCCCAGAGGAGCTAAAATGACGAGTACACCCATGATAGTCGTTGAAGATAGCTCCGTTCCCTTACTGCATCTCTCGGTTTCAACAAGAACTGGAACCCTGATTGACCCTCCTGGAAAAGAAGGTGCGACAGTTCTTTTAATGCGTCTCTTACGCCGGGCCACTCAGGGGCTCACCACCGAGGCGTTGGACGAGAAAGTAGATACCCTGGGGAGTACCCTGGGCATTGACGTAAGCCGCTCGGTTGTGGGCTTGCATGGGGGGTGTATCTCGCGCTCCAGCAACGAGTTTCTAGAGCTCGCTCAAAGACTCATTACCGCCCCCGATTTTCGCGAGATTGAATTTGAAAGAATTCGAGAAGAGGCATTGGCTGATTGGAAAACAAGTTTGGACAGTGACTCCACCATTGCTCGGCGTGTTTTCTCTCAAAACCTCTTTTTTGGACATGCCTATGGTCGCCTCTCGAGCGGTACACCAGAGAGCTTACGTCGTGTTGAAATCAATGATCTCAAGAAAATTTACGACCAGCTTTTTGTAAAAGACACCCTTCACTTCTCCTTTGCCGGGGACATTGAGCGGGAAACGGCTGCACGGTATTGTGAGGAAACGAATAGGCTACTCCCCGAACGTTCTGTTGAGGCAGTAGAGGAGAGTGATCCTATCGGCCCCCAGGGACGCCAACTCATTTTTGTGGACAAGCCTGAGCGTACTCAAACCCAAATATTGATAGGTGGTCTCGGCACTCATCCCCGAGACCTCGATCATACAGCTCTCTTCGTCGGTCACACGATATTTGGGGGCACCTTTTCCGGGCGTCTCAGTCGTGAAGTACGCGGTAAGCGCGGCTGGTCTTATGGGGCGTATAGTAGCCTACCCTTTGATAGAAAACGCCAAGCTTTTTCTTTGTGGACGTTTCCGGCAGCCTCTGATGCCGCTGCCTGCATTCAGTTGGAGCTCAAAATGCTCCATGATTTGATTGATCGCGGTATCACGAAAAAGGAATTGCGAGCTGCAAAGAAATATCTAAGCAATAGCCATGTTTTTTCGGTGGACACTGCGGCTAAACGAGCCTCTTTACAGGTGGACGAACTCACGTTTGACCTTCCTAAGGGTTACTTCGAAGAACACGTAGCGCGTGTTGAGGCCGTCACCCTCGCTGAAGTAAACGATGCTCTCAAGGCCCGACTCTCTATTGAGAATCAGCTCATCGTAGTCTTAGGTACTGAGAAGGAGATAGGCGATGATGTACGTGCAGCAGTTGAGCCTACAGAATCACGCACGATCTCCTTCTTAGACACATAAATTCGGCGATTTATTCAAGAAGAGAATCGAACTAAAACGTGGACTTCTGTAAGATTTTTTCTTGAATCTCTTGAGCCATCAGCTCTTGCACCTCTGAGGTGCTCGTCGAATATGGGTCTTTTTGGGCAGAGCTCATCAAGTGCACATATACTTTTAGTTTCGCCTCGGTTCCACTGGGACGCACAAGGACTCGCCCTCGCGCAATGGGGCTGTCTTCACGAGGACAGAGTAAGTCAAATTGAAGCAGATCTTGCTCACCCAGGTACCAAGGACGCTCGCTGGATCCATTGGCGTAGTCCGTATGACTTTGAACAATAAGCTCCCCAAACTTGCGAGGCGGGGTCGCGCGAAGCAAGCTCATATACGCTGCTATCTCACCCTGAGAGTTTGAGCCATCGAAGCTACGGCTTGAACTGTAGCTTCCCCAATGGCCCACCTCTTTGCGCAGGGCGTGGAGCTGAAGAGTCAGCCCTTCTCCTCCTCCATACTTTAAGGCCATGCGCAGAGCGATTGCGGTAGCAGCGATGCCGTCCTTGTCGAAGACGGTTGTTTCCTCTTCTCCAGCAAAACAATAACCAAGTGCCTCTTCATAGGCAAAAGCAAAGTCGGGGCTCTTTGCTGCGGCATGGCAAAGCCACTTGAACCCCGTGAGTGTCCGAACAAAACGCGCCCCCCGCCCTTGGGCCAATATTTCGACCGATGGCGAAGACACTATCGTTGAAAAAATACTAGAGGGCGACTGACCCCGCGAAGTAAGAACTTCATGAGCAAAAATCAAACCTAAATCGTCTCCGCTGAGACGCGACAACGCCTCACCAGGCCCGGACAATGGTAGGCAAAGCGCAAATCGATCCCCATCAGGATCGTTGGCCAAGGCAATGCGGGCTTGGTGTTGATTCGCCTTTTGCAGGAGAAGATCAAGAGCACCTTTTTCTTCAGGGTTAGGGAAACGCAAGGAAGGAAAGAGCCCATCTGGCTCCACTTGACTCTCTACTGGTAAAAGTCTGACCGACAGCTCTCCTTCTTTCACAACTCGCTGAATTGCCGAATAGGCGACGCCGTGTAGAGCGCTATAGGCAAAGCGCATAGGTGGCGATGTAAACATCAGTTTTTTGCATCTATCAGGCACCAAAGACTCGGCATTGCGTAAGATGGCTTGAAAATATGCGTAAGAAACTTCATGCGGCAGCGCTTCGACTCTTTCTGGTGGTCCTTGATGCTCGCTCGTCGCGGCATTACTTTGCATTAACTTCGAGATCATCTCGTCCCAGGGCGACACGATTTGCGCCCCCAAGTTGTCAAAAATCTTGATGCCGTTGTCACCCCTTGGGTTGTGACTCGCCGTGACGACTACCCCCGCAGACGCCTTCATATATCGCACAGCAAAAGAGATACACGGGGTCGGAGAGTGCTCAGAAGTCAGAAATGTACGTAATTGCAGGCCCGCCAATACCAAGGAAAATGCCTGGGCGAATCGCTGACTTTCGGGACGCGCATCATAACCAATGATAACTAACGGATGCTGTCCAGGTGCAGCGCGTTGTAAAAGGTATCGCCCCAGCGCCGCTGCAAGGCGATGAATAAGAACAAGATTGATGCGTGCCGGTCCCGCGCCCACCGGACCGCGAATGCCGGCGGTGCCAAAGCGCAGGGGGTTTTGAAAGGCTGCTCTCAAGCCCCCAAGATCGCCTCTTGTGATTAAATTTTCTACGAATTCTCGGGTAACTGAATCGGGATCATCGTGCAGCCATTGCCTTGCCTGTGAAAGAATTACAGCGTCAGACAGTTCTTTTGAGGCGCCGGTGCACATAGGGCAAGCATAGCAAAGAACGACGCATGCCCCACCATTGTGGCCCCACTCTAGAACCGGATTCTAGAGTCAAGAGCTGGGGCGCGTGCCCAAACGTCTGACCAAGCGCTCGGGCTT
>CAYWLO010000007.1:29496-80386 GCA_964459035.1 uncultured Polyangiaceae bacterium | reverse complement strand
TCTAGAGTCAAGAGCTGGGGCGCGTGCCCAAACGTCTGACCAAGCGCTCGGGCTTGGTCACTTGCAGCGCTAACTGGCCGCAAGCCGCAGAGACGTCGTCCCCTCGACGGGTTCGTACAAAGCAACTGTAGCCGTGACGAGCCATTCTCTCCCTAAACGCCGCAACTCTTTCCTCATTGGGGGCTCTCAAGTCCGAATTTTCGATAGGATTCATCGATATTAGATTGAGTTTTACGCGTAAAGGCTCGAGCAGCTTGGCCAATTGATCGGCATGCTGAATACTATCATTCAACTCACCTATCAAAATATATTCAATGGTCATTCTTCTGCGGGCCGGCATTGGATAATTTTTCAGCTCCCGCATCAGTTCCTTAATAGGATACTTTTTATTCATGGGCATGATGCGATTGCGTGTTTCATCGTCGGGGGCATGCAATGAAAGCGCTAGACCGATTTTTCCGTCAAAGTCCTCACCCAGACGACGAATCCCTGGCACCAAGCCGACGGTAGAGACAGTGATACGCCGCGGGCTCATGCCTCCGCCTTTTGGATCCATCAATAGACGCAGGGTGCGCGCAGTCTCGTCATAATGATGCAGGGGCTCGCCCATTCCCATGAAAACAAGATTGCGCAAATCTTCGTCCGCGTTCAAATAGTCTCGCGAGCGAATGACCTGGTAGACAACTTCGGCGGCCCCCAAACCACGAAATAAACCGCTTTGACCGCTTGCACAAAAGCTGCAGCCCATGGCGCAACCAAATTGTGTGGAGATACACAGGGTCACTCTCTTTCTAGGCGCGTCCTTCTCGGGTTCTTCGTCCTCGACGCCTGCGGCTGAATCTGCATCCATATTGCCCGGTGTCATGGGGATAAGGACACATTCGACTCGCGTTTTTCCACGAAAGTCCATGAGTAATTTGCGTGTTCCGTCTTTTGAACGATGTACTTCTACAACTTCTCCCGGAGCACTCGTACCACTCTCAAGAAGACGCTTTCGCAATGACTTGGAGATATCAGTCATCTCGTTAGGATCGAGCACGCCGCGCCCATGCATCCAACGAAAAACCTGTTGGGCGTGAAATTTTCTTTCTCCCCAGGACTCTAGGACTTCAACCCACTCCTCAGGTAGGCGAGCTAGAGGATGCAATTGCGCAGCCTGTAGGCCACGGGTGATGGTAGGATCGGGGAGGTTCTCCAGATCGACTGGGGTGGATTCTTGCTCAGACATTTCTTTCAAGTTCTTTTGCGCTAGCCCAATAGGCTTCTAATGCATCGAGAGGCACTCCTCGGGTGGCTTTACCTTCGTGACGTGGCCAATCCCCAAATTTTTCGCGAACTCGACTTTCTACATGTTGAAAGCGTGTTCTAAAGCGATGAGTGGTTTTACGAAGGGCGTCTTCAGGATCAACGCCCAAGTGACGACCAAAATTTACAAGGGAGAAAAGTAAGTCGCCCAATTCATGCTCAATTGCGCCCTGATCTTGTTGTGCGACGGCCTCGTCTAACTCTGCTAATTCTTCGGCTACCTTTGCCCGAGAACCGACTTCGTCCTTCCAGTCAAAGCCGACGGTCGCCACCCGTTCACTGAGACGCCGAGCACACTCTAAAGCTGGTAACGCTCGGGCAATATTGTCAAGGAGAGGTCGCCCCTTCTTTTCTTCGGCCTTGATTTTTTCCCAGTTGATCTCAACTTCTTCAGTTGTCAGAGATTGATCGTCTGCAAAAACATGAGGATGTCTACGCACCAGCTTAGTCAGTACGTCACGAAATACGTCATCTGGTCCGAATGCACCCTCGCGCTGGGCTAGCTCCGTTAGAAAAACCAGCTGAAACGCCAAATCGCCGAGTTCTTCACGGAGATTCTCTCTATCGCCTGACTCTAAGGCATCCATCACTTCGCAGGCTTCTTCGAGGATGTACTTTCGCAGGGAACTCAAGCTCTGTTCTCGATCCCAGGGGCAACCATCGGGAGCCAGCAACCTGCGCACCATTTTTCCTAGCTGAGGAAAGGTTTCGCCCACTTGCTCCGCAAGAGGACGTTCCGCTGGAATTTCAAAAGGCTCTCCCATGGGGACCGCCTAGCACGGAGTCGGGAACAAAGTGCTGCAGGGTATTGAAAAGCACCTGCTTAAAACAAATACCGTTCGCCCGAATCGCAAAAGATAGTCACCACATTTCCCCCTTTTAAAGAAGAAGCTATCTCGAAGGCTCCAGCAAAATTTGCCCCGGAGGATGGCCCTACAAGAAGCCCCTCTGTCTGAGCTATTTTTCGAACGCTGCGCTCGGCCGCCACGTCAGAAATGGCTAAGACTTGATCGAGTAGCTTTTGCTCCAAAACTGCAGGAATAAAGCCTGCCCCCAAACCCTGAATACCGTGTGAGCCGGGTTTACCACCACTGAGTATGGGGCTCCCCGCAGGTTCTACTCCTACGATCTTGACGGATTTTGAGGCCTGGGCCCCAAAGAAGCGAGCTGAACCCGTAATAGTGCCCCCCGTGCCGACTCCAGCGACAAAGGCATCCACTTCGCCCTCCAGTTGCTCCCAAATTTCTTTGGCAGTGCCTTCTTCATGAGCTGAGGGATTGGCCGGATTTTCAAACTGACTTGGCTGAAAAGCGCCTTTTCTTTCGGCAGCAATCTCCCGAGCTCGCTCTACTGCGCCCGCCATGCCGCGCGGAGCGGGCGTCAATTCTATTTCTGCCCCATATGCCTGCAAAATGTAGCGGCGCTCCATGCTCATGTCCTCAGGCATGACGAGTACGCAACGATGGCCACGAACAGCCGCTACCATCGCCAGGCTGATCCCGGTATTTCCGCTCGTTGCCTCGACAATTGTGCTGTTGGGCGGAAGTTTCCCCTCCCCTTCGGCCTTGAGAATCATCGCCAGAGCCGGGCGATCTTTCACACTACCTCCAGGGTTCATGAACTCACACTTCGCCCATATCATTGCCCCGTCAGGGGGGCTCAGGCGTGCTAAGCGCACCAAAGGAGTGCGACCCACCAGACTCAGGGCATCCTGTCCGACGGTAAGAGGTGCAGGTGCTTTTTTCATGGAAATTTCCTAGTTAGAGTCAATGTCAGACCAATGCTTGAACAACACCAGGAGTAGACCCCACCCTTAGCTTAGTGCCTGGGGCGAACTCAGGGGAACGCAGGCTGACCAGGGCTATCTCGCCCGCGACACTGCGCACCTCCCCCACGACCTCCTGTTTGTTGTTAACGACCTCGGCAAGAGGGGTAACGTTTGCACCTTCTTCAAATGCTAAAAGCATGAGTCGCCTGCGTACTTTTCCGCGCATATCCTGCATACAAACGACCTCTTGCCCTAGATAGCAGCCCTTGGACCAATCGACAGTGCGTCGCTCGAGGGAGGCTGCGTGCAAATTGTCGGAACTTTTGTAGTCCACGCCAAAGAGAGGAATTCCTTGCCGCGTACACCACGCAGACCATTGCAGGGGAGTCAGGAGGGGGGGGCGTAGCTTTTCTGATAGAACTTCCGTACCCAGCTTTTCGTTTAGCGCCCAGGCGTGAACAGAGCAATTTCCCCAAGGAAGCACTCCATGCGCTACTTCACTTTTTGACCATTCGTCCGGTAGCTCTTGATTAGAAGAGACCACCCACGAGCGCGAAGAATGTTCGATCTCGGCGTCTTCCATCACCAAGTAGCCGTCGAGAATCTCAAGGGTCTCAGCGGCATCTCCGCCCGACAACCCCACGAACAACTCTTTCGAGTGACCTACAATCTGTAGATCAGCGGTAATCTTACCTTGTTTCGTCAAAAGTGACCCCCAAACACCCTGCCCTTCTTGCACGCTCAAGACATCACAAGTGACAATACCATTGAGCCAGGTTGCGGCGTCAGGGCCAAAGACTCGCAAAGTTTGCCAGACAGGCTGGGCAATGAAGGGCTCGATCTCTTGATTCATTGGATGAGTTTTAGATCATCGTCAGGTAAGGGAAAGAGTGAACCCTCGACTAAAGTGACGAGATGTCGCTTTCCATCGGCAAACCAGACGTCCAATTGAAGGCCCGAGCGAGCGTTGAGATTGATGGCACTGCGAACCTCCAAAGCGTCCATTTGGCTTACTTTCTTACCCTGAATAGCTAAAATTCGATCACCCTCGGTCAAACCAGCTCGAGCTGCCGGCGAATCTTTCACCACCCGCGTCACCCGAACCCCTGCAGAACCTCGTGTTTCGTAGTAAAGGCCAATTCCTATCAGTGCGTGCGGCGGTTCTACGTGCAGAGTGACTCGCGCGCGACTTTCACACCAAATTTCGTCGTTGCCGCCCTCACGAATTCGCTTCAGGTCAAGCACCCGTGCGCGACAGATTGGCTGATTGGTGACAGGGTTGGAATCCCACACCTCGACGTAGATAGTCGCGCCAGGGCGTACCCGATAGTTCATTCGCTCCTGTTTAGGCCAGGTGGGTTTTCGCGTATTGGGTTGCACTGGAGTCACGATGAGGTCTCCCTCATTGACTATCAATTTTGCATACGGATCGGGAGCGCCTCCTTGCCAGACCTGGCCTCCCTGATTCTTGGGTGGGATCCAAGCGCTATCGAAATAGATGTAATAAAGATCATCACTTGGAGCAGGATCAAGACCGGCACCGGGTTGAGGAGCACGAACCCGAGTCTTCATCTCAGGGTACACCGCCGAACAACCTAGAGACGCTAGCAGGCTCGCAAAACCCACTGCCCATTTGAAGCTCCATCGCGCCCGATGGCTCCCCGTCATCCCCTCGAGCATCTGCCTTTTACTTCCCTGTATCACGGGCGTATTGTCGCAGAGGATCTCATGAAATTGCAAGCTTTCATGGTGAGCGGAACGACGTTCCGCAATTGAATGCTCCATCTTTTCGATTTTTAAACTCTCCCGCCTGATGTATCCGGGGCCTTCAGTTGGATCTTAGTCTGTGATGAAACCCACTAAGAAGAAGAGTGCAAGCAAGCGCCCCCTGCCAATTTCCACCTGTACCGAAAATAAATTCAGCAACAACTTGCGTCGCCTGCAGCGTATCTCCCTCGTCACAATACACCCTCTGCTCTTCGCGCTCATTGTCGGTGTCGGTTGCAGTCCGTCAGGCCCTCGATTTACCACGAGTCTCACCTCCCCAGCACAGGTGAACAGCACTGGTGCCGTGCAGGCGCTGCCCAGAACAGACCTCATTGAACGACCTCCCGTTCGTATTTCCGAACAGCTTGTCCATGATCTATTTTTTGCCCTGCGAATAAGATCTGAATCAGCTATTGATGCTCTTATTTCGCCAACGACAACATTTCTTCATCACCACAAGCGCTCCAAACTTTCGGCACAAACTGCGCTAAAAGGGCTCATTGCAGGTGATAGTCTGGCTAGCTCTACACCCCACTCCCCCGGGCTAGTGTCTTCAGCTCCGGCAAATGGAGTGTATTCGGTAAAAATCTTAGAAACACTTTCCCATGACAAAGACGTTTTTCAAGATGTTGTCAAAGTTTCGGTGCAGGGGGGGCGCACCTTACGAGGAATTTGGCGAATATATATTTCTCACCAAGAAGCTCAGTCTCGCATCATTCACATTGTACTCGTTGGAGGTTAATGCCTTGCCATGGCCTGCCAAAGTAGGCGATATTCTTGGATATCATGAATGCTCCGAGTCGCCCCCCTGTCGTACATGTGCGTCCCAATGATCCTCTCCCAAGTATTCCCGCCGAATCGACAGGCGAACTCCCTTGGACAACCTGGGTCTTTGGTGGGGCTGCTCTCATCGTCACTCTGGCTGCCGGTGCTCTCTTCATGGGCGAGGCCGCCCCCCAGGATACTGCCCCCAGTGCCGAACAAAAAATCGAGGATGTTACAAAAGTCGCCGAACCCATTGCCCTTGCTATCACGCCCGTTCGACCACTTGATATCATGGCTTCATTTTTGGATGCTCAGGAACGTGCACGCATTTGGGACCGCGATGCCATGCTTGCGGGTATCGAAGTACTCATCTCAAAAGGAAAGCCATCGAGCGCCCTCACCTTTCAATTTGGAAAAAGCCTAGGCCGCAACCAGCCTGGCGCTCACCTGGGCCCGCGCCATTTTTCGATCTCCTACCTAGGGGACGACGTGCAGACCAAAGAGAATGATATCGAGTCCAAAGGCGTGGCCCTCCCGGCGCCTAATTGCCCGTTAGAGGCCGCGTTCAGAACACTTGTAGCCTCCGAAGGTGCCACTCCCGCTCGCGTGGCTGTGATGTATCTCAAATCGCCTCGACACGGGAGACCCGTGTGGCTCATGAGGACTGGGGAAAACACCACAAAGAGTATTAGCGGCTCGGACTGCCTACTTCTGCGCGAGTAGGGCCTTGCCCATTGAACAAAGCGCGCCCCCTACATTCCGGATAAGATCAAGAAGGAGTCCTTATGTGGAACTAACTCCAGTCGATTGTCCTCGACCTTACGATGCCAATCGTCCTCTCCGTTTTCTGAAGGAAGTTGGTAGCTCGCACTATAAGTGTAGTCGACCAATATAACGTTCTTAGATCCCCTCTGAATACGACGATAGCGAATTTCGTAGCGAATTCCCTTTGCCGCACTGAAGCGCTCTCTGAGAAACTCTTTCAACCCCGCATAGTCAATATCATCAGAAGCGTCTATATTGCCGCCATTTTCGTAGTACTTGGGGTGCGCTAGGCTAAATAATTTGCCCACCTCTCTACGCTCCACCGCATGGCGATACACCTCACAGAATTCAATTACTTTGCGATTCTCTGGGACGTCCACCACGTCAGTGTTCGGAATCAGCTGTTGATTGCATGCCGCCGTGAGGGGGGAAAGAAGGAGAACTGAGAGTAATAGCAGAGCGCGCATAAGTCGTTGAATTGAAAGAACGCACGAAAAACGGAGTTCATTCCAATAATTTTCTATCAAAGGTCCCAATGAAAGCCCTTGGAGCCCGCGCACCTTGGCAGAGGCCCGAGAGAGGGGCAAGAGAATGTGAAAGTGCTTAGGGTACGAATTGCGGCCCATTCTACTCCAAAAGCGCGGCAACGACCGCATCTGCGGAGATTCCATCAGCCTCGGCCCGATAGCTCAACACCAAACGATGCCTCATGGCCGCCTTCGCTACCGCGCGAATATCACCCAAGTCGGCCACGGGATGCCCTCGGAGAGCCGCCCGTGCCTTGGCTGCCAGCACTAATGCCTGACTGCCTCGGGGGCCGGCACCAAAACGCACATATTCTCGAACAATATCAAGGCCTTCTTTGGATTCGGGGCGACTGCCCCGACAGAGCGAAACGGCTAGTTCAATGGCTTCTTCGGAGACAGGAATTCGCGGAACCAGTGCTCCAAAATCTAAAAGTTCGGCCTGAGTGATCACTGGCTCCAGTTGGACTTTCACTCCTGATGTCGTTCGACGAGCGATTTCTATTTCGTCGGCTCGGGAAGGATATTCTACCTGAATTTCTAATAAGAACCGGTCAAGTTGTGCCTCGGGGAGCGGGTACGTGCCCTCCTGTTCAATCGGGTTTCTCGTGGCAAACACTTGAAAAGGGGTAGGCAATGAATGAGTGGTACCGGACGCGGTCACCTGACGCTCCTGCATCGCTTGAAGAAGCGCAGCCTGGGTCTTAGGCGGGGTACGATTGATCTCGTCGGCTAAAACTACGTTGGCAAAGATGGGGCCCGGTAAAAATTGTGTCTCGTGCTGCAAGCGCCCGTCACGCTCCACCTCACGCAAAACATCTGTACCCGTGATGTCCGCGGGCAGTAGATCGGGTGTGAATTGGACCCGACCAAATGAAAGATCTAAACAGCTGGCGAGACTGGAGACAAGCAGAGTCTTGGCCAAGCCCGGCACCCCAACAAGGAGGGCGTGCCCTCCTGATAACACCGCAATGAGCAACTCATCGACAACCTTGTCCTGCCCTACCACTACGCGCGCTATTTCTTGACTCAATCGAGAGCAGGCCTCCCCCAACATTCTTAGTCGCTGTACATCATCGCTCATTGATTACCTTACTGTGCCCTAGCAGAAAACTGCGCCCTGAAAAAACGCTTGTCGGCACGCACCATTCGTGGGAGCGCGTGTTCACCTTGAGAGCCTCTTTGTGAATCAATCAATCCGACGCATTCTTGTCGCCCTTTTATTGGCCGTAGTCGTCTACGGCGGGTTTGTAGCGTTCACGGGCTATAGGACCCTCAGTTCGGCCTTAGAGAATTTTACCTGGTCCGCATTTTTAGTAGCCCTCGGACTTTCTTCATTCAACTACATTCTGCGCTTCTTCAAATGGGAGTTTTACCTCGCTCAATTGGGGATCAAGGGCATCCCCAAACTCGATAGTTTTCTTATTTTTCTGTCGGGTTTTGTCCTCACCATTACACCGGGTAAAGTGGGCGAAGTTTTTAAGAGTGCTGTCCTTGAGGAGATTCACGACATCAAGCTCGAGAAGACCGCACCCATCGTGGTTGCAGAACGACTGACGGACGTGATTGCCGTGGTCCTACTCATTGTAATTGGAAGTCTAGGGTTTTCTGGTGGACTCCTTTGGGCGGCCGCCGGCGCATTGGCGGTGACGTGCGGCATGGTGTTGATCATGTGGTCCCCCCCTGCAGAGTTTGCCTTCAATTATCTCTCAAAAGGCAAAGGTAGAGTCAGCGCAGCGGTACCTCAGCTGCGAACCGCCTTTTCAAGTTTGAGGATACTCGCTAGCCCACGTGCTCTGCTGATCCCCACTCTACTTTCGCTCATTGGCTGGGGTGGCGAAGGCTTGGCCCTTCATGTTCTTCTTGGCGGTTTCGAAGAGGTAATTCCTTTGGCCCTAGCACTCTTCTTTTATGCAACGGCCACTCTAGCCGGAGCATTGATTCCGGTTCCTGGAGGTCTCGGAATAGCGGAAACAATGATTCAATCTCAATTGGTAGAACTGGGAGGTATTGGCGTGGGTGCCGCAACCGCAAGCATGCTCATGATTCGTTTTGCCACTCTATGGTGGGCCGTCATCGTTGGATTTGTCTCGCTCTCGCTCCTTAAACTCCGATTTCCCGGACTTTTTTCTCATTCTCGGGGTGCGCGCAAGGATTGAAGGGCGCCGGCGAAGTCCTCGGGGAGAGGTGCCTCAAATTGAAGGGCATCGCCGGTTATTGGGTGCACAAATCCGAGAATGGCTGCGTGCAGTGCTTGGCGCCCTAGCTGAAGACCAACGGCTCGCACGGCTTCGGTTGCACGGTTTCCCCCATAGAGTTCATCAGCCAACAAGGGAGTCCCTGCTTCTTGGCTGAGGTGAACGCGAATTTGGTGAGTCCGACCTGTTTCCAAACGGCACTCGACATAGGCAGCTTGCCCTTGGGCGAGAAGCTCTTTCACTTCGATACGAGTCACGGCTCGCTTGCCCGTAGAGACTTTGCAAGAGAAGCGAAGACGGTTGTGAGGGTCTCGACCGTGTAATGTGGAGACCATTTTGAGCGAGGGCACTCCCACCGTGATGGCACGATAGACCCTCTCCATCGAATGCTCTGCCAGCTGAGCCTTCAGCCCCTCTCGCGTGGGGGGATCTTTGGCCACCACCAAAACTCCAGAGGTATCTTTGTCGATACGGTGCACGATGCCGGGGCGTAAATATCCTTCGGGATCTTGAGGATCTGATGGCGGGCGCTCGAAACCTGGCCTTGCAAGGAGACCGTTCACCATTGTGCCTGTTCTATGACCTCTGCCAGGATGCACCACCAACCCGGAAGCTTTGTTCAATACAAGGAGATGCTCGTCCTCGAACAATACGTCAAGCACCACAGATGGATCTGGCTCCGCGCTGGAAGCGGGAGGAAGATCGGGGTGTACTTCTAACAAAACTCCCGGCCGAGCCTTGTCTTTGGAACGACAAGGCTTTCCGTCGAGCAACACACGTCCGGCAGAAATCCATCTCTGAACCTCAGCGCGAGTTACCCCGGACATCGATCGAACTACAATTCGGTCAACTCGCTCGGGCGTTTGATCGATCGGAATAGTTTTCCGAAAGACCTCTAGTGAGATCACCAAATTTCGCTCTTGATATGCCCTTTGGCGCGCACCAAAATATCGACCAACGCGCGCTCGTAAAAGTTGTGATGATAAAGATCAGGAGAAACTCGGCTCTTAAAGAGAGCTCTGCCTTCTTCGATTTCTTCATCAATCTCTTCAAAGAGCGAATCGTTCTCGATACCAGTTGTGATTTTCTCTTCGTTGTAGAGAGAAAGATCGCTTGCGATTGCTCGAGCGAGACGACGGGCAGCTTCGGGGACATCAATGAGAGCCATGGCTTCTATTATCACCCAGCCTCGCGCCTTGTGTCAAAATCCTCATGCTTTCTGAGCGATTTTCTTTGTACTTATGAATAATCTGCACAAAAACCACGCAATTCCCAGAGAAGCGAGGGGGGCACACGCGTAGAGCAATGGCAAAAAATATCTGCCGGCGCCAAAAAATATCGCATAAATAAGAGCAGTTGCAGCCACAGTGCTCACCCCATACCCCACCCCGACCTGCTCGAGTTTTCTGGGCTCTCCAAGAGATAAAAGGACAAGCGCTATCCAGCCATAGATTGCCCCTCCTCCCAGAAACCCAAAGAGACCAATCAATGCGAGGATGAAGCGCACTTTTTTTATCGCCCCAGACTCCCTCCCGATGCCAAGAGAATATGCTCCGGCAAGGGCCAAAATCCCCAGCAAGCGTTGAAAAGGTATCTCTAGGATGCGAACAATATCGCGCCCGCTCTCGGAGATGGCCCCCGAAGCAAAGAGATGCTCGGCTGCGGCGGCCGTATAATCAAAAGTCGCCCGCCATTTTGCAGAAATGAGCCCCAACCATCCCCCCCAGTTGGAGCGAATACGACGAAGCGCCGCACGTCGAAAACAAACGTCCTTTTCCGCTTCTTTAAAAACTTCGCGACATTCCACCGGAACTCGAGAGCCAGTGAGCCCTACCCACGCGCCGTTGCCTTCCGGAAAAGTTCCGATCAGCAAGTTCCAGCCTCCGTTAGCGCTAACAAATACGCAACGGTCCATCTTCTCACAATTTCGTTGCACCCACGGTGCAACTATCATGAGGCTACCCACGCTGAGCGCTCCCGCAAGAATCATTCGCCGTTTCCAAGTTCCTTCGGTGCACAAATAACCAAGAATCGGAGCGAGCAAAATCGACTGCGGACGCAAGAAAGTAGCGCCACCGACGCATACAATGAGAAGCGAAAAAAGTAGTGCTCTACTCCTTGGTCTCCCCTTTGCCCTACTATTGAACTTAAACGAAAGCCAAGCGGCGATGCTTAACAGCGCTCCCACCACGCTTTCGGTCATCAAAGCGGGGGTATACCCCACGAGTGTAGGCGAAAATATAAGGAGGCCAGACACAATAAGAGCCGACCAGCGCGCATACGCTCTCAGGGGTGAGCGGCGCACTAGGTCCAAATTAAGCTCGTAAAGTAGGGCAATGGCTAGAGAACCAACCAAGGCATTCATGACCATTGCCAGTCCGGGGATGGGCCCAAAAAAGCGATACAGAACAGACATCAACGCGGGATAGCCCACTGGATAGTGGGCCGCGTAGGTGACCGCGCCATCGGGCCAAGCCCAAGTGTAGCCGAGCCCCTGAGCAATTCGCTCGGCCACTACATGATAGTATTCTCCGTCTGCGGTAGGCTTCACCCGATCCCAAGCCCAGAAACACATAGGGAGACGAACCGAAAGGGCTACGAGAAATAGGAGCGGAACCTCTCGTCCTGGGGCCCCTAAGAAATGACGCACTGGAGAGATTGTCGCCGAACTTCCTCGACGAACCCTGCCATAAAAGTCACGGTAACGTGAAATCATGGGTACGCTGTCAGAAGCCCAAGAGACCGAAGGTCGAGCACTAGCTCACACAAGGGCAGACCCACTACATTCGAATAAGAACCTTCAATTCTTTCGACCAAGAAAGCTCCGCACCCTTGAATGGCGTAGGCGCCCGCCTTATCGAGACCTTCTCCAGTGGCGGCATACCGTGTCAATTCGTTGTGGGTAGCCGAGCGTAAAGTGACAGATGTCGTCACTGTACGAAAGATAGATTTCTGGGTTTTTGAGCCATAGAGCCCATAGGAGGTATGTACCTCATGTGTTCTTCCACAGAGCATAGAAAGCATCGACACCGCTTCGGCGGAGTCCTTAGGCTTTCCGAGAATTCGTCCCCCACACGTCACGCTCGTATCGGCCACCAACACACCCGGAAATATTCGCCCTTGTGCGCTCAACGCCTGACAGACCATGGTCAGTTTCAATTGGGCTACCCGTCTAACATATTCCTCAGGCAATTCATCGCCCTGCACAGCTTCATTCACGTCAACGGCAAAAACCTCATAGGGCACCAAAATTTTGCAAAGAAGTTCACTTCTGCGGGGAGAGCGGGATCCCAATATAAGTGGCGTCTCGGGGGTGAGCATGATTTGCCCATAGCACGATTGAGCGGGAACTAGCCCTGGGTTCAATCTCTTGCTAGCCCGGCTCAGTGCAATTGGCGCAACTACCTCTTTTCTTTATTTTAGTTCTCACGACCGGGACAAGCGCGGCAAGCGAATTGTCTATCAATACACTTCCTCTTCCTCTACGCGGTGGAAAAAATTCAGGGATCCGGTCTGCGTCTCAACTTGAAGAAACCGCACATTTTACCTTACGCACCTCGTATTTAGCTCGACCTCTGAGCGTGCAAAGCCCCGGCCCCTCCCCCGAAGGAAATAGAACATCGGTGGTCGAGGGAGCATTTATTGCTGAATTCGCCGACGTGGTCCTCCTTGGAAAAGGCTGGGATATTGGTGCGGGCTTCAGCTCGCATATCTACCAATGGGGTCAAGGGCCGAGCGCTATTGAAGGGGGCGACGCCCCCCTACCCTCTTTTGCCATGGGCCCACCACGAGTCGAGTTGGGCTGGGGAGGATCACACAAAAACTACTTTCGATATCGCCCCTATTTTAGCCTCAACTTGCCCCTGGGAAGCCCGGGGACCTTCTCCGGAGGAGACACATTCCTAGCAGAGCTCGGTTCTAGTTTTGTAGGGCAACACAACTGGCTCGAATGGAGCGCTCAAGCAGGCTTACTCTTACGCTCAACTAGTAAATTTTCTGCCACGGTTTGGGGACCACAGCTACTATTTGCGGCTGGAATCATGGCGCGACTCTCCACTAAAATACTCATCGGTCCCGAGCTTCATTTGCAACCACTATTGAGTTCGCAATCTAGCGATGATCATTTACGGGGTGGTCAAATTTTCCCAGCAGAATTTGTAGGGACCCTGCGTTACGAAAATTCGTGGATCCCTGTGTCACTCTTTGCCGGAACGGGTATTCCCCTGAGCAAACGCGCCTCCACCCAGTCGCGATTCGTTAGAGCTCCCGGCAGTCCTCTATTTCGTTTAGGAGTTGATGTAGAGGCACACTTCTAAGGGCACAGCGCTAGAATACACGCTCATGCACGTAGATGCGGTCACCTGATTGAAGGAAAATATCCTCGGACTTTCCATCGTAAATTCTTTCGACGTCGACAACTACCGTCTCCGCTTTTCCCTCATTGAGCCGCGCCAAGTTAACTCGCGACTTCTGCGCGATACTCGTAAAACCTCCCGCCATTGATATGGCCTGCAATAAAGTCATGCCTGGAGAGAGTGGAAAACTTCCAGGTTTTTGCACTTGGCCTAAAAGAGTGATCGTCTTACTGCGATACTCAATCACCCCGACAATAACACTCGGATCCGTCAGTATCTTCTTGGCAATTAGAGCCTCGCGCACTTTCGCGGAAACCTCTTGTGGCTCCAAGCCTTCAACCAACATCGACTGAATATAGGGAAAAGTTACACTCCCGTCGTTGGCCACCTGAAACTCAGTGGGTAGATCTTTCTCTCCGACAATCTCCATTCGAAACACGTCACCAGGACCCAAAGTGGTGTTTTCTGTCGCCGCCTTCAAGCGCGGCGGGCGCCCCTGCGAAGACGGACCGCAGCCAGCAAGTGACGAAAAGAGTATTCCGCCGACGCTTGCGGAAACATAAGTAATCAATGAGCGGCGGGTAATAAACATGTAAGCACTTTTGAGAAGAGTTCTTCCCGATTCAGCCATGTGGCGCCCTCGCTCTACTCTCTATGGCCCCCGGTGGAGCAAGATCGCGAAAGGGTTCTATGACGAAGAATGAGAACTTCTACGCGAAGAACTAATGCCCAGGCCCCATCACCTAGCGAAAGCCCATAGCCTCGAGTGAGGCAACGATGAGAAGTCTAGAGGAACCAGCGTGCTCCGAGCATCGCCCGAAATCGATTGAACGAAAGATCGTCTTGAAATTGCTGAAAGTTCAAGACGGTTGAGGCGTTTTGATCATAGCGAAGCTGCAAGTTGATTCCGACCGTGGGAGTGGGGCGGTATTCCCCAAAGGCTTGCACGTCAATACGAGTCTCATTGAACCCCTGCTGGATACCAGAGGTTGAGAATGAGTCTGGATAGGAGAGCAATGAAACCCCGCCTTCGAGGGTGGTCACAATATTACCGGCAAGCAGATAACTCCCCTGAATGTAACCGCGATTTCTCCGATAGAAATCACCTAGGTAGCTATCGTTGAAGTCTCTGAGCACACCCAGCGCGAGAGCTGAGGCACCAACATCCACATCGCCCTCTTTGAGGCGACCCTCGGGGGAGAAGAACCACTTTGCCTCAGCCTTACCAATGAAATCATTGAAGTTGCGAGCCACGCCATTGTCGTTCTTGTAAAAACTTGCCGCCCAACCACCTTTTACGAGGAGCGCCAACTTCTTTGTGAGTAGACCGTTCAGACCAAGCTCACCGGACAGAATCTCGCCATCATTGAGCCCCTCACGAGGGTAGCGTATTATTTGCACCTTGCCGTCGTAGAGAACCGATGTCTTGGGCAGGAATTTCCACATGCCATGACTTCGAAAGCTATGATTTACATTGTTGAGCGAACCGAAGGCGCCCTCATCGAATAGGGTAAAACGTGCCCCGTAGTCCAAGAGAGACCAACGAAAGCTTCCGCCACCTGGTGCCCAGACGATGTCTGCGCCGGCATCTATCGTATGCCTGTCGAACATTCCGCCTAACCCACCCTGATTGGAGGGCTCAGCGGTATAGAGGTAACCACCCTGGACATTGCCGGACCACACGCGGCGGCTCAATATCGCAATTCCGGCGTTTGCACCTCCTTGAATATTGCGTAGGGCACTCATCTCTCCCGAGTAGTCACCGTCCAACGAGATGAACTCATTGTATGATACGGCCGACGAGACATCGAACATGAATGCAGGTGGTAGAGCGTTGGAACTCGCTTTTCCGTCTTCTTGTGAGCGATCTAACGTGCGAAGTGAAAGCTGCGGGGTAACTCTGAAACGTAATGTCGGAACAACCGGACCAAAGTTGGTCTCTTCAATCGCACTGCTTGCTCGCTGATAATAGTTCGAGTCAAAGCCGAACTCGCCGGAGATACCGGGATGCCATTCGACACTTCCGGTTTTGATTCCTGCGCCCTCCCCAACAGCGCGACTCTTAGTCCAAGGTGTGCTTTGCACCGTCGACGTGGATAGACCTGACTCTTGAGCTTGCACCAATGAAGGGCAGCTGAGGAGCGCTAGGGTAGAAATTAGATGGACTCGAAATTTCGTCATCGGGTCAAGAAACTGATGGAAGATTCACGGAGGGCCTTAGTCAGATCAATGAATGGCTAGATGCTCAAATGGTAGGACTCGCCGCAACGGGGGGACTACTTATCGAGGTGGGAGTAACAGGTGTCGCCGTGTCCGTCGCGGGAATGGCGGGGTCGATGGTAACATTGAGCGTTGAGCCGCCCACCACACCCTTTTCTTCGCCAATACATTGATTAGCCTCGGTTGACAGCTCATTAGTACGGGACACCAAGGCGGAGAGAACTGCTTCCTCGTGTCGAGCTCGCTCGGAGTTTCCCAATTTCACAGCGTCTTCAAGGCCGGCAAAACGGTCAGCCGCAGAGCGCGATGCGACATTCATTTGGCTCAACTTATCGTCCAAGCAGAGAACTTTCACGACGTCTTTCTCTTCTCGTGCTTTGCGCAACATTCTTGCAATGTTGTCTGCTGAGGCTGCCATTCGATCGCGCGCAGTGCGGGCCTCTTCCACCAATTGGGCCAAGCTTTTTAAGGGAGCGCTCGCCCCCTGGTTCTGCTCGGCTTCAGAGGGAGACACCTCTGTTGAAGTATCGCTGCCCTCTGAATTAGCGGCTGGCGCAGGCTGAGCGCTCACCAAGCCCAAGCTGAGGATGAGGCCCAAAAGAGAGATTCCACTAATCTGAATACTTCTACGAATCACGTTGTCACCTCAATTAAAGAATAAGCACTGCCGGCTCCACAAACGGTAGGTCTTTGCGAGTCAACAGTCAAATTGCGCAGATAAGAGAAGCTCCCACCCGCAATCGCACTATTTTTCGTTCCGATAATCATGAATATTCTCGAAAGCTCATTGTTTAACGAAACTAATGGGCACGTTAATTACGGCACTGCCGCCATCAGGAGGATTGAAACGGGCCGCACGGGCACGGGCCTTAACACAGCTGACGACAGACGAAGGAATGCTGCCTGTTGAGCCTCCGCTTACACTGGAAACGCCGCCACCTGGCCCCACCTGGATGGTCAAGCGAATAGAGCCTGAAATATCAGGGTTTTGATCGAGCCCACGCTGATAACAGCGTCGAAAACCAGCTCGCATTCGTGCCACGACCCCGGCAGCACCCGAGACGGAGCCCGCAGCGAGCGACGAAGAGACGGACGCTGAACCACGAGGTCCCGCAACCTTTGCCGTTGTTCCCGAGCCGGAACTGCCCTTTGAGGTACTTCCGATGCTACCAAGACCTGCGCTGCGCCCTGGGGTCATGGGCCCACCACGTCCCCCCAGCTTGAGATCGCCGCCAACACCGACTCCGCTGGCAGATTGCGCCGCGTTGTCTAGAGAACCAATGGCCACCTCGCTATTTTGAAGTACGCCCAGTGTAGCTGGCCCGTCTGACCCCAGAGCACCAAGAGTCATCATCGAGAGTTGCTCGAGCTCACTGCTCAATGCTGCCGCCTGAGCGGTATTGAGTTTTTGACCTGGTTGATCGGGCATTTTCTGCGCTGACTTTGCGGCCTTCGGCTGCGGCTTTGCCTCAGCCTCTGGGCTATCCTCTGCCTTGCTATCGTCTTCCTCGGGAGGTTTTTCCTCGGGAGGGGGCGGCGGAGGCAACTGCCGGATGGTTTCTATGAGCCCGGCTAAGCTCACTTGCTCATCGATGACCGGGTCGAGCCAGTCTGAATACATCGCTCCGATTGCCATGAAATGTGCGAAGAAGGCAAAGGCGGCAATGATTGTCGTGCGCCAATCGATTCCTCCTGCACCGCGCGTGACTGCCACTGGCAATTGAGGGCGGGGCTGAATTGGTGGCGGAGCAACAAACTGAAAAAGAAAAGTGGTGTCTCCAACGAGAACTTTGCCCCGCGAGTCTTCCGTTAAGCGAACTTGGTATGCCCCTCCAGGCCCCCGACGAGACTGCCCCTTGAGGACCTCAAGATCGGAAACCCCCGTCGGCAAGGCCACTCGGCCCGACATTCCTTCTAGGAAATTGAGTACATAACCATCGCCTGCAAGTTCGAATAATTTATGGCTCGAACGAATGTGGTCGCTCGAAAGAACAAACATACTTCTCTCGCTCGGACCGACAGTCACATCGGTCCGATCACGAATGATTCGCTCCTCCATTACGCGCCCACCGGACACTAAGCCGATGCGAAGAACCTTCGGACCGCTAGCCACTACGGCTCGCATTACGGCGGTCATTTGTCCCGGGCGCTGGGATCCTTGCTGATTAGGCTGCGTCATGAAGTCTCCTTGGGAACAACGTCCCCAACCATTCGTCTCTGAACACTATCCAGATGCGGTTCATTGGTCCACCTTCAATGGAAATTCTTTCAATTGCCGTGAAAAAGAGAAGATAAGGCGTGGCTCCACGGCAAGGTACCGATTAGCGAGAGCAGAAGTTCGCGCGAAGCCCAGTGAAGCGTGGTGTCGTTGCAATTTCACGCCGCCTCCCACTGGGCTTGAATCTTGTGAGATATTGAGCTCGCTACATCGCTAAATTGTTGAGCCATCGAAAGAGAGTTCTTCATTACTGAGCCGGCCAAAACACCGCTCAAAGCACCACAGACGGCGGAAATTCCGCCGAGCATAAGGGAATTCTCTGACAATCCCCCGAGGGCTAAAATACCGATGCAAGCGCCGACTGCCCCGAGGAACGAAATACGAGGTAAACCTCGCGCGAGCTCTCGGTTGTTACTTCGCAGGAAGTCCGCCTGAGAGATCAACTCACTCAGTGCTAGAACGGAAATCTGCCGCTCGTTCTCCTGAAAGGCGTCGCGGACTAGTTGCGAGACATCGCCACTGGTCGAAGGAGATGAACTCTTGTGCGACTCCGCACTGTCATCTTCCGAGCGCGTGTGAACTTCGACCCCCTCAAGTAGAACTCTTAGTTCTTCGGCGGTCTCAGTGCGCGCCTGAACAGCCTTGAAGGAGCACCACCCAGAAATAGCCAGTGAGCCTAAGAGAATAACTAAAGTCAGCATGATCTCAGAATGGTGCTCGGTAGAGTGCGCGCTCGATACGATCAGTAAACGACTGTTTCAACTCAGCCAAAGTCAATTGAGGTTGTATGCGACTCACATCAACCGCCGCAATTGGTTTTTGCACGCGACCAACAATGGTAACCTCACTAATTGTCACCACTCGTCCCTGTGCCATCACCTGGGTAGAGAGGAGTAGAGCGGTCCATAGAATGGCTCCTACCGTGATTCTTGATTTCATTTTCATCATCACCCCGCTCCCCCGGACTGAGATTGCTCAAGCTTTATTTTTAGTAAGGCCTTCTTTGTTTTTGCACGGGTCAACAAATCGTCCACGTCATCGGGGCCGCCGCGTTCGGCACGCGCCTTGTAGGCTTCGAGATGCTCAATTGCCTTGTCGATTCCCTGTCCCTCGCTTACTCCCTTCAACCGAGCACCCAGTAAAAAGAGTAGCCCTAGATTGTAGTGAGCGGCGGCCTGATTGGGCTCAGCGGCCAATACCCACTCAAGTTCTCGGCGGGCGTCGTCGGCACGGTTGAGTAATCGGTAAGCGTCGCCCAACTGCAAGTGAGCAGAAACATTCCCATTGTCATAACGGATAGCCATCTCCAAATGACTTTGGGCGCCTTGGGCATTTCCTGCTTCCATCATATAATTGGCAACGACGAGATGGGCGTCCACTAAATCGGAACGCAACGCCAAAGCACTTTTCATCTCCTTCATTGCGGGGCCACGCAGACCTCTTTCGGAAAAGATGAGCCCGCGAAGCATATGGGCCTCTGCATTGTTCTTGTCCCGAGGCGGGTTCCCTTCGCCGTATCCGTCGAGGATGCCCCTAAGAGCGTAAAGGGCTAAGTCGACCCTGCGAGCCCGATAGAGATCGCGCGCCAAGACGACCATCGCGGGTTTATAACTAGGATCTACTTTGAGGGACTCTTGAGCCAGCGTTTGAGCCTTGCCAGACTCGCCTTGAAGGCTTCGAACTTCAGCCATTGCTGCCAGTAAGGGAGCACTTCTTCCCACTTCGGCAGATTTCTTCTGTAGAAAGGCAAGAGCGGAGTCCAGTTCTCCCTCTTTGGCCAAAAGGACACCATAGGCCACAATTGCTTCCTCATAGTCAGGAACGACGCGTACCGCTTGCCGGTAAGATTGAACGGCCTTTCCCGTTTGCCCAAGTCGTTCAAATACTACGCCTTGGGCGAAATGTGCCTCGTAGGCGCGCGAGTCCGCTTGAACAGCGCCTTTGTATTGGGTGAGAGCACCGCGCAGGTCTCCTGCTAAGAACGCCTTTTTTCCACTCTCGAAAGCACCGCTGGCTGCACCAGACATCTCGGGACGCGGCGCCTTCTTCGGTGCGCTAGCCGCTGGAGCCGACTCGGGTTGAGGTCCCCCCGACTCATCGAAGGATTCGCTCATTGCAGCGTCGTCTCTTGCCGTCCCACTCTGTGTGGGAGCCGCAGGCGTGCCTTTGTTCGGCTCAGCAGCCTCCGAATTATCACTGGACTCAGCTTCTTTTACCTTTTCGTCCTGAGGATTTTTTGCGTTGCCGAACGAAAAGCCACACCCTGTGAACAGCAAAGTGCCCAGGTAGATGCTGGCGAAGCAGCTCCCCCGTGAGGAGACGAGTGACCGACGTCTCATTATCTAACCCCCGGTGGGTTGGGTGGTGGCAAGGCATCGACCTCGGGTGCCTCGATGACCCCCGGGCGCATGCGCTGAAACATTCCGGGTTGATATACCAAGTCTTTATTATTTGCCGTGTATTCGGACATCTTTGCCTCGCCGGTCACATCGGTTAAGAAGGCCAACCTACGAATACTGCGAGTAATTGCCTCGTTCGATAGGTTGTAGCGTTGAGCTAACATTACAGCCATCGCATAACGGTCCACGACAATACGATCTGCGCTATCAAGTTCTTGCTCCTGCTTTTTACGCCAACCTTCGCTGACTTGGAGACGAACCATATCGGCCTTGTCGATGAGATCATCGTTGTCGCTCTCCTCTGCCATTCGAAGGGCACGCTCTTGCTTCGCCGTGAACAACTTGAGAGCAGGAGGGCGCGTGTTGAAAAGTCCCGTACGTAGGGAGTCATAAACCGACCCCTGTCGAGCAATCGCTATGGTCGCCCATTTACGTGAGACATACTTCGTAACAATGTTTTCAAGCTGATCGTACCACGCCTGAGCCTCAACAGCGTCAGACTTATACTCTTTGACGACGTCCAAGATGACGCCCTTGTAGCGATGTTTGCCACTCTCGTAGTCAAAATCCCGCTTGAGTTTCTTGTCGAGAAGGGTGTACTCGGCCTCAGCGGCTAGGTTCGCCTCGGCGCTGCCCGGCGCGGGGCTTTTACCTTCGGCATTTTTCGGCGCACTCACGGCATATCGGTCGTAGGCGACAATCGTTTTCTTCCACCACTCGTCAACCGAGGGCGAACGAGCCGAACGCTTTGCCTGGGCCACCGTATGAGCTGCTTGGACGACGTATTGATGGGCGACACTTCGCCCTCGGTTCGCATCATGATAGCGAATCATGGAATTTTGAGCCGCAACGCGAGCCGTCTTGTTCACGCCCTTGTCCGGACTATTGGGATCCCACTTTTTAACCACCGCTGTAGCAATGAGAAAGTCAGCCTCAGCCAATGCCTTCGCGTCAGCGCCGAGTGCGGCGTAACGTCTACGCATACCCAACATGCCATTGCGGTCGTCCAAATTCACGTAGAGCTTGAGCGCCTGTTGAGCGGCTAACTTTCTGTCGGCCGAGGGAAAATGCTCCACCTTGGCGATCTGCTCAAATGTGGCCGCCGCCTTCGGGTAGTCAAAGAAGAGCACATAGGCTCCAGCCAACGCCTGGTATGCGTCGTTGAGAAAGCCAACTCTCTCCTCGTAATTGGTGGGATCTGATGTCTGTAAACCCTTGAGAGTTCCTTCATCGCCGTACTTCTCGATGAAGATTTTGTACATGGCAATGGCCTTGTCATATTCGCCCACCTGCTTGTAGGCGTAGGCGCCGTTCATGACCGCTTCAGGAGCTTCATTCCTCTCAGGAGCGGCGTCCAAGGCGACTTTGTAGGCAGCTGCAGCTTGGAGCCATGTTTTATTTCGCTCCGGTCCGTCAGTCATACCAAGGGCCTTCTTGAAAAGACGTCCGGCATCAAGATAGGCAACTCCAACCTTTACAGGAGTACGAATTGCCTCCTCGGCGATGCGAGTTTCTTCGTCGAATGCACAACTTTTGCTCTCGACGAGAAGACGGCTTTGCGCGGCATCATTCTCCAGGTTGCTCATCGTAATGAGTCGATCCCAAGCTCGGTAGCCGAATTCGTTTTTACCGCAGTTCTCCGCGTAGATAGGCTTCAAACGACGCCGCGCTTCGGCAAACTGTCCGTATACGAAAAAGTACTCAGCACCTTGAATGGCGTAGAGCATTCCGTTTTTTTCTGGATCTTGATCGAGAGAAATCGAGGCGTTGTATTCGTCTCGCGCACACACAGCCGCTTGAACGGCCGTCGGCATCTTTTCTTTTGCGACCGACTTGGCCCCATCTTCAGAGGTGAGAATGGTCACTTCTTCTTTGCGCGCGATACCTTGTGCACCACCACTCTGCTCGAAAGCGCTGGCCTCCGCGTCCAAGACTTTTTCAGCGAGAGTCACTACGTAATAAGCTGCTGGCTGCTTGAACTTATCATTCGCATTTGAGTCCCGAACAGCCGAAGCCGTTCGATGAGCCGCCGCAACCTCTTTCTCTGAGGGCATGCGCCCGAGGGGCACTTGCAACACAGCGAGCCAAAAGTGTGAATCTGCTAACCAAAATTGACTGTCATATGCGTCCGTAGCATTGGGATTCTGCTCAATGTAAGCGCCCCACCCTTGCGCAGCTAGGCGATACTCCTCGATAGCCCTCTCCAGCGTCTGAGTCTGGGCAACCGCGTCGCTCAGACCAAAAGCGCTGTCTTTATACGCACGGGCATAGTTGGTATGATCTGCTGCGGCTCTTTGAAGCCCGACTTGTGCCAAGAGCTCTGCTTGAGCAAGGGCCTCGGGATGTTCACGATTCGCATTTGTCCAAGGCGTGGTTCCGACGTATGCGGAAAGGCGAGTTCGCGCGTCCAGGGCCTTCTTGGAGTATTCGTTTCTCGTCTCGGACCCCGGCTGAGACATTCGGGCAAGCTCATCGTAGAGTTCCGCGACACGATTGGTCATCGTAGGCGCATCAGCGTCCATTGGAAACTTTCTCACCGTCAACTCCATCGTACGAATAGCGTTGTCCTTTTGTGAGATCTCAATAAATTCGCGAGCTAGCGCCTTGTAGATTCCGACAGTCCAGGTCTCGTCCTGAGGGACGAGCTTAGGATCTTGCACTCGTTCGATAGCAAGAGCCATCTTTTGCTCTGCGACGATAGGATCTAGCTCGGTATCCAAAACATCGTTGCGAGGAATAAACGGATCTTCGACCCGAGGGCCCGCCATGTCTACATAGGTCAGAGAGCCCGCAATGTAGGTGTATGCCTCCGCTCGAAAGTCTGCCCCAGGATCGCCCGTGCGAGCCTCTTGCTCATCTGCATAGCGCAAGAGCTTTACGAAGTACTCAACTGCGGCCGCGTAACGTTGCTGCTTAAAATAGGCCCACGCCTGCTTGTACATCGCGACCCCGTAAAGAGGAGGCTTTTCATACTCTAAGCTATGGGTATAGGCAGACACCGCCCGGTTGAGGTTGTAGGGCCCTCCCTTTGAGTCCAGCTGATCAAAGTGATGGTTGCCCAATTGCCACCAAATTTCCGCGACATATCTTGGAATAGCCCCAGGAGCGATATCTTGTGGAACCCCTACGCATGCCTCATAGGGGTCACTAAACACTAATTCTTCTTCGGCGACACCAAGTTGCGTCAGATCGGGTCTCTCACCTGCTTCGTCAATAGGTAAGGGGTTTTTATTGTACCACTCGTTCCAAAATTCATCTGATTGATCCTGAACGAGCGATTGCACCAATATTCCCTCAGCATTGTCGGGGTCGGCTAATACTTGATACCGATTGGCGCAAACCATTGTCCGCCATGATTGCTGTGCCTCCTCGAGCCGACCGGAATCGGTGAGAGCGTGACCCAAGTAGTAAAGGGCTGCGGCCAACTCCTTGTAGGCGGGGTACCTAACCAGGATATCACGATACAGAACGATGGCGGGTTTTAACTCCTCTAATAGGTCCGCATCATAATCCGATCTGCCCTTCTCTTCGTACAGAGCAGCCAAGCGTAGCATCGCATCAGGGGTGGCCTGAGGATGAGAATTTTCCCCGCTATATCGTGCAATAAACACCTCAAGGCGGCGAATTGCTTCATCTCGAGCGTCCGCTAAATTTCCCTTCTGAAAATCGATTTCCTGATCAATTACTGCCAGTACGCGACGACGACGCTCTTCATAATGATGTCGGACAATCGTGGTCAATCGACCTTGAAACTGGCGTGCAGAAGTTTGATAGGCGGAGGCCTCTTGTTCGAGTAATTGGAGGGCTGCCATTTGTTCGGCAGTGGCGGGTGGCAACTCCGAAGCCACCGCAACTTTTTTTACAGCACCCGACGCTCGACAGCTGATCGCGTAGGCGGGTTTCTCAGAAACTTGAAGCGTCGCTAGATTCTTTGCCTCCGTCGGAGTCTTTGAGGCCAATCCTCCGTCGACAGTCGCAGACGGTGAGCCGGGGTTTTCCTTACCATGGGCAAGAGGTATTTCGATAACGGCCGAGATGGCCATCAGAGCCCCCAACACCGTCGGTGTAAAATATTTGGCGGCCATCACTCCTCCGCGCCCTTGCCCGCATCATCCATGACTTCTCTCAATTCATCTGTGATGAAGCGATCTTCCCTCGCCCGTTCACGCAAAAGCTCCCTGACTCGATGCCGCTGTTCCTCTCGTACTTCCCAAGCTTGCTGTACCATCCCGACATCCGCTCGCATGACCACATCGGTGATCCTGTCTCTGACTTTCACGAAATTACTTCGGGCAACTTCACCTACAAGCAATCGCGCATGCTGGTCCATTGTATCCAGCTTGGAAGCGTAAACCTCGATGGAACGCGCCTCGTTATTTACAACAATTTGCATCTCGTTTCCGCGAGCTAGGGCCTCTGCGTCTAAGATCTTACGCATTGATTCCAGTCGTCCCTCGATTGTTTCGAGACGCGTTAGAAGCGGCTTGATTTTGTTAGCGTATCGAGACTCTGCTTTGTCACGACTTTTTCTCACAAGGGCGACTTCTTCAGTGAATAGACGGCGAAATGCTGCCCTTACGCGATCATCTTCCTCAAAGAGTTCATCCCCAAAGCCTGTCTGGACGCGTCCCACCTCCACCTGCCTGCGTAGTTCGGAGATGCGCTCGGAGTAGACAAAAAGGTCCTTTTCGTTCTCGACAATTTCCAGCCTAAATCGCTCGAGCCCTTCGGCATCGCTCACTACACCGTGGCGATCTGCCTCGCTCACCACTCGTTTGAGACCGTTGACCAATGCAGCCAAATGGTCCGCTTCAAGTTGCAGACGTTGCAGAGTTTGACTCGTTTGATTCCACTTCTTTTGAGATTGATCTTCTCGAACTGAAAAATTTCCGGGATTGGTAGGGAGGTGCCCTAAGCGATTCATGAGCTGCTGGCGCTCCGCCCTCACTTTGCGCAGAGGCCCCCTTGCCTCAGAGGCTTCGTCGTCTAAGCCGCGAGCCAAAATCAGTCGAGCGATGCCCAATTGATTGAGTAAAGAGACCACTCCTTCCAACTGACGCTGGACTTCAGGAAAAACCTTTGCCCGCGAACTAGAGCCAAGACTTGCACGAAGCAACGTAACGAGTCGGCGCGAACGTTTGACAAGTTTGCGAGACCTCGCCACGTCGTCGACAATTGAAAAGACGCGCTCTTCTTCGGCTTCTTCACGAGCCCAATCAATAGCCAACGCAGGCAACTCGTGGCCGGTCTCAATTTCTGCGGCCGTGAGTTTGTCGTAGTAGGTCGCCGGATCGCTATTGGCCTTCAGATAGGCGTCTACCTGCTGGCGAAGAGGGTCGTACTTTTCACGCACCTGTTCGTAGGAGGTTTGAGCGTCCTTGAATCGGCCAGAGCGCAAGAGAAGATCTCCCCGAAGTAACTCAGCGTCCGCCCCATCAATAAGCCCTGGCTCAAGAACAGCCAGCGCTTCGAGAGCTCTCTGACCTCGCTGGTAGTCTCCCAAGCGGACGTAGGTCCAAGCCAATTCAAAGAGCGCTCGTGAGAAAAATTCGGAGCTTCGAGGAATCTTTTGATAGGCAACCGCTGCGCGATTATTTCTTCCAGCCGCATACTGAAGTCTAGCCACAGCAAGCCAAGCCAAGTCCGTCACTTTTCTCGAGTCAGCAGACTCCTTTCCGAGATCGGCCGCCGCTACTGTTGCTTGTTCGAATGCTGCGATCGCACTTCGATAATCAGGTAGAACTGTCTGGTTGGAAACTGGCTTCTTTGAGTCTCGACTAGCCTGCGAAGTCCCCTCAACAGCGCGCTGGGCTTCCTTCATTAAAGCAGTCCCGCGAAGATACGCGGCGCGCTGTGCGTAAAGCGAATCGCCCTGCATCGCGGACGTTTGTTCTCGTGACTCACGAAAGCGGCCCATCGCAAAGAGCACCTTTGCCCGAGCGTAGGTCAGCGCCTCATTGCGCGATTGCGCGAGCATCCTATCAACGCGCGAAAGAACCCCTGGTAACGTATCTACCCGTTGAATTCGTAGAGCGATGTCGACCAAGCGACTGGCCGCCGGACCTCCCATGCGCGCATAGGCGGGGTTTGACGCATGATCGGTGACCACCTCAAAATGTCTCCGGGCTGAATAGAGCTCACCTGTTGCAAAATACGCCTTCCCTAGGAGAAATTGAGCGTCAACGTCGGTACTTTCGGATGCCTTACCCTGCCGACGTAACTCAACTATCTTACTCAGCTTGTCGATAGCAGGTGTGTATTGCTTCGTACGAATGTGTAAGTCTGCGGCCGCTAATAACTGCTCGGGGGACGTACGTTTGCGGGGCTGGGGGCGTTTGTCCAGACGGGCGGCTCCCTTCTCAACGTCAGCAATTGCAGTAGCCGCGCGCTCAGGGGCACCAGCCAAGGCTGGAGACGCCAAAAGTAAGAAGGTACCCGTAAACGCACCGAGCACGGAGTTGCGTAAAACTCGACTCTGCTTCAGATTAGCCCGTTGATTGAACTCGTTGATCATTGCGCTCTATGATCCTTGGATTCTTAGCCAAATGAGATCATCGCCCGCGGGCGGACTCTGCTCAGCCCTGCCTCTGACGCAATTTGCCCCACCGCGAAGACAAAGCTCTTGAGCGAAGACTCGGGCGAGAGGCATCGCACCTGACAAAAGGGAACACGTCGGCATCGTTCGAGTCATTTCTCGGAAGAATCTCCGCCAACCGAGGCCCCGGCTGAAATGTTCTTTTTTGGATCGCCCTGAGCCGATGACTTTCCAGTTGGCAGACTCGCCTTCTTTCCGCTTGTCGATTCAATTGGCTTGTTTCTACGCACGTCGGACGCACTTCGAATCGTCTGCTGGAACCGAATTGCAGGCTGCTCCTCAACAGGCGTCGTAGGACCACCTTGTTCCCAGGCAGTCGCTTTCAGCTCGAGAACTTTACCATCTGTGAGGGTAAACGAATGTGAAGAGGTTACTTCAGCTTCGATTCCTCTTAAGTAGGAAAATACGCCGAAGCCATGCCCTCGTAGTTTGAGCATGACCTGAAGCGTATGGTCTCCTGTAGGAACCGACCCGCTAAAGATGGGTATGTTTCTCTGTTTCGCGAGCACACCTGTGTCGTCAGTTTTTTTATACTGCACAGCACCGTCAAGCACAAAAATTGCCTCAACAACGTGCCATGCCCCGCTAAGATCGTTTACAAACTCGATTTCAGCTCGCCCACCGCCCGATGCGCCAGAGAGTATAGTATCGCTCAAGAGCGAGAGTCGGGTGTGACTTCGTCGAATTTGCTCCTTGAGTTCGTCCACACGCTGCTCAAGGTCGCGGAGGCGAACTCGATAAGTGGCTCCGTCGACCGGAGGTGTTCCCTCGACAGAATCGCTCCCTTCTCCAGAGTCGTCTGAGGCGGAATCATCCTTTGAAGGAGATGCGTCCGAAGCCGCGCCGTCGGAATCGGCTGACGAGTCAGCTCCTCCTTCGTCCGCAACAGCTTCAACCCCCGAAGACTGAGCTTCTTGAGAAGCCCCATCTTGGGCGAATGTTTTCGAGGAGGCGGCCGACAGAAGCAGCACCGCACAGATAAGTTTAAATTTCCAGCTTCGTATCGTCATTTACCCTCTTCGTCGAAACGGCCAACCTACGGGTGAATGCACCTTCCCGCGTACACTATCGTATCGCAACCCCCCACCAGCTTTGGCCATTCAATAGCCACTTTTTCGATCAAGCCACGGGGACAAGAACAAATTGGGGAACAATTTCTCTGTAAGGCAGTGCTTCGAGACCGAATTGCGCAGGGTTATGTAAGCGAAATATTGCTCGAAGATTTCTCCTTTCCACAAAGTTCTTCAATACTTAGGCATCGCGTGCATCGGGGTAAAGAGGTTGCCAGCTCACCCCATCGAAGAGTACTTTGCAGAGGTGCCTGTCGCGGATAAATTTCCTGAAGGAAAAGTAGATCTTCCGCCCACCTGGATCGTCCAAGAAGTGATCGTGCAAATTCTCCCCAGTAGCCCCGAAAGGGCACCTAAATGACTGCGGGGCATGCAGAAAGCTCAGACGAAATGCTTATGGTTCGGTACAAGCGCGGTGATCGAAATGCCTTCGCAGAATTGGTACAACGCTACCAACGACCTCTTTTTAACTTCTCACTACGTTACCTACGGAACCCCGAGGGCGCCCGTGAAGTGACCCAAGAGGCTTTCCTGCGCATAGTGAAACGGTCCGCAGATTTTCGCCATGAGTCGCGATTCTCGACATGGATTTTCGCGATCACTCGAAATCTTTGTATTGACGAGTTGCGGCGCGCGAAACATAGAAATCATTCTTCCTTGGATCAGCCCAATTCAGACGGAGAGCAGCCACTAGATAAGCTGGGGGATACAACAACAGCGCTGAGTGGCGAGCGAGGTGCCCAAGCGAGGGAACTTCGAAACGGCATCGTCCGGGCCCTAGACGAACTACCTGAGGAGCAACGCGAAGTTTTTCTTCTGAGGCAGCTAGGAGGCGTTCCCTTTGGGGAGATTGCTCGCATTACTGGAATACCAGAGAACACAGTAAAGAGTCGCATGAGATACGCCCTGGAGCGTTTGCAGCGGGCTCTGCGCGATTTCGAAGAATACGCACGAGCTCTGAGGTAATCATGGATTGTGAACACTTTGACAAAGTCACGCTCGAACTTCTCTACGATGAACTTGACGAATTGAGTGCAGCCGCCACTCTTCGTCACCTCCATCATTGCACTCGTTGTCGCGATATCTGGGACCACTTACGCACAACATGTGATATGGCAGAGGTTCCTTTAATTGATCCTCCTGAGGGGCTATTTGAGGAGATCTTACAAGCGGAACGCCATGCACATCGTTCACTGCCAATCAAAGAACGGGCAAGTCGAGCAATCAGCGTATTGGCTGGTTACGCAATGCGTCCTCAAGTCACCATGGCGGCCATTCTCCTTCTGATGATCGGCTCCAGTTTGGTCTTTATTCGCACGGGGCCCTCTGGTACCGGCCAAGTTCGTGTCACCGAACAAGGCACACCCCAGACGGAGCTAAGCAACTCCACACTCACTTCACCTAAGCTCGTATTTGGTAGCGACGAACGTCGCATGTTAGGTAAAGAGGAGAGCGCGGCGGGAGCACTTGCTGTGGCCCAGAAGAGAACAGGAGGTACCCGCGAGGCAACAACGGAAACTCAGCATACCTATGCTGAGGCGATGAAGGCATATCAGGCAGGGCGCTACGCCGCCGCCGAGCGATTATTCTCGGAAGCAGCGTCGGAGGGGGGCGCGCGTGCCGCGTCCGCTGCTCTACACGAAGGACATGCCGCTCGGAACGGTTCGGGTTGTCAAAGAGCTGCACCACTCTATGACTCAGTAGCCACCCGTTATGTCGGGCGCTCGATTGCCGACGAAGCCTCTTGGCACGCAGCATCATGCTACCAAGCGATGGGAGACACGGCGCGAGCGTCTTCCCATTACTCGGGGCTACAGAATCGCCCCGCATATTCTCAGCGGGCGACACAGGCTCTCACTACTCTTGCCCGAGCTCAGCCCAGCCACTCGCCACAGGCTTCTTCTGACTCCCCCGCAGCGGCACCTCCGTTAGTCGCCGCCGGACCTTCTCAACGAGAGGCTGAGGCAGAGGTAGATGCGCGTGGGGATAGCTCAAAGGCTTCGGCCGCTGCTCCAAGTACGCCCCCACTCTCCGACCAGGAAAAGTCCAGACAGCAACCGACCAGCAAGCCCATCACGGCACCCCAATTGAGCCCACCGACCTCGCGAGGGGGCCCCAAACCGAACTAAAATCCCCTGGAGAGGAGGTCTTGGCCCCAGCAAGGCTGCTCTTTCTGGTCGTTCTTGGCATCATCTACCCCCCTTTGGGTCGTTTTTTGGTCTAATCGACAGCAAAGTGCGTTTCTAGTTTGCCCAACGGACTCGCGCGGGGCATGAATGCGGCCCCTTATGCGTTTCGGCACAGCAACCCTCATCGGCCGCACCAATGTTGGCAAGTCCACCTTCCTCAATCGAGCGATGGGTGAGCCTCTCGCCATCACGTCGCCCCTACCACAGACCACTCGCGATGCCCTCCTGGGTGTCGCCCAACATGGAGATGCGCAAATCGCGTTCCTTGATACTCCTGGAGTCCATCACCCACGCAACGAATTGGGTAAGCGAATGAATGCCGCTGCCTATGACTCGCTCCAATCCGCAGATGTCTTCGTGATGATGACTGACGCCTGGGCAAAGACCCCCAAGGCAAGCCGGGCATCGGCGTGGACGGGCGAACCTAAGCCTCTGGACAGCCCCTGGATTCGCCCCGGCGACAAAGATGTAATACGGGCTATTGCAGAAAAGAATGCGCCCTGCATTCTTGTCGTGAATAAAGTAGATATATCGAAAGATAAGTCTCGATTGCTCCCTATGTTGGAGGCCTACTCTAAGGCTCACGAGTTCGCGACCATCGTGCCCACGAGTATGAGAAAAGACAGTGGGGTGACCGACCTACTGGATGAAATTGTGAAACATCTTCCGGAAGGCCCCCCCGGTTACGATGAAGACACACTCACCAATCGTCCCGTTTTATTCTTTGTTCGAGAGTACATTCGTGAAGCCATTCTCAATCAATTGGTCAGCGAAGTACCTCATGCTGTAGCTGTTTCGATAGATAAGGCCGATGAGGGAGAGAAGCTCTTGCGCCTTGGAGCCACGATTCACGTGGAAAAGCTCGGACAACGAAAAATTGTTGTCGGCAAGGGCGGCGAACAAATCAAGGCCATCGGAATTAGCGCGCGCCAGCGAATAGAAGCCCTCGTTGGAAAAAAGGTACACCTCGAACTTTTCGTGAGAATTACCCCCGAATGGAAGAATATATCCCGACAACTATCGGAATTGGGCTACGAAGCCGGCGATAAGACCGGAGGTTCCAATGTCTGAACCAATTGAACGCCCCATCGTGGCAATCGTCGGACGACCCAATGTTGGAAAGAGCACTCTTTTTAACCGTCTGGCCGGCAAGCCTTTGGCCATTGTTCATGACGCTCCCGGAGTGACTCGCGACAGAAATTACACCGACACAGTCATTGGCGGGCGCGCGCTCACCCTCGTCGACACTGGTGGTTTTGATAGAACGACGGATGATCCGATGGGCCAAGGCATAGCTCGTCATGTACAAGCGGCCATTGACGAGGCTGATATGGTCATCTGCGTTTTGGATGGAGTCAATCCTCCCACCGAGCCAGATCGTGATGCCGTTCAGCTCTTGCGCAGAAGCAAAAAGCCAGTCGTCTACGTGGCCAATAAGATTGATGGCGAGGCAAAAGAGTGGCTCATAGCAGATCACTATCAGCTTGGAATTAGCGAAATTCTTGGAATTTCTGCCTTACACGGCCGTCATACGGGGCATTTAGAATCCGCAATTCGACGAGCATTGCCTAAGCCGAAGGAAACATCAGAGGAAGAACTTGAAGACGATGGAGTATTACCCGTCGCGTTTATCGGCCGACCCAATGCCGGAAAGTCTTCGCTTTCGAATCGTCTTGCGGGGGAGGAGCGCTCCTTGGTTGACCATCGCCCCGGTACAACGCGCGATCCCATCGACTCGCCCATCACTTTTAAAGGCGAGAAGTTTCTCATAGTTGATACGGCGGGAATTCGCCGAAAGAGCAAGGTTGAACACGGCGTCGAGTCTCATAGCGTATTGCGCGCGATACGAGTGATTGATAGGGCTCGCGTTATCGTTCTGATGTGTGATATTACCGAGGGTATAGCGGAGCAAGACGCTCGCCTATTGGGTCTTTGTGCTGAGCGTGGACGCGCCATCGTCGTTGGCTTAAACAAAGCCGACCTTCTCGGGCAACACGAGATAAAGAAGGCCAAAGAAGAGGCACAGCATGTCCTGCACTTTGCAACCTGGACCCCAATAGTACCGATGAGTGCTCACTCAGGTTTTGGCGTTGCGCAACTAATTCGACAGGTGAGTGAGGCTGGGCAACGCATGAAGAAACGCGTTTCCACTTCGGAACTCAATCGCTTCTTCGAAAAGGTCTTGGAAGATCATCCACCACCAACACGTGCCGGCAAGGCCCCACGAATCTACTATCTCACTCAGACTCGGGTTGAACCTCCCACTTTTATCGCATTTTGTAGCGCGCCGGACCACATCGCCGAGAGCTATAAGCGGTTTATCATTAACCGTATTCGCAAAACATTTGGTTACGAGTCTGTTCCTTTGCGTCTCTACTTTCGAGGCAAGGGACGAGAAGAGGCGGAGTAGAGGTCGAATAGAGATCTGCCCCAGTAACAATCCCCTAGGGCCCTTCCAGGTTTTGAATTCATAAGACAAAACCTGGAACCGAAGCCATGATTGGAGCTAGCGAGGCAGTTTTTCTCATCTCAACAGTTTGATAGCAGAGCGAAGACGCCGCGAGTCAATTTGAACGGAGAGGCTTCCGAGTGACCTAAGACGTGGGAGCTTCGTTACCGGATAGATAGGATGCCAACCTCAGGAGGCTTTCTGGATTGTGCACATCCTCCGAAAAGCTGGGGACTCTTACTTCTATTGCCGAATTTCTCTCTTTGAGATTTGCGTGTTGTGGCACCTGAATAGAGGTGAAAAGTGGTTCAAGAAGTCGGTCTTCCATGATTCGTTTCTCTAATTGCAAGTTGATGAGATCGCCGACGGTGCTCAGCCCCTGAGAACTCAGCCCCTGGGAACTCAGCCCCTGAGAATTGTTCATGGCACTCGTTGGAGTCCCTAGGTTCCGTACATCGAGGGCGGTACGATTGATCACCAACCCTGCGATTTGAAGCCCTCTCGTCTTCATTTGCTCAGAGAGGCAGAGGGCATCCTGAATAGTTTTATGGAGGGGTGAAGTAACCAGAATGTAGCCAAAGTCTCCCCCCATGAGATGTTTTTCAACCTGGGCGGCTCGCTCACCAAAGCCCAAAAACAAGCCGTTGATGGTTGCTAGAAATTCTGCAATTTCTCCGACTAGGCCAGCTCCCGTTACTCGCTCCAGACCAGCTATTGCTCGACGTATGCCGACTCCTACCAATCCGAACTTTAGACGGCTGCCACCATCGATTGCCCGAACTAAAGCTCGTGTGGCCGGGCTATCGAGAATCTCGGACATTCGTCGCGGAGCATCAAAAAACTCTAAGGTGCGCGCCGCAGGCGGAGTATCCAATACGATAAGATCGTATTGTGAGTCTTTCATTACTGAGAGAACTTTTTCCATCGCCATATATGAGTGTGTCCCGGACAGGTTTTTGGACAATTGTGTATAGATGCGATGCTGCAATATGCGAGACGTTTCCTCCGCTGAAGTGGAGTGGTCCCGAATGAGCTGATCAAATGTCTCTTCAGGATCCAACATCATCACCGTGAGTGAGCCTTTCAACCTGATGCCGTGAGCTTCGAGAAAGGCAACTGGTACCTTCATCTGTTCTTTTGGAAATTTCTCAAGCCCTAGGCTGGTTGCGAGACGTCTGGCGGGGTCAATCGTTAGACAAAGGGTACGCTTTCCCCCTTGGGCCGCCCGCAAAGCGAGCGCTGCTGCGACTGTTGTCTTTCCGACTCCTCCAGCCCCTACGGTCACCAATACTCGATGTCGATCAAAGAGTGGAGAAAGGTCGCTTGTCTTCACCATCGAGAGTATCATAGGGGCGTGTCTGGATTCGTCGACCTCCATTGCCATTGGGTGAGCGAAATTGACGACGGTGCTCGTAATTTTGATGAAGGTGTCGCGATGTTGGAGGGACTTTCGTCCCTCGGATTTCACCATGTAGTCGCCACCCCCCACATGCGTCCAGGCATGTTTGACAACGACGGGGAGGCTATTCGGACTGCCTACAGAAAGATGACGTCTCGCCTGTCGGGGAGAGAGGGGCTCCCGCAGACGTCTCTCGGCAGCGAGCACTTCTTCGATTCTACGGTGATTTCGAGGATTCACTCCGGTAAAGCGTTGCCGTTTAATAGGGAAGTTGTATCTCCGGCCGGTCTTCGAACATCCGGTGCTATTCTTGTGGAATTTCACGATCTTACGGCGCTGCATATCATTGAGCAACAGCTCTTTGATCTGCAACGTGCGGGGTTTATTCCGGTCATTGCCCATCCCGAGCGCTACCGAGCTAGCTGGAAGGCGCCGGAGATCGTAGAAAGATTGGTGAACTTGGGCTCAATAGCATTGCTAGATACCGCCGCCCTCGCGGGAAAATATGGTCGGGCAGCAAAGGCTTGCGCTAGAAAGTTGATGGAGATGGAGGTCTACGATGCAGCGTGCAGCGACGCTCATCGTCCCGCCGACATTCAGCTCGTTCAGAAAGGCATGCAGTGGGTCCGTGAAGAGTATGGCCAGGAAGAGATAGAGCTCTTATTTGGTAGCGGTCCTCGAGCCCTGCTTGAAGGGGTGTCACCTAAAAACGGCAACTGAGGCAGGCGCATGCAGGAAACTGGTCTCAACGACAAAGATGCACTAAACGAGTAAGCACTGTGCGACGATATATTTGTTCTTTTGTTCTTTCGGCATTTTTTGCGACCGGACTGAGTGCCAGCCCAACAGCGACGGCGCGCGTCGAAAAAACTCTCAAGTATACGAAAGAGCAGGGCTACAACTCCGCGCTGCGCTATGTGCGGGTTGAGCGCGGTTACAAAGTTACAGAGAAGGATGCCAACTCTGGGTACTTACTTTTCGAATACCTAGCGAAGGGGAGCGCTGAAAAGTCCCGTGGGAGTATTGAGATCATCAAACGCACGGAGACTATCGGATTGATAGTGCGCCTTCCCCAAATGCCGCATTATCACGAGCGCCTGCTTGCCAATGGTTTGCTCAAGAAGCTTCGCGAGGATTACGGGGAGCCCCTGCAGAAGCGAAAAGTTACCCCGACGAAGAAAGGCAAAGCGCCGAAAGAGAAAGTTGAGGACTCGGGGGGCCCGAAGCAAGCCCCTAAACAGCCCAATGGGGCGTCCTCTTCAAAGTCGCGGTGACTCAACCTAATTCACGCCGTGGCTCTCCCGAAAAAATCGGCCGATATGAAGTTCTAGAAGAGCTCGGTAAAGGTTCGATGGGAATCGTACTTCTTGCACATGATCCCGTGCTCGGCCGCAAGGTTGCTCTCAAGTACCTTCGTCCTGATCTTCACCTCGACGAAGACGCTCATGATTTACTCATGAAACGCATGATTCAAGAGGCCCGTGCAATTGCCCGTGTCACTCACTCTGGGATTGTCGCCTTACACGATATAGGGGAAGACTCACAAAAGGGTACGTTTCTCATTTTTGAACACGCTGAGGGGCCAACACTGCAAGCGGTACTCCAGAGAGGGCACCTCACGCGTGAGGGGTCAGCTAGGCTGGCAAGAGAACTGGGCGAAGCGCTTCTCGCGGCCCACTCTGTGTCAATAATTCATCGAGACATTAAGCCGGGGAATATTATTCTTACGGAAAAAGGTTCAAGAGTCGCTGACTTTGGAGTAGCTCGCCTCCCGGACAGCACCCTCACGAAAGCCGGCGCCCGTCTGGGTACACCCGCCTATAGTGCCCCAGAATCGATCCGAGAAGGAGAAAATTCCCCCAAAAGCGACCAGTTTTCGATGGCGGCCTGTCTCTACGAAGCCCTTTGCGGCAAGCGGGCATACCCTGGGCAAGAAGCCATAGCAGTGGCCGAACTCATAGAGCGCGAACATCCAAACCCCATCGCCGAGGGGCTCGGTCTGCCCAGCACGATTGATGCCATTCTGCTGCGCGGCATGGCAAAAAAACCGGAAGATAGATTTAAGTCATGTAAAGATTTAGGGGACGCCCTCAGTATGGTCCTTGTCGGTTCACGCGAAGGGCAACCCACCCTACCCGATGAAAACGCGCTGATTCAGATTGATAGAAAAGGGCGAAGCCACGCCATAGGGGTCGCTACTCTCTGGCTTCTCGTAGGCGCCATACTGGCCATAGGATGGAAAAGATTCGTGATTTCCAGCGAGGCTGATACTACTCCAAAGCTTGTGCCCCAGGTGACGGTCGTCCCACGCCCAGCATTTCTCAGCCCTACCCCACGCAGAAACAAACGATGAACAGGGGCATGCTCCTCTCTAGCGTGTGGAGAAAGTTTTCTCTTATTGCACTCATCTCGTGCCCCGCGTTGAATGCCCATTCACGGCCCCTTGCAATGCGGAGTATTCCTGGCCAGACCATACGACCGGGAGCGAGTATTGACGAATTACTAATCGCCAATACTCGCTGCGAGAGACGACGACAGAAGGACAGCAGCACAGCGTCTTGCTCTTTAGAAAAGCTATCAATAGAACGACACCGCACCCCACCTCGCAAAATCAAAGCATTTTACCTCGATCGTACTGAGGTTTCGCGCGCGGCTTACCTGCAATGTAGTCGCTCCTTTAAGTGCCGTGCCCCTAAGCGAAGCTGGGGAGATGTCAGGGGGACCAGCAAGGATCCTGTCGTCAACATCAGCTACTATGATGCGCTGAATTTCTGTAGGTTTCGCCATGCTCGGTTACCATCAGAGGCTGAGTACGAACTAGCCGCGCGAGGCAGTTCTCACCGGCTCTACCCTTGGGGTAACTTCTACAGAGCCGGAGTTGCCAACGTAGGTCGCCATGGACTAGCTCAAACAGATTCAAAAGATGGTTTTGAACTATTAGCTCCGGTCGATTCGTTTTTTGTGGGAGCAACGCCTCAGGGTGTACTGAATCTCGCTGGAAATGCCGCAGAGTGGACGAGCACCTCCTACGGTCACCCTCACGCGCAAAAAGGAAATTTCTCCGTGGTAACCCTACAAGTCGTAAAGGGGGGTGATTATCAGTCAAGCCCTCTTGAACTCAGGGCGACAGCCCGTAGAGGCTATCCACCTGAATTGCGATCGCCTAGGGTGGGTTTTCGCTGCGCTCGGCCCATAAAGAAAATCGGTTTTTAGCTGTCAAAGTTGTTCTTAACAGCTCTCCCTCAACTTCATTAGAACTATGCTAGAATTTCCAATTCATCGCTCCATACGCTTCGTCCTGGTCAGCCCTCATTACCCTGAAAACTTAGGGGCATGCTGCCGAGCGATGAAGACAATGGGATTCCTAAATATAGGCATTGTACGACCTGGACGCTTGGCCTTACCAAGTCACCCCATGGCAGAAAAAATGGCGGTTAAGAGCGGTGACGTCCTGCAGGCCGCGCAAATTTTCGACAACGTCGATGAGGCAATTGTAGGGGCGAACTTGGTGGTTGGGACAACAGCTAGGCGAGGTGTGTCTGGAGTTCTTTCGCCAGCTCGATTGGCTCCAAGCCTTCTAGCTGAGGCAGAAAAGCGTAAGAGTGTCGTAATTCTGCTCGGAAATGAGAAGAGCGGGCTGACTTCCAAAGAACTCTCACTGTGTGATTATCTAATGAGAGTTCCCATCGCTGCCGCTCAGCCTTCACTTAACCTCGCCCAAGCTATGCAGGTTATTACCTATGAACTCTTTTCGTCCGCACTTGAGCACCGCGAAAAGGAAGAGGAACGAGAGATCGACCATACTCAGTTAAACAAGAGCGAGGTTGCCGATTGAACCCTGTGACCGCTCATGGTCTACCGCGAGCTCTCCTTGTTCTTTCGCTTCTTAGCTCGGGGTGCACCCAGCAAATTTCCCCCTATTCTGCTGCCATGGCAGAGGCGGAGAAGGCACGTCGCGAAAAGAATTATGACATCGAGCGAGTCGCATTCTCCCGAGCCATGAATCTGGCTCGTTCGACCAGGGACCGCCGAGAAGCCCGCTACCGGAGGGCCCACACTTGGTTGCGGCAAGGAAAAAATGAGAAGGGAGCTCTAGCTCTCGAATCTCTTGGAGCACTCACTCCTGCGCACCATCGCAGCGCACGCGCATGGTTAGACGCCGCAAGAGCGCGAGAAAAATCAATGGAGCTTGAGCTTGCGCTCAGCAACTACACCCGTGTCGTAAGAATGTATCCAGAATCGGGGTTGGCCGAGGGGGCAGCCCAACGAATTGTGCTTCTACAAGGGCGCCTTCTTAGCGTTGAACCTCATATCGCATGGAGGCAGTTAGTCGAAGAGAACAAGTCCCCATTGTTGGGCGAGGCTCTGCGTTTTTTCTACGGAAAGTCCCTTGAGCCTATCTCGGTCAAGCACGCAATTTTGACTTACGAGGCTCTCGCCATTGCCCACCCTTTGCCCAAGGGACGCTACACAGACGAGGCTCTCCTAAGAGCCGCTCGACTACGTAGGGAACATGCTGACCCTGAGGGCGCACTCGCTACCCTTACCGTGCTCACCGCACAGGATGAGAGCGCCGCGATTGTAGGTTCTTACAATCGACCAGCTTACGTCCAAGCGCTGCTTCTCAGCGGAATCATTCTGCGCGACGATCTAGGGCAACCGGAAAGGGCTAGGACTCCCCTCGCCGATTTGGTGAAACGTTACCCTCATAGTCGTTTAGTAGACGAAGCTCTCTGGGCGATGGCCCTCACCCATCAGAAAGACTCCGCTGGAACTTGCGCAAACCTAACCCAGCTCAAGAAACAATCGCCTCATTCAAAGTACAATCGTTGCTCTGGGTTGCTTTGCAAGACTTTCCCCCCGGTCGAAGAGCGCTACCGAAGCACCTGCGAAGGCGAACTCAAATAACGTCTACCGCGCCCGTTCAATAGTGAAAACGAGCCCTACCATGCGACTAATATTGAGTTAAGTTCGTAGAGAGCTGTGTCATTTGAGACGCCTTGCTCTATTCGACTTCATCAGCATCATCTGCGAGCGAGGGTCCATCTTCCGCCTCGTCATCGTCATCGTCGTCATCCTCATACCCTTCTTCATTCTCGTCAGTCTTGAGCTCGATTCCCAACTCGCTCAGCTGGGCCTCCATCAGTTCAAAGAGCTCGTCTACGTCTTCACCGCTCCATTCGTCCAAAACATCCGTCAAGAACTCGAACATATCGCCATGGTCTAGGCGCCGCTCGGTCTCTTCAATTTGGTCTTCCGTAAACGTGTCGAGAATTTCTTCGCGACATGTTTCCGTATCACCCTCATCAATTGCTTCTTGAGCCGAAGCGCGGATCTGACGTACTGCTCGCCTATCGAGGTAGATTTCCATCTTATTTTTTCAATCGTTGCCTGATCATCTCAACCGGGCAGGCCGGCTTTACTAGCCCGAGCAATGTTCAGTCAAGACTCGAATTGAACTCTTCGCCACTTCGTGCAAAATATTTGGGAAGCGGCGGGCCTCTACCCCTCCCTGTCCCGCCCAAGGCTCGGGAGTTAAATTCGCCGAAGCGGGGGAAATTCATACACTTGGTGCTTGACTCGGGAGCCGTGTCGCGGTCACCTCCCTTGGTGGAATGTGGACGCTGTGGACGAAATAATCCAGATCACGTCAAGTACTGTCTCGATTGCGGCTCGGCCCTGAGCGATTTGGTGAAGGCAGTGCCTGTGCAACGTGACGGCGCTTATGCAAATAGAGACAAAAAAAGCAGCCCCCCTCAGCTATCCTCCGAGGAGGAGGGGGGGAGGACCTTTCGAATCTGCTCAACCTGCTCGGCAAGGAACCCTCAAGATGCAAGCTTTTGTTGCGAGTGCGGCTCACGAGTAACTGACCCTCCCCTTGCAGCCTCTCGCGCTCGTGCCCCACAGCATGCCCGTGATGCCTCACAGGAACAGCTTCGAAAGGACAAGCATTCTCAGTCAATGGGAGGCACCCTTGTCGTTGCCTCTCGACCGCTTGAACCGCGTGAACCGCGTGAACCGCGTGAACCGCGTGGTGAGATGCTTGGAACCTTGGCGTCCGCAGTGCCCAACGGGGCAGAGACGAGAGACGCTGGTGTCCAGAATGAAGCTCCTCTCCCCCCCCTTGCTGCAGGGGCGTCGCCTAGGGGACCCGAAACTCCCCCCCCGCGAGCGGAACGCAGAGGTCAGCACTACCATCAGGAGGCCAAAGCGCCTGGTCAAGCACAGGCGTCTGTTGGTGAGTTCATCGGTTCACCCGCAGTTCAACAGCCGCCAGCGCCACGGCAACATGCGATTGCTCCCCAACTGCAACAAGCTCCAGGATACGCGCGCAACCCCAACGCTGTAAACGAGATACAGTCGCGTAGTTGCCCTGCTTGTGGAGGCAGCTCCAGCCCCTCAGCACGCTTCTGTCAGCTTTGTGGCGTGCCTTTCGAAGGTACGTCGGGCGAACGCCCCCGCTCCAATCCACCCAGTCTCGCCGCCGAGCTCGTTCCTCAAGCGCAATTGGTTGTCATCGCCCAAGACGGCTCTCCAGGCAGAAAATATTCTCTTGCAGGAGAGCGCACCACGATTGGCAAGAACGAGGTCGATATCAACCTAGGCAGAGATCCCTACGTAAGTCCCTTGCATGCCGAAATCTGTTATAGAAGTGGGCGTTTTTACTTGAGTGACCGCGGCTCACTCAATGGTGTGTTTGTCCGATTGGGCGGTTCTTCTCGTCTAATGTCCGGAGACTTGCTGTTAGTGGGGCTTGGGGTGTTAAGATTCGAAGTAGTGGAAGACTCTGAACGAAACCTCGCGCCGCAGACTCGCAACGGTACCCGCGTGTTTGGTAGTCCCGCCTCTCCGCGCTACGCGCGCTTAACGACACAAACCGTAGAAGGCGTTGCTCGCGAGCGCTACTATTTATCCCGCGCTGAAACGGTTCTCGGTAGAGAAGTAGGCGACATTGTATTCACGGATGATCCTTTTATGAGTCGCCGACATGCGGCAATTCGCCGCGATCCTAACTCAAACCATTTTTCTATTCGCGATTTGGGCTCCTCCAATGGAACGTTCCTCGCCTTGCGCAATGAACAAGCTCTCTCTCCCGGCGACCATATTCGCATTGGTCAACACCTTTTTCGACTTGATGTTCAAAGTGATAGACAGCCATGAGTGATAATGCAGGTGGCTTAAAGCTTCGTTTATTCGGGCGCACTGACGTCGGACAGATCCGTGAACACAACGAGGACAACTTTCTCGTAGCCAATCTCTCGACAGGCTCTCGCGGACTCATGCAGGAGAATCGCGACCTAACTCTTGGCGAGGGCGGGATTGTGCTGGGAGTGTGTGACGGCATGGGAGGGGCCGCAGCGGGTGAAGTTGCCAGTCAAATGGCGGTCGACCTCGTCTACGAGCAAATGACTCAAGGGGGGCCTGCCCAAAGCCGCGACGATATCGCCCGCCGTTTGGTCAGCGCTATCGAATATACGGGCGCCGCCATTTTTCAAGAGGCCCGGGCCGACCGAAGTCGGCGAGGCATGGGCACCACCGCTACGATTGCGACCTTCATCGATCGACGAGTATTTGTGGGTCAGGTAGGCGATAGCCGAGCGTATCTACTTCGAGGGGGCAAGTTGGCCCTTCTCTCCCGCGACCAATCTCTGGTCAATCAACTCATCGAAGCTGGACAGCTTACAGAAGAAGAAGCTGAAACCTTCGAACACAACAATATCATTCTGCAAGCCCTAGGAACAGCTGATAGCGTTCAGGTCGACCTCACGTATGTCGACCTCTGTCAGGGTGATATTCTCATGATGTGCTCCGACGGCCTCAGTGGAATGATCCGCAATGACGAGATACGAGAAGTTCTCCTCAATGCGGAGGAGCCTCTCGACGCTTGCCGCGAGTTAACCGACCGTGCGAACGCTGCTGGTGGGCACGACAATATCACAGTGATTGTCGCTCAGTTTGACGAAGGACTCGACCCCGTCTCGGCAGAGTCGACTTTTGGCTACGAAAAGTATGCGCTTCCTGACGCGAATGCCCCGGATGCCGCTCAGATCGAGGAGGAATCTAGAGCGTCTGAAAGAAGAGTAGACAGCTCAATTGGTGAAGAAGACACCCCTCTTCCTACAGAAATAGAGTCAGAATCGGGCGCCCCCGGCCGCAAGCTACGGGTCTCACACACTATCATGGGTGAGGCTCTGCCTGTCGAAAATACGCCAATCAACAGTAGTGTCCCTTCGGAACTCAGGGGCGATGGGGGCGACGACACATCTCAACTCAGTGAGGAGAGTGACTCGAATCGCTCAGAGCAAAGTTCCTCTCAGGGTTTAGCGCCGTCAACTCGGGACGGCTCCCCGTCTTACCCAGCGGTGAATAAAACTGGCGAGGATTCGTCCGATGGTACCGGCGAACGCACTCGCTTGTCGGAAGAACCGGTCTCTTTGCCAACTCATGGTTTTCCTCCTGCATTGACGGCTATCATTATCATTTGCGCGCTCTTGCTAGCGGGTCTATTTGGCTACCTGTTAGTCCGCTAAAATTCCGTCCCCATCGGCTGGCGAGTTACAGATTCATTAGATGACAGAAGCCATCAGGCGCATTCTTTGGCTTCTACCAGTTCTCGCAGTCGGAGCTGTTCTTCTATTTTTCGCACTGGCTTCGACAGCCTCCATCAAGAAGGATCTCTCCCTTCCTCTCTTCTACAATGCCCACCCCCAAAGCGCTCAGGGTGAGTCGAAAAGAGCACTGAAGGCACTCAAGTCGGGCCACCCAGGAGCCGAGCTTCGACTTTTTCAACTGGGCGGGGCTGCGCTTCCCACTTTACTGGAAAAACTACCAACAATGGGAGTAAAGGAGCGCCGCAATGTCGTACGAGCTCTAAGCCCCGTAGCTCGTCGAATGAATATTATCGATCATTCTCGACGTACGGGCCCAACTCGAGACCAGGGGCAAAGTCCCAACGGAAGTTCCGGATCGGATGATCAATTGCTGTTCTGGCAGCGTTATCGGGTAGAACACGCGCTCGATCTAAGGCCATTGTCAGTCACTCGCCTCGTTCGAAGAATGGCCCAGCGAGATGCGCGCTTACAAAGTGCTGACTTATTCGCAGTGGACACTTATGCCCTACCAACTCTAATGACTCAACTGGGACGGATTCACGATGCAACTGACGTCGCTCGCAGTCGAAGAATAGTCTCCCATATAGCCTATTTAACCGGAGAAAATTTTGAGATCCCCCTGAATGCCTCGCTTAGCCTCGCCCGAATAAGGGTGAGCGAGCTGAGACGCTTTTGGGATAGTGAGGGAGCGAAATGGACGCAACTGGATCGCTTTACACTCCTGGTGGGGCGTATCTCTCAGACAGAGTTTGCAAACTGGATTTTTCGTTCCACACGGGCCCTCATGAGGCTCGACCCGCCTCAAATACTTGAGCGCGCAATGGTCCGGGGACGAGTTAGCTTTCCCCTCTTTTCCTTAGGACTCTTTGGCGTGCTCATATTGGGCCCAGCCCTTGCCGCCTCTATTCAAGTCCTCGAACTAAGATACTCCTCGTGGAAACTCGAGAGATGGGGATTGCGAGGAGTTCTCGCGTTGGGACTCATTGGTCTCTCCTTCATTCTAGTACGCCCCCCTTCATCGAGTTTCTGGTCCCTACTTCTCTCAGCTTTGCTAGCGGGTACAATCTTCTCGGCTTTTACTCTTCACCGTGAGCTAAGTGACCGCCTCAATTGGCGCACTCACCATGTTCTTAGTAAGAGAGCAAGAGGAGCCAGAATTAGCGCCGTATCACGATGGTTAGCCCCCACTATACCCACTCTCACCCCCATCGCAGTCGCCGAAACAGCCCTATGGGTCACCTGCCTTGAATCAGGGTCAGGATTCGCAGGTATCGGCTCGGAGACCCTGGTGGCCCTACGCACTGGTGACTTAGACTTCTTAATGCTTGTTTGTCTAGGGCTTGGCCTTGTGACCGGCGGGGCTCAAGTTGGAGCTGATATTCTTTTGGGCTCTACGCAATCACGACGAGGACTAGCCTAATGCTGACCTTCGCGACTCCCCTCTCCATTGCTCTCGCTCTCGCCCTGGGCTTACTCATTGGCCCTCTCCTGGGACGCCTCGCGACACAATGGTTCAGCGGACGGGGGCTCTCTAATCTACTCATCGAAGTGCGCGGTGCATTCCTTCCCTTTCTCCTCGCCCCGATCCTCGCCGAAGCAACACATTGGAAAAGCTGGGTAGTGGTCGGCATTGTTGTTGGCTTTATGCAGGGAATCTCCATCGCCCGTTGGATCGCCCGTCGAACGGGTGAATGGTCACCTTCACTCATGGCAGCTATCGCCCTCGGTCGTTCAAGAGCCTCAATTCTTAGCTCGCGAGCTATGGCGCGAGGGGCAGTGATTGGAACCTTGGCAACCACAACGCTTCAAGTGGTGCTCCTAGAAGCCATACTCTCTGCTCTCAATCTTCCTGAAATCGTTCCTCACGGTTCAGTCGGACGGAGTCTCCAGAGCGGTACAGACTCGTCGTTCTTCATCGTTCTAGCTCTCGGAAGTCTAGCAATTCTCACGACAGAAGCCGTTTCTAGTTTTTTCTTACAAAGACGGGTGAACCGAAGTTAGAGCACGCATTTGTCCCACTCGATTTGGCACTCCCTGGCAAGAAGGAGTACCCTCAAGGGTCATGAGTGCTATCCCCCTAGTCAGCGAGCAAGAATTTGAACAGGCAGTGCTCAACTGCCCCCTGCCAGTACTCGTTGAGTTTGGAGCTAAGTGGTGCGGCCCCTGCAAGACAGTTGCCCCAGAGCTAGAGGCACTCCGTAGCGAGCTCAAAGGCAAAGCGGAGATCTTACAGGTCGACATCGACGACTGTCCTCGCATCGCCCAGGCTATGCGCGTTCAAAGTGTACCAACCTTCATAGTTTTCGTTGCAGGTCGTCCCGCCGACGCTGGTCAAGGCGCAATGAACCGTGCACAGCTTAGGCAATTGTTGGATAAACACTTGCCCCGTGCAACGGGCGCCCTCACCGCACCAGAAGCCGCGCAACTTTTGTTAAACAATCAACTAACACCTGTTGATACCCGCGACGAGCCGACATTTAAGCGAACACATATTGAAAAAGCCGTCAATTTTCCCCTGGTCACCCTTGGTGACCGCTTGGGAGAACTCCAACTGCTCTCCCCTCCTGCCATGCTTTACTGTCGAGACGGAAAAGACTCGATGGATATGGCAGGGAAGCTCGCGGCCCAAGGCTACCCTGTTTCGTTTTTAGACGGGGGAGTTTTGGAGTGGGAAGGCGCTGGAAATCGCTTGGTACGCCCCCCTAGGTATTAGCGAGACGAGCTACCTCACTCAGCACCACTCGCAGCGCAATACCCGTTCGTTCAGCAATTAAAATGCAATCAGCTACCTCTGGTTTGTTCTTTTCCTGAGGGGTTCCTAGTGCACTCGTCTTCACCCGAACGTCCCCCCACTGAGTAGAGACAATTCGAACCTCCCGAGACAATTCAGTCCTGGTCACGCTAGTTTGGCGCACACCAATCGTGGATGTCTCGCGGAGAATGGTAAGGGTCACGGCCTCGGCGTCTTTGCTGGCAGCCAAGGCACTAAAGACCATACCTGGACGACCTTTTTTCATTGTAGCTGGTACGATCCAGGCATCGACGGCGCCGGATATTAGGCATTTTTCCAGGGCATAACTCGCAACTTCCGCGCTCATATCATCAATATTCGCCTCAAGGAGAACATGGGTTTCCTGAACGCTCACGGTCTGCTGCCCCAATATCGCTCGCATGGCATTGGGCCTATCCGGTAAACCCCGTGTCCCAGCACCGAAGCCAACTCTTTGAGGAGTCATACTAAACCAATCACCGAAACCAGTCGCAACCGTCGCTAAAATGGCCGCTCCCGTGGGAGTGACTAGTTCAGCTTTTAAGCCGGACGGGACGGTGGGAACTCCTTTAAGACAATTGAGGGTCGCCGGTGCTGGCAATGGCAGCATACCATGACGACAATTTACGAAACCGCGCCCTAGGGGCACAGGGCTAGCCTTTACCTCTGCTTCCAAGTAACAAAATGCGGCCGAGGCGCCCACAATATCGGCAATTGCGTCCAGTGAGCCCACTTCATGAAAGTGAACGTGCTCCAGCGTGGTGCTGTGTACAGCGGCCTCCGCCTTGGCTAAAAGTGCAAATATCTTAAGGGAGAGTTCTCGTACCTCTGTCGCCAACGAACTCTTCTGCAAAAGCACAACGATATCCTGATAGGACCGTTCCTTTTCTTGGTGGTCCCAGTCAACGTTGAAATGGGAGCAGCCGATAGCCCCTGCATAACCATGCTGCATCGAAAGGCGGAGCCCCGGCACATTGAGCGAAGCCACAGCCTCCGTGATAACCCGAAAAGGGACCCCCAAATCGACCAATGCACCATTGATCATGTCTCCAGCGATCCCGCTAGGGAGATCGAGAAATAGAATTTTTCCGCGCCCGGCACCCCGTGGTAGCTCCAAAGCTACCGCCTCTTGAGGTCGAGAAGCAGGCACAAAACCCTCTTCTACCCCCACTCCATGTCCATGGGTATCAGCTGCGTGCGCGTGCCCGCCATGTGAGTGCCCGCCGTGCGAGTGCCCGCCGTGTGACTTTTTCTCACTCATTTGCGTTCCTCCAATTGCCACTCGGCTGTGAGTGTTCCCCAGCGCAGAACCGCCATCGCCGCGCCAAAACCATTGTCTATATTTACGACTGTGACCCCCGAGGCACACCCTGAAAGCATACCCAATAGCGCCGTCATGCCCTCTTGCGCAGCCCCGTAGCCGACTGAAGTAGGGACAGCGACCAAAGGACACTTGAGAAGTCCGCCGAGAACCGATGGCAGTGCTCCCTCCATTCCAGCGATACAAATTACTGCCGGAGCCCTCTGAATACGCGGCAGTTCGGCAAACAGACGATGAATTCCGGCCACGCCGACATCATAAATTCTGTCAACTTCCACACCTGCAACTAACAAAGTCTCTGCGGCCTCTTCAGCAACAGATTGGTCACTGGTTCCAGCCGTGACGATTGCAACTGGAGCTCGATAGCGTCCTCGTGTGGTCTCCCCCCGCAGACTCAGTGTGCGCGCCAAAGGCGAATACTTCAAAAAAGAATGCACCCTGCAAATCGCCTCGGCTTTCTCAGGCTCAATACGCGTCGCTAACACCGATTGCTTAGCTTGGTAGAGAGAGGCAATGATGCCGATCAATTGTTCGACGGTCTTATTTTCTCCATAAACGACCTCGGGAATGCCCTGGCGAACTTCGCGCTGGTGGTCAACTCTCGCGTAGCCTAGGTCGTCAACCGAGGCGGCTGCGACCATTGAAGTAGCCTCCGCCACGCTCGAACTCCCGTCAGCGACGCTTTGAAGCAGTTTTTTAAGGACATGAACCTGCATTGGAGCCGCATGGTACTCGTAGTTTTGCTCACGTGCTACGAAGTAAACATGCGAGATGAACGCGACGAGATTCTAGAAATTGCCCGCAGAGTGGTGGCCGAGGCAAAAACAGAGGCTGACGTAGCGGAGGCCAGTGTGGGCTCAAGCTGGGATCTGAGCACAAAGGTTCGAATGGGCAAGCCCGAACTAGTCGAAGAGGCCGGGGCTCGAGGCATCTCTCTGCGGGTCATTCGAAATGGTCGACTGGCTATGACCTCCACAAGCGACATGAGCCCTGCTGGTCTCAAGCTCCTCATCAAGGACGCAATAGAACTTTCAGAACTGAGCGAACCCGATCCTCTCATGGGTCCTGCTGACCCTGCACTCATTTGTGAGGCCCCACATCCTGATTTAGATCTTTTCGATCAATCGATCTCCGACATTGATGCCGACGAAGCTTTGGCCCGTGCAACACGTTGCGAGAAGGCAGCATTTGACGCTGACTCACGAATCAAGTTGAGTGAAGGTGCCACATTTTCTCGCACAAGCTCCGCTCAAGCGATGGTACTTTCTGGTGGATTCGAGGGAGTCGTCCGAGGTTCCTACGCGTCTCTCCACACAGTTCCCCTCGTAGAAGATAGTGATGGAAAAAAGAGGCGCGGCTTTTACTGGACAGCCAAGCGTCATCAAGCCGATTTGCAAAGCGAAGAGTCTGTCGGTCGTGAGGCAACACGGCGCACCTTGGCAAAGCTGGGGGCAAAAAAGGTGGCAACCGGGCAGGTCGCAGTTCTCTTCGATCCCGATGCGGCTCGCTCTATTCTGGGCACTTTCGCAGGTACAATCATGGGTGGGGCCCTGTGGCGAAAGTCCAGCTATTTGTTGGATCGCTTAGAAACTCAAGTTGCAAGCCCGCTGATTACCATCGTGGACGATCCGCTCATCCTGCGGGGCCCTGGTTCAAAGGCATTTGACGGGGAAGGGCTACGGACTCGAAAGAACGTAGTCGTAAAAGCTGGCGAACTAAAAACCTACCTCCTCGACAGCTACTCTGCCAGAAAGCTCAGGCTTGACCCCACTGGTACAGCCGCACGCGGTGGAGGGTCTATCGGAGCTAGCACGACGAACTTCATTCTACAGGCGGGCAATACAACCTACGAGGAAATGATAGCTCAAACCGAGCGCGGCCTACTTGTCACTGAAATGATGGGGATGGGTTTCAATGGTATCACAGGGGACTTTTCTCGGGGCGCTGGAGGCTTTTGGATAGAAGACGGTAAAATTTCTCATGCCGTCAGTGAAGTGACTATTTCCTCCAACTTAGATGATATGTTGAAGAATATAGATCTTTTGGGTAGCGACTTAGACATCAAAAGCGCCACCGCATCTCCTTCGTTTCGCGTCAGTTCAATGACCCTTTCAGGCAGTTGAACTTCGCTCAATTCGAAAGCTCCCCCTCCCCCATGCGGCGTAGAACGAGACGCGCCCAATCAGGAGAAGGGGGGAGCGAAATTAGCTGGGTCCTACTTTTCCTCCACATCATTCTTCAGTCCAGGAGAGGATCCATCCCCCGAACTGACCGTAAAAGAACTTTTCTGATCTCCCAGCCAAGGAGAGCGACGAGCAAGGCTCACCCCCGGGGGCGTCGCTATCGCCGGAATTTCAGAGAGAATTCGTCCAGAGGAATCTCGTAAGCTCACTCTTTCTCCCGAATTTCTCAAGCCATTTTTACCGATAGAATCTACGAATATAGGCAGAGAACCGGCGTCAGGTACCTGGTCATCACCAAGAGAGAAGTCTTTACGGACAATGAGACCGAATTGCCCAGGTTCAAGGTCTATGTCCTCCAAGGGACTGCCCCCGCTACTATCCCAGATCTCTAACTGCGCGAGACTACCTGCCTTGGTTCCAATATTGAGTATCTCCACCCACTCAGCCTGGGGCTCTTCGCCCAAAGGATCGAGCAAAACTTCGTTCAAAACAAATCGTGCTGCCGGTGGTCCTGTCGTCAGTCCCACCTTGAGGAGAGCTTTTGGTTCGCTGACGGGTGGGCAATCAGCGACGCATCTCAACTCGACCCAATATTCTGACGATGGCAAAAGGGGGCCGATAACGTGGCTGGTCGTCTCACGACTCCTAGAGAGCAGTAAAAGACCCGAGGGCCTCGTTAACTCATCGTTTTCTTTGCGAGTAATTGCTCCGACGTAAGCGCCCCTCGGCAGATGAAGCCGCAGCGCCGAGCTAGCTGGCAAGGCACACCCCCACAAGAAGGAAACGCCTTCACAAATCTCTCCACCGGACTCCTGCGTCCCTCCCCTAGCGGCCCCTGCCTCCTCGAGAGCCTGAACCTGAGGTTGAGTCTCTGGGCTTCCCGCAAAAAAGACAGGCTCTGGATCTATCAGCCAATCGTGCACCCTCATGGGCGGAACAAAGAAGCCGCGCCCTTCCCCCCGTGCCTCAAAGTGGACACAGGCTTGCTTTGCAAAACCAGCATCATCAATTCCGAGGTTTATTTCTGGTCCCTGCCCTCCCCCACCTGATTCGGCTTCGCTGCCCTCGCTCAACGCCTTCAATAGAAACTCGCCGCTTACCTCACAATAAACGGTGACATCCCCCGCGTTAGGCTTTGCAGAGGACCAGCGATAGAGAACCTTACTTTTTTCTGTGGTGACAATGAAGCTCCCAATGAGACCAAAGCCCCGCGCAATGAATGAGTACTTCGCCCCAGTTTCTAAGACCTGCGAAGGTGCTAGTACAATTTTTTCACCTTCGCTCCAGAGGGCAAGGGGGCGGCGTGCTCTGGACAGCGACTCTGGTATGACTCCCCGACGCACCTTGCCTTGTAAGCTCCTCCCCAACTCACCCTCGATCAACCATAAATCGTCGGCAAGTGCTGTAGTCAACCCGCTCAAGTAGAAGCGCGGAACGGGGCTCACGTCCTCTAGATCGTCCCCATTGAATGTACTCAGTCGTACTTCTGATTGCGTTCCGGGAGTCGTTTGATCACAGCACGGTAAGAGAAATGCCATTGCGAATGACAGAGCGAAAGAACAATGAGAGACTAAAAGCTGCATGAAGATATCTTCGGCCGCTCAACTTATCCGTTGCGTTGATTCTTCGATAATTTTACGCCGTGATAGAATCACGGTGCTGACGGTCCTATGACATCTGAAGAAATTACAAGTCTACGTGCACTTCAACTGCTCTCGATGAGCGCACTCGCCCAAATTCTTAGGGTCGATGTAAATCTGGTCGTTGACTGGGAGAGCGGCGTACGCTTTCCGACAAAAAAACACTCCGAGGCCCTCAGGCTGCTCGGAGTGAGAAGAAACCTACCCTAGAGCAAGCTCTCAATCGTCATCGTCATCGTCATCGTCATCGTCATCGTCAGGAAACTCGTCCTCGTCCTCTTCGGATAAGACCGGGCTCGACGGAACGTCGTCAGATGCATCGGCGTCGTCAGATGCATCGGCGTCGTCAGATGCATCGGCGTCGTCAGATGCATCGGC
>CAYWLO010000007.1:0-29396 GCA_964459035.1 uncultured Polyangiaceae bacterium | reverse complement strand
GTCGTCAGATACATCAACTTCGTCAGACACATCAACTTCGTCAGACACATCAACTTCGTCAGATGTATCAACGTCTTCAGATACATCAACTTCGTCAGACACATCAACTTCGTCTTCAGATGCAGATGCAGATGACTCAGAATCTAACCCTGGAGTTATCTCACCGGGTGCCTCCGTCGACTCCTCGTCAGCAGACTCTGCTGGAGAGCTGCTTTCTGACAGATCGGAGTCCTCCGATGCTTCTTGAGTCACATCAATCGGTCCCTCGGGGGCGGTCTCGCCAATCTCCAGTTCAAACTTTGCGCGAGAATCGTCGCTCAGTTCGGTAAACTCCTTGAGAGTTGGCAGATCTCTGAGCGATTTGAGGCTAAATAGATCGAGAAAAGCCGGAGCAGTGCCATAAATCAACGGCCGTCCCGGTTCGTCCTTTTTTCCCAGAACGCGAACAAGTTCTCGCTCGAGAAGAGTCTTCATTACCCCGCCCGAGTCGACGCCGCGAATGTCATCCACCTCTGGGCGCGTCAAAGGCTGTCGATAAGCAACAATGGCCAAGGTTTCTAACTGCGCACGACTCAGACGCACCGGTCGTTGCGCCAGAAATTCTCGTACATACGAGGAGTAATTCGGATTCGTCCGAAACGCATACGCCTCTGAAACTTCTACAAGGCGAACGCCGCGATCCCTCGTGTCGAGCAAAAGAAATTCGATGAGTTCTTGTGCCCGAACCCTATCAATTTTGGCAGCTCGAGCCACGTCCTTCGTGGTTTGTGGCTTGTCGGACGAGAAAAGAATGGCCTCAACAAGACCCTTCAAGAATTGCTCGGTGTCCTCAACTTCCGTTTCTTCCACCTCAACGCCCTCTCCCATCAGCCCAGCTCCACTTTCCGTTTCGTCAGTTAAGCTTGCCGCCAATTGTTGAAATTCATCGGCTGCCCCGTCAGAGTCTTCGCCCTCCTCATGCGGCTCCCCCTCTTTGCCCTCCTCATGCAGCTCACCCTCTTCGCTGAGGAGATCCCCCTGAGGCTCAGTTACCTCCGTTGAAATCTCGGGTTTGTCCGAACCAGAAGAATCGACCTGTTGCGTTTCGATAGGCGAATCCGGCAAAGTATCGTCGACGGGATCAATGGCCGCGCTTGGCGCCGCTTCCGCCGACGCCTCAGGAGCCTCCTCCATGGCGTCATTGGACGAGTCCCCCGCTGCAGGGACTTCCCGCAAATCTAGTACCTCAGAAACTTCCGGATTGGCCTCATCGAAATCGTCTCCGTTGTCGCTTACCTCATCTCCTGAGGCCGACTTCGGAGCTAAACCTTTGGTTTCACTCTCTTGAGTAGGGGGTGTATTTCCGCTCTGCGCCTTTCCATTGGGTCGAGGACGGCGCCCGAGACGTCGCTTCTTCTTAGCCATAATTCAGTTCAGTCAGACTCACTAGGAGCTAGTTCGTTCTCTGAGGAATCGGCTTCACCAGAAAGTTCTTCTTTAAGGGGGCTTGTGGCACCCTCGGTCAGTTCACCGTGCTTTGAAGTATCCACTCGATTGGGATCTTCATCTAAATCTGGAGTGATGACAACATTTCGGCCAAAAGTGTCGTCTAGCTCCCCGGTCGACTGGGGACTCTCGTCCTCAAGACCGCCTTTTTCCTGTTCGGTCGTTGTGGCTACACCTTGCGCTTCGTCCGGCGCAGGTGACGTAGGCACCGACTCCTTGCGGGAGACTCCTGGCGAGGAAGGCGGCGCCAGTGCCGAAGGCGGCGAGCGTTTACCTCGAAGCGAAGCACTCAAACTCTCCCCTCGGGCTAAAGCGTCGAGAGGGTCCTCTTCACTCCGGGCTGCGTCTTTCAAAAAGTCGTCGTGCTCCGCTGTTATCGTCAGCTCTATCAACAGTTCATCGGTGGCGTCTTCTTGCGTCACCTTGAGCATACGCAAGCGCGTCATCTCCAAAACAGCAAGGAACGACACGATCAAATCATCCCGCCCGGTCTCTCCCGTAAATAGTTCAAGAAAGGGCATCTTACCGCGCCCGCGCAAAATATCAGTCAACTCCAAAATACGAGCGGAGATAGAAATACGGTCTACGTCGATGAGGTGCTCCGCCTTCTGCTTCGTTCTAGAAAGTAGGCGTTGAAAGGCGTCGAATAGCTTAAAAACTCCAACTTGGGCCAGGGGTGCCGGGCCATCCATTGTAGGAGCAGCAGCTCCTCGCAAAAATACGTCACGCCCCAATACCGGAGACTCGCCCAATTGTCGGGCTGCATTTTTATACTTTTGGTACTCGAGCAAACGCCGAACAAGCTCACCACGAGGATCAATATCGTCCTCGTCCTCGTCCTCTTGGTCGACAGGAGCCTTCGGCAGCAACATTTTTGACTTAATATGAGCCAAAGTAGCTGCCATCACTAGATACTCACTTGCAAGATCAATATTGAGATCTTGCATAAGCATCATGTATTCGACATACTTTTCGCTGACAAAAAGAATCGGAATCTCCTTGATATCTAATTCGTGCTTTTGAATAAGATGAAGGAGGAGATCGAGAGGGCCCTCGAAGGTGGGTAAATCCACATGATAGGTACCAGGAAGGGCGGCGCGCTTCTCAGTTCCCGTGTCCGCGGGCTTGGAGCCCGTTACCTTCTCCTTTGAAGGACGCGCAGCCACCTCAGGCGCCCCTGTCTCGCTTCCGCTCGATGATTCACCGGACGCGGTTGTTTCCGTTTTAGCGCTCAAATGTAAGGCCTCATGGGTTCGGGGCAGACTAGTTGCATGAGCGCGAACTTCCACGTCTTTTTTCCAGGCGCTCATTTGACGTGAAAAATGCCACAATTTATGCTCTGGTTAAATAATTGTGTCACTACGGCAATTTCAATCCTTGCTCCACTCGTTGACTGGACCCAAAAAGCCACGCTAGACGCACCTATGAGTCTCGACCTTTCCACTGTTGGCTTCGAAACCGAAACTTTTACTTTCGAGTACGATTGGCAAAAGGCAGTGCTCTATGCCCTAGGAATAGGGGCAAAGCGTGAAGAATTAGACTACCTCTACGAAGGACGAGGCCCCCTCGTCGTACCTTCATTTGCAGTGGTGCCCGCGTATCCTGCCCTTGAGCCTCTGGTAAATAAGGCTGGAGCAGACATGACCAAGGTCGTGCACGGCAGCCAATCGATCACCCTACATGCTCCCATACCTCCCTCCGGGACTTTAAAAACGACTGCACGTATCGAGGGTATCTACGATCTCAAACGCTTCTCCCAGGTTGTCTTTAAAACGAGAAGTCTCATGGACGGCACGTTGCTCTTTGAAACAGAATGGATGCTCATTATTCGAGATGTCGGGGGCTTTGGGGGACCACGACCGCCCAAAAATCTAGCCCCGAAATTGCCTAAGAACAAAGAGCCCCTCTTTGAAACGACTGAGACTATCACTCCCGAGCAGGCATTGCTCTACCGTCTTTCGGGCGACTTCAACCCATTGCATGCTGACCCACAATTTGCGGCAGACGTCGGGTTCGACAAAGGTCCCATTCTTCACGGCCTCTGCACTTATGGCTATGTTACACGTGCGGTGATTCAAGGGGCTTGCGCCGGAGACGCCAAGCGCCTGAAAAAAATTACAGTCTCTTTCAAAAAACCGGTGTGGCCAGGTGAGACCCTACGCACGGTCGGTTTTGAGACCGATGACGGAAGAATCGCGCTGGCGGCCTATGCCGCCGACCGCCCTGACGTAGTTGTGGGGGCTGCCTGGGCCGAAATTGCTGAATCATGAAGTTGAACTCAGTGCACTCTTGCTCATTCTTTTTTCTAACTCTCGGACTACTCACCCTCGAAAGCTGCGTAGTCTCCACCCATGGTCCGCCTGGCACCCCACCAGAAGTTCCCCTCCCGCCGAGCGCACAGGCCCCCGTGCAAACCCAAAAGCTGATCGCAGATGGGCCTGCCGAGGTAGGAGCCAGTCACATCCTGATCTCGTACAAAGGAGCTATGCGTGCAGCTCCCTACATCGAGCGAGAAAAACCTGAAGCCCTCATTTTTGCCAACGAACTGCTGAAAACAATACAAAGCGGCGGCGACTTTGCAAAATTGGCCGAAGAAAATTCGGACGATCCTGGTTCGGCTGCAAAAGGCGGCTCTCTGGGAAAATTTCGCCGAGAACAGATGGTGCCCATTTTTTCGGATACGGCATTCGCCTTAGACGTAGGCTCGGTATCGAAAGTGGTAGAAAGTCCCTTTGGCTTTCATATCATCCTAAGAACCGAGTGATCGAATGAGCAGCCACATCGGCACGCGACACTCCCAGAGCGGCGACCGGTTTACCTGTCGCGACCAGCAGGACATCTAGAGCGGCGACCGGTTTACCTGTCGCGACCAGCAGGATATCTAGAGCGCCGATAAGTGGGCACAATTGAAGCTAGTGCGGCATGGGGGACCACCTCTACAATCTGTAGGTGGGCGAAAATACCGAGTATTTCCTTCAAACTGAGAGACGCTCTAGTACCTCGTGCCCTCAGAACATGCCGGGGCTCAGTTTGCCCTTGGCACTACTTTTTGTCTTATTGGGACCAAAACCCGGTACGAAGCTCCCGTCCTTGGTACTAGATTCTTCGAGGGTCAGAGAAAAAGAGCTCTACTTAGACTCGAACTTGAGTTCACGATTGGAAACGTGCATCAAGCGTCTGATTGCAAAGGACTCCCACTTTTTTGCGCGTGCCTTACGCTCTTGAGGGGTTGAGCGAGAAGCTGTGTTGGGGCCGCCTAGGGGTCCCACCCCGAGGAGCAAGTTTCGTTGTCGACGAAAGTACCAAGTTTCTGGAGGACGTCCTTCTTGTGTGCGTCGAAGTCGCACAATATCTCGTGCCTTCAATTTCTTTGCCGTGCCTGACTGCCGCAAGAGCCTCAATAGATCTGACGTACCGCGCTTGTCCCGTCGTTCTGCCAGTACAACCCGATGAGGCATTTTCGCCCCTGAATAATATCCCGACGTGGCGGGTCCGCTTCCCTTGATTCCTAACAAGCCATCGGGCGCCACAGAGATGCCCAAGGTATCAAGGTGCTCCGTTTCCAAAAACCTCACAATACGCTCAGGCTGGCGAGGACCAACAAGAGTCTCAGATATCTTCACAGAGAGAGGATGCAGTATTCGAGGACTATTTTCCTCGACCTCTCGCGGCGTTTCCAAGTCACTCACGTAAGTCAGTTCTACGACGTGCTTTCCGCGCCAGACAACTGTCATACCAACACCAGCTACGGCACGCCCCACCACCGCCAACGGTTTTACAGTTGCACGACTGGGCAGATCCCCAGATAAAATGCGCCTAGTATAGAAACCAAAAGCCCCTTGGGACCGCCGAAACGAGGACACCACCACATTGACTCCCAAGGGGGCACCATTCTCGGGAATGTAACGCAAGGTTTTTACACCTTCAAGACCGTAATTCTTATACAGCTCACACTCTCCATTGAACAACTCGACGCATACATTGTCCAACGGGGCGGGCGTTCCCGGCCCAAATCTACGCACGTCGCTACTGGGATCAATGCAATACCCGTGGGCGCGGGCGGGTAACCCCGCTAGGGGTGCAGGGCCCACTGCCTTGCACGGTTGATTCTCTCGTGAAGGCGGTGCAGGCGGAGCAACCCCTTCCTTCTCCCGCTCGCGACAGGCACCAAAAACTAAAAGCGAGGCGCCAAAAATCAAAGCTTGGAAATATGCCCGTCGAATCACGGGCCCTGCCATAGCCCACCTAGCAATGATGCGCTGCCCCCCCTCCACCAAGCACGCAAAGATTTCATAGTCACGCATCAATTGCGGTGTTCGCCAGCACTTATGGTCAAGTCCACCCATGATTCGGGCCCCCAGAGCCAGAAAGCGCCGTGAAATTTCCCTGCAGATCAGCTAGCCTTCGGCATAGTTTTTGCTTAGCCTAGCATAAGCTATGCGCCTTCCCCTCAGCAGATCCCTTCCCCGTTCACCCACTCGGACGGAAAGCCCCAGTCACGGGAGCAGATCGCCGGCGCGCGCGCGCCTCAAGTCCCCATGCACGGTGTCTAGGCGCGGAGTACGCCGCCTAGACACGTCGCGCGGCTTTACCCTGATGGAAATGATGGTGGTGGTCCTCATCATCACGCTCTTTGCAAGCATTGCTCTCCCCGGCATGGCGCGAACGATGAAAATCAATCGCGCGCGCGAGGCCACCGAGTCCATTGCTACAATTTTTCGCGGTGCGCGACTGAGGGCCATGGGACGAGGCGGCGCCGTGTTGGTCAGTTTCACAGGGAACACTTTTACCACCTTCGAGGCGATTCGAGGGACGACCGCCGCTACGGCGAGTGCGGGGGTAGATTGCAGAAGTCTACCCGAGTCTTCTTGTATCAATCCGTCCAACCGCTGGGGACCAGCCTCGGACAGGCGGGAATTTCTCACCTCGACGAACTACGGGCCTCCGGGGGACTTCACCGTTGCAGCCGAAACGATGAATCTCAGCAATGCCGCGGTGAATCGCACCTTCTTAGACATTTGCTTTACCCCTTCGGGGCGCGCCTACTCTCGAACTATTCAAGCAAACCCGTTAACGGCCATGACATCACCCGCCACCTTTACAATTACGCGGATTGACGAAGTGGGACGTGACCGCAAGGTAATTGTCACCTCATCGGGCAACGCTCGCAGTGTCGCCGAGTAACGCCGTGATGCAAAACGCCCCTCTCAATCACTCCTTCTCCACACCTCACCTCGAACGAAGAACCTACCCATGCTCCTGACTCGATGTTCCCACCAGCCTGCCCAGCGAAAGTCTCGGGGACATGTTCGCTCCGGATCTCGAGGTTATACTGTGGTCGAATTGATGATGGCTGTTGCCATATTTTCTATTGGAGTGACTGGGGTTGCGGCGATGCAATCAGTGACAACGGCGTCCAACCGCTTCGCTAAAAATATGAGCGTTGCAACCCAACTAGCCCGTTCTTGGCAAGAAAAATTAGCGATGGATGCAACCAGCTGGGGAGGAGTCAGCGCCTTAGCTCTAACGCAGACTCGCTGGCTAAAAAGAGCGACCATTGCAAATAACACCTGGTTTCTTCCAGAGAATGACGATGCCTCTAGCCCGACGTTTGGCGCCGCCGCTGACGCCCGCGGACAGTTTGTTGCGCTCAATGATCCCAACTTCGTCTTTTGCACAAACATACGTCTCACCCGTTTGCTGAACAAACCTGGCAGCGGGCTCATTCGAACCGAAGTACGTGTTTTCTGGCCAAAAGAAGCGCGCGGCTGGGCTGGCGGAAACTACTGCGATAGTCCAAATACAATTTTGGACGGTGAAGGAGCTGCCATCGAAGACTTTCACTTTGTCTATATGACGAGCGCAGCCCGAGAAACCCCCATTTTTTGAGAAGAATGATTCTTTTTGTCAATTAATTCTATGAAACTTTCTGCAAAAAGTAGACATTTTTCTCCCCGCGTAGCGCGGGCCTTCACCCTTGTGGAGCTCATGGTGGCGATGACCGCCGGGCTCTTCTTTACCGTTTTCGTTTTTATGATGACCAAGGACTCAAGCCGTTTCTTTCAGGGACAGGCTCGCCTTTCGGAATCAACGCTCGCAACTCTCACTGGTTTTGAGCGCTTGCGCAGTGACATCGCTCGGGCGGGTTTTCTGGCGTCGCCTAATTTTCTGCGGGACGCCAACCGTTGTCCCCGCCCACCTACCGGGCAACCCTGGCCCCCCGCCTCGCAGCTAGGCGATAGCTTCGGGGCTTTCGTCGGTATGAACGAGATGGCCCTAGCTCATATTGATGAGTTGCCGAGTCTCGTATCCCACCCCCTTGTCGTCAACAACCCGCTCCTCGCTCCCGAGAAGTTAGTTCTTTGGGGTAACTACGGCAGCGCGGACCAATTCCCGGTGCGAACCATCAACTTTGCGGCAAATGAAGTCTATTTGGAGATTGATTCAGCAGCGCTCAATCGAATAGGAATCACGGCCGCCAATGTAGCCAACCATGTAACGATTCTTCAAGATATCTTTCGAGTAGGCAGCATCATTCGGTTTGTTGACGAAACGAATCGCGATCAATATTCAATCATCAATTCCGTCGCCCAACGAACGGTCGGGGGCGACCAAGTTTTAGCCATCGGTTGGATGCCCACTGTTGGTTTGGTCACCAAAGGCGGCGGTGGCACGTTGTGCGGTTTGCGAGCTCTAGGCACAGGGGTCAGCGTAAATCCTGTCGATATTATTCGCTATCGGCTGCAAAACTTGAGGGGTGCAACTTACCCTCAGTACGATCAAATATTTACGGCCGCCGCACAATCGCCCACCTATGACGCCGATAGACTTGAGCTGGTCCGGGAGCGCCTCAACCCCAATTTCTCAGTCGTCTCTACAAATAACGTTCTCAGCACTGAGTTGATAGCCGAATATGCGGTCGATCTTCGATTTGGCGTTACCGCCCTTTCCAACCCGACCACCGGTCAACTGACATTCCTCGGTGAAAACGATGGCGGTAGAAGAAGATATTCAGGCTTACTCTCCGCTTCTGTTACCCAAGCAGCTAACTCCGGCCCCCATTGGATTCGCGGTATTCACGCCCGTTTGACTATTCGAAATAGAATCGCCGATCGTGAAGCGCCTGCTCTTGCTGGCGCGGCTCTCGCCAATGCAACTGCTGAGGATCTCATTAGAATCAGCGTCGATAAAGATCAGTTTGCCCGAACCCGCAGCTTGCGAAGTCATATTGCAACCCGCAACACTCGAAACGAAATGTGGAACTAAGCATGAGAAGTTATCATCAGATTCCCCATCAACAACCCAACAAAAGGTATCGCAAACGCTCTCGCCAACGAGGAGCAGCCGTCTTTGTTGTCATGATGGCTATTCTCATTCTGACCAGCGTTGGTGTTTGGGCAATTCATGCTGCGGGCATGACCAGCGCCGCTAGCGGCTACCAGCGCGCAGCTGCACAAACGCTCTACACGGCAGAGCTAGGCATCATAGTAGGAACCTCCTATTTTTCTATGCCGGGATATGCAGACGCTAATTATCGGGCAGCCCAGAGCCAACTAGACAACCCAGCGAAGACCCCTGACGCTTGTGCCTCTATCCAGGGACGAGCTTTCTGCAAGAGCCTGTACATGGAGGACATCGATACAACCATCAACACCGAAACCAATACTTTTGGGGACCAATACTCAGTTTTAGACTTGGCCTCGGCGGAAGGCAGTATGGGACCGCGTGGGAGTGCACTTTCTCCAGAATTTGCATTAGAAGGCCACTTTGTTTTGGAAATGACCGATCCGCGTCCGGTGCTTGTGGCGGGCACCGACGTAAAGAGCAATATGTACCAAAAGGTCACTCTCACTTCCTACGGAACGGTTCGGCCCTTTGACGCAAATAGATGCTCTCAGGCAGCAAACTCGGCCGCCAGCCAACTCGCCATTCGATCCCACGTCATCATCGGCCCCGTGAACCAATGAGTTCCGCGCCCGCCCTCGACGTTCCATTTCTCTTCTTGTCCCATTGAATTACAGCCATGACTCATTCACGTAAATCCGCAGCGGCAATTCTCCTTTTTGCATTTTTGGCACCCAGTTTCGCATCAGGTCAAACACCTCCGGCGGACCCGACGGCCGCAGAAGACAAGTTACCGAATATCCTATTTATAGTGGATACCTCCGGCTCGATGGAATACCAGACCGGCTCCAACACCTACCCCGATTGCACGTCTGCGGATCCAACAAAAAACCGCAGCCGATGGATTCAGGTGCTCGAGGCTCTTACTGGTAACATAACCGATTACAGTTGTGAGACAATAGATAGAAGTTCTTCAGGATTTCGAAGTGAGTTCTCGATGTCGGGGTCATCCATCGAACCCCCTGATGCGAATTATCGCAACCCTTACCATCGACCATTGAGCGGAATCGCTACACGATGCGCGATGTCACCGGGAGCGCCAATCGGTAGTAATGCCTTTGTGTATACAAAGCCAAAGGAGATCGTGTACCCGTTGGGCTCATCAATAGCGTCTTGTAATTTTGACCAAGGCGCTGGCTTCATCGATACATTCAACAGCCAAGCTCGTTTTGGTCTGATGACGTTTGATACCCTCCCCAATGAGGAGACCGGGCACGACGGGGCATCTTCGTACACTATCAACAATGCACAGGGCGTGCGAGGAGCTTGGAGTTATTACAGTGGAACTCCCGCTAGTGGTCGTCCAGCTGATTGTTCGGAGTACCAAACCCTCGAAGTGGGTGTCCGCAATGGTGGTGCCCCCACATCCGAAGGAAAAATGGTCTATTTTGGAGCGGACGATACGGCCCTTTCGCTAGAGGTAAACGAACGCGTCCAAGAGATCTTACTTCTGACTCGCCCCTATGGTGCTACCCCTCTGAATGGAGCACTGGAAGATGCTCGACACTTCTTCTTCTCAGACAGCAGTGCCGAACCATCCGGGGAATACGGCTCGATAACGAAGTTAAGCCCTCGCTATGATGCATTTGTTGATTGTGGTTGTCGAGAGCAGCATATTATTTTAATAACAGATGGCGAGCCCAATCTCGACCTGCGACCTCATTGCGAGAATGCGCCCTCAGACCCCAGCACTCCTTTGGTGGGCAAGTGTCCCTACCCCGATACCCCCGTGGAGATCTTGGAGGACTTGGCGAGCGCCAATATTGCCAACCCCTCGTGCCCTCTCTCTGCCAGAGGGAGTAATCAATACCCAATTTACACCCACGTTATCGGCTTTTCTACCGAAGAATATGCCCCTGGAAAACTCTGTAAAGATCTACGCGCGGATCATCCCCAATGGGACGCAAATGTTCTTGCCGCGAATCTTTCCACTCCCTTTGATGTTACAGCCGGCCCAGTTAATGGTTTGTGCGCCAAAGCGCTCGGCACCGACTCGGACGAGGACTTGAAAGTGTGCTGCACATTACATCAGCTCGCCAAGGCCGGAAGTAAGAGCGGCTCTGGCATGCCAGAGATTGCTCCGACAGGGTCCGACCTAGAAGCGGCGTTGGGCAGTATTATGAAAACTATCACAGGTAAAGGTACTGCAAGTGCCACTCAGCCTGTCGTATCACCGGGCGTAGGACTCGCCGAACAAGATTCCGTAGCGTTTAGAATTTTCACGTCATACTCAAACGACTCGACCAGTGGTCTATGGAGCGGTAAAATAGAACGCCAGCGTTGGGAGTGTGTGGACGGCGCTCCGGTACCACAAAAGCGCGACGAGAGTGTCGGGGATAACTTCTCTAAGAATACCGCGGATGGAAACTCGGGAAGAACCTTCGTCACCTTCAAACCCTCTTCGTTGAGTGGAGGACAAAGCTTGAGACCATGGCTTATTCCTGGACTCGATGATGGGCTCGGCCAAGGGGGAGGCACACTGATAGCGACGAGCGCTGCAAGCCTGGCAGGTTCGACAATGGGGGCGGCGATGGCTCTCGATATCAGCCACGCGGCCTGCGGCCTCGCTCCAAGCCTCACCAGCCCAGACGCTTGCGCTCAACGAGTGCTTAAATGGACCCTCGGTGACACAGACGACCGCGGGAAAACACGCTGCCTCAACGCCGCAAATTGTGACGTAATTGGAGATGTGATGCATTCCACACCCAAAATCGTCAATCGCCCTACCGCTCCAGTAGAGGACGAGTCCTACACGAATTGGGCCAACGAAGCCGACATAAAATCTCGTGAAATGATGGTCTATGTCTCAAGCAATGATGGGCTGTTTCATGGCTTCGCTCTCTCTCCCAATGGCAGCACGCCGGTGGCCCCCGTTCCGCCACTCAACGAACGTTTCGCTTTCATTCCCCCTGCTGTCCTGCCCGCGCTTGCTGACCAGTACGGAGGTGTCACGGACCCCGGCAAGAAGAGCACACTCCTTGACGGCGTTGCTGTTGTTGAAGATGTGGTGGCAACAAAAACCGGAGCACCCCCTAACTATGAATGGACTTTGGAGCGCGATTTTACATCGTCTTCAGAAAACACAAATAAGTGGCGCACCATCATGGTGCAAAGTCTCGGCGGCTCCACACCAGGGTATTTTGCCCTAGACATCACGAAGCCTGCAGAGCCACAATTCCTCTGGCAGCTCACCGAGACCTCTTTGGGTAAGCCCCTCTTTGGTACGGGCGGCACCCCGTTGATCACCACTATCAACTCCAACGGGAAAGAGATTGCCGTTGCCGTTTTACCCGGTGGTCTGGACAATAGTACCATACCTGGCACCTGCACACGTTACAACTCACCTCCTTGGGCGAATACCCATTACAGCAGTCTGGCCTCAACCGGGGGTGGTTTGACTTTTGAGCCGCGCACTGAAGTCAATTGTTCAGAGGCGGTGGCGGGGGTTTCACAGGTTGCCGCACGCTCACTCACAATTGTTCGCCTCGATAGCGGCCAAGTCATTCGAACCTTTCGAACGCGGCCTTTCGCCGACCTCTCGTCGACCCCCATCAGCGATCTCTACGGCTCATCATTTGCTCAGCTCGACTCGCCCATTACGGGCGCACCCGCCGCGTTCCCTGCAGGAACCGGCATGATAGCTGATAGAATTTTCGTAGGAGACCAGGAAGGTACAATGTGGCGCGTGGACGTTTCCAATAGCGACCCTAGAAAGTGGACCATGCAGCTTTTCTTTGATGCATACTCCGATGATTCGTTCACACAGGGGCGCGCTATCACTCAAGCCCCTCTACTTTCTGTTAACCGAAAAGGAGAGATTACGGTCAACTTTACAACGGGAACCAATTCGATTGCTGGGGACCCTGGGGACATTCACTATGTCTACTCTCTGACCGAAGCAGAGCTCGATGACGGTTCCGATTTTTACGCAAAAATGAATTGGCGCCAACGCTATATAGACGGCGAACACGTAGTAGGCCCGATGAGCCTCGTAGGAGGCACTCTCTACTACTCCACCATCATTCCCGCTCCCGGCAATCCTTGTATCTCGGCTGGAAGCCGTATTTGGGGTGTCGATTATCTTGAGAATAATAGTGGGGGCGTGCTCACTGGCGGTTTGGGTAAGCTCAAAGGCGATCAATTTGTCCCAGTAGACGGCACTATCGTCGGAGTTACTCCAGAATTTGTACCAAGCTGCGCGACAGAAGCCACACTGTCCGGTGGTGCTAGTTACTTAGCAGGAGCGCGCACAGCCGTACGCTCGCCTACCCCGTCTAACCTGCAACTTGTTTTTCAGACCAATAAGGAAACTAGCGACTCAAAAGATTCCAACTTTGACACGCATTTCGGTGTGCTCGAACTCGATCCCCCCCGTACGGCCTCAACCATTCTCTCTTGGGCTGCAATCTTGGAGTGACTCGTTCATGATGTTATCAATAGACCAAAGATCTATTCGGCGAATGAGCGCGTGGGGGTGGTGGTTTGCATTGTTCCCCGCCTTGCTTGCCTGCGAAAGAGATGTCGATACCAGCGACTGGAAAGGAGCTCCGCCACGCTTTGCCGAGGAAACACAAGGAGCCCCACAGGCGACCTCCCCGGACAGGCTCCCCCCCGGTGACCTTCTTGAAGGCACAGAGCGCACCTTTGGCTTTTCAGTACCCAAGGGCATGACTCTCATACAGTCGGCGCGCGGTTCGGTGATGCGCGGTCCTGTGAATTTCGACGAGTTGACCAGTTACGTCCAAGCCCGCATCGCGGTCCGTCACGCCGAGATGGAGGGTGACACTCTCTTTTTTCGTAGCGCTTTAATCCGCGACGGGGAGAAGGGAATCTTTGAATTCTCCATTTCGACCGAGAGGCGGGACACCATTCTGCGTATCAAAAACCGCACCCCCAACCCGCCTGTCTTTGGTCTCTCGGAGAAGGAGCGTTGGAAAAGAGCTGGAATGAAGCCCTCGGGCGGACTCATCGACCCTCACCAAATGCAGTAGTAGAAGAGGGGCAGAATATGTCCTCATCCGAAGAAGCGCTCCAAACTCCTCTCCACCAACGCCATGTGGCACTCCACGGAAAAATGGTTCCCTTTGCGGGCTACTCGATGCCAATTCAATATTCGGGCATTGTCGCCGAACACAAAGCGGTGCGGGAAGCTGCTGGAATTTTTGACGTATGCCACATGGGTGAGATCCGAATTGTGGGGGCAAAAGCGAGTACTTTTGTTAACTTACTGGTCACCAATGATCTAGAGCGCATCGCCGTCGGTCAAGCCATGTACACATGCGCGTGCCGCGAATCGGGCGCAATTGTAGACGACTTGATTGTCTACAAACAGGCCGACGACGATATTCTTATTGTATGCAATGCTTCGAACAGAGAGAAGTTTTGGGCCCACCTGCACGAACAGGGCCAAAAATTTCCTGACCTGAGTATTGCAGATGAAAGCGAGGCCACCGGGTTAATAGCCCTCCAAGGACCGCGCTCCCTCGATATTCTACGAGACTTAGAACCCTCTTTTGAAAAGGTCCTGATGCAATTGCGTCCTTTTCGCTTCACCAGCACAACGCTCAAGGGCTGTACCATCGTGTTGGCGCGCACTGGTTACACTGGCGAAGATGGTGTCGAGATTTTCTGTAAGACTGAGGACGCTGGAGCGATTTGGGATGCACTCATGAGCGCTGGCGCCAGCCGTGGCCTCAAGCCTGCCGGCCTTGGAGCGCGGGACACCCTGCGCTTAGAAGCGCGACTGTCGCTCTACGGGAACGAACTCGACGAAGAAACAACCCCCCTGGAGGCCGGGCTCGCCTGGACTGTTAAATTCGAGAAGAGACGTTTTCTTGGTCGCGAGGCCCTCCTTGCCCAAAAGGAACAAGGTCTAGCCAAGAAGCTCGTCGGTTTTGAAGTACTGGCCCGAGGCTCCGCTCGTGCAGGATATCGGCTCCTCAATCTCGAGGGGCTACAGGTCGGAAAATGTACCTCTGGCGGCCCTTCGCCCACCTTAAAACGACCAATTGGCCTGGGTTATCTCCCTCCCGAGATGACCGAGGTAGGAACAGACTTTTTGATAGATTGCCGGGGTAAACACTTGGCCGCGCGTGTCGTAAAAACTCCTTTCTACCGCCGCCCCTAGTTCAAATTCTTAGGCGCAGCGCTCGGGCCTAGCCAAGGCCCGGGAAGCGCGCTAGAGGGCAGCCAAGGCCCATGACTTCAGCACAAGTACTCGACGACAGAAAATACACCAAAGAGCACGAATGGGCGAAGGAAGAAGACGGGAAAGTCTACTTCGGAATCACCGCTTTTGCCGTAGAACAATTAGGTGACATCACCCTTGTCGATCTCGACGTAGGGGTTGGCGACGAGGTAAGAGCTGGCGAGGCATTTGGCACTTTGGAGAGCGTCAAGACTTTGAGCGATCTCTATGCGCCTGTCAGCGGAAAAGTTGTTGAGATCAACGAGTCTCTTGAGAACGAACCCGAACTGGTCAACGAAGATCCTTGGGAAAAAGGTTGGATGCTCACCATTGAGCCCACAAATTTACGGGGAGATGAGGGCGAGCTCCTCGATGCGATGGCTTATCGCAACCATGTTGAATCTTCCGATCATTGAGTTCAATGCGCTACCTGCCCCATACCGAAGAAGAAATTCGGGAGATGCTCGCCGTTGCAGGCATGAGCGACATCGATGATCTCTTTCGCTCCATCCCCGAAGAAGCTAAATTTCACGGAAAATTGGAGCTCCCTGCTCCCTTGGGCGAAGCGCGCCTCATGCGCCACGTGGCGCAGATAGCAGAAAAGAATCAGGCGGCCTCAATGGTCTCCTTCTTGGGGTGCGGAGCCTACGCGCACCATGTGCCCCCTGCCGTCGATCAATTGCTTTTGCGAAGCGAGTTTTACACCGCGTACACCCCCTATCAGCCCGAAGTAGCCCAGGGTACTTTGCAAGCTATCTGGGAGTTTCAGACGATGGTAAGTGAGCTCTATGGCTTGCCCCTCGCAAACGCCAGTCTATATGATGGCGCCAGTGCTACGGCAGAAGGCGTGCTGATGGCCCGTCGGCTGACCAAGCGCGATGAAGTGCTGATGAGCGAGTGCGTGCATCCCCACTACCGGGAGACCACAGCAGCGTATCTCGCGGGAGGAACCCCCGACAGCCTAAAAGAGCTTCCTCTCGGCTCTGATGGTGCAGCTGACATCGACACCATTCTCCAAACGCTCTCGGAGTCAACCGCGTGCGTGGTGGTAGGCAGTCCTTCCTACGTAGGGCCTTTGCCCGAGTTGGAGAAGCTCTCCGAGGCTTGCCACTCCGTAGGCGCCCTGCTTGTCGTCTGTGTCGTTGAACCTTACGCTCTTGCGCTCGTAAAACCGCCCGGTCATTGCGGCGCTGATATTGTCGTGGGCGAAGGGCAGCCCATCGCCTGCCCTCCACAATATGGTGGGCCCGGAGTGGGACTTTTGGCATGCCGACACGAACGCAAGTATCTCCAGCAGCTTCCAGGTAGAGTCTGCGGCGAAACAGTTGATCAGGACGGCAAGCAGGGGTTTGTTCTCACTCTCTCCACTCGCGAACAGCATATTCGCCGTCATCGAGCGACAAGCAATATCTGCACAAATCAAGGTCTCCTCGCTCTAGCGTTCACGATACGCATAGCTCTATTGGGTAAATCAGGTTTTGTTGAAGTAGCCAAACAATGCCTCGCAAAAGCTCACTATCTCCGTACATCATTGTGTGAGTTGGACGGCGTCGAAGATCCGTACCCGGGCTCTCGTATATTCAACGAGTTCGCCATTCGGCTGACAGCTAAAAACACTGATGAGTTGCTCACTAGCCTTGAGAAGAAGAATATTCTTGGTGGTATTGCTTTGAGTAAGTTTTCTAAAGATAGAGGCGATCAGATCTTACTCGCGGTGACAGAGCAACATACCCGCGAAGATCTTGATCTTTTGGTGAGTTCCCTGCGGGAAATAATCAAGGCATAGAGCTGAAAGGCTCTTAGAATGAGATCACTCGCACAACGCGATTTGCCTCACAACCCTCTCCATCATAGCGTCGGAAAATAGTATTCCGTTGTGACCGACTCGTTTGATTTGCTCTTGGGCGCCGAACTCGGGAAATGGACTAGAATGAATGAGGACGTCTTCTTCTGCACTCAAAGACAGATGGGGAACTGCTCGATTTTGGGGAGAGTTCTTGCATAATTGCTCTAAAATTCCCGAGTTTTTCTGAATATCGCGACCCGCCTGTCCCGGAACGAGCCAGCTATTTTGAGATCCTGAGAATGGGGCCGCCAAACTAATTGTCTGGATAATTCTTTCGTCTCGCGCACCTTGGCTTGCACAATATCTTTGTACCAAGCCCCCCAGACTATGGCCCACAAGGTGAATAGGTCGGGCCCCCTCAATAGATTTCAAGAGCCGTGCCAATCGCGCGCTCAATTCGATAACTCCCGGCCCGGGGGCATAGCTAAACGAATGAGTATGGGCCCCCATGCGAGCGTGCAAACTCTTTCTTAGTGGTCGCCACACTCCGGCCGATGCGTAAAGCCCGTGCAATAGAACGACGTGCGGGCCGTTCCCGACACGCTCACTAGGCTCCCAGTCATATGCTAAATAACGAGCTTGGGTGAGAAGAGCCTGTCCTTCGCGAATTCGTGCTCCACGATGAGCTCTCCCCATCAAAGGCTCACATCTTCAGCTTGGGCAAGTGCTCTATCAAGTTCGCTCGGAGTGCGTGGTCCAGCGAAAATTTCACTTATTTTTCCTCCTCGATCAACGAAGATCCATACGGGAACGGCCCGCACTACGTCAAATTGGGCATCCTCCTTGAGGATGCGAGGATCCACCATTGCCACTGGATAATGTAGATCGAGTACGTCTCGAAAGGCACGAGCTAATTCGATATGGCGTGGGGCCTCAATGACCACGGCAGCCCCGTTCATTCTGGGAACGTGAGTACGAACAAGATCCTCCAAGCGCCTCGCTTGCGCTTGAGAGGCAATATCGAAGGTAGTCACAAAAAGCAGAACCGTAACGCGTCCCCTATTATTTTGCGAGCTGACAAGGTGACCGTCGATGTCGCCGAACGAATAAGTGAGAACTTTATTCGATTGATTTATGTCTCCGTAAAGTCTGGGAGGCGAGGAGCTACAAGCGAAGGAGACGCCAGCGAGACTAAGAGCAAGAATCACACGAAAGCGAAAAAATACATGAACTAAATGCATGGCTCAAGGGGAGGTTCAAGAAACAAGCTTACCCAAAAGCTCACCGAGAACATGCAACGCTTCGGGCAGTTCTTCACCTGCTCGTTCGTGGGAGAGAACCACTAGAGCCAGTTCATCCAGAGTCGTTTTCATAGGCGCGGCCTCCAAGATGGCCCCTTCTAGCTTGTCACCGACACTCGGCGCGCCCGATAGAGACACAATAGGATCGTGGCGCACCCAGCTAAAGCACTTGTTTGAGACTCCACAAGCCAATACTTGCACAAAATCGAGATAGAGGGGTGAAGTGATTACGTAAATACGCGTAGCCTTTTGCCCATGGCCACCCTCAACAAATCCAATCAATGCCTGGGGAAGTCGAGGAGCGAGTTGCCCCAGGTTATCTCCGGTATCGACGTCTCCAACCGAAGGGGAGGAATAACTGCCCCTTTTCTCTAGGCTTTGCAAGAGGCGCTCTCGTTGTTGAGGATTGTCTTCGACCGCAATGAGAGGGGCGTAGAGAGCCACTGCCGGGACATCTACCGCCTTTGCGTCTACTTCTAGAGACCGAAGCCAGTTTTCCCGACCGCTCAGGTCCATTTCTCGGTACGCCATTGCAGCGGCGTGAACCGCTTCGGCGTCCGTTGCCATTGAGGCAAGCCACTGGCGCCACACGGCAGAAGCTCTCGTGCCTTTCGCCGGCTCAACCAAGTCCTCTTGCTTCGTACGCTCTACTTGAGTGCCAACTGAACTTTGTAGTTTCTTTCGCCGGGGGGAATCAAGGGAGGTGTCTAATTCTTCTGCACCCGTATTCTCAAATTCGGGGCCTGGCACCGAAGGCAGCGCACGAATTTTTGAGCTAGAGCGTGACATCACGGACCTCATCGTGCACAGAAGAGGCTCCGTCCACCAATCCAAACTCTTCCCTCATATCGTCGATGAACTCGTCCAATTCGCTTGCTCGACTGCAAGGGGCGACCAATAGAGCGTTTCCACCTTTTTTCGCGATCAATATCCCCACACCTTCACTAGCCTCTAAGTGATGACGAAGAAGAACTAGGTCTTTGGAACAAACCGAAATAGCACGAACCGTCAGTTCAGACTCAGAGAGAAGGGACACGCTGCGAACCGTAGCTCAGGCATCCCTTGCGCGGAAGGAAAGATCTCCCTCGAGCCTCCCGCGGAAAGAAAATATTTCGTCCGCAAAGTAGAAAATCCGTCCACAATGTTCATTTCTCCTTGGAACGTGACTCAGCGACTTCGGTTTGCTCCAGCGCCCCGAAGAGGAAAGGGCCCCTAGCGAAAAGTAGCTTTAAAATCTTCGGGGTCCTAGCGTTCTCGAAGAATATTTTGCGCAAATGCTGCCAGCTCACTGTCGGGGTGAGCTATTAAATTCGCCATGTACTCGCCCAATTGCACCACAGTTGTACCAATTAGAAGTGGCCCCAATTGGCGAGCCTCATCTACAGATATCCACCCCAATTCAATGGCCTCAAGTAGGCGGGTGAGAGCGTGAATGGATTGTTCGGGTCGCTCCGATTGTTCAAGAATAATGGCCTCCATCAGGCGCCCCTTTGCTCCATTTGCACCTCGACTTTCAATACTTGAAAGAAGAGCTAGGGATTGAAATTGTTCCCCTCTTGATTGAGAAAAGATCAGCGCCAAACTAAGGCGGTACTCTGTTATCTCCTCAATGGTTTGCTCATTGTGGGCCAATGGGTCTTTGACCCCATTGGCGAGTTCAAGAGCCCTTTGATAGAGTTCAGCGGCCCGATGAAGTTCACCCGAAAGAGCTAGCACACGAGCCAAGGTCCCAATATTCTTTCGATTCGTGGGAGAAAACCTCAAGGCACGACGGTGCCAAGACTGCGCCAATTCGAGGTGCCCGTATTCGACAAATGTCTCTCCTATCCAGCGGGCAAGATGACTTTTCTCTTCGGATGAATTCTTGAATGCTTCGAGGCGTTCCGCGTCGCGATTCGCCTCTGCCCAATGTCCCTGTGCAACAGCCAATAGAAACCGTTTCTCTCGGGGGCGTGGCGAGTAGGGAGCAAACTGTAGTGCCTCGTCCAAATATTTGACCTTTAACGATGAGGTGCTCGCCCAATCGGACTTCTTCATCGAAATCCATGACAACACGAGGGCATCAGCCTCATAGTCACCTGCCTTAAAGAGAGCTTCTCTTGCCGAGTCTTTCTTGTTCATCTGGTCGAGAACACGCTCTAAAATTAGGTAGTAGCGAAGACGCGTGGCCCCGCCAGTAGTGGAAGAAAGAGAGCCATCCAGCTCCTGTAAGAACGAGAGTGCTGCTTCGCTACTCGTTCCCCCTAAGGCATCCAAGTCAGCGAGTTGAAGAAGGGCCTCGGGATGTCCGGGTGCAGACGAAAGGGCCTCCAAGTACAAAGCCCGCGCATCTGTAAGCTTTCCTTGGGCGAGTAGACTGTCAGCTGAATTTAAAAAAGATGCGACGGCTCCAGCTCCGAGGGCCCGCCTCCCCGATAGAAAGGGCTCTTCATTGAGGCCAAGAACCAAACGAAGGCTCCCCGACGCAACGGTCACTTCGTGAACCACCTGGTCTTGAACAATGGGCAATCGGCAGCCCAAGGGAGGTAAAACGGCAAGGGCCAACGCCCCCGCAAACCCTTGAATATCAACAATGCGGCCGTTGCGCCCCCAGCCGTCTAACCCCGATCCTCCAGACTTTAAGCCTAGATCAATGCATTGCAGGGCAAGAGCCAAGGCCAAATCATCTCGTCCCAGAAGCCGAGGCGCATCGACGATGAAGCGAGGGGCCGTTCCCGAGGCTAAGAGTAGATCGAACGCGAGCACCGCATCGTGCGAAGAGATGGTGATGGCCAAGCCACTCACCGCGCTTTCGTTGGACGCGGGGTCTTCGCTGGTAGAGGATGAAGACCCCGAACTTGAATCGCCCTCCTCCTCAACTCTTGGTCGAATGCGAACGACAACGGGCGAGCCCCAAAGGGGCTCAAGAGCCACTTGCCAAGGGCGCACGAGACCGGTCAGATCGACCTGGGCAACAATGCGCACCAGGCGACTTCTCCGGTTGCGAAACTCCTTCACCCCCTTTGAAAGGTCAACCGGATATTTAACGCCAACCAAGGCGACCTCAAAGTCTTCCACCGTGAGGGGACCAAAAGTCATGGGGGCGCTCAGTTCTAGCCCGAGTCCTCCATGACCAACGCTGAGTCGAAGAGGAAGCGCTCCCGGCACTGGTTGTTCGGGATCGAAGTATGAGGGAGCGATCGAGGCTGTACCGCCAGCCTTTGAATCAGAGCGCGCAGAATCAAGACGTGCCGAATTGTCTCCAGCCAATTCAGTGTGAGTCGAGACAAAACGAGTTGAAGCGAATGGCTCTTCCTTGCCGTTCGCCTCAGTACTTGCACCTATTTCCCCCAGAGGGTTCATGCGCTCATGATACCAATTGTAGAAGGCTAAAGTTAGCCTTTCCTTGCCTTCTTGCGCATCTTCTCCAAAAGGCCCTCAAAACCTTTCTTCTTCATCACCCGGCGAAATTGATTCTTGTAATTTCGGACGAGGCTCTCACCTTCTGTGATGATGTCGTATACACGCCAACTGCCACTGACTTTGTGCACCAAGTAGTCGATACGTACAGTCTCTTTTCTCTTATCGGTCTTGTGCTTGGCAATTGTTTGCACAAGAGCTCCCACCTTTGCGGGGTGTTCACCCTGAAACGTAATTCTGTAGTCCAAGGTATCACGGAGATTCTTTGTGTAAGAGCGCCTCACCAAAGTGGTCAATAGTCCTTCAAACTCCTTCTGCTCTTCGGCCGTTTGCTCGTCCCACTTCTTGCCCAAAGAATCTTTTGCGAAAGCTCGATAATCAAGCAAGGTATCAAAGGTCTTCTCAAGCTTCTTATCATTTGCGGCACTTTGAGGCTTTTGAATCAACTCAGTGAGCTGCCTCTGCTTGCCTTGGAGATAAGATTGCGCGGAGTCAGCTGACGCAATGGCGACAAAGAGCAGCGAACAAGAGAGCAAAAGCAGTGAGATAATTCGAGAAAATTTGGTCATGATAAAAATGATGGCGAGATTCGCAACCGTCCTACGAACTGACAAATGCGACAGAAGCCGAGTAGGTACAAGGAAATACGCGAGCCGCGCTGATTAATTCCCTTGAAGGCTAGAAGAAGTCCGAATTTCTGCTTTGGCTGACTCACCGAAGTCGAGAACAAACTGAGCGCCCTTTCCTTCTTTACTGTGAACATGAATGTGGATTGCGTGCTCGTCGGCGATTCGTTTGACAACGGCTAGGCCCAGTCCCGTGCCCTGGGAACGAGTTGTATAAAAAGCATCAAAAAGACGGTGTTTCGCCTCTGCGTCCAGGCCAATTCCGTCGTCCTCCACGTGCAGAACAACTTGCTCGCTAGATTCTAGTCTTACTCGAACTTCAGCCCCAGCTGTACTCGCCTGGACAGCATTGCGCACCAAATTCCATACGAGCTGCCTGATCTGATCGGCGTCAGCCCAGATGAAAACATTTTTAGTGCCGGAGAAGTAAACGCGCACGTCGTTTCCACCCCTACCGGATAGTTTAGCCAACTCGACAACATCTTGTACCAAGCGACCGAGATCCATGGAGGCTCTTTGGGGCTCTCGAGGACGGGAGAGATCAAGCATGTCAGAAACAAGGTCATTGAGACGCTCGGACTCACGCAACACGATATCACAAAGTTCGCGATCCTCAGGCTGAAGCGAACTTTCACGAAGCATTTGCACCGAACCAGAAATAGCCCCCAGAGGGTTACGGATCTCGTGGGCCAAACCGGCGGCCAGACGTCCCAATGCAGCCAGACGTTCGGCACGCTCAACCCGCTGGTGAGCTACTTTCAACTCTCCGCCTGCCCTTTGAAGACGCTCGGCCAAATAGCTCGCAAGAAGACCAATCAATACAAGCATCAAAAGGTTAAAGACGTAGTAATACGCGGCTTGGTCACTACTGAGCGCGTAAGGAATCGCCATTTGGTCGGGCGGTCGGTAACCCGCCTCCCCCTGGGTTGCCAAGACGATTAGGCTAAACGAAATACCGCCAGCGACCGCCGCTGTAAGGGCTCCCGGTATACCGAGGAGTAAGGCCCCGACGAGACAGGTGACTCCAAAGAGAGATGTTGCCCCACTGGAGATCCCCCCGGTCAAGAGGGCCACACCACCAAAAAGTGCCTGATCGAGCACCAGAAGAATGGGGGCCACTACGTGCATTTTGAATTGGCTGCGACTCACCCACCACTGCAGAAGTGACGATGCATAAGCAAATACCAGAATCAGTAAGATTGCCCGAGTCGAGTACCCTCCCCAACCCTCGGTGGTCGATCTGCCAAGCACCGCTACCGCCAAGAATGCTACAGCTGTAAAGACAATTGTGCGCGCAACAGCAAACGCACGAAGACGCCTGGAAAAGTCAGCCCCTGTAGGATCGGGGGCTTCCATGAGTAGGCTAAAAATTCGAGTTGGGGCCTGAGGCGGGTAGAGGGATTGAAGAAGACGATTGTCCACACTACCCATAGGTACTCTTGGCAGGCTTAAGCCTTGACACTCCCGGCGAGAGAGAAAATGGGCAGATACATTGCCACCAATACCGTTCCGACCATTCCACCAATGCCTACCATCATGATAGGTTCAAGGGAGGCGGTGAGGGCATCGACTGCGATATCCGTTTCTTCTTCGTAAAAATCGGCGATCTTGTTGAGCATCTGATCGAGAGCGCCTGTTTGCTCGCCCACTGCGATCATTTGCACCACCATATCAGGAAATACACCCGATTTGGCGAGGGGATCTGCCATATTTTGCCCTTCGCTCACAGCTTCGCGTACTTGCACGATTCCTTCAGTGATGATGACGTTGCCCGCTGTTTTTGAGCAAATTTGCAACGCATCGAGAATGGGCACCCCTGAAGCGAGCAAGGTGCCTAGGGTGCGCGTGAAGCGCGATACAGCGATCTTCTCCATCACGTTACCCATAATGGGCACTGTAAGAAGCGACTTGTGGACTATTTTCTTTCCTTTTGCAGTATTGTAAAACTGAATAAAGCCAAAGACGCTGCCAATCATTGATAACGCAATCAACGGGGACCAAGTCACAAAGAACTCAGAGGCTTCGAGCATGGCACGGGTGATCCACGGCAAAGACTCGCGACCTCCGCCGAAATTCTTGAACATGTCCTCAAACGCTGGAATGACGAAGGTCATCAAAATTGCCATCACACCAATTGCAATAACGGTCACGATTGACGGATAAGTCAGTGCTCCTTTGACCTGACTCTTCAGCTTGGCTCGTTTCTCGATGTAGATCGAAAGACGCAACATGATTGTGTCCAGAATACCGCCAATTTCGCCGGCGTGCACCAGGTTAACAAATAGCTCATCAAAAACGACAGGGTGGCGCCCCAGAGCCTCGCTAAATGTCGAGCCTTGCTCCACCTGACTTTTGACGTCCTCTAGTATTTTTTTGAAAGTAAGGTTTGCCTGTTGACTCGCTAAAATATCCAAACAGCGAACGATGGGTAAACCCGCATTGATCATCGTCGAGAAGAGACGAGTGAAGGTGACCATTTCACGAATCTTCACTCCGCTGCCAAAGCTCATCCCCACAAGCTTCGACTTCTTCTTGATCTTCAAGGGGGACATCTGCTGCTGCGACAGCTTTTGTTGTACCGCCGCCTCATTGGCTGCGGTCATCGTGCCCTTGCGGACTTCACCAGATCGGTTGCGGGCTTCCCAGGTAAATTCAGGCATTCGTGCGGAGTCCACCATAGCGGTACGTATTGCGTCAGGTCAAAAAAAGCCCCTGCACTTGCTGCCCGGCGCCGAAAAACATATCTCCCTGGGCAGCGCAGCTCCGAGCCACCAGCATGAGTCTACCTTCTTCCAACAATTGTCACGCTATTTCGCGCTTCTTAGAGCAGGAGGCCATGAGCCCTCGTGTGGCTCCTCTACTCGTCGCTGGATGGGCACAGAGGAATAAAAATGGCTGGGAGCGTGGCATAGGCATGGCTGGTACAGCTGATCAGGCAGTGGTTTTTGATTTTGCCTCCATCACGAAGTCATTCTTTGCTGTATTTATCGCCACATTGCAAAATGAGGGTCTTCTTGGGTGGCATACGCCCCTTGCAACGCTTCTTCCTGAACTGAAATCGACCTGGGCTGGTCAACAGAATATCGCCGCGCTCCTCTCCCATCGCTCCGGTCTCGCCCCGCACAGGGAGTTATTTCGAGCATCCTGGGGTGGGGGCACCGTACGGCTCGCCAAGTTACTGAAGCAAGCCGCGGCGGCAAAACAGCGCCCACTGATGGAACATGCCGTCTATAGCGATCTTGGCTACATCTTGTTGGGAGCCGGCGTCGAACACTTACTCAACGAGCCACTCGACGTAGCAATGCACCGTTTTTTACTTGCTCCCTGGAATCTCACGGCGGGCTCCGCACGCAGTTGGCGCAAAAAGGACATTGAGAATTTCTCATCAATCGCCCCGACCGAAGTGCAACCGGGACGCGGGGGACTCCTGCAGGGTGTGGTGCATGACGACAACGCTTGGGCCTTGAGAGGAACGGGTCTCTGTGGCCACGCTGGTCTCTTTGGAACAGCTGATTGCCTATTGGACTTCGGAATTCATCTCTTAGAAGCAAAAGAGGGCCGCGGCGACGATTCAATGGGCTATCTGGCTCCTCTATTTGAGAAACGTGCGGGTGGAACTCTGCGAATGGGGTTCGATGGAGTTTCTGGCGCAGGAAGTTTAGCGGGAAACAGGGCGGGGCCCGCCACATTTGGTCACCTGGGCTTCACGGGGACGAGCTTTTGGTGCGATCCCGAGGCAGAACGAGTGACGGTCTTTTTGAGTAACCGCGTCTACCCCACCCGTGCCAACCCTGCGTTGCGCTCCTTTCGCCCCAAAATTCATGACTTTTTGTGGAACTGCTGACGAGGGGGCGAGTTTCAGGTACCAAGGGCAGCCCCTAAGACGCACGCCAACGCCGTAAAGGGACGAACAAACCATGTGGAAGCTAATTATCGCCGACGACCAACACCAGAAGACGGTCGTAAATCTCGTTCGTGAAGATTACTCGATTGGCCGCTCTGAGGGACATGCTGTGCGACTTACCGAACGTAATGTCTCCCGTGACCACGCTCAGATCACCCGTAGTCAGACGGGGTACCGCCTCGAGGATCTATCGAGTTATAACGGAATTTACGTAAATGGTGTCCGATTAGTTGGCCGCCAAGACCTAGCCCACGGCGATCTCATTCAACTCGGCGATTACCGTGTGCAGGTCATCGACGAGACAATTGACACCCGAGAGCAAGGATACCGCCTCATCTCCGGAGAGCAGGGCCCCACCTCAAGTAGTCGATTGCCTCATCGTTTGGTGGAACTCATAGGGCCCCAGCAGGGGCGCGAACATGTCTTAGAAGGCGAGAGATTCTTGCTTGGTCGAGGCTCTGAATGCGAATTCACCATTGACCATAGCTCAGTGAGCAGAATACACGCCGAAGTACGAGCCCTTGGCAACGATAAATTTGAACTCCTCGACAAAGGAAGCGCTAACGGACTGCGCGTGAATGGGCACGAACTAGAGCGAACCATTCTCGATAGCCGTGATGTGATTGAATTGGGAGATGTGGTTCTCAAGTACATTCCCCACGGTCTCGTCTTTAAAGCCGACGCCGCTGAAGGCCTGCGCATAGCCTCCATGGCGGGCTCTTCCCTTCCCCCAGCGTCTGATAAAAAAGCACGCAACGGCATCTTTTCTACGCTTTTTGCAGCCGGGTTTGGTGCTGTATTGGTACTTGCCTTGGCCCTCTCCCTTTTGACAAGGAATGAGGCCGACTCATCGGAGCCCCCGGCTCTACCTGATGAATTGGCGGGTGCTGCTCAGCTACTCGATGAAGGAGATTTACGCGGTGCCGAGATAAAATTGAACGATGTTCCAGGGGCAGCACGGGCTCTCGTCGCTTATTCAGAACTAGAAGAAAAGTGGGCTCTCGCGATTCTTGACGATAAGTCTTTCGCCAAGAACGAAATTGAGAAGCGAGAACTGCTGAACCTTGTGGCAAAAAAAGCATCTCTTCGCCCTGCCTTGCGGGAAGCCGCACTCAAGAAAATTGCATCTCTTTCCGATGACGCTATCGATCTGACCGCGTTGGAGGGAGACGAATTCTGAGCCAGCTGACCCGACCATGAGTCATTCACCGCCCCCCGAACTCCCAACTCGTTCCCTTGCGACATCTCTCGGGCAGACATTTCGCTCAAAACCAGTCTTGGCAGTCTGCCTCGTAGGGGCTTTTGCTTGGTCCGTCGAACAATCAGAATCTCTTCGGCCTCTCCGAATACTTTCGTCCTCCCAGCCCATCTCGGCCGAGGAGAGCCGCCCGCCGGATGCACCGCCGCTCCTTCAAGAGGGCGAAGCTGAACTTACAACCGATTCTAAGACCTCACCGGGTATGGCTGCTCCGACGTCAATGCACGCCACGCCAAGTCGCGGCCTGATTGGGGGGCAAGAGGCTGCCCTTGATTTGCCAGCCATCGAGGCCGAGTCCCCTCCCGTCGATCTTGTAGACCCGACGGGCTCAAGCTTGGACAATTTTTTTCGTGCCCTGGCTAGGACCCAGAGCAAGAAAGACAAGGCAATCACACGCATCGCCCATTTCGGTGATTCAATTGTCGTGAGCGATTATATATCGGGTACCTTACGTAGAAAGCTTCAAGATACCTTTGGAGATGCTGGCCACGGATATATGTTGATTGCCAACCCCTGGCCTGCCTACTTTCACAATGATGTCTTTCGCTTTGCAACTAAGGGATTTCGGGTAAGCCGTATCGTGGGTCCCACCACGAAAGACGGTCTCTATGGGTTGGGGGGCGTTACATTTCGCTCTACCTCGGGAGTTATCGCGCAATTCGGAACGGCCGAAAAGGGCAAATATGGCAGAAATGTTTCGCACTTTTATGTTTCATATCTCGCGCAACCTCATGGGGGAACCTTCGAACTCAGCGTCGACGGCAAGGTACATAGCGAAGTGAGCACCCAAGCCGAAGTGACCGAAGTTCGACAAGTTGAGATCCGCGTGCCCGACGGGGAGCATCGATTTCAATTGCGCTCACGCCGCGGCGAGTCCCGTACCTTTGGTGTAGTTTTGGAGAGAGACGGACCGGGAATTGTCCTGGACGCCTTGGGAGTGCAAGGCGCACGCATTCGATTTCTCGACAAACAAGATGATGAGCACTTTGCGAGCGAACTTGAGTGGAGAAACTCTGATCTCATCGTCTACCACTTTGGCGCGAACGAAAGTGGGGACGGCTACGCTTACCCCATGGACGAATACCTGCGCACCATGAAGGCCGTGATTGCACAGGGGCAAAAAGCTCTCCCTCAGTCGTCCTGTCTAATTATTGGAGCCATGGATCGGGCTCGTCGACGCGACGGCCTAACCAGCAGCATGAAAATTATTCAACTCATCATCAAGGAACAAGAGAAAGCCGCTCACGAGCTTGGGTGTGCCTATTTTGACACCTACAATGCCATGGGAGGCTGGGGGTCCATGCCCCGTTGGGTGAAGCGCGGTCTTGGTCAGGCCGATATGACCCACCCCACTGGGGTCGGCGCGATACGAATCGGAAATTGGATTTATCGCTCTCTCATGAAAAGCTACGATAGTTATCTCAAAAGACACGCATCTAACTGATCACTCGTCGCCGCTATTTTCTAGAGCGGCTCTCAGTTTGAAGGAAATACTCGGCGTTTTCGCCCACCTACAAATTGTAGAGGTGGTCCCAAATGCCGCACTAGCTTCAATTGTGCCCACTTAACGGCGCTCTAGATGTCCTGCTGGTCGCGACAACCGGTAAACCGGTCGGCCGCTCTAATGGTGGCAACAATTTTTGCGCCAATGCATCTCCCAAGGTTTTATAGCCAGCTATAGTGAGGTGAATTCTATCGCTCCGGGCTTTGGGGGGATGTTCTTTGGCCCAACGTGAAAAACTGCCTTCTCCGCCCATCAGCTCGTAGAGACTTGTAAACGCACAGCCCTCGGTGGAAGCGGCACGGCGCTGCGCCTCAGTAACCAATGAAACACGCTCCTTGGACGCTCCACTCCTCGCGGCCGAATCTGGTGGTCCCACCACCCAGCAGGGCAAATGGGGACGAGCCTGCCGCGCCCTTTGAATGACTTCGTGGGTATGTTCCTCGTAGCGACTCACACGGGTGTTGTCGAAAACGTCATTGGTTCCAAACGACAGAACTAATAATTCGGACTGGCGTGCCTTAAGTACTTCGACCCATTGTTCG
>CAYWLO010000006.1:0-91514 GCA_964459035.1 uncultured Polyangiaceae bacterium | reverse complement strand
ATAGGGCAGGAGCGTGCCAAAGTCCGAGGTATCACCTACCAAGATAGCTCCTAAGAGTTTTTTTCCGCTGCTATCAACAATAATCTTCTTATAAATTCCCTCAAGTAAATCGTTGTAGACAACGCTTGCTGTTCCTGGACGTTGATCTGCAAAGGGATCCCCTAAGCTACCCACCTCTACCCCTAGGAGTTTGAGCTTTGTAGACATATCTGCACCGCGAAAAGACGTAGGAGATCCTTGAATCGTCTTTGCCACTGCTGTGGCCATTTCATAGCCCGGGGCCACTAAGCCGTAGATCATACCTTCATGAAGGGCGCACTCACCAATTGCGAATATATTGGGGTCGCTGGTTCTTAACAGGTCGTCGACGATGACTCCGCCCCGCTCTCCTAGTTGCAGTCCTGCTTCTCGGGCCAACGAGTCGCGAGGTTTTATGCCCGCAGAGATGATCAGCATATCTACTTTGAGGGTCTCGCCGTCGGCGAATTCAATCCCAGCTATCGTCGTATCGCCTAAGATTCCCGTTGTGCGCCGCCCTATATGTACCTCCAGGCCCAGAGATTCAATCTCGCGTCGTAAGAGTGCAGCTCCTTCGTCGTCCAATTGTCGGGGCATCAGGCGCGGAGCCATCTCCAACACGTGGGTTTTTAGTCCCAAGTCTTGCGCTGCCTTCGCCGCTTCTAAACCGAGCAAACCTCCACCAATGACTGCGCAAGTATTCGCCCCTTTCGCGAAACTTGCGATGCTCTCTAGATCCTCGATTGTGCGATATACAAAGACGCCCTCTTTGTCGACGCCTGGTAAGGGAGGAACAAAAGGCTCGGCTCCAGTCGCCAAAATCAATGAGTCGTAGGAATACTTTGCGCCCGACTCGGTGGTGACGACTTGGGCTTTTCGATCGATATGAGCCCCTCGCTCGTCAAGATGTAGATCTATTTTCCGCGATTGGTACCATTGTGTTGGCTCTAAAATGAGATCAGCAGCGTCCTTTCCGGAGAAGTACTCCGATAGATGAACGCGATCGTATGCAGGGAGTTTTTCTTCTCCCAGAGAGGTTATCTCCAGATGAGATCCAGCTTCTGTCTCGGTGAGGCGGTCACATAATTTGTAGCCGACCATACCATTGCCGACGATGAGTACCTGATGACTTGCATCTTTTTGATCGGCGCCACGCATGCCGGTGGATGTTTCAGCGCTGGTGTTGGCGGCGAGGGGAGGTCTTGTCGTCATGGAATCGGGTCAAAAAAGAGAAAATTGGCTGATGGGTGGATTTTGCGAGGGGAAGGGGGCCGAAAGAATGACGCTCTGGCTGTACTTCGGTCCTCTGGTCCTGATGTTAAGGTGCACTAGGCAGTGTTTCCGGGGCGGCCATCCGGGGAGATATCCGGAAACCGGGGTGAAATATTGACGAAATTTGCCACCTCAAAACTGCAAATGCATGAGGTGCGTGGCACCCCTACGAAGAACTCAGGGCGAAAAGAGGAAGATTTATCCACTTTCGCCTTCCTCCCCCCCTTGACAGAGGGCGCGCTGAGACCCATCTGGGGAAGTAGAATTTAGCCCACATCAAAAGTGGGGAGGCGCCCTACTTGGGGACCCTCATAGATACAGGAAAAAAAATTCGATGACTGCCGCCACTCAACATAGTTTTCAAGCCGAAGTTAGCCAGGTTCTCAGCCTGGTTGTTAATTCTCTTTACAGTCATAAGGAGATTTTTCTCCGTGAACTTGTGTCCAACGCCTCGGACGCCCTTGACAAGCTTCGTTTTCGCGCGCTGAGCGATAAAGATCTTCTTGGCGATGACCAGGAACTCAAGATTCGTATTATTCCCAACGAAAAGGACAATACCCTCACGATTGTCGACAACGGTATCGGCATGACCGAGCAAGACTTGATAGATCAGCTGGGCACAATTGCTCGTTCAGGTACGAAAGAGTTCACAAAAAAGTTGGAGGAGGCCGCTTCCGCTAAAGAAAAGGGCACTCAACTCATTGGTCAGTTTGGTGTCGGGTTTTACAGCGCATTTCTCGTTGCCGACAGGGTAGAGGTTATTTCGAAGGCGGCGGGCAGTGATGAGGCTTTTCGTTGGGAGAGTGACGCCAAAGAAGCTTTTACCGTAGAGCCAGCGGAGCGCGACGGGCGCGGTACCACCCTCATTCTTCACTTAAAAGAGGATAAAAAGGAGTTCACTGGTACCTATCGTATTGAGGATATCATTCGCCGTCATTCGGACTACGTAGGGCATCCCATCGAACTTGAATCTTTGGTCGCCAAAGCTCCCGAAGAAGGGGCTGAAGAAAGTGATACGCCTCCCGAGAAGACGGAGTTAAAGGTTGAGGTAATCAATCAAGCCAACGCTTTGTGGCAGAGAAATCCTCAAGACGTCACTGACGAACAATACGAAGAGTTCTATAAACACCTTGCTCATGATTGGGAGAAGCCTCTGTGTTGGAAGCACTTCAAAATTGAAGGCACGTTGATGTTCTCGGGCATTCTGTTCTTGCCCGAGACTGTCCGTGCGGATCTCCTCGACCCTCGGGGTGACCATGGAGTGCGCTTGCACGTTCGCCGTATCTTGGCCATGGAGAGCTGCGACGAACTACTGCCAAAGTGGTTGCGATTTGTTAGAGGGGTGGTCGACTCTGAAGACCTGCCCCTGAACGTTTCTCGCGAAACCCTGCAAGACTCCCGCGCGGTCAAGATTATTAAGAAGCAGGTTGTAACTCAGGTACTCACAATGATTGAGGACCTAGAGAAGGAACGACCCGAAGACTTTTTGAAGTTTTGGAAGGGTTTTGGCACCATCGTCAAGGAAGGTCTTCACTTTGAGCCTGAGTATAAGGACCGTCTGGCGAAGCTGGTTCGATTCACTAGTACTTTTCAAGAAAAATCTGACGACAAAGGTAGCGAGAACCTCACCAGTTTGACTGACTATGTCTCACGTATGAAAGAGGACCAACCAGGGATCTACTACGTGGAGGGTTCTTCTGAGGATGTTCTGAGGAGTAGCCCCCATTTGGAGCAACTGACCAAACGTGGTTACGAAGTGCTCTTTATGACCGACGGTATCGATCCCTTTGCCCTCGAAAATCTTCGTGAGTTCGATGGTAAACGATTGATCAACGCCACGAGCGAGTCTCTTGATTTGGGCGAAGACGAGGAGCAGAAGAAAGAGGACAAGAGCCAAAATGAGGCTCTTACTAAAAAGTTCAAAGAGGTTCTTGGCGAGAGTGTGAGCGATGTGCGACCCTCTCGACGACTTGCGGAGAGCCCTGTTTGCTTGGTGACCCCCGAGGGCGGACTTCCGCCCCATATGGAGGCAATGTTCAAGGCGCAAAATTTAAGTGTGCCAAAAACTCAGCGAATTTTGGAGATCAACCCGGAGCACCCGATTGTTGAAAGCCTACGCAAACTACTCTTAGTGAGTCCCGATGCCGCGGAAATATCCGAATGGATGTGGCTCTTGCATGATCAGGCTCTCATCGCCGAAGGCAGTCCTGTGGCTGATCCCGGGCTTCTAGCCAAACGCCTGACTCGTTTGCTGACAAGCGCAGCGCAGAGCGCAGTAGAGAGCTGAGTTAAGATTGATCAACAAGCTTCTCGCACTGGGTTTTCTTATTCTCTTAGTCGGGAAGCTATTTTTCAAGTTCCGTTTCGGAGCATTGCGCTTGTGGTTCGATGGCGTTGTCAACGCTATGTTGATTGCCATCGTCCTAGCTTACGCCGTGCAGGCGCTACTTCTTTTTACAAATTAGTATGCCGAGCCAGTAGAGAGTGCCGGGTTTCGCCGCCCGGCGCCCTCCTTACCGGGCAATGAATTCGTGGCGTAGATTGCCCGCGACCTCTGCAAGATAGATCATCGTGCGGCGCGCAGGGCCAGAAAATGAAAGCGCCCTGGGCGTAATGTGGCTATTTTGACGCGACGCTTTCGATGAATTAGGTGAGAAGCCAGCTCACCGGGGGGCCGTTTCCATTCGATCGCCGCCTCAATTGTACTGAACAGTGGGTGTATATAGGAAATACACCCATAGATATGAACGCGAGGGTTTGACTTCGTTCTACTGGACACCCAGCTTCATTTCTCGCGAAAAATGGGTCAAAAATGCCCCAGGCGGATGGTGCACGGGGGTCCGAGGGGGAGATTTACCGAAGATGCCGACTCATCGAGTTCGGAAATACTTCGATTATTGTCTCACTGCACTTCTATCGGCGGGAAATTACTGGGAGACTACGGTCCTCATGTCGCATTCTCTCCCTCCCAAGTCCAAGCGAAGTTCTCAGGCCCCCGATCTACCCAATGATCTTTCCGTCGCATTAGATCGGGCGCGAGCCGATTTTGCCGATCTCGAGGCTTGGGAGTTACTCGATGATAGTTGTCGTGATTACGATAGACCTGACGAGGCGGCCGCACTCTACACGGAAGCTCTCGCCTCAAAATTGAGCGCTGAGGCATTGGAGGACGTGGGGCGTTGCGCCGCGGACTTTTGCGAAGAATGGTATGAGGAAACTGCTCCTGTTCTCGAAATGTTGGGAACGGTTCTGCTCGCCGATAGCGAGCAGACGTGGGCGTTTGATAGGCTCACGATTTTGTTGACGGTGAGCGCCGATTGGGAGGCGCTCCTTGCAGCATACGATACTGCGCTAGCCTCGACCCAGAATATAGAGAGAAAACAATCTTTACTCGAGGAGGCAGCAAAGGTTGCGCGTGACTTCGCTTCAAAAGCAGAGCGAGCGAGCGATTATCTCAAAGAGCTACTCTTAGAACGTCTCGAAGACGAGCAGCTTGCCGGTACTCTGGAGCGTCGCCTAGAGGAGCAAGGGCGTCATCAGGACTTGGTAGAGATTTGGGAGGCACGCCTGCCTATCTTGGGGCATGAGGACGGACTAAAAACGCGGCTGCAGATTGCTGCCCGACACCTAGACCACCTAGACGATGCAGAAAGCGCCTATCTCTCCGTCGAGGAGTATTTGGAAAAAAATGGCGATAAGGATGCCGCGTGCGACTTATTGGAAAAACTTGCCAATACCGATTCTGCGGACCAGGAGGTGCGGCGACAAGCCCTGCAAATTCTCGATCAGCTGCATTCTGCCGAGGCACGTTGGGCTGAGGTAATCTCAGCGATTGAACGCTCCCTCCGACTTGCCGAAACCGAGAAGGATAAGGTTGCTCTTTATCGTCGTGCTGTTGAACTACTCACGAAGGTAGAAAAGTTCGAAGATGCTCTCAGCAATTGTGCGGCCATTCTTACAATATCCCCCGATGCGGAGGATATTCGTGTTCAAGCTCGTCAACTTGCGGAGCGAGTGTCTCGCTGGGACATCTATGCTGATGCTATTGTATTGGCCGCTGATGGGAGTGATGTCGCTGAGCGTAGAGTAGAGCTTCTGGTCGAAGCCGCTCAAGTTCGATGTCAGTATCTTCAAGATAGCGTTCGGGCAACAGAACTCTATTTTCGTGTCGAGAGAGACGAGGCGGCCGACGAGGCTTCGAGGCTTCTTGCGTGTCAGGAACTCAGCATTCTCCTACTCGCTGCAGAGCGCTCCGAGGACCTTCTCTCCATTTTAGAGAAACGCGCAAATCTTGAAACGAAGGCAGAAGAGCGCAGTCGCATTTTGGGTGAGGCGGCGTCCTTGGCTAGGACTCTTGAACATGGGGAGCGAGCCTTGGGCTTGTGGACTCTCAGACTAGAGGACGAGCCCAACGACCTCGTCGCCCTCAGTGCAAAAATTGAGCTTTTGCAGCACTTGTCCAAGCATGAAGCATTGGTTGAGGCTCTACTTGCTAGGGCGGGAGTTGGAGATGACAAAGGCGCTCAGCGCGAAGACTTGGTGCGAGCAGCCGGAGTCTATGCGGGGCCCTTAGAGGATCTAGAAAACGGCATTGCCTGCTGGAATCAGGTAGAGGCACGCTTTGGTCGTGTGCCCGAATCCTTCGATTCTGTTGTAGCTCTCGCCTTAAAAGCTGAGAAATATGGGGTTGTCGTTCAGCTCTTGGTGGAGGGAATCGAAGCCGAGGTAGATCCCGAACGTTCTGTGATTCAGTTGGCGTTACTGGGCGACACTCAACGCCTACATTTAGGAGAGCTTGAGGAATCTCTTGTCTCCTATACATCGGCTCTTCAAGTTGACCCTCGCTGTGATGCGGCTCGGAGTGGCCTTCGTGCTCTCTTAGACAATCCAAAGTTTGCATACCAGGCAGGCGAAGCTCTTGCTGAGACTTTGCGTCGCGCCGAGGACTTTGTGGAGATTGTGGGGCTCATCGAGTCACGCTTATCGTCGGCTCCTGACGATGAGTTTCGGGCGCGCGTCTTGCTTGAGGCTGCAGAAATTGAGGAACAATTTGACAACCAAGTTGCGGCAATGGTGTTGGTTGCTCGGGCCTTTGCCCTGCTCCCTGGAGATCGAACGGAAACGGAGCTGCATCGGCTATCTGAGGTGACTGGCGACTGGAATGCAGCCGTCTCCGCATATTCTAACGCCATCGGCTCCATAGACGACGAAGCTCGTATCGGTGCCCTTTATCTTGCGAGAGGGCGAGTTGAGGAGGACCAACTGGGCCGCCCCGAGGCAGCGGCTCTCTCCTATAGGGCTGCGGTCGAGCGGGCTCCCAGCGAGTCATCAATCGTTCATGCTCTTGTTCGTGCGGCCCATCGCGCTAGGCTTTTTGCTCAGGCGGCCTGGGCAATCGTTGAAAATAGCAAGGCCATTGGTCATGTCTCGGAGTATCAGCTTGATAATTTTGCGGCCCTAGCAGACGAGCATTGCGACTGGGAAGGCACTCTCGAAAGCATGGCCGATCGCATCGCGACGGCTGAACAGCTGGCACCTCAGGTGGCCCATGACCTAAAGAAACAATTAGCGATTTGGTATCGAGATAAGCTGGGTGATCCCGACTCGGCTGAGATGATTCTTAAGCGGGCCGTTAAAGATTTTCCCCAGAAGGACTCTCTTGGTATCTTGGCAGACCTACAGCGGCGGTCTCCGGGGCGTCCTTTGGTGATTACCTTGACTGCCCTGGCTGACGTCTGTGGTGACGAACTCTCTGTATTGCGGGAGGCGGGGGAGGTTGCCCTTATTTCCAATGAGGACAAGGATCTCGCTTTGCCCATTTTGGAGCGATCTCTTAGGGTGGCGACAGAGCGATTCATCGAGGTCGGAGGGGGCGAGTCGGAGCATGGGCAAGAGGCGAGTGATATAGCCGCTTGGTCGACCGACCACTTGGTCAAGGCTGCGATTGATGCTGGTACTCCAGAACTTGCCGTAGAATTGCTCGAAAAGTCAGCTCTTTTGCCTTTTACAGCTGATGAACAAGTAATTCGACGATTTCGTGCCGCCCAAGTTGCGGCGGAGGCGTCTCTCAAAGATCGCGCATTGGGTCTCTGTGAGGTCGTGCTTGCCGCGGACGCCAAACATGAAGGCGCCATCGATTTACTTAGTTCTTTGTATGAACAAGCCGGTCGCTTAGAGCAGCTTCTTAAGCTGCGCGCCAACGAACTCTCCGTTGATAGGCCACTCGGGAGGCGGCTTTTCCTACGTCTGGATCAGTCGCGCGTTTTTGGGCAAATGGGAGCTAGCACAGCCGAACGCGTGACAGTCTTGAGCTTAAATCTCCAGGATTGTCCCGGGCACGAGGAGTCTATCGAAGCTCTATCGAGCATCTTGGCGAGCGAAGAAGAATTCGAAAAGTTAGCATCGGTCTGGGAAGAACAGGCAGGGGCAATCTCTGACAAAGAGCCTTCACGTGCTGCCGCTCTATGGGAACGGGCCGGAATCTTGGCCGAAGAGCGTTTACAGGACGTTGCTCGCTTGGCCATCAACTTTAAGCGTTCAGCAGCCGCCTGCGCTGGAATTTCCGTGCTCGACAGACTTGCTCTGATTGCCGAAGAGAAAGAAGAGTGGGAAAGTGAGGTGTCGTGGCTCCAATTGCGCCTCTCATTGACTCCCGAAGTCGAAGAAAAGGCGGAAGCGACGGAGGACAGACGTCAGGTTGTAGTGCGCTTGGGCAAGGCGTTGGTGCGCAGCGACGAGAGAGAGTCCGCGCGCGATTGTCTAGAGCTTGAGCTGGCTAAGGATGCTCCAGCTGATTCCGCCCGCCAGCTACTTGCTTCAATCTATCGAGAGTTGGCAGAATGGGGGGCTCTCTCAGCGTTACTCACTGCAGGGGTCGAGTATGTAGCTGATGACGCTCAACGCATCGCTTATTTGAAGGCCGCCGCGCAGGTCGAACGTAAGCGTTTGGGTAATCTTGATGCGGCCATTCCTCTTTTGGAGAGAGCAATCTCCTTAGACGACAACGATCGAAGCTTGAAGCTTGTGCTCGCTGATACTCTGCGTTCTTCCGAAAAATACGAGGAGGCGGCGCTGCTCCTCACTCAGCTATTGGAGGAGTTCGGTCGTCGTCGAACCAAGGAGCGCGCTATCGTTCACACCCAATTAGCCCGTATTGCTCGCTCCGCAGGTGATTTGGACGAGGCATTGGAGCAGGCAGAAGCCGCCGCGAAAATTGAGCGAACAGACCCAAGCGTGTTGATGTTGGTTGGGCAACTTGCAAGAGAAAAAGGTCATCTTGAGCGAGCTGAGCAGGCGTATAGAACCCTTGCTCTCATAGCGAGTCGAAAGACCAAGAAGAATTCTGATGATGAGGCGGAGGAAGTTGGAGAGAGTGCGATTCTCTTCGAACTCTACCGTATCGCAGAAGAGAGAGGTGACGAGGTGCAGTCGCGTGAACTTTTGGACTCGGCTTTGGAGGTTGCAACTCGCGATGCCAATGAGGCTGTACGCCTGGCTGAATCCCTCCTGAGTTCGGGGCAAATTGATCTGTTGCTCGATGCTTTACAGGCTCGATTGGACTCGGGCTTAACTGGAACAATTGCCGCTGGCTTACTGGTTACAAAGTCCAATGTATTGGAACAAAGTGAGAGGCATGAAGATTCATTGCTTGCCCGTATGCAGGCCATTACTCATTCCCCTCAAGACGGATTGTTGATTGAATCCACGCGAAAGTTGGCCGAAAAACTCGGAGCGAAGGCCGAGTTCTGGTCTCATCTTATCCACCTGGCCGAGACGAATGAAGCCATCCCCGCGATTGCAGGTGATCTGTGGTATCGGGTTGCTCACGCGGCAGAAACCGAAGAAGGGGACATGATTCGGGCAGCTGAGCTCTTTGAACTCGCTCAATTGACTGGATATAAGGCCCGGAGATCTTTTGTTGCTCTGGATAGAGTGCTGGACGCGGAGAGCGAGCCTGAGCGAATGCAGCAGATTTTGCTGAGATTCGTTTCGGCGGATGGAGTCGAATCGAGTCCCGATATTTTGGCAGATGCTCTGTATCGCTTGGGGCGTTTTAATATAGCTGGTGGTGCTCTCGAAGACGCCGCTCTTCATTTGGGGCGGGCGTTAGAAGTCGATGCGCAAGATCGTCGAGTTCTCGATTTGCTCGAGCCAGCAATTCAATTAGCTGAACTTCCCGAGAGTGTGGTCGCCCTTTTTCTTCGGGTCAGTCGAAAGGCGGGTTCTCCCGAGACGCTTCTCATTGCATTCCGAAAAGCAGCTTGTTTTGATGACGTTTCTTTAGGTGTACTCGATGAAGCCCTGACCCTCTCTCGTTCTTTGGAGGACAACTCGGCATTGAGATACCTCTTGAGTCGTGCGATCGAGGTCGTGAGCTCAGAGGATGATGTTGCCCTCAGTCGTAGCCTGATGGTTGAGCGGGCCGGGCTTTTCCGAGCTGACGGGCAGTATGCTCTTGAGGCAGATCTTTTGGAGCAGGCTATTGTATTGCATTCAGGGACCGAACGCTTTGAGTTGGAGCTAAAGCTCGCTGTGTGTATCGCTGACGATCTCGGTCGTCTATTGGAAGGTCAGGAGCAACTAGAAGAACTTCTGAAGGATGCCCCTCACGATAGTCGAGTGTGGCGACCGCTCCTGAGTATTTATCGTGAGACCGGCCGGGTGGAGGCAGTCGAGGAGCTGATAGAGAAGGTGGAGGGTCACGTCTCAGATGAAGGAGATCTTGAAGCTCTTAAAATGGAGCGCATACGCCTGATGGTCCAGGGAGATCGCCTAGAAGAGGCAGAGACGGAGTTGCGTGCGACGTTGGAGGCGCGTCCCCATATGTCCGAAGCTGCTACCATTCTTGCAGACTTACTTCGCAAGGCGGAGCGTTGGGTCGAGTTGAAAGAGTTGGTTGAACGACTCTACGATCAGGCGCGCGATCGCGACGACGAGAAGCTGGTGATTCGATTTGGTCTAGAATTGGCCGAGCTGGTTCACGACGAAGATCGAGAGGCGGCGATAGGTGTCCTTACCGCTGGTCTTTCCGTTGCCGGAAAGAATCGTAAGTTTTTAACCTACCTTCTTAGTATTTACCTCGATGAGGACAATCAGAGTGAGCGTGCTGATGCCATGGAATTGCTTCTTGCAATTGAGTCCGGCCCCGAGGCTCGTGACTTGTCATTGAAGCTCTACGCATTGCGTGACTCGGTGGGGGACGAATATGGAGCGGGGCGCGCTCTGGAGATGGGCGTGCGCGCTGCACCCTCAGAAGAAGCTCTTGTTCAAAGGTACGTCGACTACCTAGGTGAGAAGTCTGAGCATGCTCGGTTGGTCGAAATTGTTTTGCTTCAAGGGGAGCAGGCGGGAGCAACCGAAGCGGGCGCCAAAAAGTATGAGGAAGCTGCAAAAATTTATGACGAAGAATTGGGAGATCCCGAGAACGCCGCTCGAGCTATTGCCCAGGCCTATCAATGCGATAGTTCGAATCTCTACTATCTAGAGAAGGGCGCTCAGTATTTGGTCCGAGTTGGAAAGGTCAATGAGGCACTCGCTTTGTTGAAGACAGCTATCGAGAAGGATGATGAGATGGCATTGGCTGATCTACTCGAATTGCGCGCGAAAATTATCTACGAGGATCGACCAGGAGATCTGTCTGCAATGCTAATGGCAGCAGGAGACCTCAAGCTAGCTCTAGAGCAGCTCATTCCCGAAGAGCAAGAGGATACCCTCGTCAAGGCGCGCATCGATGTGCTCAATGATCTGCGGGATCTGCACCAGAGCGCAGAGGACGCAGCGAGCGAGCGTTTGCTGGTTACGGAGCTTGCAGAGGTCCTGAAGGAGAGTGGCGACGGCCAAGGGGGAATCAACACTTTGGCCTCGTGGCTAAGAGATCACGAGGAGGACGCAGAGATTGCCCTTCAATTGGGTGAGACAGCCTCGGCAGCAGCAGACCATGCAACTGCCGTCTACGCCTATGAGAAACTCGTTGGAGCCTCTACAGGTCCCGCTAAAGTGGACGCGGTACTGCTCCTGGCAGATGCAGCTGATAGCAGTGGCTCTCCCATGGATGCACGGGTAGCTCTTGAAGAAGCTTTTTCGGCAGACTCGGGAGATGAACGTTTACGCGCGCGACTTCGGAGCTTGTATGAGGCTGCGGGCGCCTACCAAGAATTGGCCGCAATTTTACTAGAAGAAGCCGAGAAAAACGATGACGACGCGGTCAAATCGTCTCTCTTGGTTGAGGTGGGAGATCTTTATCTCCAGGGTAACGACGGTGAGTCGGCGTGTGGGGTTTATGAGCGAGCAAAGGAAATCACTTCATCGCCCTATCTTGTTACGTCAAAATTAGCAGAGGCATATATTTTGATGGGCAAAGTCGATCAGGCGGAATCAGTCTTGCAGGCAGCCGTGGAAACTCACGGCAAGCGTCGCTCTCCTGAACTCGCCCTGCTCCAACGAAGTTTGGCTCGGGTGGCCCAGGCTACCGGTAACGACGATGGCATGTTCGCTTGGCTAGAAGCTGCTTTAATGAGCGATCGCAACAACGGACACGTGGCCCGTGAACTTGCAATTCGCGGTCAAGAGCAAGGACGCTACGAAATTGCTATTAAGGCATTGCAGAGTCTCACTCTCAGTAAAGTCGTAGGGCCGATGAGCAAGGCCGAAGCATACTTCAGACAGGCGCAAATCGCTCAGGTTCAGGGAGACACAAAGAAAGCGTTGCTCATGGCAAGAAGGGCTCACTCGACCGATGCCGCTCTCGACGGTGTCAGTGAACTTCTAGGCCAACTAGGAGCCTAAAGAGGGGCAGCAACACAGAAGGGCGATGGACCACCTGCCTGGGCGTGAGCTCAAGCTGGCGGTCTGGGTCTGCCCGACTTGCTAGTTATTTCTTGTCTGGGCGAGGAGGTCCCTCAAGAAGACCTAAGAGATCTCTTCTTGTGATGCCAGCAGCAGCTCCACCTTCTGCTAGGGCGATATCAGCAAGCTTTCGCTTGCGGCCCTGAAGTTCCAAAATGCCTTCTTCGATCGTATCCTTGGCGATCAATCGGTAGACGGTGACCGGACGAGTTTGTCCAATACGGTGGGCTCGGTCCGCAGCCTGGTCCTCGGCTGCAGGGTTCCACCAAGGATCTAAAAGAAAAACATGGTCTGCTGCCGTGAGATTCAAACCTGTGCCGCCTGCCTTAAGAGAGGAGATGAGGACGGGGGGACCATTGTCGTCCTGAAACTTCTCGACCACAGCGCCTCGATCGCGAGTGCTGCCATCGAGACGCACGAAATCGATACCGCCCTTGATCAGTTCGGGTTCCACAAGATCAAGCAGGCTGGTCCACTGACTAAACACAATGCATTTATGCTCGTCTGCCGTAGCGTCTTGTATTGCCGCCACGAGAGCCTCCACCTTGGAAGAGCGGCTGCTCTGCTGGCCGGGTACCAAAGAGGTATGACATGCTGCTTGGCGGAGGCGTAATAGCGCTTCCAGGGCAGCCATCACGCTGCCGCCACCTTCAAGAGCCTCCACGACTTCCTTGTGCTTGGCAGCGTAGATAGCATCGTAGATTTTGCGTTCCTCTTCATCGAGCTCAACTCGTAAGACAACGTCAGTTCGCGGTGGCAAGTCTTTGGCCACATCACGCTTCATTCGTCGCAAGAGAAAGGGTTTGATCAATTGCCGTAATCGCTCTGCGGCCTCGTCGTTTCCGTCGTTGATGGGGCGAATATAGCGCTTGGAAAATTCAGCGCGGCTGCCAAGAAGACCTGGGTGTGTAAAGCGAAAGACGCTCCACAATTCATCAAGTCTATTTTCTACGGGAGTACCGCTCAATGCCACGCGAAATGCGTCGTCAGGCATGGATTCGGAGAGTTCAAAAGCGGCTCGGGAGGCTTGACTGTCCGAGTTTTTGATTGCCTGCGCTTCATCCAGCACAACCGTTTTAAAGCCGTGTGCAATCAATTGTGAGATATCCAACCGGAGCACTGCATAGGTTGTTAGTATAATATCAGTGTCTTGAAGTTTACGCTTGGGACCATGATAGATTGAACTTGTGAGAGAAGGGCGAAACTTTTCAATTTCTTTCTCCCAGTTAAAAACCACACTTCTGGGGCTAACAACTAGAGTTTTTCCCTCAATTGAGCACAGGGTCTGCAGGGTTTTTCCCAGACCCATATCGTCCGCCAAGACGGCCCCAAGACCAGCTTGGGAGAGAAAAGTCATCCAGTTTACGCCAGTTTGCTGATAGGGGCGAAGTTCGGCGCGCAAGTCCTTTGGAAGGGCTACGTCTTTCAAACCCTCAAAGTTCGCGAAAAGTGGTTTGAGTCGCTCGAAAGAGGGTGGGGGTGGTTTGCCCAATTCGATGCAAAGCTGGGCGAGGGGTGCAGCGGCATAAGAGGGGACCTCGCCATCGTTACGTCGCGCGGCGAGAATATCGGCCACCAAGTTGCCGTATTTCGAAAGCCAATCCGAGGGGAGCGGAGCCCAACCACCATCGGCGAGGGGAACAACATCCAATTTATCACGCCATGCTTGGTACACAGCGGCGACGGAGGCAACTCGCCCTTGGTCTTCGTTCGTTTGGAATGTGATTTCAAACTTGCTGCCAATCACCTCAATATGCGGAACTAACGAGCGCTCGCTGACAACATCCCGTGAGAAAGTTGTGTACTCGGACTTTTGAAACTTTTGAAGTCGTTTCGCAAATTTACCCGCATCGTTACCGTCAAAATGAACCAGGCGCCCGGGAACCAAATTGAGTTCTTCTCGCAAGGCCAAAACTAATTTTGCTTCAGCGTCGACATCTCGTCTAGGAATGTCGCCCTGCAAGTGTACAATTTTATCGCCGTCAATTCGCACCGTAGCAGGCTCGCCGTAAACGACCGTTGGTAGAATGCTCAGGGTATGGCCCTGCGGGGACATATCAAAGGAGATGCGTGGCTCTTGCACGCCAGCACTACCAGGCAAGCGCTTTGATTCGATTCTAACGGAAACCAATCGCTCTATTTCTGGGAGAACCCGCGATACCAACTCGCCAATATCTTCTGGGCCAACGAGCTTGTGAAGAGGTAGTCGTTCTAGGCGGCCGCCAGTGAGTTCCACCGCCCCCAAAGGGCGTAGCTTGCCTCGATGTAAAGCAACTCCTCGATCAAGTAATTCTTGCAGGTTTTCTGGGGGAGTAACACTGAGCGCTACACCATCACCCTCATCATAGATCCGCGCTATGGGCATGAGGGGCGTCATATCAATTTCGATGGGTTTGCCATCGAGCTGAACATCTTTAGCAGCCGCTAACGCACGTAACACACGCTCCATGCCAGCTGGGGCTAACCCCTGACCTGATCCTGCTCTCGTGGCGCCAGTACCTGCAGCCACTAACAAGCGATCGACCTCCAAATCGTCTCGGGTTGGTTGAATCGAGATCGCTTTTTTTGCAATCAATCGTGCGAGAGGCTCCGCTAGTCGCTCCTCTTTGCCATTGGGATGGACAATCACTCGTTCAATTGCGAGGTTTTTATGGCGCCCTCGTTTTAGCCGATAGGCTAGTTGAGGATCGATCTCGCTGCTGGTCGCAACGCTCGCTCCTTTCGTGACGGCCTCACTAGCAGTGATTGCTGAGGCGACGACATGCTCACAGGGGTCGTTCTTTGAGCCGCAGTCACACGTCCACTCTTTGTCGTTGACGAGTAGACCGGCGAGAGGAGCAATGGCACGCCCAGGAGACTTCACCCGGTAGACTGTTTCGTCTACCGAAGAATCCTGCAGGGACACGGCCTCAGCACGAGCCAATTTGACTCCTTTCGTCCAAATTCCGGGGAGTGCGGCCTTTTTAACCGCGGCGAGATAGCTCTTCATAAGTGGTTGCAAAAATGGGAGCCGACTCCTTAGCATCTCTAGGAGAATCGGCACCGTGTTTTTACGTTCGAAAACACTTTGCCTTCGTGTCAAGGGACGAAGGAGGGGTGTTGTCATGCTATAGAGGCATTGAGATGACCCAGACTTGCTCCATTTTAGCCCTAAATGGCTCGTTTTTGCCCTCTCCTCTTCATCCGGGGGCTCAGGAGCATTATTCCGATGCGGAATTTTACGAAAATCGCTACCAGGCCAGAACCGAGGATATTTCTTATTATCTGCGTAAGAGCCGCGGCGTAGGGCATATTCTAGAATATGGCGCGGGGGCTGGACGCCTCACTCTTCCCCTCGCTCAGCTCGGCGCCCAGGTGACGGCGGTCGATTCAAGCGAGGCAATGCTGACCTTACTTAGAGCGAAGCTGAAAAGGTTACCAAAGTCAGACAAACGTTCTGTTTCGGTTCGTCAGGGCGATATGCGGACTTTTCGAACGAAAAAGCGATTCGATATGGTGATTGCCGCGTTTCATACGGTTTGCCATCTGTATAGCCCGGCAGATATGGACGCATTTTTGCGTCGTTCGTTTGAGCATCTCAATCCGGGTGGACGTCTAGAATTCGATCTGCCTCTGCCGCGAATTGATGTCCCCGGCTATGATCCCCTCTCTCAAGTACGTGTGACCCAGATGGAAGGCCCTGACGGAGTGCAATTGCTTACCCAGCGCTGGTATCAGCCCCAAGAAGTCTTGATGTATCTGCACTATCGAGGATTCGTGAAAGCAAAACTCGGCTCGGACTTTTCAAGTAGTGCCCCTGAGGCGGAAACTTGCGTATTTACCGTATCGGCCGAGCGCCCCGCTCTTCGCTAATCAGATAGACCACCGACACCGCTCATGCTCACTCACCTTCAGTCAAAACCCCATCGTATCTCGGGTGTCTCCGTTGGTGGAGTCTACACAAGCCTCCTCGTGCCCGAGCTGGACGCTATTTTTGACGTAGGCGTGGCCCCGCGCTCGTTTGTTGGTGCCAGTAGGCTTTTTCTCTCTCATGCCCACGCCGACCACGTGGGGGCTTTGCCCGCTCTACTTGGTCAGAGGGGGCTTGCCGGTCTTCCTGCACCCAAAATTTTTCTACCCAAGGAGATATTTCGGAATATATCCGAGGGAATTGCCGCATTCAACCGAGGTATGCACCGCGCCGTACAAGTGCAATGGGTGGCGATGGAGCCAGGGCAAGAAGAGTGCCTCGGGGGAGAACTTTGGGTGAAGGCCGTCCGCACTCTCCACAGCGTGCCTTCGCTGGGCTACTATTTCTTTAGGCGAGTTAGAAAATTACGAAGTGAATACTTGGAGATCGCTTCTTCGGAGATTGCAGCAATGCGCAAACAGGGCAGGCAGCTTTTTCAGACCGAAGAACGCCCCGAGCTTGCTTATGTAACGGACACTCTGATTGATGTTCTTGACCGAAACCCAGAACTCTACCAGGTGGATACTCTCATTCTAGAGTGCACGTTTTTGGACGAAAGAAAGAATCTAGGGGAGACGCGCGAGAAATTTCACGTACACCTAGACGAGATCATCGAGCGCGCGGATCTCTTCGAAAATCAACAAATTGTATTGATGCACTTTAGCCAAGTGTATCATCCCAATAAGATGCGTGAGATACTCAAGCGCAGGCTTCCCGCTTCTTTGTACTCAAAGATTCACGCGTTTGCCCCCGCCCATGGCCCTTGGCCTGGCTAATTTGTTTTCCCAACACCAACAATTGCGCTCCAATAGGCTTTGCCATGCTGAGTTTGAACGTCATTCGAGTATTTATCTTCTCTGCCTTGGGCCTGGTTGCCCACTCGCTGAGTTTCGAAACAAGTCTCGCCCAGGCCAAGACAAGTCTCGAGCTGGCAGAGAAATCGCGCGCGAACATTACCTTTAGTGGTTTGCGTGTGTACGGCGATGGTAGCTCTTCTTTTCAGGTGAAGATATCGGGCTCCACCCCCGTCAAATTCTCACAAAATGGTAAGAGCCTACGATTTCTGTTGAGCAACGCAGAGGTCGAGTTACGTAATAATCGTAACCCTCTGCGCGCTGAGTATTTTCACTCAAACGTTGTAAGAGCCCAGCTCAAGAATACAAGAAAAGGGGCGCTTCTTTCGATAGAGCTGCGTAAGTCGGCTCAGGTTGAGCACAACATGCTCAAGCATGCCGGTGGCGTCGTACTGCGCATTGATATTCCCGCAGTAAAGTGAATCGTGAAAGTTTTGCCGCGCCAGAGCTCGACCAGTTCTGAGTGCAAGTTCTGCAGTGTCAGAATTCGTTCCTGGTTCGTCGGGCTAGGTTTCAGCGTCGGTAGCGCAGGAGTAGCGCTTAGGTGAGTCGTTCAATAGATCATATGGTTCAATCTCTTGAAATGAGTGGAGATACAGAGGGATGGGAGCGTCTCGCGACGAATCTTCGCGTAGAAAAAGCGCTCTTGCAGGTGCTTGAACTTTTGGAGGGTCTCCCCGTTGTGGTCTTTAAAGGCGCCCTACTTACTCGAATGGTTTACGGTGACTTAAGGCAAAGAGCCTCCGCCGACAACGATTTATGGATCCCTCACGCCTACGCTCATGAAGCTCTTACGCGCCTATTGAGCGCAGGGTATTTGCCCGAGCCCGGCTTGGACGCCCGCGCTGCCTTTCGTAGAAGGGGGCAGGTTCCTCTTTGGCTCGCTGGTGACTTTACCCAGGTCAGTGCTGATTTACACGTCGAAGCATTTTCTGCCCTCTACTTCTCGGTTGATGAGTCGGTTCTAAAAGAACACCTAGTCAGCGTGGAAATTCATGGACGCAGGGTGCAAACTTTCGATCGACTTTTGGCCATGACGCATATGGCTGCGCACTTCATACAGCACCAATTTGAGCAACACGTGCTCGTTGTGTTGGGGCACGCTTGGGACCGCTGGCATAAAGAGCTAGATCTTGATGAACTTTTTCTTCTTTCGTCGCAAACCTGCACGCGGTCCGCTTTGGAATATAGTCTGTGGTTGGCTCACCTCTTAGGGTACGCTCGGTGCGAGGTTCCCCCTCTTTCGTCTTGGCGGGCGCGGGCACTGGCACAGCTGCATGGCGACAAATTACCGGCTCAGCGTGACATCTATCGAAAATTTATGTCTTTGGCCGTGAGTGATTTAAAAAACATCCCCCAAGGCATGCTGCACTCCTTGTGGCTTGAACAAGATGAGCTGAACAATCGGTACGGCGAGGGTGCAAGGGGGGCTCAGTTCCTCAAGCACATCGCCTATCTTTTTCGGGGCTAGCCTTGTAGCATCATTGACGGGGGTTATCTTCGAAATCTCCTAGCCGTTGAGGGCTGGGAGGCCTTTCGGCTCTCTGCCCTTTGCCCGCATAGTCAAATCGAGTCAGCGAGAATTAGTCAATATGAAAAGCGCATCAGTAATTGGAATTGTCTCTTCTATTTTGGTGGCCGGCGCAGTGGGCGCGGGTTGCGGGGACAACGAGGCCGATAGAGCTCCCGGTACCGGCGGCTCCTCATCCGGAGGCTCTGCAACAGGAGGAATGGGGCAGGGAGGCTCCAATGTTTCTTGCGGTGAGTCTCAAGAGCAATGCGGTTTCATTTGCGCTTCTACCGAATCCGATCCTCAACATTGTGGCGAATGTGATGCGACATGTGGCGCAGGTGAAGGCTGTCTAAAAGGAGTTTGTGCGGACTTTGGCTGTGGTACTGGGCAAGTGACCTGTAGCGAGCAGTGTGTGAACTTGCAGACCGATCGTGACAATTGTGGCGATTGCGATGAGTCCTGCGCTATGGGCGAGATCTGCTTGAGCGGAGTCTGCGAAACTTCGTGTCCTGCTGGTCTCCTCGAGTGCGATGGCAGCTGTATCGACCCCACCACGGACCGCAACAATTGTGGCGCAACCGATTGCTCAATGGCGGGCGGTGGTGGAGCCGGCGGGGCCTCTTCTGGCGTGGGCGAGGTGTGCGCGCCCGGCACGGTTTGCACCGCGGGCGAATGCGCTACATCGTGTCAAGGCGGTACCGTCGAGTGCAATGGCACTTGTATTGACCCCAACACAAGTCGTGACTTTTGCGGCGCAAGTGTTGATTGCATGGGGGCCAATGCAGGAGACTCTTGCACGAGCGGTAAAATTTGCAGTGCCGGGAGCTGTGAAAGTTCTTGCGGTGCCAACACGCTCGAATGTGGCGGAGCCTGCATCGATCCTCTAGGTGATCCCAATTATTGCGGTGCGACAGATTGTTCCGCTGCAGAAACTTCGGGCACCGTGTGCTCTCCATTAGAAACTTGTGTCATTGGTGATTGTAAGAAGTTTGCTCGAGAATGGACTCAGGGGGCAAACATTTCCGATCCAGGTACCGCAACAGGTACGAACGAAAGCGAAATCGTTTCGGATCCAGCTGGAAACGCCATCGCAGTGTGGAGACAACTAGACGCTGCCTCTCCTCCGGTGCTTGGCATGTGGGCACGGCGCTTTGACGCCACAAGCAAAGCATGGGGAACTCAGGTTCGTCTGGACACCACAACCCAGACTGGATGGGAAACAACCAATCCAGCTTTGACAGTGGCACCTAATGGCGATGCTCTCGCCGCCTGGAGGGCTATTGCTCCGGCTTGTACCCCTGACGGATGTACCCAGACCGAGTTCGACCAAATTTTAGTGGCATTGTACACAAAAGGAAGTGACTCTTGGGGACCGCCTATTCGAATGGATGGCAATACGGGGACCGCTCTGGAGACTCCCGCGGTGGCATTCGACGGCCAAGGACGAGTTCATATTGTTTGGTCGCAGCAGGTACAGGGGAGCGACGCCCCCACTCCTAGCTTAACCCTGCGGGTGCACTATCGACGCTACGACACAACTGCGCAGGACGTGTCTCCCGTTGAGATCTTTGATAATGATGCTTGGGAGGATCGAGATCATTCCTTCACCCCCCAGATTGTTGCCAACGCCCAAGGCGGGGCGGCTCTTGCTTGGCGTTCCCGCTGGTACACAAATATATATGCCCTGGTCCTTGACCCCAACAATGCAGATACTTGGTCAAACCCAAAGAGTTTGACCCCATTGGCCGGAGATTTTGTGAAGTCACCGCCCGATATATCGATGCGCGACGACGGTTCTGTCTACGTCGTGTTCTCGACTAGGAATCCTGATGATAAGCTCGATGTTACTTTTCCCGAGTATCTCTTGCGGAAGCAGTATCGGCAATTGCGTGTTCAGCGCAACACGGGAATTTGGGATGCCGCGTCCACGGTCATTCAGCAAGAACTCAAGAATATCTGGAACCCCAAGATTTCTACAAACTTGGGGGGCGACTCGGTTGTTGGCTATTGGACTCAGGGGCTCTCCACCGTTGACGTGAAAATTGCTCAGTTCAAAGCAGATTTGACCGGCGTGTCTCTCCGAGACATGCGGACGGGTATTGCCGGCGAAGCATCGTTGCCTAACCCTCAGGTTGGACTTTCCAATGCTGGTTTCATTCACGTTGCCTGGACGGATTCAGAGGCAAAGAACTTTGAGACCTCACGATTTAACAACGAAACCGGTCGTTGGATTGGACCTGAGGTCCTCAACGATGTCGTACCAGGGAGCGCCGGTGACCCGCGCCTGGCAATCTCTGCATTTGGGCACGCCTATGCCACTTGGTATCGAGGTATCTCCGGTGGCGATCCAGAGTATATATTCGCCCGTTTTGATTGAAAAACGTTGGCGACAGGTAGATCCGTTGATAGGGTTCAATAGTGACAGCGCAAGGTAAGGGTACAGGGCATATTGTGAAAGGCACCGATTCGAGCCGTCGTGAGCTGCTTCGCAGCTTGGTTTGGGGTGCGCCGCTCATTGTTGGGACTGCGACAGTACGTGCCCGAGCGGCGGCCATTACCTGCTGCCCGTTCCGTCCGACGGATCCTGACTGTGCTGGTTGTGCTCCCGACGAGTGATCCGCGTAGCCCTTGGTAGGTATTCTTTCGTCTCCTATGAATTCTGAGAAAAGAGATGTGGTTCTGAGGGGAGGCTGGTTGCTTTCTCCTCAAGAGACACTCACAAACGCTCTCTTGGTGAAAACGGGTGAAGCGCTGCAGCTCACGGCTGCCCTCCACCGGTCTCTTTGGTCCGACGGGGGCGCTATTCGGGCATTGGGTTCAATACAGCCTCTTTTTGCATCACTGGGCAACGCGCTACTCGAAGAGCCTAAGCCCCCCTGTTTGGGCTCAGTTCTCGAGGGCAGCGGTTGGGGGCTCATGTTTTTGGAGCTGACTGGGCGTTGCAACGAGTCCTGCTCTCATTGCTACGCAAGTTCTTCACCCGAGGTAGAGGCTGCGCTCGGCTGGGAACAAATTGAATCCATCGTTCGCGACGTTCAAGCTCTGGGCTTTACTTCTCTCCAGTTCACGGGGGGAGATCCTCTCGTGAGCAAACACATCGAGGCGGCAGTCTCCCTAGCATTTGAGCTAAAAATACCCTTTCTAGAGGTCTACACCAATGGTCTGGCCTTCAACGAAAGGCTGGCCGACCTCTTTGTACAATGTGGTGTGAGCATGGCGCTCTCCGTATATTCTCATGACCCTATTGTGCACGATAGAGTCACTCGAACTACCGATAGCCACGCGAGAACCTGCCGAGCCATCCAACTCGCCATGAAAAAAGGCATCACCGTGCGAGTCGCGGGGGTCCAAGGGTGCGAGGACGAGCAAGACGAGCGAGCTTTGCGCGATTTTCTTGTCAACATGGGAGTGCCTGCCGCCGCTATCAAGATGGATAGACAACGGCCGGTTGGTCGAGGTAATTGGACGGAAGAAACCGAGCTTTTACCTGCAGAAAAAACCGACCACAGCGGTCGCAAGCAGTCTGAGCGCGGTAAGTTAAGTGTCTCCTACACCGGCAATGTCGTTCCTTGTATTTTTGACCGCGAAAGCGTGCTCGGAAATATCCGTCAACAATCGTTGCGCGATATTTTGAATAGAGAAATTTCCTTCACTCAGACGAGTTCCTTGGGAACTGCACCCACTACCTTGCCCTTGGTGAGTCAGTTTTTGGCCTGCGGTGACTGCCGGGTTCGTCACGAACTACTTACTAAGCTAGGGGTCGTGAGTAGATTCAAAAAATGAGCCTCAATTTGCTTATTTGTGGGATGCGCGTGCGTATTCACACAAAGGACAAGGCCCTGCACGAATCCATTGAGCGCTATTATCGTCCAGCGTTGCAGCGTTGTTCCTCTATTGGTGCCAAAGCGCAAATAGACAAAGGTGAGATTGACCTAGAAATCGATATTCTGGAAAATTCTCTCCAGTTCATACAAGGCCTGGCGACTGAGACACCGGCAGATCAGTCGCTCTTTTCGCAGCTAGAGTCCGCGCTCGTACAGACTATTTTGGGCTCGGCGGGGATACATCCAGTTTTACACGCTGGCTGCGTTTATCATCGAGGTCGAATTATTGTATTTATAGCCCCCTCCGGAGGAGGTAAAAGTTCAATGACACGTGCAGCGGTACGCGCCGGGGCTTCATATATCACTGACGATGTGCTTGTCATAAAAAGCGGCACTCTTTATGGTTTTGCCCGAGCAATTCGTCAAGAAGTTGTGTCTCCTCAGTTAGATCCTATCCCCCACTATCTAGCCGACTGTCACCTTGAGGTGCTTCGGGTAGTGCAGCGTAGTCCTCCAATAGCCGTTCCTATTTGGTGGCAAGGGGGGCAAGTGATTCATGCATTACCGATTAATGGGCAAGAGGTAATTGTTGTAAATATCGAGAGAGGGCCCCAGCTTATTCGCCCCTTTTCGGCGATTGAAAGAATGATAGCTCTTCATGAATCAGCGATCGTCTCGTCCGCTGAATACGACGGGTCCTTAGGAGCGGGTCGTGGGTTCTCCCTTGCATGGGAAGATCCAGCTGAAGCATTTGCGGCTCTCGATTCGATTATCTCAGATCCAAAGGGCACACCTGAGTCCCCTAAGTCTTCCTATTTAGCTTCTGTCGTTTAAGCGACGAGGTAGTAAGAATTCGCCGAAGATCAGTTAATTCTTGAACTGGGTCTTTGACTCATGCATTGTTCAAAGCAAGATGAGCTCGCTAAAAAGCAACACTGTCTTCAGGAAAGTTTGGACGATATCTCATGACCTACCCGACGAGAATCAGGTGGCATTCTTTGACGAAGATCGCTCCGAGCTCGTTTTAGTCAATGAGTTGGGGGGAGCAATTTGGGGGCTGCTTGATGGTGCCCGCTCTGTGGGAGAAATATCTCAGCTTTTGGCCAGTGAGGTCAAAGACGCACCCAATGAAGAAGAGGTGAAGACCTTGGTGTTCGCCTTTTTGGAAGATCTTTCAGCGCGCAACGCGATTGTCGTGTCTGAAAAGTAAGAGACGTCAATCGGAGAATGGCGGGCTAAGGCGTATCGTAGCGGTGAGGGGCAGGTGATCAGAGGCCCGCCGAGTGAGATGCGTTTTGGCGGGCGCTCCGTTCACAATTTCTACCCGAGAGGCGAAAATTCCGTCCAAGCTGAGGAGGGGAAATGCTGCAGGAAAAGTATGTCTACGCTCTCCCGCTCGTACAAAAATATCATCTTTTTCAATACGTGATCCAAGAGTTCCAAATACGTCGTTGAAGTCACCTCCAATCACTGCCGGGCTCCGTTGGCACAACCGACGATGATGACTGAGCACCCTTTCGATTTGTTTGCGCCGCTCACTCTCGGCCAAACCCAAATGTAAGGAAGATCTTTCAGCGCGCAACGCGATTGTCGTGTCTGAAAAGTAAGAGACGTCAATCGGAGAATGGCGGGCTAAGGCGTATCGTAGCGGTGAGGGGCAGGTGATCAGAGGCCCGCCGAGTGAGATGCGTTTTGGCGGGCGCTCCGTTCACAATTTCTACCCGAGAGGCGAAAATTCCGTCCAAGCTGAGGAGGGGAAATGCTGCAGGAAAAGTATGTCTACGCTCTCCCGCTCGTACAAAAATATCATCTTTTTCAATACGTGATCCAAGAGTTCCAAATACGTCGTTGAAGTCACCTCCAATCACTGCCGGGCTCCGTTGGCACAACCGACGATGATGACTGAGCACCCTTTCGATTTGTTTGCGCCGCTCACTCTCGGCCAAACCCAAATGTAAGTTCGTGAGCTGCATTTTTACCTCGGAGTTTTCAACCGGTATCAATACGTCAGCTTGGGCGGCTCCACGAGTTTTTCTCCACCCGCAGGTGAGATCGACGCGCTCGCGCTTTTGCAATGGGAAACGGGAGAGAATGGCATTGCCGTATCCCCCCGTTCGAAAACGGTGCTCGGGCTCAAATACTAGGTTGGTCAGTCCGGTCATCTCTGCAAGAAGATGTGCTTGGGCATGTGATTGAGTCGTGGGCCAGCCGTCAGCCACTTCTTGCAAGAGAGCAATATCGGGTGCCTCTTCGATGAGAAGCCTTGCGATTCTCTCCAAATCGTAAGTCCTATCGAATCCCCCAATACCCTTGTGGATATTCCAACTGACGACTTTTAACTCCATATAAGTTCAGATTTTCTGTGAGGTGGGTGCACCAGTGGCTGGTCGGGGTCGCCCCCTGCGAGCATCTTTGGTATAGCTGTGGACAGTTGGGACGCCAGTCGGAGATCCCGAGCCGTTTGTATCAAGCGCTCGCGGGACCTTTGTTCTTTTCGAAATTTCGAGAGCCTGACAGAAAATTTATATTATGATCGATGAAGTTTTTGAGGAGCTGCAGTCCGCAACAGACAAGGCTATTGAGGCAGTCCGCCGCGAACTTGGTAAGTTACGCACTGGGCGCGCCCACCCCGGCATGTTGGACAGCGTGCGCGTAGATTATTACGGCTCCAAGACACCGTTGTCTCAAATGGCAGCGGTAGGCGTTCCAGAGCCAAGAATGCTCACCGTTAAACCTTGGGAGAAACCATTGGTTCAAGCTATCGACAAAGCGATTCGCGATAGCGGTTTAGGGCTGAATCCTCAGTTGGATGGAGATTTAATTCGGGTTCCCGTTCCCCCCCTGAGCGAAGAGCGAAGAAAAGATCTTGTCAAAATCGCAAAAAAGCACGGTGAAGAGTGTAAAATTGCTATTCGAAAAGGTCGCCATGACGCTTTGGATCTCCTCGCTGAGATCAAAAAGTCAGGTGATGCTAGCGAAGACGAAGTCGATCGCGCGAAGAAAAAGGCTGAAGAAATTGTCTCAACGGCTGGAAAGTCTGTGGACGCATTGGTGCAGGGTAAAGAGAAAGAAATTCTAAAGGTCTAATACCTGCTCAACTGGCCCAAAAAGCGGCTCCCCTTGACAGGGGATTTTTGCCGTGAAATCCTGTAGCGATCCATGCAAAATTATTTAATTCTCACCCGTAGCGAAGGCACCCCCTTTTCGTGATGCGGGCAGTAGCGGCAGGGCTCACCGATGTCGGCCTCCAACGTGAGCACAACGAGGATAATTTTGTTGTGGTGGCTCAGCATGACCTCTTTGTCGTGGCTGATGGTATGGGTGGGCATCAGGCCGGAGACGTAGCTAGTCGTATGGCGATTGAGGCAATTCCTCGTTTTTTTGAGACTGCTGCCGACGAGGACGTCACTTGGCCCTTCGCATTTGATCCTAGTCTATCTGAAGAAGAAAATAGGCTCGTGACGGGTGTGCGCCTCGCCAATCAGCAAATTGTCGAGTTAGGCAATAGTTCATCTGAGCATCAAGGAATGGGCACGACAGTTGTCGCATCCTTGTTCAGTCCGCGGCGAAGCCGTCTTTACATCGCTCATGTGGGGGATAGCCGGGCCTATCGAATTCGAAACGGCTCAATTGAGCAAATCACTCGCGATCATTCTCTCGTCAACGATTTTCTCGATGCCATGCCGGACATGCCCGAGGAGCAGCGCAACGAGCTTCCTAAGAACGTCATTACCAGAGCCTTGGGAATGCAGGAGCAAGTCATGGTCGACGTCGGCTCTTTTGATGCGCAAGTGGGCGATCTCTATCTTCTCTGTTCGGACGGACTCAGCGGCATGGTCGACGACGAAGAACTCTGCGAGATTGGCTCATCGTCGGGCGATCTTGACGCATTGTGCCGCGACTATGTCGATAGAGCCAACGAGCATGGTGGTGAAGACAACGTAACTGCAGTGCTGATCCGCGTTGAAGACGTTTCAGTCGACGAAATTCGCGCCACAATTCCAGACACCAACTAATTCGGGTCGTCTTGCGCCGCCTGGCACTGATACCCGTCTTCAGTCGCGTGGTATCACTTGAGTGAGCGGGGGGAGCCCCGCCCTCGGGTCTGGGGTCAAGTGCTCGAGTGACCTTTGCTCCAACCCAGTTCGCCAACGGAGCGCTCGCCTACCGCATCTGCCTGCGCTGGCCCCTAGAATGACCTTTGCACCGCCCCGGTGGTATTTGAGATGCAATCGGGGCGAAAAGGACTTAGCCGTTTTGGCACATAAAGCTGACTATTTCTGAACGCAGTCGCTCATGTCGATGGTTCCCGTGAGTTGGCACTCCGACTTTCGGTTGAGACTTGAATCTGCGGTCGGACATACAAATGACAGAGTAATATTGCTCTCTCCTATGCGTAGTTCCGAAGAATCATTGGGCGAGGCGACAACAGAAAAGGTGCAAGGAGACTTGTTCGTGTTGGTTTCGCTGAGTTGAGTGAACACGCTGGCATCACCTGTGCCACTTCCATCAGCGCTGATTGTCCCGCTCAGTGAAATCCAGGTTTTCTCGGAGGTGAGTGTCTGGTCGCCATAGTTGTTTTGTCCTTCAAGGTACAAATCGATTGAACGCTCGTCACCACCGCCCATACTGCACGAGATATTGTAGCTTTTTCCGGAGATTTTAGCCTTTTCACCGTCTGAAACGGGTACACCGAACGAAGTAGGAGGATTGCCTTGCGGTACGTCGCCGGGTGCTTTGCCAATGCCGCCGTTTGAGGGAAAGCTACAGTTCACTTGTCCGCTGGTAGTAGCGACGATTTGGTAGGAAGCGCTTCCCTCCGCTACGGGATCTGCCGCGGGGCTACAAGCGAGCGTGGGGACTGAGACCAAAGCAAAAAGAAGGCCCGAAGATACTTTTATCATCCGACGAACCTAGCATGGGTGCTCTTACTGTAAAGGCAGCACTCAAGAGGGCTAGTGTCGAAGTCGAAAGCAGTGAACTAGGAGTAAATTGTTCAGATAATTGCAAATGAGCGGAAGAACTCAAAAAAGCATCTTGCGTTCAACCACGTACGCGCGCTACATGGCCCCTGCCTCGAGCGCTTGGGCGCTTATTATGAGGTTCGTGACCGTGAAGAGCGGTTCGATACGGTGGGTGTAGCTCAGTGGCAGAGCACTGGATTGTGGCTCCGGTTGTCGCGGGTTCAATTCCCGTCACTCACCCCGTTTACAAAAGTCCCATAAATTCTCCACACTTTGAATCCTTTGAGTAGTCTCTGGCTGTTGCAAAGTGTGGGGAGGGCATGAAACCGCCGGGTGGAGTCCTGTGGTCCTCGACGCAAGCCTGCTTCCTGAGTGGTCTTCGACGCGCATTCCCTTCGCTCGTGACCGCTTACTCTCGTTTTACTACGAAGCTTTTTTGGAGCGGTAGGCTAGCTGTGGCGTTTGGTAGGGTTTTTTAAGCGCTTGCCAATGTTGTTTTACGCACCTCGGGTCGGTGTTAGCGTGGAGCACGCATCCTTGAAGATGCAGGACGCCCTTGGGGCGAAGAGGGATCATAAATGCGCTGGAAAATAGTCCTCGTAAACGGCGGTATCGTGTTGGTGCTGGCTCTGGTTACATTCTTTCTACTCAGAACATCGCTTTCTTCGGTCGTTGCTGACCCAAGAGAGCAAAAGGGAGAGCTGGTCAGGGCGATTCATGCAGCAGAAGCGCGACTCACCCTCGATTCTCTTCAGACGGAGCGTTGGCTTGCGCGCCATGCCGCATCTCCTGAGGTAAAAAACGTTTTCGAGGCTGGTACGGCTAGCGCCCGTAGCGACTCTGCTACCTCAAAGGCCAACGAACTACGTGACTTGGCTGTCGCCAGCGGCGATTTTTCTCGTATGGCCCCCAGCCTGGTGCTTTTTGTTGATGCAGAAGGACACGGAGTGGGGCGCAACGGATCTGAGCTGATGCGGGGCGACGATGTCGGGTCGGTCTATCCTGGGCTGTCAGCTTCCCTCAAGTCCGGAAATACCGGGAGCGCGTTTTGGGTGAATCAGCAGCGAGGCGAACAGCTTCTTGCTTCGTATGCCCCGGTTCATGATTCGTCCGGGGAAATTGTTGGAGTGCTCGTCGTAGGGACCCCCCTCAACGATGGTCGCCTTACACGCACAAGTGAAGTGACGAGCGGGCGTAGTCTCGCCCTCGTCATGGGAGCAGGAGACAAGCCAATTGCGATTGGCGGCAAGAAGCTCAAAGGTTTTGACTCAGAAGAAGTCTCAGGTGCCGTCGCTTCTGCAAAAAAAGGAACTTTAAGCCATGTGACAATGGCAATCGAAGGCTATCTTTTTGCAGCCGCTCCACTCAACGGATTTGACGGCGCTGTTCTCGTTGGATCTGCGCCTGCTTCGAAGGTGGCGAGTGTGGACGCGTTGCTTTGGCCCGTTTTTGCAGTGGGTTTGTTAGGTTTTTTCCTTGTGTTCACCGCTGGCACCATGTTGGGCAACTACATATCTAAACCCATCTCTGAGATCGAAGAAGGTTTGCTTCTCATCATGAATGGTCAGCAAGATCTACGCTTTGACCTAGAGCACGATGAACTCGGTGGTCTTACTTCGCAAATAAACGGACTTCTCAACAATATATTGGGCGTTCCAGAAAATCAGGACGAGGGTGGGGCGGGGTAGTGTTTCCTTCCTCCTAGATGGGGCGGGGGACCACTGCTCGCTGAGCAGCCTTTGCTTTGCCCCCCACTCCTACTTTTTTCTGACTGGGCTTGGTGCCAGTGAGAATTAGACTGCCTCATTTAAGTTCGGAGTCTTTGAAAATACCCCCATCCATCGGTCGCCGTGGGGACGCCATTCAACTAGGGTTCACTCCCCACAGACATCTCCATGTCGTGGAATGTGACGAATATGGGATTGTTTGATTTTTTCAAGAAAAGTGACACCAAACCAGGCGAGAGCAAGGAGCTGGCCCGCTTGCAGAAGATGGTAAGCAACAAGCTTTCCCAAAATGTAGACCGAGAGGACGCTCTCTATCGCCTGGGCGAGCTGGCAACCCCAGAGGCGGCGCGAGTACTTCTTTCACGCTTCAATTGGACGCTGAATCCGTCCATTAAAGATCAGGAGGAGAAAGAGCTTGCCGTTCGAGGTATTGCCTCCACCGGAGAGAAAGCTCTTGAGGTGATCCGCTCCTATTGCTCGCGCAGCGAGACCATTACATGGCCCCTCAAAGCATTGAGGAAGATTGTAACTGAGGACAAACTCGAAAATGAACTTTTAGGAATTTTGGACGAGTTCGATACCGAATACATGCGTAACCCAGAGCCAAAGATTCAGTTGTTGCAGATTCTTGGCGAGTTTACTTCGGACGATGTTCGAGTCGCCGTACAACCATTTCTCACTGACACAAGTGAATTGGTTCGGTTCGCGGCGGTGACGACGGTATTGGGTTGCAATCACGAATCAGCCGTTGAGAGTCTTGCAACTGCGATGGTTGCTGAGGAGTCCCTACGGGTGAAGAACCGCGTGGCGATTGGCATCGTAGAGCGTGGTTGGCTCATTCCTTCCTCGATCATTGACTCGGTCAAGGAGGCATGCCCTCCAGGGTTTAACCTCGACAAGTCAGGGCTTCTTTCGGGTAAGCCGAACGGCTAATTTGCCGATCTAATTTGAGAAGACAAAAGAAAAGCGGACGCTTCACGAGGCGTCCGCTTTTCTTTTGTCCGGCTTTCTCCTCCTCTGTCGCTTTACCCGGGTTGAACCCGAGACTCAGTGAAAGAGGGGGGAGAGATGGCGCTGGCTCTACTCGCTAATGCGGTGATCCATGGGGAAGTACATATTGAAACTAATGCTCAACATTTGATTGAGGTGAAAGTCTCGATCCTCTGAGCTAATTCTTCCATCAGGAAAATCGCTCTCAGGTGGGTCTCCCTCGCCGGCAACATCGAAGCCCGCAGTATTCCATTTGAAGGGCAGGGCGCGCCATTCTGCGCCAACTGCCGTCCAGCGATTGGTGAAGAATGTAAAGCCGAGGCCAAAGGTCGGAGCAATGGCAACGCGATCTTCCGTTTGAAAGGTGCGCTCGTCGGTACATAAAGTGCACTCGCCGCGTTCACTTACTCCAATGAAGCCGGCGCCAGCAAACGCATAGAGGTCAGCATCGACGAAAATGTCGTTGAAGAGTCCCAACTTTCCACGAAACGGAACGAGAGTGATCTGGGGAGCGGCAATCCAGTTCATGGACGCCACCTGATTCTTGAAATCGTCCCCCAAGTTGACCGAGGTCAACTTGCAATTCTTTTCAGTCGGATTGCTTGCACATTGTCGGCTAGCGTTCACCTCTTGAACCTGATCCGTGAGATCAGTATTGAGGTCGAGGCCAACCAGAGAGCTGGAGACTCCTCCCCAAACACCCAACGACAGCCAATCGGTTAGTCCGTAGTTGACACGGGCACCAAGAAACATCTGTCGGCGGTACTGATCGAGCAACGTAAACGAAATAGTTGGATCGACTTCGAGGCGAAGTTTTCTGTAGAGGCGTAGCTTTCGCACTGCCGGAGCCCCGGCGAGGGGACCCGTAAGTCGAATTTCCTGTGCGTGAGCCTTTTCTGGTACGGAGATGAGCGCTGCAGAAGCAATCAGAGCTGTCGTTACCAGGCTGCGAGTCTTGTTGAGAATCGTCGTTTTCATCGTCTTATGCCCTTTCCTTGTCCGGCTCATTTAGCCGCTGAGGTCGCGGGACCAGTGGTATCGGCACCAGCCTTGGGGAGGCGGTAATCGAATGAGAAGGGAACAAATACTGACACACCAAGTTGCGCCTGAACATTGTTGGTGAGTGATGTACTGCCATTCCACGTAGATTCATCTTCGCGTTTGGCTTCGTTGATCTGAAGACTCTCAAGTTCGTCGAAAAAGATATAATCGCGAACTTCAAGTACTGCTGCGAACCAACGATTAAAGAAGATCTTCAGACCCAGGCCCGCATTGAAAGAGACACCGGGCTTGTAGTCGAAGCTTCGGTAATCTGGATCAATCACTGAGATGGGACGGGTACTGATCGCGCCGATACCGCCCACGACGTAAGCGTCGTAGTGGAAGATGAAGTTCTGAAAACCTGCGAACTTTCCGTTCACCGGAACGTAAGTAAAGTTGGCGGCCGCCGACCATTGGTATTCTGTGAGAGGTACACCGACGCGGGCTGCCTGTCGAACCTGGGCATTGAAGTCCGAGTCGACATTGAAGGGCTCATAGTATTCGCCACTGAGACCAACCGCCATTACCTCAGTGATATAATAGTTGAGAGCCATACCAACACCGGGATGGGTCACAAATTGATCGTTGAGCGTAGTGGACCAAAAAGGCTGAATCTCGAAACGCCTCTTTTTGATGACGAAGCGTTGTTGTACGGCAAGAATCGTCTCCTGCATGTCCTTCTCAGCTTCGACTTTCATGTCAAAGACCGGACAGGCAGCAGGATCTAGCTTGCAGATATCTCCAACACCTTCGCCTCCTCCTTCTTCGTCGAACTCAGATTCGTCGAATTCGGATTCATCGAATTCTCCGTCACCGGTCTCGCCGTCCTTGGTTTCGTCGCTGGCTTCGCCACCATCCTCGGCGGCCTCGTCTGCTTCTTGGGCCAATGCGGTCACAGGCAATGCCCAGAGCGCTAAGGCTGCAAGTAGCCCGATGCGAGTATTCTTCATCGATGCCTCGTTTTGTTTCGTTCTGATCGCGTTTGCGAAGGGTAGAAGTTCATGCGGTGACGGAATTCGTTGTTAAGGGCTTCAATCACCAAACCGCCTAAGCCCTCAAAAATGTTGGGGAAATAAAAGCGGCCTGCAATGAGGTGGAGACTATATCACGCAAAAATTCCTGCGATCAATAACCAAAACTTTCCAGTTATGCTGCAATGCCCTCATCGTCGCCACCCAATAGTGCTTCGACGAAGGCATTTGTATCAAATTCGTAGAGATCTTCGGTGCGTTCACCCACCCCAATATATCTCACAGGAATTTGCAAACCGTCACAAATTCCCAAAACGGCACCCCCTCGGGCGGTGCCATCGAGCTTGGTAAGGACCAAACCGGTGATATTAAGTGCTTCCTTAAACTCACGGGCTTGGGCCAATGCATTCTGTCCATTGGTGGAATCAATCACCAAAAGCACCTCATGAGGTGCCCCCTCAAGGGCCTTGCCGAGGGTCTTGAAGATCTTCGTCATCTCAATCATGAGATTGGTTTTGGTGTGGAGTCGCCCTGCCGTGTCGGCTAGCAAAACGTCCACGCCGCTGTCTTTTGCTGACTGAATCGCATCAAACAATACGCTACTAGGATCGGCGTTATCCTTTCCAGAAATCACCTCGCAACCTACTCGTTCGCCCCATGCTTTCAACTGATCAACGGCCGCTGCACGAAATGTATCACCGGCGGCTAACATGACTTTCTTTCCACTTTTGCTGAACTGTTGAGCTAGCTTTCCGATAGTTGTTGTCTTGCCTGCTCCGTTGACGCCTACGAGCAGAACCACCGTTGGTTGGTGGCTTAGTGTGATTCCGCCGGAGCGCCCATCAACTGAGAGGGCTCTGCATGCTTCTTCTCGGAGGGCGGCCCAAACCTGGTCTTCGTTTTTAAGATCTCCCTTTGCTAAGCTGTCTTTGATTCGGTCGAGAATAGTTTCAGTCGTGTGCACGCCTACATCCGACGAGAGCAAAACCTCTTCAATTTCAGCGGCGATGTCGGGATCAATCTCTTTTCTGCCACCAATGAGCCCTCGCAAGCGTCCGAAGAAACCCTCCGAATTGCGAGACCTTGCGAGGCCCTTTCTGAGGCTTTGTAGATCAGCCTTTCTTCCAACACTTGGTGGTGCGGGGCTTAGGGCGCGGGAAGGCGGCGGTGGGGGAGAAGCTTCCTCCTCCTGTGTCTCTTCTTCCTGTGTCAGCCCTTCTTGAGATTCGACTGCGCTTGCTTCAGCTGCCTGGGTTGGCGGGATCTCCGAATCGTTTGCAAGAAGGTTTTGCGATGATGACTCGGGCGTACTCGCCGCCCGAGAAGAATCAGCTTGCTCGCGGGCTGAATCCTCTGTGGGCTCTCCAGTGAGTGCCGTGTCAGAGGACATCGGGGGGGATTGCTCGACGGATGTGCCGTCTTCTAAAGCCTCCGTGGAGTTGATCGGGCCCGGCTCGATCGCACGAGATGGCGTCGTATTGGGAGACGTATCCGTGAACGTGGGAGTTTTGGGAGTCGAGGGCTTCTTCTTCATGATGAAGAAGGCCACAACAGCCAGAATGACGATGAGTCCTACAACGAATTCCATTGCTTTTCAGGGTTCCTTCCAGGCCCCCAAGTTTTCCCCGATGCCGTGAATACGCTCGGGGTGGGGGAGAGGGCCGACTATATGAATTGCTCGCCGGAACAGTCAACGCCGTTGGACGTACTCGGGAACAATCTCGCTATTTTGTTGCAAGTAGCCTCCCGATGCGGGCTCTCGCCCGAGGGTGTGTTCAAGAGTTTTTAGGACGAACTGCGGGGGGAGATGGGATTTTGAGACTTTCGACAGTTTTCTCTCCCGGCTCAGGCAATGCATAGGCAGTACGGCAAATCTCCCGTGCCCACTGTTCGACCGAGGGGGCGGAATGAGCCTGCGCCAACTTTTGCAGCTCTTCTGGCGTGACCTGGGGCTGCTTTAGCCAAGGCGTACCGACTGAGTGACACCATTTCAGTAAGTTGCCGAGTATCGTGCGTCTACGACTTGCGATGTGGATAGTTTGAAATGAGGCGTCCACGGAACAATGCATTTCCATATGACGAGAGCTTTTTAACTTGAGGTGGAAAAATCCACTCGATACAAATTGAGCATTCAGCTGATAGCCGCCGTTTTCACTTGAACGCACGCTTTCCACGAATGTGTTCTCTTGGTGCACCGTATGGCGCCCGAGAGTAATGAGTACATCGCCAACTGGAGCACCGGTGTGGGCGTCCACAATTTTTCCAGCAATGGGGCCCTTCTTTTCGCCAGACTGAGAAACCTTAGCGACTCGCGGAGGGCGTACGGGCGGTGGCGAAGAATGGGAGGTGGGGGGCTTTGACTGGGGTCGAAGCCAAACCCAACCCAGCCAGAGTGCAAAGGCTATTAGTCCGAAGACATGCAGTGGCGTCCAGCTCTTTTCGGGAGTTGCAGCGGGCAAAACGAGGTCAACGCCTGAGCCGGCGACCAAAGCCGGAGATGACGGAACAAAAATGAACTGGACGCTCTTGTCCCTTTTGCCGGTTTTCAGTTCGAGGGAAGCCCGCCCCCCACTGACAGGGACACCCGCTAAGAATACCCCTTCGCTACGCGCCTCAATGAGTCCACTGTTTATGGTCTCTTGATGAGCTTCCAGTTTGAAAGAGTATTCTATGATATTGTTAGAGAGAACTTCTTCTGACTGAAGAACTAAATTGACTGGTCGCTGTAGCCAGAGGTCTTGGGTGGCTGTAGCCGATGAAGTCTCTCCGCTATGAACTCTGGCACTTAGGCGGCAATGGCCATGGGGCACCTCCAAAGGAAGGTGAATTTCAAAACGGGTGAGCCTACTGCCCTTCACGTCTCGTGTGCTCGAGTAAACGCTCTTTTGATTGCAATGTACGTTTAATTCTAGAATGTGAGCTTTTGGCCGAGCATGTTCGTTTGGTGCCGTGAGAATTTCAATAGTAGTTGGAGAGTTCGCCCCCAGCACGACGTTTGTTGGCGCGCCGACAATTGTGGGAGCAGGGGGGGGGGAGTCTTGTGGTAGGACAACATTGAGTTGTTGCGTAATATAGTGAGGGGAGCTGGCGCGTATTCGTAGCGAGGAGTTTTCTCCTTCGACCCACGCGCAGTAGGCTCCTGACTTGTCCACTTGAATTGGGTTCGTGCGCCGTGGCTCCGTTGGGCTAGTTGGGTCACGGAGGTTGGGGCAAGGGCGGTAGAGCAGGGGTCCACTATTTTCGTGTTCCAAGTGCACGAGTCCCTGAAGGGGAACTCCTTCTTCGTTCTTCAATTTCCCGCGGAGGGCCAAAAGGTCCTCGGGGCCGCGCTCTAGGTAGGCAGATGTAGACAGGGCTCCAAGAACTTCCAGCTCGATTGAATTGTCAGCGTGCGCGAGATGGCAGCAAAAGGCAGTTGAAGCGGCAAACATTCGAGTGAATAGAAGCCTTCTAAGGAAAACGCTCACCAGGCAAGACTACCAATATCCGCGAGCGACAAGCGAGGGTTTGGAGGGTTGCTGGACTTTAATCGTGATAAGTAAGCAAGTTGGGGAAGCACTGGTCCTCAGCGAACGGATATACAGGGAACGCGGTCGTCTTCGTTTCGCAAAATTCTCGTTCTCTCCACTGTCCTTCTAATGTTAAAGTATTTTGGAATGCGCTTCCTTCTGTCGATCCGATTTCGATTTATCCTACTTATACTCTGCTCTGCGACATTAGCGTGGGCAGGAGAACGTCTCGAAAAGGACATTCGGCTATTGGCTCAGGCCGAAGACTTTCGAGTGCGCGTTCAGGCCGCTCTTTCTCTCGGTACGTCGCGCGCTGGGAAGGCCGTGCCGCCATTATGCAAAGCCTTACGGGACAAGAATGGAACTGTCCGTATTGCCTCGGCTACTGCTCTGGCTCGCCTAAAAAAAGGAGGAAAGAAATGTTTGGAGCGACAAAGGGGGCGTGAGAAAGACGCTCGCGTTCTGCGGTCCCTTATTCGATCACTCGGTCAACTTTCTGGAGGGGCAGAAAGGACGATTGGCCCGCAGACCCGTTACCTCATCGCTATCAAGAAACTCCAGGGCCCTGGACGTCTGAATGGACCGGTCCGGGATGCTTTTGTGAAGGGTGCGGGGGGGGACAAGAAAGTCGGTTTTGCTCCGGCAAATCTGACGAAGACTGGGGCGAGCCGGTTACTTGGCCGGTTCAAGGGGGCCAAAGGTGTCTTGCTTGCACCCAAACTGAGTCGCCCACGCTACGAGGGCGGAGAGCTGCATATCAAGATCTCGGTGGCAATTCTTTCATACCCCGACGGTACTCTCCTGGGGAGTTTTTCAAAGACCGCAGGTGCAAGTGGAGTCAGTTCTCCCGATCCCCAAACGGAGAATGCCCTAGTTGTGGCGGTAGCCGAAGCCTCGATGAAGCAATTCCTAAGCTTGGCCCCGCAACTGCCCCTATAAATAGTTCGCTAAGACACTTTCACGCGCTCTCCCAAGCGAGATCCAGCTGAAGGGCAGAGAGAAGCTCACCTACGTTGTCGAGTGCGTTTCTATCCCAAACTAGGGCCGTTTAGGTTAGGTACTTGCCGAGCGGATTGCGAACGCTCTACCATTGCACTCAGAAAGCTCCTGAGCGAGCGGTACCCGGTTGCAGGGGACGCATTCGCCATGTACCCGGTGCCGCACCGGTAATGAAGATCGTGTCGAGATGAGAAGTCAACCACCAACATCGCCCTCCAGTTTAGGTCGGCATCACCGTAAAGTGAGAAATCTTCTCTTAGACAAGAGATTTCAGCTCAAGTACACAGGATATCTTGTGGTCATCGCTTTTGTTTTAAGCGTGTCATTGGGTGCCATTTTGTGGGTCACAAGTACGAGGTTGCTTCATCAGAGTCAGCTAGGGGCCCAGCAAGGACGCCAAATCGTGGAACTCGGCGAGGTAGTTGTTGGTGAATCCAGAAAAGTGAGCGCCGTGGTGCGCATGAATATAATTCGAGATCCAATCTATCAAGACAATCCAGAACTTCTTGAAGCGTTTAATAGCGATGCGCTGGAGCGTGATAGGTTGCTCGATGAGCAGCGCGCTACTCTGGAGCGCCAGCGAGCTTCACTCGACAGGCAAGCGTCAGAGTTACGTGGATTTCGGACGAACCTGGCTTGGGTACTCTTTGGAGCCCTGTCCCTCCTAGTTTTAGGTATTGGAGCCGGTGGTATATTTGTTACCCATAAAATAGCCGGGCCGATTTTTAAGCTAAAAAGACATCTTAAAGAGGTCACAGTAGGAGAGCTAAAAGTTCCTTGGGGTCTGCGTAAAGGTGACGAGCTTGTAGACCTTTTCGACACCTTTCGCGAAATGGTGGGGAGCCTGCGAAGAGAGCGCGAGAATCAAATAGAACGCGTTGCAGAAATTTCGCAACAACTTATTCAGGACGAGCGAGACGCTGCGAAGTTGTCTCTGGAGAGGCTGCATACCGATCTTAAAAAGGGTCTTCTTTAGGTCTGAGTTCGAAGGTCTTCAGGACAAGGGCGCCATGGCTCGTCGTTGTATGAACGCCTGTCGCGTATAATTTACTAATAACCGATTTTATTGAAATGTCTCGGCTCACTACTCTTAATGATATAACAACTAAAAGAGCGTAAGGACTCGCATGTGCAGAGGGACGCCCCCTTTTAGAACGCAGCGCGAATATACTCTATCTTTGCTATGCCATGTTCGTAGGTAACGCTAACAGCATCATAGCGTAGGCGATCCACGGTGCTATCGTTGCGGTAGCGTCTATCCCAGAGACGCGACCCAGCGCGACGTACTCTGGCCCGTTTGGATGGACTGATGCTGGAAAATGCTGAAGTCCACGAGCGGGCAGAGCGGGTACGCACTTCAATTACGAGAACCAACCGCTCCTCGCGTGCCACAATATCTATCTCGTACTTACCTAGCCGAAGGTTACGAGCCACGATCTGAATACCCTGAGATTCTAGCCAAGTTGCGACAACTTCTTCCGCGGCATCTCCGCGAGATTTAGTTGTTACATCGCTCATTGGTGGACCATTGGCAGCTGGTTAGAAGGGGTGCCTAGTGACAATAGCCGATGGAAAATCTCCTGACCAGCGGACGCTATCAATTTCATCAAGAGGGTCCACATACGACAAGAGCCAGGCTCGCAAGGAACCTGGCTCTTGGGGGACATCTGTGATGCCTCTTAGATGAAGGAAGCCGTCAAGCTCAGGGGCAAGCGTCACCCTTGCTACAAGCGTTATGCTCTACATCGTACATCTGCTCGTTAACTTGCTTGCCATCAGCGTCTGTATGCTGACATTTCTTGGCAACACAGGTTGCGTTACAATTGATGTCTAGGTTGGGGTTCGCTTTATTTGCTGGAAGGTCCACACAATCGACCGCTCGAGGCGCGCAACAGGTGTCGTCAGAGCCGCAGACGGCTCCTTGGGGCAGGCAGCTGCCTGCCCGTTGGTTACGCCCGACTGTACCGCCATTCACGTCAATTGCGTATTTGTCAGAACAATCGGCCTTCGACGAAGAACATTCTTTCGTGGCCGAGCTGGAGTCATACGCGGTGCCTTCTTTGATACAGTAGGAACCTGTGAGCTGACCTCCACCGTCAAGACCTAAGTCATCGACGAGCTCTTTACACTGAAAGGTGGCGGGGCACTCGCAATAGGTCGCGCCATCGTCTGTTTTACCTTCAGCGTTCGCGCAGCGACATGAGCAATAAACTGTGTCTTTTGCCTGGCGTTCAACTAGCTGTGGGTCCACTGCCGTGACGATTCGGTCTTCCCAACGGCTCCCGTCTCGACCGGGGACCTGGCAACTTTCCATGTGAAGTTTGCCGCCAGGTTGGCACTCAAGGGAGTCGCGTTTTTGGCCCATGCAGTCCGGGAGAACGCTGGCCTCTGCCGTTTCAGTCGCACCATCCGCTGGCGCAGGAGAAGTTTCAGGTTCTTGACCATAGGGGCAAGAGACACGTCCCTGAAAGTGATTTACCAGGCAAACGCGTGTAGCACACTGAAATGAGCGACTTTCAACGTTGACCTCACCCACAGCGAAGCCGGGAATTCCAGTCCCATATTCATCCTCGGGAACGCAGGGATCGCCCACACCTTTAATGCCGCAACTTCCACCGATGAATGAGACTCCGGCAGCAATGGCCAACAACAGATAAATTCGCATTAGTTCGTTTTCCTCAGAATTTCAGTGCGACAGATCCGCTTCTGTCGCGGCCCCTCAAACGCTGTCGATGATGACTGTAATTAGCCATGACAAGCCTGGGCCCGAGCAAACTAGCGAATAGAGGGGAATTGCGTCAACGCCAAATTTGCTTTCATACTTTCCTACCTTCCTATATCAGTACAAGGTTGAAGCAATTACGGAATATTGAGCCAACCTGTCGTGGTGGAGAATCGCTAAGAATTATCAAAATATGCAGAAAAATTGGGCCAATTGGGTGGGGTCACTTCTTATCAAGTGCTTAGCGAAGAATATTTATTACCAATTTTTCAAGCCTATGGTGTCGCATCCATCGCTTGACAATGGTTTCACCCTGCCCATAACATCGCGCAACCGTAGATCTCATATCTACACGAACTTATTAGATTTATTGAACTTGGATTGTTTCAGTATAAGTAGAAATTACAACCCCCGGTGGGGCTGAATGACTACTTTTCGTAAGAAACGCCCAGTTTATCGCGAACCTAACCCCCGCACACTTTCGAGGACAAATGTTTCGTAAGCGCTCTGCAGCAGCTGGCCTACTAGCCCTTTCCACCCTTACCGCTGGGCTTCTCATGCCCACCTTCGCCTCCGCCCAGGTCATTGACATGGACGACGAGGAAGAAGTCATCGACATGGACGAGGGCGATGACGACGAAGTCATCGATCTCGACGGCGACGGCGAAGGCTCCGCAGCCGTTGCGGGAGCAGCCACCAAGGAGATGACCGACGCGAAATCGCATTTTGACGGCAAGCGTTGGGCCCAGGCTGCTCAAGGTATGCATTCTGTCGTCAGTGGTGAGTCGGGTGACGACGCCGGAAACGTACAATTGGCGGAGTTCTATCTCTCCCAGTCGCTGTACTTTCTGAAATTCTATCAGGCCAGTTTCGACGGATTTTCTAAGATTGCGGCCAATCCCTCCCATCAGAAATTCGCCGAAACTCTTTTATGGCTCGCGAAATTGGCAACCGATCTGCCGGAGCCCGCAGACATTATTTCTGCAGTCGGAAAGTATTCGGACGAGCAGCTTCGACGCTTTGACAACAAGGCTCAGCAAGACATCTACTGGAAGCTAAACTACCTTCTCGGGCGCTACAATTACCGACAAGGAAAGTTTGGCGAGGCAATTCGTCTATTTCAGGCGGTCGACCTAAGCTCTCCGGATTACGTCAATTCGCAGTTCTTCTCTGGGGTGAGTTACATCCAGATGAAGAAGGCTGTTGCAGCGGTAAAGTCATTTCAGCGAGTGAAGGAAGCTGTTGCTGAGGGGGCAAACGTCGAAGATGCAGATCGCATGCGCGATCTCGCCAATCTCTCGATGGCGCGCACAATGTACAGCGCATCTATTCAACTCGATCCCGAAACGAATGTTCCAGAGATTCGCGAAGACGCTTTGAGCGCGGCAGTAAAATATTGGAACGAGGTAGATGAGGGAAGTGAGTACTGGCTTGAAGCGCACTTTGAGGCAGCTTGGGCATATTATATGGCGGGGCAGTACACACGCGCTCTTGGCAATATCCACACCTTGAAATCGCCCTACTTCCCTCGGTCATTCTATCCCGAGGCGGAGATTCTCAAGGCGATCGTTTTCTTCTTTAACTGCGATTACGAGAAGGCGACCACCACAGTCGCTCGTTTCAACGTGGCAACAACGCCAAAGAAGGACAAACTCGAAAAAGTTCTTTCGAAGTACAAGGGCAAGGGACAGGCCGAGGCCTTCTACAAGTTCCTGATTCAGGTTCGTGAAGGCGAAGCTAATATCGACGAGGAAATTGAACCCCTAGTCGAAACCGCTCTGAGCGATCGCCAATTGCTCCGCAATGTGGCCTACGTGCAGTTTCTGGAGAAAGAGCACAAACATTTTGACAAATCTCCACCCGCGTTTCAGCAGTCAAGCATTGGTCAGTTGGTTCTCGAAAAGATAACCGATGGTCGAAAAAAAGGCGTTGAAAATGCCGGTAAGCTAGCGATCAATCGCTACCAGCGATACGTCGACGAAATGGGTGAGCACTTGCGCAATGGTGAGAAGATTCTCATCGACATTGTTGCTGCTCAAAGAAATCTACTCGACCAAGCTATCAAGCAGGGTCAAGTGAGTGCGGTGGATGCTCGCCGCTTTGGTGTTGTGAATCCGGATGATGAGCACTTTATGTGGCCCTTCGACGGTGAATATTGGCGTGATGAACTTGGCTTTTATCGTCAAGAAGTAGACTCAGCCTGCGGAAGGTAACAAAGAATGCAATTGAAAATTACCGCGACGCTTCTTACTGCCCTCGGGTTGTCCTTTGTGGGCAATTCACAGGCGGCAGAGCGCAAAATGAGTTCCGAGTGTATTTCTCCGGAAGCTTATAAGACACTCAATACTTGTCCCACAGGTGCCATCAAATCTGAGGGGCGCAAACGGGCAGGGACTTCCTTCAAGAGCAAGCCACCACCGGTTAAGCGCAACAAGTCCAAGACCTTAGGTCCGGGTGATGTGAATCAGCTCGACCAATTTGCTGAGCGAGATACTCGTAAGGGAGCGATGAAGACCCGCGCCCGACAGCTCCTCATTCAGGAAATTTCGAGTCTTGAACGTCTTTACAAGTCGACTCCGCCCAGGACCACTGATCACTCGCAGCTGATTTTGCGTTTGGCCGAGGCGTATGCGGAGCTAGAGCAAGCTGCAGTTCGCGACAAAATCCAAAAGGACATTCAAGTTCAAGATTGTCGACGAAAGAAATGCTCCAAAACTAAGGTGAGCAAACTTCGCAAGGAAATCTCCAAAGCGAAGAAGATGGAGGCGGCTGCCCGCAAGAAAGCGATTGGTTACTATGGTCGCATGGCCAAATGGTACTCCAAGTATTCGAAGATTGACGAGGTTCTTTACTACCTCGCATACGAGTACGAGCAGTCTGGCGACATGAAAAAAGCGCGGGACACTTACAAGAAGTTAGTCGCAACGGCGCCTAACTCACCGTATGTTCCCAGTGCATACCTCGCATTCGGCGAGCTCTTCTTTCAAGAAGCGGGCGCGGATCCAAGCAAGTGGGGTTTTGCTGCCGTATTCTACGAAAAGGTACTTGGTTACCCCGCACCTAAGAATAAGCTCTGGGGCTACGCTGCATACAAGCTCGGGTACGTTCATTGGAACCAGGGCAACTACGCCAAGGCTCTTGAGCAGTTCAAGAAGGTGATCAAGTTTGGAAAGACTCACGCGAGTTTGCCCAATGCGAAGCAGTTAGCAAAATCTGCTCGTCGCGATATTATCCCCGTCTTTGCCGCCAGCCAAAAGCCAGAGCGCGCATACAACTACTTTAAACCTCTCAGTGGCGACACTGGTGGTTCCGACAAGAAGACTATTGAGATGATGCGTGACCTAGGTCATGCGTACCTCGATACGGGTCACTATCCTGAAACCATTGGGCTCTACAAGCAGCTCATGGCTCGAGATAAAAGCGAGTATTGGTGTGGTTACCAGACCGCCATTACCCGTGCGGTCCAGGCATCTAAGTCCGGTGACAAGGAGCGCATTGTTCGCGAGCTGGACGCTCAACTCGCTGCCCGCAAAGTCTTTAACAAGATGAGCGTGCCTGCCAAGAAGAAGCTAGAGTGTAATAACGACGCTGCAATGCTTCTGTCCGAGTCTGCCATGAGTTGGCACTTGGAGGCTGTTGGCACAGGCGGCGTACGTGGTACCGGCGACACCAAGACAATGGACTTGGCGGCGGACACCTACAAGCGAGTTGTTAACAACTTTACTGCAGTAGAGTTTGAGAAATTCGAATTCCCCCGGATTGTAAAAGCAGACTGGCCTACCGTTTACAAGATCAAGTACGCCATGGCTGACTTGCTCTACTTCCGTAAGCGCTGGGAAGAGTGTGGACCTGCATTCGATGCTGTTGTTGACGCAAATCCGAAGGGCCCCGATGCAGCAGAAGCTGCCTATGCATCCGTTCTCTGTTATCAGAAGATGTATGATCAGATTCACAAGGGTGAGTCAGATCGCAAGGGCCGGGGTCTTGGCCCCAAGGGCGCCTCCGCGGAAGACCGCGCGGGTACCAAGGGTCAGTGGACCAAGTTTAAGCCAAAGCCGTTCACAGCCATGCAAAAGGGCATGGTAACAGCGTTCAATCGTTACGTTTGTTATATTACCCCTAAAAAGGGTGATACCGAGGCGATGGAGCAGTTCGTCGAGGTGAAGTACGCACGTTCGCGTACCTACTTCGAGGCTCAGCATTGGGAAGAGGCCGCTCTCGGTTTCCGAGATATTGCGCTCAATCATCCAGATCATGACGCCGCTATCTTTGCTGCCAAGCTCTACCTTGAGGCCGTCAACGTTCTCGGCGCCAAGCGGGAACCAGCTGTTCCTCAGTGCTTCGATGATATGGCCGCCGATGTTCCTGACTTTATCAAGAACTTCTGCACTGGAGAGGACGCTGAGTTCAACAAGGAACATTGTGAACTCTTGATTCGCATCGAGTTCGATGTGAAACGTCTTTCAGCACAGAAGAAAATTGAGCTTGCGGACAGCCAGGCTGACAAGGGCAACTACAAGCAAGCACTCACCAACTACAAAGAGGGTGGAGACGCATACTTGAAGCTATGGAAAGGGTATTGCGCCGAGCCAATGGCTGCAGGTGAAAAACCTCAACAGTGCGAAAAGGCTCATGAAATTGTCTACAATATGGCGCGCGCTTACCAGGCCGGTCGTCTACTAGCCAAGTCAATTTCTGCTCGTAAGATTCTCCTGAACGAAAAGTACGGGATGCACAATACGGACTTAGCTCACAAGGCTATCTACGAGATTGGTGGCAACTATCAGGCAATCGCCATGTACGATAAGGCCGCAGAGTACTACGAACGCTACGCTGAAACCGTGAAGTACAAGGGCGATGAATCTGTACAAGCTCTGTCTGATGCAGTGGTGCTCAGGCTAGGACTTGGACAGGAGCAAAACGCCCTAGACAATGCGACGACGTTTCGACGTAAGTTCGGTGGACGCAAGCCAAAGCAGGCAGCTCAGATTGGTTTCGCCATAGCCGCCCATTACGGAGATCAAGGCGAATGGGATGAGGCTCGCAAGGCGCTCGCCCAGTCAATGCGATTGATTGATAAAGCCGCTTCTGTAGATGTTCGTATGCAAGCTCATGCGCTCTACGGTCGAGCCTATTCAAAAATGAACACTGGCCCTGCAGCTCGTCGTGAGTACGGGAAGGTCGTTAGCCTCTGGAAGGATCCTGCAAAGGCCGAAAAAGCAATTCGTGATGCGGGCGGTGGCAACCGTCAAGTAGGGCGCGCTTTGGAATCAGTGGGCGAAGCTTACTTCTACGCAGCTGAGCAGGCTAAAAAGAAGGTCGATGCCTACAAGTTCCCCAAGTACAAGGGAAAAAAGGACAAGGAAGGCATTACCAAGCATATCGGCACCAAGGTGAAGGATTGGTACGTTAAGAAGAAGGTCATCATCGGTGAAGCTTCTTTGGAGTACAAGAAGGTCATCGACCTGAAGCCAGTTCCACCACCACGTTGGGTAATTGCAGCGGGTTCTCAAGTAGGAGCGATGTGGGGCAAGTTTGTGACCGACTTCCGTTCAGCTCCCATTCCGAAAGAATGGGAAAAGGACTACGAGATCAAGACTGCTTATTACGGTGCGTTGGATGACGCTTCGGAACCTTTCAAGGAGCAAGCCAAGGGGGCGTTCGTAATCTGCATGGCTTACACCGCACAACATCAGTACTTTGATAGCTATAGTCGCGCATGCGAAGAGTGGCTTGCAAACAACTACAAGGCTGACTTTCACTTGATTGACGAATTTCGCGGTTCGCCGAACAAAGTAAATAATCCCCTCGATGAGCAGGCGTATCCGCTCTCAATCGGTGGTGAGCCCTTCGTTGCTGCTCCGGTGGTGACTGAGGAAGATAAAAAGAAGATGAAGGAAGAAGCTGAGGCCAATAAGGCTCAAGCTGGCAGGAAGTAACCGGACCGGTTTACGGAGATAATGAAGATGAAGAACATTACGTTTTACAGTCGAAATCTCGCAGCAGTCGGTCTGCTTCTCACTGCAGTTGCCTGTGGTGGATCAGCCGGCGGTGGCGGTAACGTCAAGAGCGTCGAGAATGCAAGCAAAGAGGATCCCGCTGTGGATGCGAAGGCTGCAGCTGGTTATAAGGAAGCACTCGACGCGTTTGCTGGAAATGATCGGAGTGGGTGGTCTCCAGCCGCTTGCGACGACATCGCTCAGCGTTTTATGAAAGCTGCGGCTGATCAGAAGTCAGCAGGTGGGCGAAACTTTCCGGAAGCGTATTATAACGCTGGATTGGCTCACCAGCGTTGCGGCGACGATGAGAAAGCGAAGGCCTCCTTTAAAGAAGCCTCTCAGATCGACAAAGAGTTTCACCGGCCAAGAGCTCAGCTTGCGCTCTACCGATATAAGGAGAATGGCAATATAGATGCCGCTATTCAGGAACTCGATCAGATCATTCGTGACGCCAAGTTTCAGAATGTGGAGGGGCTTGTTGCACTTGCCGCCCTACAAATGCAGCGCGGCGGCTCAGCGAGTGGTCCAGGGTGTAAGAACGATCTTTCCTGTGCGCAGTTGAACTTACAACGTTCGCTCGCGCTGGATGATGCATTCATGCCTGCGTTCAATCAGCTCGCTCTTTACTACCTTGAGCAGGCTCGAGGCGGTTCGGGTAAGGATCGCGGTGAGCTGGTTGTTGCTGGTTCTAAGAAGAAACGAGTGAACAAGCAGCGCCTTGATCTTGCTGCGCTCGTTGCTTCTCAAGCGCAGATGAAGAATCCGAATTATGCTCCGATTCACAACACGACGGGGTTGATCCTCGTAGAGTTGGAAAATTACAATGGTGCAGTGAAGGCTTTTGGTCGCGCGAGAAAACTGAATCCAAAGCTTTTTGAGGCGCAGATGAACTATGCCGCGGTAAGTTTATCATTCCGTGGTTTTGGTGAGGCTGCTACGGCATATCGTGAGGCCATTAAGTTGCAGCCTAAGACTTACGAGGCTCATCTTGGTCTCGCTTTGGCTCTACGTGGTATGATCAGCAACGCCAACTACGACAAAAACGTAGCTGAGGCTCAGAAGCATCTGGACGAGGCCAAGAAGATTGCTCCTAATCGCGCAGAAGCGTTTTACAACGAAGCAATCTTAACAGAGGAGTATCGAGCGAAGAAGGCCGTGAACGACTCGGCTAAGATCAAGGAATTTGAAAAGGCCAAGGCTCAGTACGAATCCTTTGTTCGCAACGCTCAAGGAAAAAGCGCATACAAAGACGCTATCAAGGTCTCCGAAGGGCGTATTGAGGACATCGAGGCAACCGTTGCGTTCATGCGTGACGGCGTGAAGATGGCAGCCGAGCAGAAGAAGTTCGAAGCTCAGATGAAGAAGGATGCCGCCGCTAAGAAGGAAGCTGACAAGAAGGCAGCAGCCGCTAAGAAGGCAGATGTTAAGAAGAAGGATACCAAGAAGGTACCTCCTGCTAAGGGTGACAAGCCCGCTCCTGCAAAAAAGAAGTAAATCTTCTCCTGATGCCCGCTTTCGATTCGCTTTCCTATTGAGGGAGAGTGGGCAGGGCGGGCATCTTTGCATGTGATCAATTTTACAGGATCTCCAATTCGTCCATTGACGCACGATGGAGAATCCGGATACACTCTTACTGTAAAGCAATTAAAAAGTTGCACTGAGGCTATAATGACCAATCTCAAGAAAATCTCTCTAACTCTCATTCTCGTCGCTCTGTCTCTGGGTGTCGTGTCTGTTGCCTCGGCTCAAGACGCAAAAGATTCTGCGGGTGGCGATGGTTATGGCTATGAGTTCGAGGATGATCCTCTGAGCGCTGGTGGCTTCGGTCCCAATGACTCACGTATTCGAGTTCGTCGTGGTGCGCAGCGATCTACGCTCATCAAACCACGTACTCAGTTTATTGTTGAATTGTTGAAATCAGTTGAGAACCTTTAAGGTTACTCGCTGTCTAACTTTATAGCTGGGTAATGCTGAGTCGCATTCTCGTAGATGAGAAGCTTCTTTCGGTGCGAATCCTAACTACTTGAACGAACTACGGTTCGTAAATCCGAGCTGCGTTTTCAGTTCACCCTCCTTCATTTACATTCGAAGACACTACGATGGCCAAAGCTGTTCTTACATTTGCGCTCTACCAGGGCGATAACTTGCTTCGTCGCGAGACTCTCAGTCACGACATTATTAAGGTCGGTAAAGACCCGAAGAGTCAGCTGCGGGTCGAAGATGATCTCGCCTCTAGGATGCATGCCGTAATTGAGGTCGGGGGAACTGAAGAGATCACTCTCACTGATCTAGGCAACGAGCCTGTCACCCAGGTGAATGGCGCGCCCGTTAACAAGTGTAAGTTAGCCGTCGGGGATCAAATTTTGATCGGTGGAACCAAGATAGTTCTCGAAAAAGCTGAGGCGGCGGGTGCTCAGGCACAGGCTGCTCCTGCTGCGGCATCCTCCAATCCTTTTGCTGCTAGTGCTAGCGCTGCGAGCCCGTTTGCGGCTGCTGCTGCGCCAGCTGCAAATCCCTTTGCAGCTGCGTCTGCTGGCTCCAATCCCTTTGCGTCGGCAGCGGGTAGTTCTAGCCCTTTCGGAGCGCCAGCACCCGCTGCCGGTAGTCCTGTTCCGGATGACGCTGCGCCGGGCACGTACACGTACGAAATGTTGCAGAGTGGCCCCGATGTCTCACCCGATGAGGTCGAGCAACTCGGAACCCCCGCCGTCGAGGTGATGGTTTCGTGGGGTGGAAATGTTCTACATGTTTCCCACTTGTCTCCGCCCCGTGACTTCATTGTTGGCGAGCCCGCTAACGAGAAGGACTCGACTGATTTCTTTATTCCTGAGGAGAAATTACCTCAAAGTAAGATGGCGATTGTTGTTGCCGATGTCGGTAGTGTGGCTGTGGTTCTGCCCCAGGGAGCGACTGGGTCTCTTGAGGTGGCTGGGCAACCTAAGATTTCGTTGGATGAGGCTCGCTCTAAAGCGCAGCCCTGTGGCGCACTAGCTGGCGCGCAGCAGTTGGTACTGGCGACAGGTAGTAAGGCGAAGGTTGAGCTCAACGGCTTTGTCTTCACCGTAACAGCGACCAATGCTGGTAAGCCGATTGCCTCGGGTCTATCTGGTATGGACCTAACTCCCCTGGCGTACTTTGGAGCCACTTTAGGAGCTTTTGGTGCCTTCTTTCTTTCGCTTGCGTATTTCGTACCTCCTATGGGGTTGACGGATGAAGGCGGCATCGACAAAGATCGGCTACTTCTTATTCAGCAGTATTTGAACGCTGCGGCCGAACGGGAGCAAGAGGAAGAGACTGAGGACGTCGTCGAAGACAACTCGGACAACAAAGAGGGTGGTACCGGGACAAAGGCCAAAGGCGAAGAAGGCTCGATGGGTAAAGAGAGCAGCAAGGCGACCAATAAGCGCTATGCTGTGAAGGGACCCAAAGACAATCCGGATCCGCATTTGGCCCGTCAAGCGGCTCTTCGCGAAGCACGTGACTTCGGCATGATTGGCCTGTTGAACGCGGGATCAGCTGCAGACCCCAATGCTCCTACGGCGCCTTGGGGAGGCGATACCTCTTCGGGCTCAGACGACATGAGTGCCCAGGGTAATATGTGGGGTGATGAAATCGGTGACGCTTTCGGATCGGGTGGCCTTGGGCTGTCGGGTATTGGCGAGGGTGGCGGCGGTCGTGGCGAGGGAATCGGCCTCGGTAATATCGGTGGTTTGGGTCATGGCTCGGGTACCGGTACGGGCCAGGGTTTTGGTTCTGGTCATGGGCGCCTAGGCGGGTCGCATAAGACGCGCGCTCCCAAGGTTCGAATGGGTGCGACCAGCGTAAATGGCCGTCTGCCTGCTGAAGTAATTCGCCGTATTGTTCGGCAGAACTTTGGGCGTTTTCGTATGTGTTACGAGCAAGGACTTGGGCGTAACCCCAACCTTGAAGGACGAGTCGGCGTACGCTTCGTGATTGGTCGAGACGGAGCGGTTTCCAATGTGGGCAATGGTGGTTCTGATATTCCCGATAGCGGTGTGGTCAGCTGTGTGATCTCGGCGTTCTATGGGCTCAGCTTTCCGCAACCCGAGGGTGGCATCGTAACGGTTACCTACCCAATTATGTTTAGCCCAGGCTGATGACAAGACCTTTTGAGGGATTCTGTTGATGGCTTCGTAAGGGGGCTCGCCATCAGTTTTCCTCTCCCTTGGCAGTTATTGCCTCATCGAGACCTTCGTCGGGTCTTGATTGCAGGAGACCCCGCGCACCCCAATTGGGTGGTCGGGGTTTTCTTTTTGGCCCATTCAAAGACAATCAAAGACTATTGTATCCCCTAAGCACCGCAGTGCTTTCCGGTTGTTATGTCTTTACTTCGGGCCAATTTTTCGACTATTCTGCGGTCGGAATCGAGTTGATGTTCGATCGCTCGACACTAAGAATTCATGATGTCTCTCCCCTTGACCCCTCGAATACTGAGCAGCTCTCAGTTCTTGTATTCCGCAATCAAAGGGAGGGCGTTAGTGCCCATAACAGTTTCAATTGCCTCCAACCGAAGTTGCTTCGGTCGACTAAATCCTGGCCGTCTTGGCCCGAAAGCGAGCTCCCCCATGAACCGTACAATTACGACGAAGTTTAAGTATGCCGCATTGGCCTTAGGAATTTCTTTGGGCTTATCCACCATGGGGTGTAGTCGCGATCACATCGAAGCTATTAACCTCTCAAACGAAGGTGACTCTGCCGTTAAGGTGAATACAGCTGGCGCCATTCAGAAGTATGAGCAGGCTATTAGTTTGGATCCTACTAATCATCTCATCGTTTGGAAATTGTCGAAAGCGTATGAGAAGAAGGAGGATTGGGACAAGATGGCTTCTACCCTCGCGAAGGCAGCTGCCACGGCTCCGACGTTCGCAAACTACTCCGAGAAGCAGGGCCTCGCATATACCAAGCTAGCTGAGGCGGGCAATCTGGACGAGTGGGAGAACGCAAAGGCGCCCCTCAAGAAGTGCATCGAGGCGGACCCCAATCGGGCTTGGTGCTATCAGCTATTGGGCGAGGCCCAGTGGTGGACGGATGATGTTCAAGGGGCTCTGCAGAGTTTCTCTCAAGCTATCGAGCACAACCCAAGCGTTCCCTACTTTTACGTGACTTTGGCTGAGCTTTATCAGGTTCTGCGTCTTTACGATCAAGCTGCTGCTGTGTTGGAGCAGGGGACGAAGAATATTCAACCGACCGAGGAAACGCGAGATCACGTGTATAACATGTATCTATTGACCTTCAACGTGGCTCAGGTCGCAGGGGACAAGCCAAAAATGTTAGCTGCTGTAAAGCAGGCATATCAAATTGGTGGAGAGACACATCCAGAGGCTAAGTTTCACCTAGGGAGCACCTTCGCAAAGATGGATCCTCCTCAGAAGGAGCAAGCCAAGCAAATGTTGGACTCCTTTACCAAGTCCGTTTGCAAGGGTGCAAAGAAGAAGAAGTTTAAGGCGCAGTGTCGCCAGGCAAATTCGTTTCTTCAGCGTTTAGGAACTTGATTGACCTGGAAACCAGGGAAATCATCGGACGAGAGCCTTTTAGCCATGTCGGCAATTAGTTAAAGGCAGTGCGGGACGCGGAGCTATTTTCCGACGTCCCGCCATTCAATTTTGAGCATGTGAAGTGTGTGTGTGTGGTGAAATTACGGTTTTTGTAGGCCGTTTTAAGCCATCGACGGAGCGAAATTAGGATGAGTAGCGAAACACAGTTGGCCGATTGCGAGAGCGCCCATGACTATCAGCAGGCGCGGGTAGAACTGGAGAAGGCATTAGAGCAAGAGCAAAGTCCGGAAGGGCTGGCGTTGCTTCATTTGCGTTTGGGACATTTATTGCGTGGGCAATTTTTGCAAGGCGTCGCCGCTCTCAAGCATTTTCAGGAAGCTTTTAAGCTAGACTCTTCTCGGCTGGATGCTGTGGGTGCGGCCCGGTCGGTATACCGTGAGTTGGGACGATTGCCTCTTGTCCAAAAGCTCCTCAATATCGAAATTTCTTCGGTTGAGGATTTGGAGCAAGCGGCTTCACTTTACAGGGAGTTGGGCGATGTTCTTGTCGATCAAGGCGACGTGGAGAATGCTGCAATTGCCTATGCCGAGGCTCTTAAGGGCGGGGTAGACGTTCGTGAGGAGCTAGAAGATGTCCAAGTCACCGCTGACGATTGGGTGACTCGGGCTGAGATGCTCGCTCATCTCGCCAGTGATGCGTCCCCCAGCATAGGGGCCGGGCTCCTCATTCGGGCGGCGGGAATTGCTCGAAGCTACGACGCTGAACGTAGCTCCAGATTTTTGGAGCAGGCATACCGTGTAGAACCTACAAATGATCGAGTGGCGGCGCTCTTTGAGGGGGGGTTCGTGGAGGCCGAGCAGGCCGAGGAACTCATCCTTCTTCAAGAGGGCATGGTTGAGGAGAGTTCTGACAGTGAGCATTTGCTTTACGCGTTTGGCGCGCGCTGGGCGCAGCGACAGCTGCCAGAAGCCGCGGCACCTTTCTTGAAGAAGGCATTGAGGTTAGCGCCTGGACGTCGCGCCGCGATAACATTCTTGCAGTCGCTAGGCGGTCAAGAGCCTCATCGTAGGGGGGAACTCATAGAGCTCGCCGATGAAGTGAGCTCTGGCTTTGGCAGTGACGATACATTGACCTATTTGCTCGCGAGTGCCGGTTTGGTGGCTCTACGCGAATTAAACAACTTGCAGCAGGCGAAGAAGTTTTTCGACCGCCTTGCGGAGGTGGCCCCCGGTCACCGAGCCCTGGTGGAATTTAGCGAGCACGTTGCCGCGAACACCGATTCTAGTGAAATTTCCGAAAGTACTCAGGAGTCTGAACAGATGGACGATACCTCAAACGATGCCCCCGAACTCGAATCTGCTACCCATGAGGCAGGTGATGAATCAGCTGTCCAGGTGGACGGCACAGAGAGCGCGGTTGGTGAGGCTCCGGCCGAGGAGCCTGAAGCTGTCGACAGCTCAGCGGAGAAGAGCGCTGAAGACGCTGCTGCTGGCTCAGGCGCCGATGCTAGCCCAGACGAGGACAGTGAATCTGCTCTTCCCGAGGACGAAGAACTTGTTTCTGGATTGCGAGTGAAGCTTGAGGCGGCTCAGAAGCGTCCCCACGAGTACGTTAAGGTGTTGCTCGAGTTGGGCGAAGCTGTAAAAAGTGGAGCCGAGAAGGCTCAGTTTTTCCGTGAGGCGGCAGAACTTTATGCCGGTAAAGGCAACGCTGCAGAGGCTGTAAAATGTTACGAAAAGCTTCTGATTGCAGATTCCGAGGACTTAGCCGCGAAGGCGTACTTGCGGGAGACGTACGAGAAGCGACGTGATTGGGAGAAATTGATTCGACTGATGACGTCGGATGCCGAAGCTCTGGTTGGTGATGAGCGCACGGACGCCTATAGAAGTATTGCTCAACTTGCGACTGAACGTATCAAGAAGCCCGAAGTTTGTGTGGGACTGTGGGACGTGGTTCTTGAGAATGATCCAGCAGATGCAGCGGCTTTGGCTGCATTGGTTCAGCTTCATGAACGCGGGCGGAATTATGAGAAGCTTTGCGATGTTCTTGAGAAGGTTGTGGAGGTCACAGACGACGAAGGGGATCGCGTTGGATTCTTGACGAAGTTGGGGCAAATTGCTGGTGATCGCCTGAAGGACGATAGCCGAGCCGCAGAGGCGTACCGTCAACTGCTTACTTTGAAGCCGGACGACCGCCGTGCTCAGGAGCAGTTGAAGAAACGTTATGTAGCTCTCGGAAAGTGGGAGGAGTTAGAGGACTTCTTCGCTCAGAGTAGCAATTGGGATGAGTTTATTCGTTTGCTGGAGAGCAACGAGAGCAAAGCGCCCTCTGTCGAACAACGAATATCTATGCTCCAGAAGGTTGCAGAGCTTTGGATTACCCAAAAAGGTAAGCCCGATCGTGCCGCTCGCGCTTTGGAGAAGGTATTGACCCTCGATGCGGCGAATCTTGCGGCTGCCGACAGTTTGATTCCCATTTATGAATCGGCGGGCAACCCCAAGGGCTTGGTCAAAGCTATCGAAGTGAAGTTAGGTCATGTAGATGACTTGTCAGAGCGTTTAGGCCTTCTGCTTCAGGTTGCTTCACTTTACGAAGAGAAGTTGAGGGATAAGAAGAGCGCCCTCGCTCATCTTTTGGAGGCTGTTGCCCTGGACGCTACGAGTTTGCATACCCTGGAAGCCGCTGAGCGTGTTGCAGGAGCCGCAAAAGCTTGGGACGAGCTTGTCGTTGCCTACCAAGCAGCCGCAAATGATTCGTCCGATCTCGACACTCAGGTCGTCCTTCGTCTAAGAACAGGTCGTGTTCTTTGTGATGAGCTAGACAATGTAGCCGCTGCGCTAGTTGAATACAGAGCGGTATATGATGAGCATCCAGAGAATGCAGATGCTCTTTCGGCTTTAGAGGCTCTTTACGAAAAGACTGAAGGATGGGCCGACCTCCTTGACGTATATCGTAAGAAGCTGGAACTCGTCAGTGAGCCAGGTGAGCGTAAAGCTACGCAGTTTGGTATCGCTCGAGTGCAGCGAACGCGAATGGCGGATGTTGCCGGAGCGATTGCAACGTACGAGAATGTACTCTCAGAGGACGCCGGAGACGGCGAGGCGTTGAGCGCCCTAGATGAACTCTATGGAGAGACCGAAAGCTGGGAAAAGCAGGGTACCACTCTAGGACAGCGCGTAGATCTGGCCGATTCGAGTGAAGAATTGGTCGAACTGAAGTATCGTTTGGCCGAGGTTCAGGAGAAGCGGCTAGAAGACACTCAATCTGCTTTGGAGAATTACCGGGAGGTTCTTGCCATCGACATGGGACATTCTGGGGCTCGAGTAGCTCTCGAAGCTCTATTGGAGAATGAGGACCTCAGGGGAGACGCTGCCATCATTTTGGAAACCGTCTTTGAAGAGCGCGAAGACTGGCAGAAACTAGTTGGCGTCTTAGAAGTTCGGGCCGAGGTGAGTTCTGATCCTGCCGAGAGGGTTGAACTTCTTCGGAAGCTTGCAAGCATTTCAGCGACTCAACTGGGCTCGGCTGAGGACGCGATTTCTGCTCAGGCACGGGCACTTCAAGCGGCTCCCGCCAGCGACGAAGCGCGAGTTGAGCTGGAAGACCTAGCTGAGCGGGCAGAGGCGCTGCCAAAACTTGCTCAAATTTTTCAGACTATCGCCGAGGAGGCCTCCGCCGATGATCTTGCGTTGGCCTATTGGGTACGCTTGGCCCAGTTGCAAGAACGTCTCGCCGATGTGAATGCCGCTGCGTCGGCTTATGAGAAAGCTCTTACCGTCGATGCTGGCAACGACGAAGTTCTCTCTTCACTTGATGAGCTCTTTCGCGGAGCTGAGCGGTGGGAGGAGCTAGTTGGGGTTTACCGCAAGCGCATTGAACTCAGTGAGGAGCCCGAAGTTCTAGAAGGACTCTTTGGCGAAATGGCGGAGATCTTAGATGTGCGGCTGGAGCTCCCTGCGGATGCTGTTGCTGCCTACCAGGAGATCTTAGGACGAATCCCCGCAAGTCTTTCGGCTTTGACCGCCTTGGACGGGTTATTTAGCAAGCTCTCGCGCTGGGAGGAGTTGGCTTCAAATCTGGAGGCGCAATTGGCCCTCGCAGAGGTGGATGAAGCGGTGATGGGGCTAACCCTTCGTTTGTCCGCATTGCGCGAGCGTGAAATGGGTCAGGTCGAGGCCGCAATCGAGGGATATCGAGAGGTGCTCGATAGTGACCCCTCACAGGCGGAAGCTCTGGCCGCGCTCGAACGGCTGCTAAAAGTAGAAGAACATGAGAGTGTTGTTTCGGAGATATTGGAGCCGCTCTATCGCAATACGGGCGACTACGAGAAACTGATAGGAGTATACGAAGTTCAGATTCGTCTCTGTGACGATGCTAGCCGACAGGTTGAGCTTCTCGGTGCAGTAGCGGAGCTTTATGAGGATTCGTCAGGCGACCTAAAGTCGGCATTTGATACCATTTCAAGAGCCCTGACTTGTGAACCCGGCAACGAGAGCACCCTCGAAAACCTGATGCGCTTGGCGTCGGCAACTGAGCAGTTTGTGCCCTTGGGTGAGATCTTGTCGAAATTGGCTTCTTCGCTCGACGACGAACCCGAGTTGGTCACTTCGCTCTTGATGTCGGCGGCACGAGTTTATGAGGACAACGTTGGGGACGCAGAGACGGCCATTGCACTCTATCGAAAGGTATTGCAGACCGATCCTCTGCAATTGGAGGCCGCCGATGCTCTTCAACGCCTCTATCAGGTTACCGAGAAGTTCTCCGAGATGTCCGCTATCTTACAGCGGAAAGTCGAGATGCTCGATGACGTAGATGCTCAAAAAGAGGCGCTTTATCAAGCTGCCGCACTAGAAGAGGAAGTACTAGAGCGACCGGAGAGTGCGATTGCGGTCTACGAGAAAGTTCTTGAACTCGATGGCGAAGATGCACGCAGTGTAGACGCTCTTGTGAATTTGCTTCTAGGACTCTCCCGATGGGAAGAGCTTCTAGCTGCCTATACACGCAAAGTTGACCTAGTTCTGGACCCCGAAGAAAAGAAGCAGGTGCTCTATGAAGTGGGCGCGGTCTATGAACGCGAACTCGGTAATGTGCCGAGCGCAATCGATACCTACCAGCGGGTGTTAGAGCTTGATCCCGACGATCTCACCGCATTGGGACGCTTGGATGTGCTCTATCAAAGCGCAGAAAATTGGCAGGAGTTGCTCAGTATTCTTTCTCGCGAGGCCGAGCTAACGGCTGATCCTGAAGAATCTGTAGGTTTTCAGTATCGTGTGGCAGCCCTCTATGAGGCGCGCTTGGAAGATACCGAAAGAGCGGTGGAGCTCTATCGCGAGCTACTCTCCATTCAGCCCGATCATGGTCCGACGCTGGAAGCTCTTGAACTTCTCCAAAAGAGCGAAGCTGGCGCATTGGCGGCATCATCCGTTCTTGAGCAAGTGTACGAGACTTCTGGAGAGTCTGACAAACTCATTGGCGCTCTTGAGGTACAAGCGGCCTGTGCGGAGGACGTATATGCCGGAGTCGAGGTTCTTCAGCGTATCGCTTTACTGCAAGAGGAGAGTTTGGGGGATGCGGAGGCAGCCTTCGCTACTTATAGTCGCGCTCTTGTTCTTGATAGTCAGAATGTAGAGGTGCTTGAGTCTTTTGAGCGTTTAGCCTTACTCACCGAAAGCTGGAAAGTTGCCGCGGAGATCTACGACGCTCAATTGTTGGCGGTCTCTGAGGTTCCTGAGCAGGTCGTTGACCTCGGGCTTCGCGTCGCCCAAGTGTACGAGGTACATCTGGAGCAGGTGGACAATGCCATTGCGCGCTATTGCACGGTGTTGGAAGCAGAGCCGGAAAATCGAAACGCTCTTGTCACGTTAGATCGCCTCTACATAGAAACTAGCAAGCCTGCAGCGCTCGCGGACATCCTAGCGAGGGAGGCTGAAATCGCCGAAACCCCAGACGAAATTTTGGATCTCAAGTATCGCTTGGGCCAGGTTCGTCAGGAGGAATTGAGTGATATTGCGGGGGCGATTGATGCCTACCGTGAGATTCTTGGAGCTGCTCCCGAGCACGAAGACAGTCTGTCAGCTCTTGAGTCCCTATTTGAACAAGGGATTGAGCAAGTACAAATTGGCGAGATATTGGAGCCAATTTACCAGGCGGCCGCGGAGTGGGAGAAGCTATTAGTTGTTCGTGAAGGTCAGCTCTCTAAGATTGAGGACTCAGAAGACCGTATTGCGATGTATCATCGCATGGCTGAAGAGGCTGAGGAACGCCTTGTAGACGGTGACCGCGCCTTCGGTATTTTCGTTAGAGCCCTCGCTGAAGCCCCTCTGAATGAGCAGACAGTCGACGAGTTATCGCGCCTAGCTCCCCTTGTGGATGAGGGCTGGGAGAATCTAGCCAACGCATATGCCGATGTTCTTGCGACTGAAGGCGTAGGCGCTGAGGTGATAGCTGAGACCGGTCAACGCTTGGCCCGTGTATTCGAAGAAGAACTTGCTGACGTTACGAAGGCTGAGGAGACATATCGATTTGTTCTCTCTTCAACTCCTCATGACCTGCGAGCGTTGGAGAATCTTGACCGCATCTACACTTCGCTTGAGCAGTGGGTGGATCTTGCCGCTATTCTAGAGACCCGCGCGCGCGCCGTTTCCGACGAATTCGATAAGGTAGAACTTTACTTGCGCCTTGGTGCAACTTACGAGGAGCGATTGGCGCCCGTTGGTTCATCGCAGGTGAGTGCCATTGCGCTCTCTGCTGCAGCGGGTGATATCATTGAGGAAGCTGTCGAAGTTGTAGATGGTTTGGAGGACGGGGATGTTGCAGTCGAAGCGCAGCTTGAACCCTCGCTCGACGATCTATTGCCGCCCTCCGTTTCAGAGGACGAGGTTGAGGAAGTAGACGCAGAAGTAGAAGTAGATTCGCTCGTCGTTGATGAAGAGGTGGAGCTCGCGAGCGGGAGCTCCGAGGAGAAGACTTCTTCGACTGGCCTGAACCTCTCTGAGTTGATTCGAGAGCGCCTGGACGACGCGATTCGCGCATACAGGGTGATTTTTGACGAGGTCCAAAAGGACAACGAAGATGCAATCTCCGCCCTAGAGCGACTCTATGGACTCACTCAGCAATGGCAGCAATTGGATGTTGTATTTAATCGGGAGCTTGAGAATGCTGCTGGTGATGCTGCCGAAGGTGATGTTCGGGCAAAACGTGCTCATCTAGCAGCAGATCATCTTTCGAATATCGAAGGGGCGATTGAGGGCTGGAAGCGAGTCTTGGATTTACGGGGGGAAGACCCAGAAGCCCTTCGAGCATTGGCTTTCCTCTACGAGAAGGAGGCTCAATGGAGCGAATTGACTGACGTGTTGGAACGTCATTTCGATATTGCTGACACTGACGACGATCGGGTTCATGTTTTGACGATGAGAGCTCGTCTCTTTGATGAACAGCTCAACCGTGATGACGAAGCGTTGGAGACTTACCAACGAGTTCTTGATATCGAGTTTTCCAATGCGACAGCCTTGCGAGCTATTGCCAATATTTGGCGACGACGAAGCAATCCAGAAGAGTTGGTTCTAGCGCTACAATCTCTTGTCGATCAGGGAGAGGGTCAATTCACAGCGGACGAGATGGTTGCAAGCTATCGCGAGTTAGCGAAGTTGCATCAGGACACGCTTGATCAGTCCTTCGAAGCGATTGATGCATGGCGCCACCTGCTTGAACTTGGACCGGGAGACTTTGAAGCCCTGGATAAGTTAGAGGGCTTGTTTAGCGTCGACGAGCAATGGGGTGAAATCGTTGGTATTAAAATGCAAAGGGCCGCTGCCCTTGCTGACGTCTCGGAGCAAATTAGAGAGTTCCTCGAGGTTGCCGATATCTGGAAGTCTCGCCTACGCGCTTACGATAGTTCGGTTGATTCGTATGAGCGTGTCTTGGAGTTAGATGCACTTCATGAGCGTGCTTTTGCCGAACTCGAGAAACTTCACTCATCCGCTGAGCGCTGGGAGCCCCTCGTGGAACTTTATCTCAATCGATTGGACCACTACGAGGATATACCCATTCGTAGTGATCTGCTTCGCCGCATTGCGCGGGTCTTTGACGAGAAGTTGGACGATCAAAATCAAGCGTTTGATGCACTGGTTACAGCATTCGCCGATGACTATTTCGACGATGCCACATCTGAATATCTTGAGCGTATCTGCAAGTCGGTCAATCGGTGGAGTGAGCTCATTACTTCAGCGAATGCATGGCTGCAGGAGGAACAAGATCGGAAGCGAAAAATTCAGCTCAGCCTACGCTTAGGCAAGTGGTATGGAGAAGATCTAGGTCGCCCCTCTGACGCCACGGCTTACTACCAAATGGTATTGGAAATTGATCCGCAAAATACGCGGGTCATGCGCCAAATGGCGGCAATTGAACGGCTTGGGGGTAACTATGCCAAGGCTGGGCAAATGCTCAATAAGGCTTTGGAGGTTGCTGTTGCCAATGATGACCGAAAGGCGATTCAGTGTGATCTTGGGGATTTGCTCAATCAACACATGGGAGATCCCGATCAGGCAATTCCTTATTACAAGCGCGCCCTGGAAGTCGATGGTGGTTACATGCCAGCCCTCGCCGCTCTTGAGCGTATCTACGAGGATAAGGGCCAGATCCAGGAATTAGTTGATATCTTAACAACGAAGTCCGGGGCAGTTGAACGTCCGCAAGACGCCATCAAGCAAAAGTTACGCCTTGGAGAACTCTTGGAGGAGAAACTTCATGATGCAGCGGGAGCAGCTCGTGCGTTTACTGAGGTTCTCGAGCTGGACGATCGCAATCTACCCGGTTTGAAGGGGCTGCAGCGTGTTTTAGCAACTCTTCAGCGTTGGCCCGAGTTGGTCGACGTTCTGGAGAAGCAGCTTGAGGTTGTCGATGTGGAGCGTGACCGTGTCGATCTGCTGATGAGTGTGGCTGAAGTTCAGGAAGTTCAGTTTCTCAAAGCTGATGCTGCCGCCGAGAAACTAGAGCAGGCTCTTGATATCGACCCGAGCCAATTGCCTGCCTATGTGGCGTTGGCGCGTTGTTACCGGCGTTTGAAGCAGTGGTTGGATCTCATCACGACGTTCCGTCGTCACTTGGACGAGAGCACCGAAAGAGAAGAGAAGTTGGGACTTTTTGCCGATATCGGTGCGGTGTTCCGTGACGAAATTGGTGATTTTGATCAAGCAATCGACGCCTTTCAGGAGGTTGTTGACGCGGACGGGACCAATATTCCCGCTCTAGACGCTCTGAGTAAGCTCTATGAAAAGCAGGACGAGGCTGCGCGAGCAATCGACATGATGACTCGAGTAGCGGAGCTCACTGTGGACGGTGGTCAGCAGGTAGACATGTACTACCGCATAGGTCGCGCCATGGAGGAGAAGCTGAGCGATCGCTTTGGAGCTCGCGAAAAGTTTGAGATGGCTCTGGACCTTGACCCCAGCCACATTCAATCAATTAGTGCTTTGCGCACCATCGCTGTTGATGAAGCTGATTGGGATGGGGCCTGTCGATATCTCGAGCAAGAGCAGGAGCAAACGGAGTCGGCGCGTCAGAGGGCTCGTCTGCTCGTTGAATTGGGCAAAATTCGTGATGAGATGCTCAGCGAACATGAGTCTGCCGTTGAGGCATACGAGCAAGCAATTGCTCTAGATGCCGAATGTGAGGAGGCAGGACTTGCGCTGACTATTGAGTATGGTGAACAAGAGCGCTGGGAAGATGCCGCTCCCCTTGCTGAAATGTTGGTTCGTCGCTCGAAGAATCGTGAGCGTAGTGAGCAGCATTCGTTGCAGAAGCGTCTTGGACTCGTGATGGGTAAGATTGGGGCCTATGATAAGGCTCTCGCCGCCTACCAGGCTGCCCATCAACTAGACCTGACTTGTCGCGAGACCATTCATGGCGTTGCTGACTCTGCTTTCAACCTTGAAGATTGGCCCACCGCACTCACCAACTACCAGAAGGTATTGACCTCTCTTGGTGAGGACGAAGTTGAGGAACGCACCCGTGTGTACTTCCGTTTGGGTGAGATCAAGAAAGCTCAGGGGCAAGACCGTCAGGCTATCAATAACTACGAGAAGGCCCTCGCTCTTGACTGCGAACATCGTGCCTCTTTAGAGGCGCTCGTTCTTGCCTATGAGAAGGCGAATGATCCAAAGCAGGTAACCGAATACAAGCGTCAGATCTTGGACACTATCTTTGAAGGTGAGGAGCGTTTCTCTCTCCTGATGGATATTGGTGACATATGGGCCGGTCAAGTGAAGGAGCCTCTCAAAGCCCTGGAAGCCTATGAGGAAGCCCGTGACTTGAAGCCTCAAGATCACGCAATGCTGCACAAGATGTTGCAAAACTATCAATCTGCCGAGGAGTGGCAGAAGATGGTGGACATTCTCGATGCGATTTTGGATCTGGAAGAGCGACCCAGAGTGAGGGCGAAGTTACTGAATACCCAGGCTCAAATTTATCGTGATAAGCTCGAAGACGGCGAACGAGCCGTCGAACTCTTCAATGAGGCATTGGACTGCGATCCTGAGTTCTTGGAGGCGTTTGAGCGCATTAACAAGGTGCTTACCGGTCAGAGAAATTGGAAGCAACTTGAGCGATCTTATCGTAAGATGCTTCATCGCATTGCGGGCAAGTCAAACAATGAGCTGGAGCACAGTCTCTGGCATCAGCTTGGACTCATCTATCGAGATCGAACCGGACAGACAACCGAGGCGATCGAGGCTTTCCGTATGTCAGCAAGTTTGGTGGCAGAGGCCCCCACCCAGCGACAGATTTTGGCCGAGCTTTACGAGTCAACAGAACAATGGGGTGACGCTATCAAGGAGCAACGTAGGCTCTTGCAGTTAGATCCTCTTGCTGTAGAGCCCTACCAAGCTCTGTATCGATTGCAGCTTCATAAGTCCGCGTATGATGATGCTTGGTGCGTTGCATCGGCAATCTCCTTCATGGGTAAAGCTGACGAAGAAACCGAGCGATTCTTTCAAGACTACCGTCCTCAGGGAATGTTACCCGTCACCGGAAGGCTCGGAGATCAGCATTGGTTACGTGCTCTGGTTCATGAAGACGAGAACTTACACATCTCGAAGATTTTCGAGATGATTGCCCCGGCGGCACTCCAAGCGAAACTCGCACTTCTGAAATCTCACGGAAAACTAAACGCGCCTCCGGAGCAGTTCCGTCAAGATCCGAATACTTCGACCATAACATTTGCCAAGACGTTTGGTTGGGCCACGCAGGTGCTGGGTATTCAGCGGCCTCCGGTGCTTTATGTCCGCAACGATGTGCCCGCATATTTGGAGGCAATTCCTTTCGATCCCCCGTCATCGGTCGCAGGGCAAACGGTTCTTAGTGGTTTTCAACCCCAAGAACTGACCTTCATCTGTGGAAAACATCTCTCGGCTTATCGCCCCGAGCACTATTTACAGGTGCTCTTTCCCTCACGGGAAGAATTGACCGTGATGCTTTTCGCCGGTGTTCTCTTGGCAGCTCCGCAGCAGCCGATGCCACCCGGCCAAGAGGCTTCAATTCGACAGGCCGCGCAGATGCTACAGCGCTATATGCAGCCCGTTCAAATGGATGGTCTTCGCGCAGTCGTAAAGCAGTTCTTAGCTGATGGCGCTAAAGCAAATGTAAAGCGCTGGAATCAAGCTGTAGAGTATACAGCGTGTCGAGCTGGTTTGCTCCTCTGCGGCGATCTAGAGATTGCGAAGAAGATAATCGCTCAAGAGGCACAAATTCCGGGGGGCCTTACTCCGCAAGATAAGTTGAAGGATCTCCTTCTCTTCTCAGTCAGTGTTGAATATTGCGCTTTGAGAAAAGCATTGGGTGTGGCTATCCAGACCTAAATCGGAAAGCGTCCGAACAAAGCAAAGGGCCCCTCGTTCGCTGGAACGTAGGGGCCCTTTGCTTTGTTACTCCAAGGTCTCGAAATACCCTGGCTACACTACTTTCCAGGGACGTCCAAAACCAAGCGGAGACCAAACTGGAAGCGCCAGTTCGTTCCACCGATCTTTTCGCCGTCGGGGCGTTTGAACATGGTTCCGGCACCGAATTGCATCATGGGACCAAATCCAAAATTGCGCTGAATATACCAATCGGTACCCAAGCCGATTCGCAGCCATTCTAGTCCTTGATAATCAAGGCTGGTCTCACCGGAGTCACTGCGAAGCGACCGATACCCTACTCCGTAACTAATCCATGGATCGACCGTGAGCCCCTGGACTATGTGATAGCGAACCAGAGCCCCGGCGCCGATACTGGTGCCGCTGCATGGGGGGCAGTTCTTCTTCGATGCGCCGTAAAATTGCTGTTCATAGTAACCAGCTATCATTACGTGACGATCTAACCCGTAACCAATGTCGACGTGCCCAGAGGCGCCACTTCCTACTCGGCTAGTTTGAGCAGTGCCTTGGCTGACAGAACCAAAAGGAATGGCGTAGGCCCCCGTCAGCGCCAGCTGGAAGTGTCCGCCGACTGTATCTCTGCGATAGGGAATGAGGGGGGGAGCGGGAGATGCCTCCTTACCTGGGCTTGAGGACGACGTGGCGACAGCTGAGTCGGTGTCGGGGAGTTCTGCAGCGATGGAATTTGAGACGTCTAGAAGTAAAACTAGGGCGCTCAGAGCAAGGGCTCTTTTCATGTTTGCGAATTAGCACAAAAACTACGCAACGGGCTCTTTGTCGGGCCGAAGCATAGGTGTGACGCGAGTAATAACTGATTCGACTACTGAGGTTTCTTTTACCGCGGGTCCAAGTGTTTGGAGAATTCGCTTCGTTTTCGCTGGAAAAGAGAGAGTTCGCGTCTTAAAGCTCGGGCAAAAGATCGTAGTTGGCAGCGGATTTGATGCTGACATTTCGATTTCCGATCCGACCGTCAGTGCACGTCATTGTTCCCTCCGGGTGACATCTGAGGGGCTAGTGGTGAGCGATCTAGGCAGTAAAAATGGTATTTACGTGGGAGCCGGACGCGTCAGTGAGGCTCTCCTGAGCGGGTCAAGGGCCTCATTTTGTATTGGTCACACAACAGTTGAGTTAGAGGACCACTCTTGTCGGGTTTCCAACGCATCAATGGGTTTGGTGGGGGACTCGGAGGCTATAAAGCGAGTCCGAGCCACTATTCGTCGTTTCGCGCCCCTTCGCGCTCCGGTCTTGGTGCGAGGGGAGTCAGGGACTGGGAAGGATCTCGTCGCACGCGCGCTTCATCATGAATCGGCGAGAGAGGGTCATTACCATGCGGTCAATGTCGCCGCTCTGCCCGACTCGCTATTGGATGCTGAGTTATTCGGGCACCAAAGGGGGGCTTTCACCGGAGCCGTGAATGAAAGGATGGGTCTCTTCGAGTCGGCGGACAAAGGTACGCTTTTTTTGGACGAAATTGCAGACTTGAGCCTTTCAGGACAGGCGAAGCTATTGAGAGTTGTGGAAGACGGCCGGATTCGGGCGTTGGGCGCGGAGACTGAGCGACAGGTGCAGGTGAGAATTGTTTCTGCGACCTGCGCCGTCTTGGAGGACCGAATCGAGACAGGTGAATTTCGCCACGACCTCTTTCATCGGCTAGCGCCACTCATCATCGAAATTCCTCCCCTAAGGAATAGACTGAGCGATATTCCCTTACTAGCCACTGGATATTTGGAGCGGATAGCCGATGAGGTCGGACAAAAGTTTCTTTTGCCTGGAGCTATAGAGGTTTTAAAAGCGGCTCCCTGGCCCGGGAATGTTCGTGAATTATTTGGGGTGCTCTATCGGGCCTCGGCATTGGCCACGGGTGACGCCCTCTCGCCTGGAGATCTGAGCGTGGCTTGCCCTCAGAGAGGACGCTGCACTCGTCGTCTCCCCGCGGAGCGTGCCTTGGAGCTTTTGGATATACACGGGAGTATCAGTGCCGCAGCTCGCGCGGCAGGTGTACCTCGCTCAACCTTTCGTTCCTTGCTCGATCGGAGGAAGACCACTGCATGAAGGAATCTGTATTTGTCTGCTGAGTAACTGTGGTCAACAAAGATCCCTTGTTTTCTTGGAGGGAGAGTCGAGGTAGACACAATTACGTGCGCTTGAGGTCAACACAAATTAGTATTTTTATCTGCACGTCGCTGCTTGTCTGGGCCTGTGGTGAAACGAAAGTAGAAAATGAGCCGGCCACACCAATAGCTGAAGCTGTCGTCGCCATGCCTAAGGAAAGGTCACGAGTTGAGTTCATCGCCCACGCAGATCGACTGGCAGTAGAAGCCGAGCGACTCGAGGGTGACGGAGCGAGCGCTCTTTACTTTCAAGCAGGGGCTCTTCGCGTCCAAAGCTACCGCATCTTTGGAAAAAAGCTGGACGGCCTGGAAGCTCAAGAACTCTTTTCCAACGCTTTGGACGCATCGTCCTTCAAAGACTGCGACGCCGCTTTACAATTGATTGGGCTCAGAGGACTCATGGGGGCCACGTCTGCCGAGCAGTATCGGGACTATTATCTCTTAAGAGAACGCTTGGGCGAGGGCGCTTGTCGGGAGCGTATTTCGCGGTCCTTGAGTGTGCTCAATAGTGCTCAACCGAGTCCAGCGACTCTTCGAGAGTGGCGTCAAAGCGTTCAAGAAACAAAAACGCAGCGCAAACGCGACAACTCGAGAGTAGTTCATGAGTCGCTCTCACAAAGTGTTGTTGTTCCTAAGAACTTACGAGCATCCCTAGAAAACCCAACCAACATTACCAAAGTAGAGACATTTGGAGCGGAGCGCACTTCGCGAGTTGTGGTTCACGTCACCCATCCTACCAAATTTCACGCGGGAGAACTCCCGGCAACGAAGTCTCAAGGACCACGTCTTTTTGTGGATATCGAGCATGCCAAGTTTACTACTCCGGCCATTGTCTCCTCCAAGGGGTTAATTGAGCGCGTGCGTCTCGGTAAGAAAAATGATGCGACGCGGGTTGTATTGGACTTAAAAGAGAAGACCTTTTATAGAATATTCTATCTACCCGAGCCATTTCGCCTAGTCATCGACCTGAATATTGATGCTTCACATGATGATGTGAGGGTGAGAACGTTGCGAAGGGTTGTTCTTGACCCGGGTCATGGTGGGCATGACCCGGGGGCTATTGGCCCCAATGGTCTGCGCGAAAAAGACGTGGCTTTGGACATTGCACATCGTGCAGCGCCATTGCTCGCGCGCGAGGTTGGAGTCTCGACTCTCCTGACGCGCGACGTGGACGCCTATGTCCCCTTGGACGAACGTGCAGCTCGCGCGAACGCATTTCATGCGGACCTTTTTCTTTCCATTCATCTTAATTCTAGCGAGGATCCGAGAACCAAGGGTGTGATGACGTTTGTCCTTGATAGTTCGCGGGACGCAGCGGCTTCTCGCATTGCCGCTAGAGAGAACTCTTCGACAGAGGCTGCCGCAGTCGAGCTAGCAAATTCGTTGAGCCGGACCGACAGCGAGACACGCCGTGCGGCGTCGGAAACTCTGGCAAAACTTCTGCAACGGGCAGCGGGAGCTTCGTTACGCCAAAAATATCGGGGAGTTGAGGACCACGGGGTACGGCGGGCGGGGTTTTACGTACTTGCTGGGGCGAGCATGCCGGCGGTACTTTTCGAAGGATCTTTCATCTCCAATCCCCTCGAAGCACGTCGTCTCAATTCGGAAGATTATCGTCAGCGGCTAGCGGATGCCCTCGTCAATGCCGTTCGGGCGTACCGGGATGGTCTTTGAAGTTGGTTTTCTCCAACTTTCTAGGCCGTGCTTCGAGGATATTGAGTCAATTATCGCGTAAAAATGGCTAACTCATCAAAGTGTACGATTGAGGATTTGACTAGTGCTCTTTCGGGATTAAGTTCAAGGGCTCCCCCCGAGGGGCAAAACTCACACGGGTTGAATGACAATTCGTCACTCCACTCGAAAATGAGGGTAGAAGAAGATGGATAAGGCTCAGCTGAATAAGTTCAAACAGCTGCTCGAAGAGAAGCGTGAGGATATCTTGGAGCGAGCGAAGCAAACGCTCTCTCAGGATATGACACTTGATCAGGACGATCTTCCTGATGAAATGGATCTCGCTTCAAGCGAGTACTTGCAATCATTCACATTTCGTCTTCGTGGGCGTGAAAAAGTTTTTTTGGACAAAATCCAAAAAGCTATTGAGCGCATCGAGGAGGGTAATTTCGGCATCTGCGATGAGTGCGACGAGACAATTTCGGAGAAGCGCCTTGAAGCGCGACCCGAAACGACTCTTTGTATTCGTTGCAAAGAAGACCAAGAACGCGTCGAACGCGATTTTGGTTGAATAGACGAAGAGCAAAAAGAGAACGGGCGCGACAATACCCTCCTCTGAGGAGTATTGCGCGCCCGTTCTTTTTGCTCTTTTTTTCGGGAGACCCTCCAGCTCCGGGGAGCAGGAGTCTCGAACGAAGGTGGGAAAGCGTCTCAGCGGATCTTCTTAGAAGATTTCTTGGAGGGCGATTTCTTAGTCGATACCTTCTTGGCACCTGTCTTTTTACTAGAAGATTTTTTGGCTGTTGAGGCTCTACTAGAAATAGTTTTTGCCGCGACTTTATCTTTTGCTGGAGCTTTGCTGCTTTTGTTGCGCTGAGCTTTCGTTGGCTTTGTCGTTGCCTCTTGCACTGAGCTAGAACTTTTCTTCGTGCGTGTTGCGCTTGAAGTTTTTTTCGATGTCTTTTTAGACAGAGGAAGAGGAATTTGAACTTTCTTTCCCTGCGCTACGAGAGCTAAACAGTCCAAAATTTCTTTGAGAGCTACTCCGGTATGGCTACCCGGCGTTGCCGCCAGCTTTTCAGGGGGACCCTCTGCTACGACCTGGCCGCCTCCGCTTCCTCCTTCGGGACCCATGTCGATGACCCAATCGGCGCAAGCCACGAGCTCTAAGTTATGCTCAATGATGATGATTGAGTTGCCCGCTTCCCGTAAATCGAGCAAGGCTTGGGTTAGGTGCTCAATATCCGAAAAGTGTAGACCGGTCGTGGGTTCATCCAAGACGTAGAGGGTTTGGCCTGTCGCTCTGCGGCTGAGTTCGAGTGCCAGCTTTACCCGCTGTGCCTCTCCCCCCGAGAGCGTTGTTGCTGGTTGCCCCAGCGTGACATAGCCAAGCCCCACCTGGTTGAGGGTTCGCAATTTTTCAAAGATACGAGGAATGGGCTCAAAAATCGTCAGAGCGTCTTCGATCGTCATATTGAGGACGTCAGCCACAGAAAGCCCTCGGTAGCGGATCTCTAGTGTTTCGCGGTTGTATCGCGTGCCACCGCACGTATCACAATTCACGTAGACATCAGGCAAAAAGTGCATTTCAATTCGCAGCACTCCGTCGCCCTGACAAGCTTCACAGCGCCCGCCCTTCACGTTGAAAGAGAATCGTCCAGGCTTGTAACCTCGGGCACGCGCGTCGGGCAGTCCAGAGAATACCTCCCGTAGATCCGAGAAAATACCAGTATATGTCGCCGGGTTGGAGCGCGGTGTCCTTCCTATGGGAGCTTGGTCTATACTGATGACTTTATCAATTTGGTCGAGGCCCTCGATTCCTTCGCAAGGGCCAATCCAACCGCTTGCTCCGTAGAGCTTATTTCGCGCGGCGGCCAAGAGGGTATCAACAATTAGGCTGCTCTTGCCCGAGCCGCTCACCCCCGTGATGGCGGTGAGAACTCCCAAGGGTACGCTAACAGAGACGTCTTTTAGATTGTGAGCGCTTGCTTTAATGATTTTAAGAGACCTCCTACTGGAGATCTTTTTGCGTTTGGGTGGAGCAAGGTGTTTCTCGTAGGAGAGATAAGGACCGGTCACCGAGTTGGGGTTGGCAACAAGCTCACGCGGGGTGCCCTGAGCTACAATTTCTCCACCGTGTACCCCCGCAGCGGGGCCCATATCCACGACGTGGTCCGCGGCGATGATGGCGTCTCGATCGTGTTCGACGACGAGCACGCTATTGCCCTTATCGACAAGACGACGCACAGCTTCTAATAGACGTCGGTTGTCACGCGCATGTAGGCCCACCGATGGTTCATCGAGTACATAGAGGACGCCGACCAGAGAAGCGCCAATTTGAGTGGCCAAGCGAATTCTCTGTCCTTCGCCTCCCGAAAGTGTCGCGGCTGCGCGATCTAACGAAAGATAACCTAAGCCCACTTCAATCAGAAATCCAAGTCTGTCTGTTACCGCTGGAATCAGCGGCGCAGCAATGGCAGCTTCCTTGCGGCTAAGTGAGGAGCCTGTTTCAATTTTGTGCAAGACTTGGCGTAGCTCATCGAGAGGCATTCGCGAGAGTTCGCCTATATTGTATCCATCAAGCAATACGCTGAGAGCCTCTTTACGGAGACGAGTTCCATCGCAATTGGCGCAAGGTTGAGCCGAAGTGAAGCGGGTAAGATCGTCAATGCCAATGGCACCTTCCTCAAAGTCCTCACCTTCTGGACCTTCTCCACTCTCTTGCATGGCGAGCAATCGAGGAATAATGCCTTCGTACTTCTTGCCGTCGCCGTGTAAAATGACTTCTCTCTTGGCCTTCGACAGCGAATTCCAAGGTTTGTCTGGGTCAAGTTTAAGGGCCGCACACACTTTTTGAACCTCAGTGGCATTGGCTTCAGAACCGCGGCGACCAAAGGCAACCACCGCTCCCTCGCGCAGGCTTCGCGTGCCATTGGGCACAACTCTGAGGGGGTCAATTGAGGCGCGCCTGCCTAGACCGTTGCACTCGGGGCAGGAGCCATGAGGGCTATTGAAGGAAAATAGTCTCGGTTCAAGCGGGGGTAGGGTGAGACCATGCTCCCAGGAAACGAGTTTTTCACTCATGACCAAGAGTTCGCTACCATCCATCTTGTCTAGGAGGACGGTTCCGTCCCCTAGTTTGAGAGCGAGTTCTATTGAGTCGGTCACTCGACCCTTGATGTCCTCGCGAATCACCACGCGGTCGACAACTAAATCTAGATCGTGGGGAACACTGGGGTCGACTCTGATGTCTTCACCGAGGTCAAAGTTTTCCCCGTCGAGGCGTGCCCGTACGAAACCTTCACGCCTCAAACGAGTGAGCTCGTGCTCCAAATCGCGTGCTTCGTTGCGAACGATACGCGAAAGAATAATGATACGACTACCTTCTTTTTGGGCGAGTACCGAGTCTACAATTTCCTGAACAGTATAGGCGCGGAGAATATCCCCCGAGATAGGACAATGAGGTGTTCCGACTCGAGAGAAGAGTAACCGGAGATAGTCTGCGATTTCCGTCACGGTTCCCACCGTCGACCTCGGACTCTTACCTAAGGCTTTTTGCTCGATGGCGATGGCGGGGCTGAGTCCCTCAATGCCCCCTACGGCGGGTTTAGGAAGCTGGTCCAGAAATTGACGAGCGTAAGCAGACAGCGACTCGACGTATCTTCTTTGCCCCTCTGCGTAGATGGTATCGAATGCTAGAGACGATTTACCCGAGCCACTGGGACCAGTAATAACTACCAGCTGATTCCGTGGGAGGGAGACGCTGACATTTTTGAGATTGTGCTGGGTCGCATCCGTGACTACGAGGCTGTCCATAAGGACCGCCTCTTAGCATAATCGTCACGGCGGCCCAAAGGGCCTAAAGACCTTAATTTATAGGACAACATTCGCGGGAAAGGGGCTTCGATTCTGCTTTGAATGACCCGCGCATGTTGCCGTGCTCTCTCGCTTCGAGTAGCGTCGCAGCGCGCCGAAGTAATCGGGGTCCATAGCTCAATCGGTTAGAGCCCCCGGCTCATAACCGGGATGTTCCTGGTTCGAACCCAGGTGGGCCCACAATCTAGACGATCCCGCTCTAGATCATTCATTTTCTGAGTTCTATCTGTGAGTATTCAAGCAAGTTTCGCCACCCTCAAGACTCTTCAAGTTGTCGACGCTCGTATCGTCGTGATGCAGAGTGAGGTCGAAGAAGAGCGGGCCAAAATGGACGAAAAGTCCGAACGGCATGTTGCGCTCGTCACACAAATAGCCAATTTGGAGGGCATCGTTGAGTCGATGGAGAGCACGAAGACCGAACTCAACGGCGAGTTACGTCAGCTCAACGTTCAGATCGAGAAATCTCGTGAAAAAATGACTCGTTGTCGTAACGAAAAAGAGGCAAATGCCGCTTCGCGCGAGATGGAGGAGATTCGTCGCTTGTGCAGAGACCGCGAAATTGAGATCTCTAAGTTGGGCGGTTTCATGGAAGACGCCAGCGTGGACCTTAAAAAGGTCGAAGAGGAGCGCATCGCCATCGCAGGGCAAATCGACGAGACCCAAGGGGCCCAAGCCACTCGCGTGCGAGAGTTGGAGAAAAACCTAGAAGAAGAGATCAAGAAGCGCGGAGATGCTTTGGCAACTTTGACGCCCCTAGTCCAACGTCGCTACGAAGCCGTTTGCAAAAAGCGCGGTACGGGCTCCGCCGCTGTAGTAAAGGGCGGTTGTGCGGCATGTCATATTGAACTCTCACCCATGGTTTATCAGGAAATCATGCGCTTAAAAGAGTTGTTTCAGTGTCCTAGCTGTTTGCGATTCTTGTACTACGAGGTCCCCGCTAGCGCCGACGAGCGAGCAGCGGCTTCTGAGAGCTGAGCCGCAGGTCTGCGCCCAATGAAAGCTTGCCCTAGTTGCGGTCGTCTCTATCCCCAGGACGCAAGTTTCTGTCCTGTCGATGGAGCTAACTTAGGAAGCGCGACACAGGTGCCTATTGTACCTGATGGGGGCGATTCACGAGTTGGACAGCTTTTACTTGAGCGCTATGAAATTCGGCGTGTAGTTGCCGACGGAGGCATGGGTCGGGTCTACGAAGCACTCGATTTGGTGGAACGCCGAAACGTCGCCATCAAAATCTTGCACGCAGAAATTGCGCGAGATCCCGTACAAGTTGAGCGATTTAAGCGAGAGTTTCAGGTCAGTCGCCAACTTTCTCATAGTCATATTGTCGAGGTCATCGATTTTACCGATCTCAAAGACGGATCGTATGCGTTAGTGATGGAGTACCTCTTTGGCGAAGAGCTGCGCCAAGCGCTCGATCGCGAGAGATACCTGCCACCTGCACGTATTGTACGCATGATTAGTCAGGTAGCTCTGGGGCTCGACCCCGCTCACAAGAATCACCTCGTTCATCGAGATCTAAAACCTGACAACGTTTTTCTGTGCCAGACGCCCGAGGGCGATATCATCAAGTTACTTGATTTTGGTTCGGTAAAAGACAAGGCCGAGGGTGCCAAAAAGTTGACCGTCATGGGCACGACAATTGGTTCACCCTACTACATGTCCCCGGAGCAAGCCCAGGGTTTAGACACTTTAGATCATAGAGCGGACATCTGGGCGTTGGGAGCAATTCTATTCGAATGCATGGCTGGACAAGTTCCTTTTGCCGGCGTCAATGGTCCTCAGATCCTCCTGAGTATTCTTACTAAAGAGGCGCCTCCTCTTAGTACAATTGAAGACAAGCAGTATCCCATTCCAGTTGGAATGGATCTTGTCTTAGCGAAGGCATTCAAGCGCACTGCTTCGTTGCGTCATGAGACCGTCGGAGCTCTAGCCAATGCCGTCGGAGAGGCTTTTGGCCTTCAGGGCGAGCACCAAAAATGGGCAAATTTAACTGAGGCAACTCTCTCGGAGCAGATAGAGGAGCGTCTGGGTGCCTTAATGAGTATTTCTCCACCAAAAGAGGGTAAAAAGTCCGCTCAAGACGGATTTTTTGGAGACAATGATTCTCTGGGAGAAGTAGGTGTAGATTCAATGACTGAGGCAATGCAGGCCGCTGACGTCTCGCTCTCTCAACAGGAGTCTCGACGAGCAGCTGAAGTTGGTGTTGGTTTGCCAGAAAACCTGAGTATTGCAGGTTTAAAAGTCGGGCAAAGTCTGCCGCCCGGCGCATTGATTGGCATTGGTATCGTCCTTCTTGCCCTTCTTCTTTTTTTAATTTTCTAGTAGACGCCGTCTGCTTTTGCCCGAGAGATCTGGGATTCGTAGGCAAATGAAGTGGCTAGAAAATTGGAAGATGAGGAACCTTTCCGCTCTCGGTTCGTACAATTGAAAGTGCAATCAAGAGATCATTCGTGGTATCTACGTTCTATGCAAGCCTATCGATTTACGCGGAGACGCCTCAACGTGGGAGCTGGGCTGAGCTTGGCACTCTTTCTCAGTGCAAGCGCTTGGGGCTGTAAGGCTCCTAGCCAAGCTGTTGAAAAGAAGGGCGGAGTTCAACCTGCAGATTCTCAGGTCCAGCTAGCTGTTCAAGGCGCGGCGGCGACTTCAGGTGCTGCAGTAACCAGCCCGATTCAGGCCAAATCACTGGCAAAAAGTTCTTACGATGAAGAGGCATTTCACGTAGTTCTGAGCGCACCCCAAGAGATCAAATCGGGTCAGAGCACTCAGTTCACACTCATTCTGAAGGCAAAGAGTGGCTACAAAATAAATCCCGACTATCCGCTTAAATTTAAGTTTGCGCCTGAGACGGGAGTGAGCCCCAAGCAAGAGGTGGTGCGAAAAGACCAGGCGAAAATTGAGGGAAAGCTAGCTCAACTTCCCCTTGCAGCCACGGTCGAAAAGCCAGGAAAGGTCAAAATTTCCGGGAAAATCTATTTTAGCGTCTGTACCGACGAGCGTTGTCTGATTGAAAAGCGCGACTTGTCTATTTTAGTGAACGCTTCGTAGGCCCAGGGGGCTGATTGAGTGCCCCTGATCACTCTTGATTGCTCCGGTCCTGCTATAAAAGCCCCAGAGCAACCCAAACTTCGAGGCCGACTCGTTCCCCTGATACCTTGGAACGATGGGCGAAGAAAAGAAGGCTGCTGGCGTAGATACAAAGCGTCCAGAGCGTGAGGGCCTCAAGACTGTGGCCCACCGCGTCCAGGAGGAATTCGATAGGGAACGCAGGGTGCTCTCTTTTGATGAGTATCTAAGGCAATTTGAGGAGTCACCTCTAGAGCATTGTCGCGACGCGGCTGGCTATCTCTCTGCTACCATCGATTATTACGGCAGTGATGAGATAGAAAATCCAACTGGAAAAAGCACACGCTACCGGTTGTTTGATCAAGGCTTCTTGGAGGATCGTGGAAACACCTCAATGCCCTTAGTGGGACAAGAAAAGGCTCAGGAGTCAATTGTTCGATGCTTGAATAATTTCAAACGAGAAGGAGCCCCTAATAGAGTGCTCTTGATGCATGGGCCCAACGGTTCATCCAAGAGTACAATAGCAGCGTGTCTGATGTCCGGGTTGGAGGACTATTCTAGGAGTGATGCTGGTGCGCTCTATCGCTTTCACTGGGTGTTTCCTAGGAAATCGTTCACTGGGGGGGCGATTGGTTTTTCAGGGGGTGCGGAGCATCAGTCCGTCGACGGTAGTAGTAGTTTTGCCCACTTGAGCGACGAGCAATTGGAGACAAAATTACAGATAGAGGTTCGAGACCATCCACTTTTTCTATTCCCACCTCAGGAGCGCAGACGCTACCTGAAGAACCTCATTGGACTCGCCCCTTCTTTGCCACGTTGGGTCGAAGAGGGGGTGCTTTGTGATAAAAATCAGAAAATATTCACCGCTCTCCTGAGCTCATACCGGGGCTCTTTGGAAAAAGTCTTGCGTCATATCCAAATTGAGCGATATTTCTTATCTAGGCGCTATCGTTGTGGAGCGGTTACCTTAGGTCCTGAACTCTCAGTGGACGCCTCCGAACGCCAAATTACAGCAGACCATAATCCCAATGCCTTGCCCGCGAGTTTGCAGGGGCTCTCTCTTTATGATGTGCGTGGCGAACTGCTCGATGCCTCCGGGGGACTATTGGAACTCTCAGATCTACTCAAACGTCCAATTGACGCCTACAAATATCTTCAAACGACAATCGAAACCGGGGAAATATCCATGGGCTCCCAAATATTGGGACTCAATTGTGTGATGTTAGCAAGTGGAAACGAGTTGCACCTAAGAGCATTTCGTGAACACCCAGAGTACGATAGTTTTCGAGGCCGGTTTGAGTTAATTCCTGTACCGTATTTAAGAAATCATCTACGCGAACAAGAAATATATGACGAGCAAGTTGCCAGCCAGCTAGTGGGCTACGTGGCGCCTCATGCAACGGAGGTAGCAGCGCGCTTTGCCGCATTAACTCGACTTACCAAACCGAAGGCGGAAAGATATCCTGAAGACCTACGAGCCATAGTTTCTCAGGTGAACGTTTGGCAAAAACTCCAAGCATACGCCGGTGAACTGACTGAGATATTCGTCGAAAAGCGTCGTGTTTCCTTGGGGTTAGCTACGGTTCTTATGTTTGATGAAAATGAGGGAATGCAAGAGTACGAAGGCTCGTTAGGAGTTAGTCCTCGATTGATGCGCACCGTGTTGATGGATGCGGTGCAACACGCAGATTTTGACTACCTTTCTCCTTTTGCTGTCCTTGAGGAATTGGATGCTCTTTGTGATCGCGTTACCGATCACAGCTTTTTGCGGCTCGAACCTACGGCAGGAGGATTTCATGACCACTCTGGATTTCGCGCTAGTATTCGGACGTGGCTCTTGGATACAATTGAGGATGAGTTTCGGGTAGCGAGTGGGCTAGTCGACGAGTCGAGCTATGAGGAGGTACTGAAAAGGTACATTTTACATGTCAGCGCTTGGGTTAAACATGAAAAAATCTCAAACACCCTCACGGGCGAGTTGGATGATCCCGACGAAAAACTGATGCAACATGCGGAATCACTCCTCTACCCCCCCGATGAAAAAGAGGATGTGAGAAGCGCCTTATTGAGTCACATCGCTGCGTGGGCAATTGACCATCCTGGAAAGACTCTCGAGAAGTCCAACTTTTTTCTCGATAGACTTTCAACGATTCGCTCGGCCGTTTTTAAGGAGCGACGCGACCTCCTTGAGGAGTTTTGTGGCAAAGTGGCTGAACTATCTGTTCACGAGCAGGCAGACGAGGACGAGGGGCTTTCCAAGGGCTTAGGTGTTCTGCGCGAACAGTTTGGTTACCAAAGACAGGCTGCGATGGACGGAGCAGCACGTCTGCTTTCGATGCGCTTTTCGCCAGCTCGTTGAATGTGCCCAACAGGGCAAGGCTTTTTCGCTCTCACTGGCGCTTCTGTCTAGTTTGAGTTGGGGCATGCCAAAAATTCAGAGCCCTCAAGAAAACAACCCCAAGAAAACTTAATATTTTCAAGGGGTTGTTGGGTGCCGAAAGGCGGACTTGAACCGCCGACCCCACGCTTATGAAGCGTATGCTCTAACCGGCTGAGCTACTTCGGCTGAGAAATATTCTCCTCGTCCTCAGGAGTATACGTCCCTTGGGGGCGGGAATATGTGTTTAGTTCGGGGGCTTTGTCAAGTCAGAAATACCGCAAAGCCAAGCTAGAATTGATTATTCGGAGATCGTGCGTACCGGGACCTTCACGCAGCTAGGACCCCCCTAGAGCTAGAGTACGCTCGTAAGCTTCTCTGGGCCTCCGGAGCATTGAACGCGGGCACTCGGGGCTCTTCACGTGAGCCCACATGGGCGTAGTCGAGCACTGGCTAGGGCTCAGTGTTGCACGTTCCACGGAGGTGTCCTGCAATAAAATCTATCCAATGCTTGTCTGCTCAACGAAAAAAGACGTCACCTCCGTGTGGGGATGCCGTCCTTGCTCGTTCGATTCAATGAATTGAGTTAGTTGTCGCCGAAGAGCCCGTTGATCTTCGTATCGAGGGCCACCGCAATCTTGTAGAGGCTAGAGATGGAGGGGCTCGATTCTGCTCTCTCGATTTGTGAAAGGAGCGAGATACTGAGGCCGGTGCGACGACTCATTTGCTTCAGGGTGAGCTCCTGTTCTTTTCTTAGGGTGCGAATCGTATCACCAATGATTTTATGAAGTTGCTCTTCGGGGGTACGAGCCAAGCCCTTCTTTTTCATGACGCGAGAGAGAACCTCGCGAAACTCGTCTACATTGAAGGGCTTTTTGATGTAATCGACCGCATCCAGCTTCATTGAAGCAACAGCAGTCTCCAGGTCCGGATGAGCCGTGAACATGATGACGGCGACGTCGCTATCAATCGCTCGGATTCGTCTCAGAACCTCGATACCATCGAGTTGAGGCATCATCACGTCCAAGATAATCACGTGAAATTGCCCCTGTCGGACTTCGTCCTCTACTCGAGTGGGGTCACTTTGGGTGCGTACTTCAAACCGGTCTTTTTCAAGAAGGGTCTGCATGTATTCTAGAATGGCCTGATCGTCATCTACAATCAGGATATTTACGTTGGGAACTTCGATCGACACGGCTTCTGACTTCCTGCGTGATGCTCTTCGGGGTGGGGGCACCCCGCGAAGAAAAGCTAATTCAAGAATGAACTAACAGGTGCGTGGAACAGTTTGAGAGGGGAAAAAAGGGGGACCAATTCATCTCATTCGGTTCGTTGCAGTGAGAGCACAATAGCGGGCGAGGGTTACCGTGTCACTATATTGCAGGGGAGTATTTACCTGGATGTGGTCAAGTGTATGAAATTACAGCAATAGTTGAAGCTATTCTCCTGGTAATTCCATCGGTTTTCTACTGTGGGCTCCAGTGAGTTGCAGGACCTACGTCGACCCGTCGTGTTGAGGAGTTGACAGCAGGAGCTACTGAGCACATCCTCCCGCGCCCCAGCTGAGGACTCTTTGGTTGAGGAACGGGGCGTGGCGCAGTTTGGTAGCGCGTACGGTTCGGGATCGTGAGGTCGTGAGTTCGAATCTCGCCGCCCCGACGAACAAGGCCTCCTACGAAAGTAGGAGGCCTCTTCGTGTATTTAATTTTCTCGCGCAATCTTTCTTTGGGGGCAGCTACGCCTTGAGCCGGGGCTTTTGCGGAGTACGGGCAAGCAGATCAATTTCCACGGTGGAAGCGCCGGTCAGAGGGCGGCCGGAGCTGCGCGAGAAGCGTTCTGCCGAATCTTGCCACCAGGCTTCCGCTAGGGTCTCCGTCCACCTTTCTTCTAGAGGTAGGGGCAGGTTGTTGAGTCTATCAATCACATCCTTAGCGGTTTTCGGTCGATCCTTGGCATCCTTTTCGAGGCAGTGCAGGAGGAGTTCTTCGAGTTCCGGTAAAACAGGGGTCAAAGTGTAGATACTGGGACGCTCCGGTGGGTCGGTCATCTGTTTGGTGAGGACCGACATTGCATTGGGACCATCAAAGAGCTGGCGCCCCGTTAGAAGAAAGAAGCCGACCACGCCTAGAGCGTAGAGATCGGTTCTGGAGTCAACAGTATCCGGATCCATCACGCATTCGGGGGCCATGTAATGGGGGGTGCCTGTCAACGAGTTTTGAATCGTAAATTCGGAGGTATCATCTAGTTTTTTTACCAGGCCAAAATCGAGAACCTTTACCATATCTGCGATGCCTCCTCGACGACACAACATGATATTGGGTGGTTTGATGTCTCGGTGCACCATTCCGGCGCTGTGTGCTTCTGCTAATGAACGCAAAGTCTGTTTGAGGATCTCGATGACCCGACCTTGGGGCTGTCCCCCCTCTGCACGGACCAAATCCTGAAGATCGATTCCATCGAGATATTCCATGGCATAGTAAAAAACACCCCCAGCGGATCGACCATAATCGTAGATCGCGATGGTATTGGGATGACAGAGCTGAGCGGTCGCCTGTACCTCTCTTTCAAAACGTTTGAGCGTACGTTCGTCCACGCTGTCTGGGCGAATCATTTTGATGGCAGTGGGGCGCCTCAATAGAGCGTGGCGTGCCTTATAGACGGCTCCCATTCCCCCTTGGCCGAGTTTTTTCTCTAGGGTATATTGCCCTAAAATCTGGTTTTCTTCAGCCTTCTTGCTCAATCGAGAAATGAAGCGAGAGCCCCCGACAATTGAGAGTGAAGCGAGCAACAAGAAGGCGACCAAGAGACGGGTCGTGGTCCGAATGACCTCCACAGAAATGTAGGCTTCCTCTTTGTCGAGCTCAGTTACAATGCCCATGGAATAGTTAGGCAACCATGTCCAGGCACCGACAACTTCTACGCCTCGATAGTCCAAGTATCCGTCGATATTGACGGCCGTATTGCCCTGGGCTGCTGAATGAACGGCCGCTGTTAAGGGGCCTTCGCGCCCAGGTTGTGAGCCTTTTTTTGTATTTTCTTCGAGAGGTTCACGAATCTTGATCGTAAGGAGTGACTCGTGCCCTTCTTCGAGAATGCCCAATTTATGCAATTGTTTGTCGAAACGGCTTGACGAAAGCATGAGACCGGTTCTGTCAAATGCATAGGTTTCTCCGCTGCCGCCGAATTGGGCTGTCTTTAAAATTCTGGTGAATGATTTATGGGGATCGATTCGGAACGCTAGAGCCCCCACTACATCACCTTTGTCGTCTCTCACTGGGCTAGCAACCCACATGGCGGGGCTCTCTCCTTTAGTATTGCCAGGTAGGGGGCGGGTTAGTATCGATTGTCCTGCATTGAGTTTCTTGAGAACCCCCAGGCGCTCCGGGTTTACCTTTTGATACACGGCAGACTCTTGTAGAGCTCCCACGATGCGCCCGTCCGCGACGACCACGTAGGCGTCGAATTCCCAATGCTTCAGGGTGGGAGCGACAAGGGTATGCAAGCGTGATTGGGAAGGATGGGCAAAGAGTTCTTTGGACCCTACGTTTCCCCGCGAGACTTTGATCATCTCCAAGATGGCTTCCCTTGCGCCAGCTTCGGCTGCCGTGAGCGACGCTGTTTGTTCTTGGGCGTGCATCCACTCTTGGAGGGCGCCGACGTTGGAGTCACGTATCGTGCGTAGATCTTCTTCTAGACCTTGCTCCAGGGCTCTCGAAACCGCCCGTTCCAACAAGAGACCTCCCAAGAGGGTCAAAAGGGCGAAGGCGATGGCGCCTATCCACAAAAATTTGGTGTACTTGAGCATAATTGAACGCCAAATGCCGGTTCCCGGTCAGCGTACATTGCTCGCAATGAAATGGTGAACAATGTATCCATCTGGGGTGCAGATATTTGGGCCCAACCGCGCCCTTTAAGTTATTGAAGACCCGTGAAGACCTATAAGTTACTTTTCACGTGGGGGGCCCTGGCTCTCGCGTCAAATACCATTCTTGCGAATACTGCCCACGCTGCCGAATCGGAAGAATTCGAGCAGCCGCATCGCTTAGAACTTGACGCCACAGTTGGAGGGCGCTTTGGAGGTGCCCTCGACGTTGATTTAGATCATAGTACCGAGGGAAAAATTAGTGGTCGAGTGAGCGTGGACAGCTCAGCTGTCTACGGCGGAATTTTGAGCTACCGAGTACAGAGAAACGGATTCTTTTTTCTCAATTACAGCCGCCAGGACACTACCATTCGCTTTCGCCCCAATTTTGTTGATTTGGATTCGAAGGCGAGCTCCGGTTCTATCGAATATTTTCAGGCTGGAGGAAACCTGGAGGCGACGCGGGGGCGCGTTACTCCTTATTTCGGCGTGAGCGTGGGCGCCAGTCGTTTTAGCTCCCGTGAGAGCTCAGGGGATGCTTGGCGCTTCACAGCTGCTCTCGATGGTGGCGTCAAGTTTAGGCTCCTTTCTTTCTTGCACCTGCGACTCCTTGGGCGCGTCCCGTTTACGTTCTCTGGGGGCGAGCTGTATTGCTATACAGGCTACGGTTGCGCTGTCGTGAGTGATGGTGCTCCTTTCGTGCAGGGCGAAATTCAGGCCGCCATTGGCCTGGACTTTTGAAACTCTCGTCCGAACGCGTTAGGGTTTGAGTCCTCCAAGACAGAAGGCCCTCATGTCCCATCGAACTTCAAGAAGTGCGCAAATTCTTTTCTTGTTGGCAGTCGGCCAACTCGCCTGCTCCAGTGAACCTAGTTCGAAAAACAGCGAGCTGGCAGAGCCGGGAGCCATGCCATCAACCCCAGAGCAAGGTAGTGGAGGAGCGAATTCGCCGAAGGAAGGAAACACGGCGGCGGGGGGCGATGATTCTGCTTCAAATCGCCTTACATGGAAAAAAGCCAACCTGACCTATTATACTTCTTATCCCGATCCTGGGAGCGAAGAGTGTATTGAGTACAACGGCTGCAAATGGTCCGGGTGGTTCGCTGGTTTGGGCGATAGACAAACCCCCGAGTGGGTAGAGGCGAACAATATCGTTGCAGTTCATGAAAAGGACTTTGCTGCGCTCAAGCTCAAGACTCTTCGCCTACGCCAAGGCCGCAAAGAAATTGATGTAGTCGTTTACGATATGTGTGCAGATAGTGACTGCAACGGCTGCTGCACCGCAAATAGCAAGGAGACAGGCTACCTGATAGATATAGAGAGCTTTAGCCGTGATCGCTTTGGAACAGGCGAAGGAATTGTCGAGTGGGCCTGTCTTGATTGCGATTAGAGGAGCGCAGTTGCTTTCTTAGAAAGAACTCTCGGACCGCTCGTTTGTTACAAATTCAGACCCGATGTTTCAACACTTCTTCGGGGTATACTTTGATAATGGTCCCAGTGTCTGGGTCGCGTAAGCGTGCTTGGCGAATCAAGCGACTCCTTCGAAAGTAGGTCCCTGGCTCCAAAATGTAGCGTTCCTCTTTCAGTTGTCCTGCTACGTCCTTAGTCGAAGCCCAGAGATTGAGCGGAGGCACCCGCACCTTTTTATTGCCCCGTAAATAGTTTACGGCGCTCAAATTGTTCGCTCGAAAAAATACGATGTAAATTGAGAGCCAAAAAACTCCAGTAAACGCGACGAGAAGGAACAATGTAGGGGACAACTGTTCTAAGCCTCGTACGACTCTAGAAGTCTGATGAGCGCGCGTATCGTCTTTACGTTGCGGAGGGTAGTTGTGGCGCCAAGGCGTCGATCAAAATAGCCGACCGTTAGTTTTGAGCGTGCCATGCCGTGGGGGGTGTGCAAAAATATCAGCTCACCCTGGACTTGGTAGCGGTCTCCAGGGCTTTTGTTTGGGTCAAGTCGGGAGAGAGCATCTAGAGGTGGCTTTTTTGAAAGAAAGCCAATGCTCACCATACGCTCATCTTTCTCTTCATCGATAAAAGGGTGGTCGTTGAGCGCTTTGTGCAGAATATTCGCAGGGAGAATAATGAGGGGGATCTCCAATCGTTCTCGCTCTCTGAGCAAACAACTCACCTTGAGACCGAGAGATGCCGCTTCTTTTTTACTTGCGGCTTTAAAGAGCAAATTACCGCTTTGAATAGAGGTCTTGCACTCGCGGCCGCCGGCATCTGTGAATATTTCGGTGAGTCGCTTCATGGGGAGACGATTCTTGCCCCCCACATTGATGCCTCGCAGTAGGCCCAGGTAAATCGCCACTCAGTGGCCATAACAGCTTTTAGGCTCTTGTAAGAGAGACTCTTGCAGGCGGGCTGATCCGGCGGTACTTTCCCAACAATGAGCAATCCTACTGCTAAATTTGAGACGTCTTTGGGTAATTTTGAGGCGGAAATCTTCGTTGAAGAAATGCCCATCACTGGTGGTAACTTCGTAACCCTAGTCAACGAGGGTTTCTACGATGGTCTGCATTTTCACCGAGTCATCGAAAACTTCATGAATCAGTTCGGCTGTCCCCATAGCAAAGATCCCTCAAGTCCCCGCGCGGGAACGGGACAATCGCCCCATGGTTCTATCAAGGACGAGCATCCAGAGAAGCTCCGCCTCTCCAATGAGGTGGGAACACTCTCCATGGCCAATGCGGGCCCTCAATCAGGTAGCAGCCAGTTCTTCATCAACACAAAGCACAACGACTTTCTCGACTATTTCTCGGGTGGCCAGTCTAAGCATCCCGTATTTGGTAAAATTTCCGCAGGAATGGATATTGTGACCGCCATCAACAACACTGCTACAGATGGCTCCGATCGTCCCCGCACTCCGGTAAAAATGATCAGCGTCAAAATGGCCTGAGATATTTCTTAGCGAATACATAAAAAAAGGACTCTCATTCGAGGGTCCTTTTTTATGATGGCCTGTGCCTGAAATGGTGCTCTGAAAGAGCGTTGGGGCCTCTCAGCCCCGTGCACAATTCATGTGCCGTCACGTCGAGGTCGACGGGTCGAACTGAGGTGCCTCTTGCGCAAGCGAATCGCATCGGGGGTGACCTCTACAAGCTCATCTTGGTCAATCCATTCCATCGCTTCATCAATGGTCATAGAACGCGGGGTCGTGAGGGTGACGGCCTCGTCCTTGCCCGAAGCGCGCATATTGGTGAGCTTCTTCTCTTTTGTGGGGTTCACATCGATGTCGTTTGCTCGATTGTGCTCGCCTATGATCATGCCTTCGTAGACATTAGCGTTGCCGCCTAAGAACATATTGCCACGGGGCTGCAAGTGAAAGAGTGCGTAGGGACGAGTCTGTCCCTTACGATCGGAAACCATCGCGCCGTTCTTTCTACGCAGCATGGGGCCGTTGTAGTCTGTCCAACCATCAAAGAGGGTGTTGAGAAGTCCTAGACCGCGAGTCTCCGTCATGAACTCCGAGCGAAAGCCAATTAAGCCACGAGAAGGAATGCGGTATTCGACGCGGCTCCGACCTGAACCTAGATTGTTCATGTTGATCATTTGACCGCGACGCTCGCCGAGCAAAGTGGTGACAGCGCCCACGTAGTCGTCCGGAACATCAACAATGACAATCTCTAAGGGCTCTTGTTTCTTGCCGTCCACCTCTTTGATTACAACTTCGGGCATGCCCAAAGAGAACTCAAATCCTTCTCGGCGCATGGTCTCGGCCAGAATGGCGAGCATTAACTCTCCACGTCCAAAAACTACGAAAGTGTCTGGTTCAGCAGTTGCTTCAACTCGTAAAGCAAGATTCTTGAGGGATTCTTTTTCGAGACGAGACTTGATGTGACGTGAAGTTACCCACTTACCTGAGAGGCCGGCCATGGGGGAGTTATTCACAATGAAGCGTACCTTGATTGTGGGCTCCTCTACCTCAATGCGCTCGAGAGCTTGGGGATTTTCTTTGTCAGCGAGGGTGTCGCCAATTTGTACATCCTCGATTCCAGAAACCGCAACAATATCCCCAGCATCAGCTGACTCGACCTTAACGCGGTCGGTTCCGACGTAACGGTAGACGGCACTCAAACGTACGTTCTTGGTCGTGTTCTCGCCCATCCACGCAATTGTGTCACCAACAGAAATGCGACCGCGCCACACACGGCCGACAGCCAGGCGACCTACGTACTCATCATGCTCTGTGTTGTGCACAAGAAACTGCAGAGGCTCCGCTGTTGTGTCCTTGGGAGCGGGAATACTTTCAAGAATCATGTCAAAGAGAGGAATGAGGTCGGTTCCTTTCTCTTCCAAAGTTTTGGAAGCAATCCCGTCTCGACCCACTGCGTAGACAACAGGAAACTCCAATTGCTCTTCGGGAGCATCAAGCTCGCAAAAAAGGTCGAATGTCTCGGTAAGAACGTCGTCAGCGCGGGCGTCTTGGCGATCTATTTTGTTGATGACAACAATAATAGGCAAGCCGAGCTCAATCGACTTTGTGAGAACAAAGCGAGTCTGGGGCAGGGGACCCTCGGCGGCGTCTACTAGGAGCAAAACTCCATCGGCCATCTTCAAGGTACGCTCGACTTCGCCACCAAAGTCAGCATGGCCGGGAGTGTCGATGATGTTGATCACCGTGTCTTTGTATTCAATGCTGCAATGCTTCGCCAGAATCGTGATTCCACGCTCCTTCTCCAAATCGTTGGAGTCCATCACGCGGTCCGTGGTTTCGGCGTTCGCGCGGAAGACGCCGGTCTGTCCGAGCATAGCGTCCACGAGAGTTGTTTTGCCGTGGTCGACGTGGGCGATGATAGCGATATTGCGTAGAGATTGAGCCATGGGGTGGCGCCCTGCTAGCTCGCCTGTCCTCTCGTGTCCAATGAACTGCCCCTGTTTCTCACCTTGGGACCCTTAAATGGGCTTACTTTCCGGTGACGAGGTAAATAACACCGCCTCCTTGAGTCACGCACTCGGACTCAGCACGCACGTAGGCAACTTTTTCTCCATTCAAGGTCACCTCGGCTGGTCCCGTAATCAAAGAAAACTCCCCTCGTTCGCAAAAAAGGACCAATGGCGAGCGAGCTGAGCCGTGTAAATGCACTCTTCCCCCGGCTTTTAGTGTAATTCGTTCAATTTCTGGGTCGCGAATGGTCGAAGGGGGGAGAACTTTGACTCTACGAATTCGACTTGTGCGCTCCGTAGGGAGCGAGCGGGGTGAAAGTACCACAACAGGAGCCTCGCCTGGGTCCACGAGCCCGTCCACGCTCACGCAGAGGGCGCTGGCCACCTTGAGCACGACGCTTAGAGTGGGATTGGCTTGGCCCGACTCTAGGTGGGCAATTGTGGGTCGAGGAACCCCCGAGAGCTCTGCGAGGGCTTTTTGACTCAGGCCAGCCTCTTCGCGCAGTCGTTTTACGTTTCCCGCCAATCGTGTCGATGTATCATCCGTCACGTTAACAACGTAACATTTACTCCTGAAAAATCGAAGTTTCTTGGCGAGTTTTCACTCCACCAGAGGGGGCTCGCTGTATGAAGAGCATCTGCCGACGTGATCTCTCGCGAATCGGCGCTTGGGATGCCCAGCTGATAGCGAGGACCTGCAACACTTCGCGCATCGTTCACTTATCAACGATGCGCGAGAGCTCAATCACTTCATCCCAGGCGTCTTCATGCCCTTCGTAGTGCACCAACAACTGCCCCGACGAAACCACTTTTATCACTCGAGCACGGTAAATGGACCCACCCCATCGAACCTTGAGTCGGTCATCTACTTTAAATTGACTGACGGGGCCGCGTTCCCCATTCCTTTTTGGTTTGAGTCCCTGAGCGACGCGTACTTTGAGCGGTGGCGGCGGAGGAGCAACCTCTCCGACGACACGTCCCGTGATACGAGGTAGATCGACCGTTTCTTCCCAGCGGGAGGGGTACCCCTCGTAGTGAACTCGAAAGCGAGACTTTGCTCTTACCTCAATGATGAATGCGGGATAGAGCAATTTGTCTTCACCCCACTCAACAAGAACATGATCACCCACTCGATAAGGTTGCGAGCAGGCCACAAGCAGTTGACTGAATAGAATAATGGTGAAAAATTTCGCGTAAAATCTAATCATGAGTCCTCTCGGCGGTCGGAGGGAAGACTTCGTTGTTTCTATTGCGCAGAGAGACGGGGTGGCGACCAACGAAGCGAATATAGATAAAAATTAAGAAAAACAGGGTCAATAGCAGCGCCCCCTGAGCCAGGGGCGAAACACCGCCCTGGGGGTGAAAGGCCGGGAGCTTCTGTCCTGCCCAGGCGGCGGCGTTAAAGGTTGCATGGGCGGCCAGGCCAGGCAGCAACGAACCCGAAAATACGCGTAAAATACCAACAACGAAGGCAAAGAATAGAAGAGACAAAAATTGCTGGGGTGAAAAGTGGCAAAGGGCGAAACCCAGGGCAACCACAAAGGCCGAGAGCCCTTCGCGATTTTGACCCCGGCGGAGGGCCCCATAAATACCACCACGAAAAAAGGCTTCTTCGCAGAGGGGCACAAGTACAATCAAAACAAGTGGGAGAGCCACTTCCTGCTGGGGAGACAGAGAAGTTGTCAGTTGACTGATTGAATCAACCTGCACTTGATTGTGGGGGATTTGTGAACTGAGCCATCTTTGCAAAATTTCTGCTGGAACTTGCGCCAGCAAGCCAATGCCCCCTCCCAAGAAAATGGCTAAGGGGTGTGAGGCGTGTATTGCAAGAGCTTGTTTTAAGGTGGGGCCTCCTGGGTAGCGCCCCAGCAAAAGAGCGCCAGCCAAGAGAAAAGCAATTGAGCTGAGCAAACGAATACCTACGGCGTCTTGCTCAGAGCCCGGCCACAATGAGGTCGTGACAAGTGCTAGGACCAGCATGATGCAGATGGCGCCAAGCATCCAAGTTAAGGCACGCCAGGGGGTAAAGTCCAATGGCGAGGGTAGTCCCTCGTGGTCCAATTGAGTTTTCAATTCTCTTTAGACCCCTCTCAAGTGGGCCTTTACGCCCAATTTGATCACGGTGTCGCGCTTGCACGTTTCTCTTGTCAATTGATGATCGATGGTAAAGTGCAAACCGCGACTTTCTTTTCGGCTCGCAGCGCAAGCGATGACTAACTCGGCGACGGTTTTGATATTGCGCAATTCAAGAAGGTCACGTGTGACCAGGTGCTTCCAATAATATTCTTGAATTTCTCTTTCTAATAATTCAACCCTGTGTCGAGCACGCTCCAAACGAGAGTCGCTTCTTACAATTCCCACGTAGTTCCACATCAAACGTCGTAGTTCATCCCAGTTTTGTGTGATGATAACAGCTTCTTCGCTCGGGCATGCCGAGCCCACTTCCCAATCGGGCACCTGAGGAAGCTCCTGAGTGCGTAAGTTGTCAATGAGTTCTTTTAGTTTAGCAGCTGCTCGCTCAGCAAATACTAGTCCTTCTAGTAGCGAATTGGAGGCAAGTCGATTGGCCCCATGCAAGCCGGTACATGCGGTCTCGCCTATTGCCCAAAGACCCGGCACACTTGTTCTGCCAAAGAGATCGCTCGTTACCCCTCCGCACATATAGTGAGCCGCAGGTACAACGGGGATAGGGTCTTTGGATATGTCTATGCCGTAGTGAGCACATTGTGACAAAATTGAAGGAAATCTGTCTTGTAAAAACTTTTTAGACTGATGGGTAATATCCAAGACTACGTGCTCCGACCCTGTGCGCTTCATTTCGTAGTCAATTGCACGGGCCACTACATCGCGAGGCGCCAAGTCGGCTAGGGGATGATGTTCGGCCATAAACGCCTCGCCCGAAGGAAGTCTGAGGACCGCTCCTTCGCCGCGCAGGGCCTCGCTTATCAAAAAGCTCTTTGCCCGGGGATCAAAAAGAACTGTGGGATGAAACTGAAAAAACTCCATATTGGAGATCTCCGCACCAGCTCTATAGGCCATGGCCACCCCATCACCCGTGGCCACATCGGGGTTGGAAGTATAGAGGTAAACTTTACCAGCACCTCCGGTGGCTAATACCGTCGAGCGGGCGCGCAGGGTGTCGACCTTGCCGGTTTTTTCGTCCAATACGTAGGCTCCCACGCAGTCAGCTGGTTTGCCTAGGCGGCTTTGCATGATGAGATCAACCCCCATGGTCCATTCTCGCACGTCAATACGTGGGTGCGAGCGAATTCTATCAACTAGTGCTCGTTGAATTTCGGCGCCGGTTATGTCTCCCGCGTGAGCGACGCGCCTTTCGCTATGACCACCTTCTCGACCTAAATCGAGTTTTCCCGATTCGGATTTGGTAAATTGCGCCCCTAGGTCCATTAACCATTTGAGAACATGGGGGCCGCGTTCCACGCAGAGAGAAACGCTTTCATCACGACAGAGATCGGCCCCCGCATCGTGAGTGTCTTGGGCATGCTTCTCAAATGAGTCCCGCGGATCAATCACCGCGGCGATGCCCCCTTGAGCCCACGAGGTGGCGCTTTGGCCCAAATCGCGTTTGGTTACGACTAATACATCACCAACTTCTGCCGCGCGAAGGGCAAAAGAAAGACCGGCAATTCCGCTGCCGAGTACGAGGAAATCTATGGGGGCGTCCATGGCTCGACTTGCATAGCCTTTCGTTCCCCAAAGATCATACCCTTGAGCAATCGTTTCAACGAAAGCAAAAAGGGGGCGCCCCTCCCTTGACGCGAGAGCGGGATGTATAGGGACAAAACAGTGAAATTCCCCGCGGCCTCTGCCCCGTTTATCGAAGGGATTGCCCTTGCGCCGCATCGTGCAAACTTGACGTGCCAAATTTCAGCTTTAGGTTAAACTTACTAGCTGCATTGAGTGGCCCCAGGCTAATTTCACTCGTGGAGTATCTTTTACCGTCGGTTCTCCGACACGAAACGTTCTGGAGGTTTTTGTGAAAATTCTCGTTGCAATCAAGCGGGTAGCCGATCCCGACAATGCCAATAAAGTAAAAATGGCTGCTGACAATCGTACTGTCGACACCACTGGTCTCGAATGGAAAATGAACCCATTCGACGAATATGCCTTAGAGGCCGCCCTTCGTCTGACAGAAAATGGAGCAAAGCCCAAAGTGCGCGAAGGCGAAGTTGTCGTTGTGACCTTAGGTCCTAAAGAATGCGAGACGACGCTGCGCTCAGCTTTGGCAACCGGGGCGGACCGAGCCATCCGTATTGACACTACAGACGATGAACTTGATGGGGGTCGCGTGGCCCATGCCCTCAAAAAAATCGTCGATGAGGAAAAACCAGACATTGTGATCCTTGGAAAACAGGCTGTAGACGGCGATAGCAACCAAGTGGGTCAGATCTTGGCAGAACTCCTCGACTATCCGATGGCCACTTTTGCAGCCACTATTCAAGAAGAGTCCGCAGGGACAATATTGGTCGGAAGAGAAGTGGACGGAGGAGTACTCAACCTGCGTTTGACCCCGCCCTGTGTCATCACAGTTGATTTGCGTATTACCGCGCCCACCAGCGTCTATTCTTCTAAAACGGACGCAACATTCACTCACAACGAAGGAGTGCGCTTCGCCCCTTTGCCTGCCATCATGAAGGCAAAAAAGAAGCCCCTGGAGGTCAAGAACTTGGCCGACGTTACGGAGGTGTCTCGTTGTGCTTCTTATAATAAGTTCGCTGCCCCAGAAGGACGAAAGTCTGGCGTTATTGTCAAAGATGTGGCCGAGCTGCTCGATAAACTCCAAAATGAAGCGCGCGTTCTTTAACTCACTTTCCTTAAGGATAATCTACAGATGTCTAATGTATTAGTTGTTGCTGAACTCGCCGGCGGATCGACCCTTAAAAACGCAAGCCTCGCTGCCATTGCGTTTGCCAAGGAGGCGTTAAAAACCGTAGGAGGAAACCTTGATATCCTTGTTTTAGGCTCGGATACGGCTGCGGCTAGCGCGACCCTGGCCCTGCACGGAGCTACCAAAGTATTGCAGATTCAAGACGACCAGCTCAAAGACTATGTCGCCGAAAACTTTGCTCCTAGCGTTGCCGAAGTTGCAAAAAACTATGGTCTGCTCGTGGCTACGGCCACCACTTTTGGTAAAGATTTGATGCCGCGAGTTGCCGGAAAATTAGGTGCGGCCTACGCAGGTGATTGCTCGGGCATTGAAGACGAAGGAGGAGTTGTCGTTTTTAAGCGTCCCATGTTTGCCGGAAACGCTTTAGGCTATTGTTCTCTTAGCTCGGAGATTCAGGTCGCCACGGTGAGGCAAAGTGAAGTCGAGCCAGATGTCGCTGGCTCCACGACGTCACCGATAGAAGCTCGAGAATTTGTAGCCGGCGGTGAAGCTTCCCGTCGTGTTCAATTTGTTTCTCTCGAAGGGGTTACCTCCGAGCGCCCCGAACTGACTGATGCCCAAGTCATTGTCTCCGGTGGTCGAGCCTTAAAAGAGAAATTCTTTGAGGTACTTGAGCCCTTGGCCAACAAGTTAGGGTCCGGGTTGGGGGCTAGCCGGGCAGCGGTGGACGCGGGCTATTGTCCAGGCGATTTTCAAGTGGGTCAAACCGGAAAAATTGTGGCACCTCAACTTTATTTTGCGATAGGAATCTCGGGAGCAATTCAACATGTCGCAGGTATGAAAAACTCAAAGGTCATTGTTGCTATCAACAAAGATCCCGATGCGCCTATTTTTCAGTTAACTGATTATGGGTTAGTTGAAGACCTTTTTACCGCAGTGCCCGCATTGGTCGCAGCACTTCCTCAGAAGTAATAGAGTCGTCGTTTTTTTGGAGCACTCCTAGGGGGCTCGCCCTCCGACCTATTTAGTTCGGGGCAAGTGCGCCCTCTGCGTTTTTTGTGCCCTTGGGTCTTGGCGGGAGGAGCCTGAGCGTCCCCTTGCGCTATATTTGTTCAGTGTTATATGCGTCAACGTATGCTTGAGCTGGCAAATCTAGTATAGATATGCTCTGTCGTATGGGTGGGCGGCTCTTGGACACCGAAAGGTGCTTCTGGCCCCCTTGGACTCGGTACTGATGCCGGGGCTGCAGCCTACGGCGCCAATGGACCGAGGTATGTTTCAATTGCTCCATAACCGTTGGTGGTGAGCTCGGCGAGGAGCTTATTTTCATCGGGATCAAACCTTGCCAATCCCGTGCTACCGGCCACCAGCCAGGTACCATTCGGTAGTTCGAACACAGAGAATGGTGATGTAATAGTGAGCCTTCGCGCGACCGTCATCGGGAGACCTAAAATATGGGGAGGCGCAGGCTTGGTCGTCTGAATTAGCTCCACTATATCGCCTGATGCAAAATCTGGAGCTAAAATTCTCCCGTCAAAAGTTTGGTGAAGGTGAAAGAAACCGCCGCCATCGTGAATGATATTTGGTGACTCCTCTCCTGCTCCATCAAATAGAGTGATCTCGCCAGTGCTCATGCCCGTACTCAACACCCATCTATCGTTGAGCACTTCAAGAGCCATGGCGTCGTCATAGGATGCAAACTGTCCCAGGTTGGCGAAGCTTGTAAGAGCGTGTTTATCTATTCCTTTTGTGCGCTTGCCGATGAGAAAGTTTTGATTTTGCAGAGCAATCTCATTGATGTCCAAGTTACCGGCTATTGGTTTATCGATAAAATTTCCGTTGATATCGTAGCGAATAATATTGCCCTGGGAGGTGTCGGTGACCAAGACTTCCCCTGTGGGCATTTGCAAAACATAAAGAGGGTTGAAGGTACCGGTGTCCGGTGCCTCGGCAAAAACGCGGATGATATTGCCCGTGTTCCTATCAAGGAGCATAACAGTGCGCTGCATCCAGTCGACGCTGATTAAGAATTCTTCACGACAATCGTTGCTACAGCCATCGTCACTTACCGTGTTGTTGTCGTCGCACGCCTCGTTGCCTTCGCGTACTCCGTTGCCACAACTTGCAGGAGGTGAGCCGCCACTCCCTGAGCCGCCACTCCCTGAGCCGCCACTCCCTGAGCCGCCA